>NCRC01000001.1 GCA_002894685.1 Salinivenus lutea
GGCCCCCACCGAGCAGGACCAGACATCGGTCACCCTCACCGTCCCCGATCCCGGACAGGACAAACGCCCCGTCCGGCGGAACGACCTGTTTCGGGGCGCCTCGGCGTCGGGGCCTGTGGAGAAGAGTGGCGACACGGATCCCGCCGAACAGTCCGAGGCTCCTTCTGACTCAAACCGGCGCTCCTCGCCCCCTCCGCCCCCCACGGAGCCGCCGAATTCCTCGGACCCTCCGTCCTCAGAGTCCTCTCCCGAGCCCGCCTCCTCTTCGTCGTCCGCGGAGCCGGCCCCCGACGATCCGCCGGCCCCGGACGCGGACGACGACGTTGAGCTTACGGTGAAGGAGCGGGTGGAAGAAGAGAAGGCCGATGAGATCGAACGCCCGGCGGAGACGCCCGAACAGATCGAGTACGAGTCCCCGCCCCTCGATCTCCTCGACGAGGCAACCGACGACGACCCGACGATCAACCGGGACGAGCTTGAGGAAAACAAGCGCATCCTGCTGGACAAGCTCAACACCTACAACGTCGACATCCAAGACATTAGCGCGGTGGTGGGCCCCACCGTCACGCGGTACGAACTGACCCCGGCCCCGGGCGTCAAGGTCAGCCGCATTAAGTCGCTTGAGGACGACCTGGCGATGGCCCTCGCCGCCCCCAGCGTCCGCATGATGGCCCCCATCCCGGGCAAGTCGGCCATCGGGGTGGAGATTCCGAATCGGGACCGCGAGCTGGTACGGCTTCGCGAAATTATCGGGACGGCCAAGTTTCGGGACACGGACATGGACCTGCCGATCCCCATGGGCAAGAGCATCGAGGGCGAGGTCCAGCTGGCCGACCTCACGACCATGCCGCACCTCCTGATCGCCGGGGCCACCGGATCGGGCAAGTCCGTGGGGCTGAACTCCATCATCACGGGCCTGATCTATGCGTGCCACCCGATGAATCTGCGGTTCGTGATCATCGACCCGAAAAAGATTGAGCTGCAGCAGTATACGGCGCTCAAGACGCAGTTCGTGGCCCAGCCCGAGGATGTGGACCAGACCGTCATCACGGACATTGAGGAGGCCTCCGGGGTCCTGAAGAGCGTGGAGAAGGAGATGGAGGAGCGCTACGAGCTCCTCTCCGACGCCAACGTGCGAGGGCTCAAAGGCTACAACAAAAAGTTTGCGGCGGGGGAGCTGGACCCGACGGAGGGACACCGCCACATGCCCTACGTGGTCGTGGTGGTCGACGAGCTGGCCGACCTCATGATGTCGGTCGGGGACGAGGTGGAAGGGCCGATTTCCCGACTCGCACAGATGGCCCGCGCCGTTGGCATCCACCTCGTCCTCGCCACCCAGCGGCCGTCGGTGGACGTCATCACCGGCGTCATCAAGGCCAACTTCCCCTCCCGGATCGCCTACGAGGTGGCCTCCATGGCCGACTCCCGCACCATCCTCGACCAGGGGGGCGCCGAGGGGCTCGTCGGCAACGGGGACATGCTGTTCCTGAGCGGAAGCAACCTGCGTCGGCTCCAGGGCCCCTTCGTAAGCGTCGAAGAAGTGGAGCGGGTCGTCGACTTTGTCTCCGACCAGCCGGGCGTCACGCCGTACACGCTTCCGTCTCTCATGGATGCCGGACACGGCCCCGACGAAACCCTGGGCGTCGAGGACACCGACGAGAAGTTCGAAGAAGCCGCCCGCGTCATCGTGCGCCGTCAGCAGGGCTCCGTGTCGCTCCTGCAGCGCAAGCTGGCGGTGGGCTACACGCGCGCCGCCCGCATCGTGGATCAGCTGGAGGAGGCCGGCATCGTCGGCCCCTTCAACGGCACGAAGGCGCGCGAGGTGCTGGTCGACGACGAGAGCGAGCTGGAGCAGTTGCTCAACGGCGACGATGCCGACGACGCCCCTCCCCTCCCAGACGACGAGTAGTTCTTCCCCCTTCAGCCGAATGCCCTCCATGGCCCACGCCCCCTTTCCCACCATCGGCATTCTCGGCGGCGGCCAGCTCGGCAAGATGATGGCCGCGGAAGCCGTCCGCCTGAGCGTCGATGTCCGGCTGCTGTCGCCGAAAGACGCAGGCCCCATGCAGGGCTATGCCGACGCCCGGGTTGGGGACTGGACCGATCCCGCCGTCCTCCGCGATTTTGGAGCAGACTGCGACGTGGTGACGGTGGAGAGCGAGTGGGCCCCCGCCGCGGAGGCCGCGGAGGCCCTCCCCGACGACGTCGACGTGTACCCCTCGCCGCAGACGCTCGACTGGATCAAGGACAAGGGCGTGCAGAACCAGCGACTGTCGGACGCGGACTGTCCGCTTCCCGACTTTGCCCGCTGTGAGACGGTGGAGGACGCCCACGAGGCGGCCGCGGCCTTCGGCTATCCCGTTGTGCTCAAGCAATACCGGGGCGGGTACGACGGCTACGGCAACGCTACCGTGGCCTCCCGCTCCGAGCTGCACGACGCCTGGTCCGATCTCGCCGCGGAGGACGGCCTCCTTGTCGAGCAGTTTGCGGAGTTCGAGCGAGAACTGGCTGTGCAGGTGGCCCGACGCCCCGGCGGCGAGCAGGTGGTCTACCCGGTGGCGTACACCGAACAACACAACCACCGCTGCCACGCCGTGGAGGTGCCCGCCGACGTATCGGGGCGTGTCGCCCAGCGCGCGCAGCAAATTGCCCAGCGGGCAGTGGACGCCGTGGCGGGCGTCGGACTGATCGCCGTCGAGCTCTTCGAGATGCCGAACGGCGACGTTCTCGTCAACGAATTGGCCCCTCGCCCCCACAACACCGGCCACTACTCCATCGAAGGGGCCCACACGTCGCAGTTTGAAAACCATGTCCGCGCCATTCTGGACTGGCCCCTGGGGGCCACCGACCTTCGGATGCCGGCGGCCGTCATGGTCAATGTACTCGGGGACCGCGAGGGCACGCCCCCACAAACCTCCGGCCTCTCCGACGCCCTGGCCGTCACGGGGGCGTCCGTCCACATCTACGGCAAACCCGACGTGCGTCCGGGCCGCAAGATGGGGCACGTGACCGCCCTCGGGACCGATCGGGCCGACGCTCGCCAGCGGGCCGAGACCGCCGCCGGCGCAATCCATCTGTAATCGTCCCTCCTTCAGTTTTTTCCTTCCGCCTATGTCTTCTTCTCCCTCCATCGGCATCGCGATGGGAAGCGACTCCGATCTCCCCGTGATGGACGAGGCCGCCGAGGTCCTCGACGAGTTCGACGTCTCCTACGAACTGCGGGTGCTGTCGGCCCACCGCACACCCTCGGTGATGCAGGAATACGCCGAGAGGGCGCAGGAGCGGGGCCTCGACGTCATCATTGCGGGAGCGGGGGGCGCCGCCCATCTGCCCGGCATGATTGCGGCCAGCACGCCCCTCCCCGTCATCGGCGTCCCCGTGAAGACAAGCACACTGAACGGGGTCGACTCGCTCCTGTCCATCGTGCAAATGCCGGGCGGCGTTCCGGTGGCCTCCGTGGCCATCAACGCAGCGGACAACGCGGCCCTGCTCGCCGTGCAGATCCTGGGCGTCGAGCGCCCCGACCTCCGCACCCAGATGGCCGAGTACAAGAACGACCTCCAGGACGCGGTCGGCGAGATGGATCGTCGCGTGCAGGAGCACGCCTCCTCCTCGTGAGGAGCGTTCTCGGGGGCTACGCCTCTGCGGGCGCCTCCTCCCACACCACTCGGGCGAAGCGGCGCTTGCCAACCTGTAGCACAAACGGCGCCTGTTCGGAGACTGTGACGTAAAGACCGGTATCGGTCACCGTCTCGTCGTCGATCGAGACCGCTCCCTGCTCGATGAGGCGACGCCCTTCGCTGTTGGATTCGGTGAGACCGGCGCGTCGCATCAGGTTCAGAAGGCCCACGTCCTCCTCCGGGCTTGCGTCAGATGTGTACTCCGGAATCTCGTCCGGCGTCCCCCCCTCGACCACCGTCTGCTCGAAGTGGGACTCGGCCGCCTCGGCGGCCTCGGCCCCGTGGTACGTTTCCACGATGCGGTGGGCCAGTTGCGCTTTGGCGTCCCGCGGGTTCTCCTCGGCAAACACCTTCACCTTCGAGAGGGCGTCGGTCGGGACGTCGGTGAGAAGCTCCGTGTACCGGTAAATGAGATCATCCGCAATCGACATCACCTTCCCGTACATGTCCTCCGGGGGCTCCGTGATGCCGATGGCGTTGTCCAGGGACTTCGACATCTTTTTCGTGCCGTCGGTCCCTTCCAGCAGCGGCATCATCATGCACACTTGCGGATCCTGCCCCTGGCCCTTCTGAAGCTGACGGCCCAGAAGCAGATTGAAGCGCTGGTCCGTACCGCCCAGTTCGACGTCGGCCCCGATGTGCACTGAGTCCTGGGCCTGCGCCAGGGGGTACAGAAATTCGTGGATGCTAATGGGCTGCTCCGCCTCGTAGCGCTCGCGGAAGTCCTCCCGCTCCAGCATCTGTGCCACCGTTTGCTGGGCAGCCAGCTCGATCACGTCGCTGAACGACAGCTCGTCCAGCCACTCAGAGTTGTAGAGGATCTCGGTCTTGTCCGGATCCAGGATGCGGGTGGCCTGCTCGTAGTACGTCTGCCCGTTTCGGCGCGTCTCTTCGAGCGTAAGCTGAGGCCGCGTCTTCGACCGTCCGGAGGGATCGCCGATCATGCCGGTGAAATCTCCCACAATCAGCACCGCACGGTGGCCCAGGTCCTGAAACTGCCGCAGCTTCCGAAGCACAACCGTGTGCCCCAGGTGCAGGTCCGGACGACTCGGGTCGCACCCCAGCTTGGCGATAAGGGGCGTTTCGGTCTCGCGAGAGCGCTCGACCTTCTCCGCAAGCTCCTCTTCGGGAACGAGTTCATCGACGCCCCGACGGAGAACGTCCATCTGTTCGTCGACCGGTGGAAACGGCATGGTAGTAGGTGGATCGTCTTCGATAGAACAAAAAGAGAACCGCCCGTCAAGCCCGGGCGGAGGGGAACGTCACAAAATTGCGTCTAGCCGATATTCTCGCCTACAGGTTGTACTCGCGCTTCGTCTGCTCCATCTGGCGCTCCATCTCCCGCTCCTTGATGGCCTGTCGCTTGTCGTGCTTCTGACGGCCCTTCGCGAGGCCAATCTTGAGCTTGGCCCATCCGTCGCGAAAGTACAACTCGAGGGGAACGATGGTGTACCCTTCCCGCTCCGACTTCTCGCCCCACTTTTGGATCTCCCGGCCGTGCATGAGGAGCTTCCGGGTGCGGCGCGGCTCGTGGCCGAAGGGCCCGGCCTCTTCGTAGGGCTTGACGTACATCCCATGGATTTTCATCTCCCCCTCGCGGTCCACCTTGCAGTACGCCCCGTCGAGACTCACCTTGCCCTGTCGGACCGACTTCACCTCCGACCCTTCGAGGACGAGCCCGGCCTCCAGCGTCTCCTCAATATCGAACTCGAAGCGCGCCTTCCGATTGCGCTCGACTACCTCAATGCCTTCAGCCATCGGTCGGGGGGGGAATTGAAGATTCGTGGCCTCATTCCGCGGGCGAGCGACCCGTCGTTCATGCGTCTTCCTCTTCCTCCTCTTCTTCCTCGTCATCAAGAAACACGAAGGGAAGGTCCGGGACGTCTTCCGTCACGTCGTAGTAGAAGAGGTACTTTCGGAACTCGGTGAGGCTCGCGATTGCCAGCTTGTCGAGGGCCGTGCGGAGATCCTCGCGGTAGAAGTCGTTGAGCGTCTTGGTCGTTTCCTGCGCCTGCACCCACACCTCCCGGTTCTCCTCGGCCGCCTTTCCGGAGTCAATGAGCGGCTCGATGACATCTTCGGTCGCGCGGTCGCGCTTCGTCACGAACAGGCCCCACACCATCGGGTAGTTCGCCAGCTCGTACCACTCCTGCCCGATGTCGATCTCAAACGGTTCGGTCTGCAGCGACGGGACGTTCGGCCCCACCATCAGCGCCGCGTCTTCGTCCGTGTCCAACAGGCCGGCGGGCGGCACGTCGTCGTAGGGCACGAAGGTGGGATCCACCTGGTAGTGCTCGTGCAGCACGATGCGGGCCACGGTGCGCTCCTGCGCCACGCGCCGATCGTAGGCGATCGTCTCCGGGAAGTCGTGGAGGCCGCCGCTCCACACCAGCCGGGCGTACGGGTAGCGCCACGACACGAGCCCCACGCTCGGAATCACGTCGAAGGCGTCGCTGCCCTGCAACGCAAGCATTGTGGGCAGGAGGGCCACGTCGACGTCATCCTCCACCAGGCGAGCCGCGCAGACCTCCGGGCGGTAGCGCCGAATCCGAAACGGATTCTCGACGGCGCCGGACGTAAACCCGGACACTAAGAATTCAGCGGGGGGATAGTCCCAGATCGCAAGGTCCATCGGAGGCGTCCGGTGTGTGGAAAAGAGAACGAATCGGGCGGGCCGACACGTCGGAGGCGACGGGAGCCCCCACGCTAGTTTTCGCGGACGCGCTCCTTAATCCGGGCGTTCTTGCCCGACCGGTCGCGCAGGAAGAAGATCTTGGACCGGCGCACCTTGCCGCGGCGCTTCACGTCAATCTGGGCGATGCGGGGCGAGTGGATCGGGAAGATGCGCTCGACGCCGGTGCCTTCCGATACTTTCCGGACCGTAAACGTCTCGTTGGCGCCGGAGCCCCGGCGGCCGAGGCACACGCCTTCAAATTGCTGAATCCGTTCCTTCTCGCCCTCCACCACGCGCAGGTGTACGTTAACGGTGTCGCCCGCATCAAAATCGGGGACGTCGTCCCGAAACTGCGTGGCCTCGACGACGCTCATCAGATCAGTGGCCATGGGAAGTGAGGTTGTTGGTGAACAAAAATACGTCTGTGCAAGGGGTGTTCGGGCCGTCTTACTCCTTCTCCTCCGCGTCCGGCAGAAGGTCGGGACGGCGGGATCGTGTTTTCTCAAGTCGTTTCTGGTCGCGCCACGCTTCCACACGCTGGTGATCGCCGGATCGAAGCACCTCCGGGACCGTCTTTCCGCGAAACTCCGCCGGGCGCGTGTACACCGGCGCGTCGAGCAGTCCGTCCTGGAACGAGTCCGTGAGGGCGGAGGAGGCATCCCCCAGCACGCCCGGGACCAGGCGGACGATGGCGTCCACCAGCACAAGGGCCGGCAATTCACCGCCACTAAGCACGTAATCGCCGATCGAAAGTTCGCGGGTCACCAGCTCATCACGAACGCGCTGGTCAATGCCCTTGTAGTGACCGGCAATCAGCACCAGGTGCTCCTCCATCGACAAGCGGTTGACGGTCGTCTGCTCCAGTCGTTCTCCGTCGGGCGTCAGAAAAATGACGTCATCCGGGGGGCCGTGGGCCTCGTTGATTGCTTCCACCGCCCGAAACAGCGGCTCCGGCTTCAACACCATGCCGGCCCCGCCCCCAAAGGGATAATCGTCGATCTGCCGGTGCTTTCCGTCCGCATGCTCTCGCAGATCATGAACCTCAATGGTCACGGCCTCTGCCTCCTGGGCACGGCGCACAATGCTGTGCTGCAGCGGTCCTTCGACGAGCCCCGGAAGTGCCGTAATAAGATCAATACGCATGGGACGGATCCTCCGTTCGATCCGAAAAAAGTCAACGCGGCGCCGCTCTAGTCAATCAATCCCTCGATGGGACGAACCGTCACCCGCTCAGCGTCGAGGTCTACGTCGAGTATAAAGTCCTCAACCGCCGGGACCATCGCTTCTCCCCCGTCCGGCCGTCGTATGACGAACACCTCGTGGGCGGGCATTTCCTGGAAGTTCGACACGGTGCCGAGGAGCGTCCCGTCGTCCGTGACGACCTCAAGGCCCACGAGCTCGTGGACGAAAAACTCATCGTCGTCGAGCGCCAGGTCCTCCTCCGCGGCGAAGACCTTGAGCTTGGTGACGGTTTCGGCGTCGGAACGGGTCGTGATGCCCTCGACCCCCAGAATGACGGTCGTGCCCCGCTTGGTCTCCTGGTAGCGGACCGATCGGATGTCGTGTCGGCGCACCTGATGGGGCTGCCCGCCGAAGTAGACGGTCGGCAGCTCTTCGAAGCGGGCCGGATCGTCGGTCTGTTCGGGGTTGATCTTGAGCTCCCCTTCAATGCCGTGCGGCCGATACACGAAGCCGACCTGCACCAGGGCGTCCGCCGGAATGTCGGCGTACTCGGGGCGCGCGTCGGAGGGACTGTCGGGCGAAGACGGCATGAGAACAGGCGATCACGATCCGCTGAGGGCTACTCGTCTTTCGTTTCCTCCGTGTCCTCGTCCGCAGCGGCCTCGTCCGCCTCCGCATCCGCCTCGGGTTCCTCCCCTTCGTCGGCGGCCGCGTCGTCGTCCGCAACAGCGTCGTCGTCCACGGGGATCGACGTGGCCTGGGCCCGGAGCTGCGCCTCTTCGTCGAGCTCCTCGGCGCGCTCTCGTTCCTTGGCGAGGGCATCCTCCCCGCGGGCATCCACGACCATCTTCAGCTCCTTCCCCTCCGCGACCATCCGCTCGCGAAGCTCCTCTACCTGCCGCTGAATTTCGTCGGGCGACTCCCCCTTTTTCTTCAGGTGATGCTGAAGCAGAATGCCGCGGCGGTGCAGAATCGAGTGAACCGTGTCGCTCGGCTGGGCTCCATTTTCGAGCCAGTACAGCGCCCGCTCCTCGTCGAGTTTCACCTCGGCGGGGTCCCGGAGCGGAAAGTACCGCCCCAGGTCCTCAATGTACCGACCGTCCCGCGCATTGCGCGAGTCCGTGGCAATGATGGAGTACACGGGGATTTTCTTGCGCCCAATTCGGCGCATGCGAAGTTTGACAGACACGTCGTGTGGAGGTCGAGTTCAATGAGAGAATTCGTGAGAGAACATCAGTCGTTGGGCCGGCCCCTACCGGGGGCTCGGGCTCGGGCCGCCGCCGTCGCCCGTAAGCTTGTTCATAAGGTTCGACATGCTGACGTCCCGCCCCTTGCTCGTCAGCTTCTGCATCGTCTTCATCATCTTCTTCATTTCGTTGAACTGGCTGATGAGCTGGTTCACATCCCGAACCTCCACTCCGCTCCCTCGGGCAATGCGACGGCGGCGCATCCCGTTCAGGATCTCCGGATGCGTGCGCTCCTCGGGAGTCATCGACTGAATCATCGCCTCGATGTGGGTAAAGGCATCCTCGTCGATGTCAAGGTCCTGGATCTTGTTCCCAACCCCGGGAATCATGCCCATCAGCTCCTTCAACGATCCCATGTTCTGGATGCGCTGAAGCTGATCGTAAAAGTCTTGCAGATCGAACTCGTCCGAGCGGATCTTTTCTTCGAGGCGCTCGGCTTCTTTCTTGTCGTATTCCTCCTGCGCCCGCTCGACAAACGAAACCACATCCCCCATGCCCAGGATGCGCTGGGCCATCCGGTCGGGGTAAAACGGCGTGAGGGCGTCGAGCTTCTCCCCCGTCGAGGCAAACTTGATTGGCTTCTCGACCACGGTGCGGATCGAGAGGGCCGCCCCGCCCCGGGTGTCCCCATCCAGCTTGGTAAGAACGACCCCGTCGTAATCCAGCCGCTCGTTGAACTCCTTGGCGGTGTTCACCGCGTCCTGTCCCGTCATGGAGTCCACGACGAACAGGGTTTCGTTCGGGGTCACCGCCGTCTTGATGTCGGCCACCTCCTGCATCATCTGCTCGTCGATGTGCATTCGGCCGGCCGTGTCGATAATCACCACGTCGCGGGCCTTCTCGCGGGCGTGGTGGACGGCCTCGTCCGCCACGCGCACGGCGTCTTCGACGATGCGTCCGTCCTCCTCGATCGAGTAGACCGGCACGTTGGCCTGGTCCGCCAGCTTCTTCAGCTGGTCGACGGCGGCCGGGCGGTAGACGTCGGACGCGGCCAGGAGCGGCGCCTTGCCCTGCTTCCGCAGATGGCGCGCAAGCTTGGCACAGAAGGTCGTCTTGCCCGACCCCTGGAGTCCGGCCACCAGGATGACCGTGGGCGGCGTGTCGGCCATCGACAGCCCTTCGTGCTCTCCCCCCAGGACGCGGGTCAGCTCATCGTGGATGATCTTGGTAAGTTGCTGTCCCGGCGTCACCGACGTGAGCACTTCCTCCCCGGTCGCCTTCTCCTTCACGTTGTTGGTAAACTCCTTGGCGACCTGATAATTGACGTCCGCGTTCAGGAGCGCGCGGCGAATCTCCCGCATGGTCTCCGCCACATTTACCTCGTTGATCCGGCCCTGCCCCGTCACGGACTGGAGGGCTCCTTCCAACTTTTCGGACAGGCTCTCAAACATGGGAGTGGAGACAACTTCGAAAGCGATAGAATGGGTCGTCGAGCCCCGTCCCGATTGGCGGGCGGGACAAACCGGAATGGAACCCCACGAGGGCAGTACGGGGGTGTTTCCAGCATAACCGTTCTCTATACGAAACGCATCCTGTCGTACGATCCCTTTCACGAAGGGTGTTCACCCATAATTCGCTGGGGCTGATTTCTCTCCGTCGCTGCCTGTAACATTCTTCCTGCCACCTCCGTGTTTTTCGTCGGGCGTCGATGGATCGTTTTCAGAGTCCCAGGCGTTTTTATCGTGTACACTGCCTTTTGATGTCGGCCCACCCTCCATAATGGGCTCTTCTGCCGCCCCGCCCTCGAAAGAGGACTGCCGGACCCGGTTCCGGGCGTATCGCGACTCGCTCTCCCGAGCGAGCCAGCAGGCCCGCGGTGCACTCATCGCCCACCGGGCCCTACACCATCCAGGGCTGTCCTCGGCCCAGACCGTTCTGCTGTACTGGCCTCAGATTACACGGGGAGAAGTGGACACGCGCCTGCTCATCGCGGCCCTTCGGGGCCGGGGCGCCACCGTGGCGCTCCCCGTGGTGACGAGCTACGATCCCGAACACCCTACGATGATCCCACGACGCTACGACGGCCCGGACACCCTCACGACCAACCGCTGGGACATCCGCGAACCGACCCACGCGCCGCGGATTCCGCCCGAGCAACTCGACGCGACGGTTGTGCCCGCCCTGGGGGCCGGTCGGCGCACCGGCCACCGCGTCGGGCACGGGGCCGGCTACTACGACGCCTTTCTGGCGGCCGTGCAGGGCCCCCGGATCGGCCTCGTGTACCACGAGTGCCTCCTGCCCACGGTGCCGTCGGCTCCTCACGACGTGGCCTTAACGTCAATCATCACGGAACGGGGCACGTTCGCTGTGGACTAGCTCCCGGCTGCTTGCCGCTGCCTTCCGTCCATTCCCTTCAGTCCCATGGCCAACCAAGAACGCTCTCGCTCCTCTCCCTCGTCTCGCTCCGAGCAGACCCACGAACAGCCCACGCCGTTCGAGGTCGGCGAAACGACCCTCGACCTCGACGACGTGTCGGAGGAGGAATTGGATGCCCTCTACTTCGACGACGATGCGTCCGAGGAATCGAGCATGCTGAACCTGCCCACGATCACGGGCCTCAGCCTTATCGTGGCCGGCATCGTGTATCTGCTGAGCGAGCTGGGCGTCTGGGCTGAACCCGCCCTGGGCGGCCTCGGTGCGGCGCTTCCGTGGCTGGTGGGCGTGCTGGTCATTCTTCTGGGCTTCGGGGTGCTCACCTGGCGCCCGTCCTCCTCGAAATCGGACGCGGAGCAGAAGAAGGCGGTCGATGCCGAAACCGGCGAGACAAAGGTCGTGGAGGAGCCCGCCGCCTCGTCCAAGAAGCGCCTCACCCGATCCCGGACCGACAAGAAGCTGATGGGCGTCTGTGGAGGGATTGCGAACTACCTGAACCTGGACTCCACGCTCGTCCGCATCGCGTTCGTCATCGGCGTGATTGCCTCCGGGGGGCCCTTCCTCCTCGCGTACTTCGGCCTGGCCTTCGCGATGCCGAAGGAATCCCCCCTGTCGGCGAAGGAGCGGCTCTCCATCATCCGGAACGACGCCCCCGACGACTAGGGCGCGCGGGCCAGCGGTCCTGTCCGTGTGGTCCGGAGGCAATAGATCACGTCTGGGGCGCCCCCCATCTCCCCCCTGCCTCAGCTGCGGTAGGGGTGCTAGCGACTCGAAGCGCTGTGCTCCGGCGTCTCCACGGGCTCGGGACGGACGCCCGCCCGCGCCTCGTGCAGCTCCTGCGGTCGTAGATAGGTGCGGACGGCCTCATTCACCTCCTCCAGGGTGAGCGCCTCAATGTCGCGGGGAAACTGATCAAGATAATCCATCTCGAACCCGCGCTCCGCGGTGGTAAGGATCGACTGGGCCAGCCGCCGGGTGGTCCCCAGCCCCACCGTGTACGAGCCCGTGATGGTTGTTTTCTTCGCCTCCAGCTCCTCGGCGGTCGCCCCGTTGTCGACAAACTCCTCGATCACGTCCAGGGTCGCCTCCACTCCCGCCTCCAGTGCCTCGTGACTCAGCGTCACGCTGGCCTGCCAGTAGCCCGCGTAGCGCGTGGAAATCCCCGACAGGCCCGACCCAATGTGGTAGGTCAGCCCTTTTTCGTCGCGCACCGTGTTCATGAGCCGGGCCGCAAAATTCCCCCCGAGAATGTAGTTGCCCACGTACAGCGCCGGGTACGCCTCGTCGTCGCGGCGCAACGGGAGGGCATGCCCAATCCGCACGTCGACATTCGACTTGTCCGGCATGGGGAGGACGCTCCGTCCGGGCGCCTCGGGGGAGGGCTCCGTCTCGTGGACGGGCTCGGCGTCGTGGGGCGCCCACCCCTCGAACGCCTCCGCCACGACCGACCGGATGCGATCGTGGTCGAGATCGCCCGCGAACGCCAGCGTCCACTCCTCGGCCCCAAAGTGATGCGCATGGTACGCCCGCACGTCCTCGACCGTCAGTTGCTGAAGGGTGCGCAGCTGCTCCTCCGGGGCGGCCGAGTGGTTGGGATGACCAGCGGCAAAGAGGCGCCGCGTGAGGGCCGAGGCGGCCTGCGCCCCCGTCTTTTCCATGCGCCGCTGGAGGTCGGCGGCCACCTGCGCACGGGCCTTCTCAAACTCCTCGGGGTCGAAAGCAGGCGTTCGGAGCATCTCGGCCAGTACGTCCATCACCTTGGGCACGTCATCGGCGAGGGCGCGGCCCGACACATCCACGTACAGGCCGTCGCTGGACAGGTCGAGCTTGGCGCCGCAGTCCTCCAGCACCTGCGCCAGCTCAAAGCGGTCGCGCTGCTGCGTCCCCTTGTCCAGGAGCGACACGGTGAGCTTCTGTCGGAGGTGATCCCCAGCCGCCAGGTCGGGGTAGGTCAAAAAAGAAGCCCGCCACGAGACGACGTCGTCCACGCTGGTGGGAAGCGTAAGGACGCGGGCCGGACCGACCGTTTGGTCCTGAATGCGAGGGGCGAGGCTTGGAACGGTGCTCATGGACACAGAAGGAAGTGGCGAGAAAGAGGAGCGGGACCGATTACTGAGCGGTTGGCACGTACCAGCCGATCGTGCTGGTATCGTCCTGCAGGTACGTCTGCGCAGCGCGCTGCACGTCGGCGGTGGTCACCTCTTCGAGGCGGTCGAGGTACTGCGTGTACAGCTTCCAGTCGCCGGCCGCCAGGGCCTCGTTCAGTTGCGAGGCCACCCGCATGGAGCCGTCGCGGTCAAAGGCCGTCTGCGCGCGGAGTTGGGTACGGGCCCGGTCGAGTTCGTCCTGCGTCACCCCGTCGGCCCGGATGGATTCGATTTCGTCGCGGATGGCCTCTTCGACCTCCTCGTGCTCTGCCTCGGGCGCGAGGTAGGCAAACACGGAAAAGAGGCTCGGGTCGCGCAGGCGGAAGTTCACCCCGAACACGTCGCTGGTGAGTCCCTGGTCCGTACACCGTCGAAAGAGCCGGCTGCCTTTGCCCGAGGCGAGGATGCGGGCCAGAATGTCCAGGACATCCGAGTCGGGGTCCGTGGCGGGGGGCGACTTGTACCCCATCAGGACCGCGCCCAGCTGGCCCTCCTGCTTTACGGACACCCGGCGTTGTCCCGTCTGCTCTGGCTCGTCGGTCGTCACCTGCGGAATCTCGTGGTTGGCCGCGTCGAGGCGCCCAAACTGATCGGCCACCTCCTCCAGGGTCTCCCGCCGGTCAAACTGGCCGACGATCGAGAGGGTCGCGTTGTTGGGCCAGTAGTAGGTGTCGTAGAAGGAGCGGAGGTCGTCGGGCGTCATTCCCTCAATGTCGCTCCGCCACCCGATCGTGGGGTGGTGGTACGGGTGTGCGACAAAGGCCGCGCCCCACACCTCGTCGAACAGGCGCGAGACCGGGTCATTCTGGTTGCGGTCGCGCTCGTTCAGGATGACAGTGCGCTCGGACTCCACGTCCTGCGGGTCGAGAAGGGCGTTCCGCATCCGGTCGGCCTCAATGTCGAAGGCCAGCGGCAGGTGCTCGGTGGGAAGCATTTCGTAGTAGTTCGTGCGGTCCACCCACGTGGAGGCGTTGACCTCCGCCCCCACGCGCTGCAGCGTCTCAAAGATTGAGGTCCCCTTCCGCTTGTGAAAGCGCTCCGTCCCCTTAAACATCAGGTGCTCGAGCATGTGGGTCGCGCCGGTGTGGCCCGTGCGCTCATTCCGGCTGCCCACGTGGTAGGTCACCATGGATGTCGCCACCGGGGCGCCGTCCTGTGGCAGGAGCAGCACGCGGAGGCCGTTGTCGTCGAGCCGGTAGCACTCGATGTCCTGGGACGACTCGACAAAGGTGAATGCCGAAGGGACCGCAGGAGGGGATTTTACCTCAGTCATAACATTAGGTCAAAGTCGGAAGTACAAGCATGGCAGAAGTGTAGGTGTCACCCGCTACACTTCATTCGAGGATCCTTCGTGGTCCGGGCACGGGGCATGTTAGTGTGCGTCGAGCCAGTCCTTTCCGGCCTCGATGTCGACGAGGACGGGGACGCCGTCGAGCGGCAGGGCCTCTTCCATTTCGTCGCGGACCATGGCCCGAACGGGGTCCAGCTCGTCGGGGGGCATCTCAAAGACAAGCTCATCGTGCACCTGGAGCAGCATCTTGGCCTGCCAGTCCTCCGCGTCGAGCCGCTCCTGCACCCGGTTCATCGCAATCTTGATCATGTCGGCCTGGGTTCCCTGGATCGGCATGTTCACGGCCACCCGCTCGGCGTATCCGCGGCGATTGCTGTTCGAGCTGTCGATGTCCGGCAGGTAGCGGCGGCGGCCCAGCAGGGTTTCGGCGTAGCCCCGCTCCCGCGCCTTCTCGACCAGCTCATTGAGAAGCTGCGAGACTCCGGGGTACGACTTCTGATACTGTGAGATGAGGTCCTGTGCCTCGTCGACCGGCACGCGGAGGCGCTGGGCGAGCCCCCAGGGCGAGACGCCGTACGGAATCCCGTAGTTCACCTCCTTGGCCTTCCGGCGCTGGTCGCGCGAGACATCCGCCGGGTCGATCCCAAAGACGCGGGCGGCGGCATCGGTGTGAATGTCGCCGTCGTTGCGGAAGGTCTCCTGCATCGCCTCGTCCCCACTCATGGAGGCCAGGATGCGGAGCTCGATCTGGGCATAGTCCGCGGCCATGAGGGTCCACCCCTCCCGCGGGACGAACGCGCGGCGAATCTTGCGCCCCAGCTCCGTACGAATCGGGATGTTTTGCAGGTTCGGATCGCTGGAGGACAGTCGCCCCGTGGTGGTCCGCGTCTGGTTGAAGCTGGTATGGATGCGCCCCGTCTCGGGATGCACCAGTTCCCCGAGCGCGTCCAGGTACGTGCTTTTCAGCTTGTAGATGGACCGCCAGTCGAGGACGAGGGCGGGGATGTCGTGCTCCGTGGAGAGCTCCTGCAGCACGCTTTCTTTCGTGGAGGGGTTCCCGGTGGGCGTCTTCGAAATGACGGGCAGGTCCAGCTTCTCGAACAGAATCTCGCCGAGTTGCTGGGGCGAGTTGATGTTGAATTCCTCGCCCGCCAACTCAAAGATTTCCGCCTCCATCTCGTCAAGCTCCGACTGCAGCTCTTCGGAGAACGCGTCCAGCACATCGGTGTCCACCCGGATGCCCACGTGCTCCATGAGGGCGAGCACGCGCACCAGAGGGAACTCGATGTCCTCGGCAATCTCGCGGACGCCGCCCGACTCCAGCTTTTCCTGGAGCGCGTCGGCCAAGCGGAGGGCGATGTCGGCGTCCTCGCAGGCGTACGGGGCGGCCTCCTCCACGTCTACGTCGCGCATTGTCTCCGCCTCCTGATCGTCCCCGATCAGCTCACTGATCGGCACCATCTTGTAATTGAGTACCGAGCGTGCCACATCGTCCAGGTTGTGGTTCTCTTCGGGGGCCACCAGGTAGTGCGCCACCATGGTGTCCACCAGCGAGCCGCCCACGTGCACGCCCTGGCGCAACAGCACCAGCAGGTCGTACTTGAGGTTGTGCCCCACGGTGGTGGTGTCGGCCGCAAGGGCCGGGGCCAGCACGTCGAGGACCTCCTCGGTGGACGTGTCGTCCGGGAGGGGCGTGGGTACGTACGTGGCCGTCCCTTCTTCCCAGCTAAAGGAGAGCCCGACCAGCTCCGCGTACATCGGGTCCGTGGAGGTGGTCTCCGTATCGAAGGCGTAGCGGTCCTTGGCGGCCAGGCGATCGGCAAACACTTCCAGCTCGTCTCGCGTCTCCACGATGTCGTAGTCGACAGCCGCCGGGGTCAGCTCCTGAACCTCCTCGTACGGCCCAAAGTCGAACGAAAGCGCCGGGTCTTCGGCCTCGTCCTCCTCCGCCTCCTCGCCCGAGTCGGCCGGGGCGCCCCCATTCAGGTCCAGCCGGTCGATGAAGGACTCGAACTCATACTCCTGGAAGAGGCGGACAAGCTCCTCCCGGTCCGGTGACGCACACCGGAGCTGGTGCCAGTCGAGCCCCACGTCGAGGTCGGTGCGGATGCGAACGAGTCGCTTCGACATGCGCGCCTCGTCGGCGTACTCTTTGAGGTTTTGCCCTCGCTTCCCCCCAATCTCGTCCGCGTGTTCGATGACCTCTTCGACATCGTAGTAGTCCTTGAGGTACTTCATCGAGGTCTTCTCTCCGATGTTGGGCACCCCCGGCACGTTGTCGGAGCTATCGCCCCACAGGGCAAGCATGTCGACAAATTGCACCGGGTCGAGCCCGTACTCCTCCCGAAAGACATCGTCCGTGATGATCTCGAAGTCCTGGTCCCCCTTCGCCGGCTTGAAGATTGAGATGTGCTCCGTGAGGAGCTGCTTGAAGTCTTTGTCGGGGGAGACGATGACCACATCGGCGCCGTCCTCGTCCGCCTGCCGGGCCAGGGTCCCGATTACGTCGTCCGCCTCCACTCCGGGCACCTCCAGCACCGGGATGTCCATTGCCCGCACGATGTTTTTGATGCGTGGGAGATTTTCGAGCAGCTCCTCGGGCGGGGGGTCGCGGTGGGCCTTGTAGTCCTCGTAGATGTCCTCACGGAACGTGCCGTCCTCACTCTCCGCGTCGAACACCACGGCGGTGTGCTCAATGTCGTGGTCGTCGATCAGCTTCAGCAGGGAGTTGGTGAAGCCGTACGCCGCCGAGGTATTCTGGCCTTTCGAGTTGATGAGGGGCCGACTGATAAAAATGTAGTGGGCCCGGTACGCCAGGGCCATCGCATCGATCAGGTAGAGGGTTTTGTCGCGGTCGCCGGGGTGAGCGTCGTCGGGAGAGACCATGCAGGCGTGGGGATCTTCCGTGGGAAAAGACAGGTACAGGAGACGGTGTAATGCTTTGATAAGACGAATGAACGAGACGGGGGGAGGATTCAACGCCACTCCCCTTTCTCACGCCATTCGTCTGCGACACATCCCCGCCGCGACGGCCCCTTCCGGGCAACAACCGACGCCCTTCTCCCCGCACTCCCCCTGCGCATGACCCTGCTGCTATTCGACATCGACGGCACCCTCGTGACCGTGAACGGGGCCGGCCGATCGGCCATCACGGAAACCCTTTCCGACCTGCTGGACGCCCCCATTTCCACCGAGGGCATCTCGTTTTCGGGGCGCACGGACCCCGACATTCTCCGCTCGGTCCTTTCGCACAACGGGCACGACCCGACAGCCGAAACGCTCGAGGCGGCCCTGGAGGCCTACGTGACGGCCGCCCAGAACGCCATTCAGCCCCAGCACGTCCAACCGCTTCCCGGGGTCCGCTCCCTCCTCCGCACCCTGACGCGCCGGGAGGACGTCCACCTGGCCCTCGTGACCGGGAACGTGGAGCCCATCGCCTATCACAAGCTCGACGCGGTAGGGCTCGCCGACCACTTCTCCGTCGGGGCCTTCGGCAGCGACCACGCCGAACGGGACGCCCTCCCGCCCCTCGCCCTCCGCCGCGCCCGGGAGAACACGGGGCACGCCTTCTCGCGGGACCGGACCATCGTCATTGGCGACACGGATCGCGATGTCCAGTGCGCGCGGGCCACCGGCGTGCGGTCCGTCGCGGTCTGCACCGGGGGAAGCGACCGGGAGGCGCTTGCGGCGTGCAGACCCGACGCCCTGCTGGAAAACCTGAACGACTGGTCTCGCTTCGAGGAGACGGTGCTGGACGCCGCGCGCTAATGGATGCGCTCCAGGACCGTGCGCTGGGCCTGAAGGGTCGCCTCCAGGGCCTCCTCGTCGTGCTTGGTGCCGAAGAAAATCGCCTCGAACTGCGACGGCGGCAGGTAGATGCCTTTCTCCAGCATGCCGTGAAAGTAGGCGGCGTACCGGTCCGTGTCGGTCGTCTGTGCCGACTCCTGATCGAACACCGGCTGGTCAGTGAAGAAGAGGCTCATCATGGCCCCCACTCGGTTAATCGTGTAGTCGAGCCCAAGGGCCTCAAGGTTCTGTCGCATACCGGATTCGAGGGCTGCCCCAAACTCTTCAAGGTCGGGGTACACCTCGTCCTTCTCCTCCGCAATCTTGGACAGCGTAGCGTGGCCGGCGCGCATGGCCAGGGGGTTTCCGCTGAGGGTTCCGGCCTGATACACCGGCCCCGTCGGCGCCACGTAGTCCATGATCTCTTTGCGTCCGCCGTACGCCCCGACTGGCAGGCCGCCGCCAATGATCTTGCCGAGGCACGTGAGGTCGGGGGTCACGCCGAAGCGTTCCTGCGCGCCCCCCGGCGCCACGCGGAAGCCCGTCATGACCTCGTCGAAGATCAGCACGATGTCGTGGAGGTCGCAGAGTTCGCGCAGGCCTTCCAGAAACCCAGGCTCCGGGGGAATGCACCCCATGTTGCCCGCGATGGGCTCGACAATGATGCACGCGACCTCGTCTGCGTGCGCCTCGACGAGGCGCTGCACGTGATCGATGTCGTTGTAGGGCGCGAGCAGGGTGTCCTTCGCGTTGCCCTCCGTCACGCCCGGCGAGTCGGGTTTGCCAAGCGTCATCGGGCCGCTCCCCGCCGCGATCAGGAAGAAGTCGCCGTGGCCGTGGTAGTTGCCCTCGAACTTGATCACCTTGTCGCGCCCCGTGTAGCCCCGCGCCAGCCGCGCGGCACTCATGGTGGCTTCGGTGCCGGAGTTGACCATGCGCACCTTGTCGACCGACGGCACGAGGTCGCAGACCAACTCTGCCACGTCGATTTCAATCTCGGTGGGCGCTCCGAACGAGGTAGAAGCCTCGGCCTGCTCCTGGACGGCCCCGACCACGTCCGGGTGGGCGTGGCCGAAAATCATGGGCCCCCACGAGCCGACATAGTCGAGGTACCGATGCCCGTCGGCATCCTCCATGTACGCCCCCTCGGCCCGCTCGATGAAGAGGGGCGTGCCGCCCACGCTGTCGAAGGCACGGGCCGGGGAGTTTACGCCGCCGGGGATGCAGTGCTGGGCGCGCTCGTAGAGCCGTTTGCTTTGCTTCAAATCCAGCGCAGACGGAGCAACTTCCATGGAGTGCGTGGCTTTTTGCGAGTGTATCGTGAGGTCGTGCTGTACGCCCGCCGCGGCGCCGATGGTCCCTCTGCAGGCCCGCTGCGCCATCCGTAACGACCCCGTTAGGCTGGCGTCTTCGGGTCGACGCGGCGATAGAGGGCGCGGAGCCGAGGGGGCTGCGTGTCGTCGATCCGGGTGGGGGTGCTCGCGACCTCCAGCCCCGCCGCCTCCCGGCAGCGCTCCAACTGATCCTCGGTCACCACAAGCCCCGCCGGCCGCTCCGCGTTGCTACCGGGCTCCGTCGTGGGCACCGTCACGAAAAGCCACCCTCCCGGCGACAGCAGGTCGTGGGCGGCGTGGAAGAGGGTGGTGAGCTCGTCGAGGGACGAGGCGTAGCGCTCTCCCCGATCTGCCACAACCCAGTCGAACGACTCGTCGATCGAGGCCACCGCCCCAAGCGGACGCGCCTGGACGCAGGTCTCAGCCGTGTCGTCCCCCACCAGCGAGCGGATGGCGTCCCGCGTCGCCTCGACCGCCGTCGGCTCGGGATCGCAGGCGTGCACCGGAAACCCCAGTCGGAGCAGCGGTTCGGTGTGGCGTCCCTCCCCGCAGCCCAGGTCCAGGACCGAGCTGGACACGGGCACGGACGCCAGGGTGCGAAGTAGGTGGTCGGAAGGCGACAACGGATCGGCGGGGGTGGTCATGAAGACGCGGGACGTGGGGAGCAAGCGGTGCCTCGGCGAGCGGACGTTTCAGGACGGGGTCGGTGGGGACGACGCCGACTCGTCGCTCTGGGGCGTCGCCTGCGGGGACGCCTCCGGCGCCCCCGCCCATCGGCGCGGGCGGAGGTCGTGGGTCACATCGGGGCACCCCGGCAGGTGGCCCTCCACGTGCAGCCGGGGGGCGTCGTCGGGCGACAGCAGCTCGTACTGTTGCGACGCCCCATCGCCGCCCACCCGGAGCTGGTTCACGTCGACCGGGAGCCGCAACTGCGACGCGACGGCTTCCCCGATCGCTTCGATCAAGAGGGGGTGCGTGTTCAGCCCCGAGGCCACCTCAAAGCGCTCGATCCCGAGCGATCGGGCCCGGGAGCGCATCTTGATGTCGAGCGCATAGCGATTCTCCACGTTGTCCGTAATCAACGACACCGGAACGACGAGCACGGGCCCGCCCCCGTCCGCGGCGATCGTCTCCAGCACATTGGGCGTGGAGGGAGCGAGCGACGCCCCCCAGCCCTCGGTTTCGCGGAAGGCGATGCGGAACGGCCGATCGTGCCCTCGATGCCGCATGATCTCTTCCACCGTGGCCTGCACGTGGTAGCAGAACGGGTCGCGTCCGTCCTGATTCTCGTGGCGGGACGCCCCGTGTGCGCTAAATAGCAACTGCACCTCCCCCCGCCGATCGCGACGGAACCGCTGCAGCCCCTCGTCGATGCGCTCGGACAGGGCTTGGATGTACTTCGGGTTGGCCGCAAACTCGGTCACCGAGGTCGTCGGCCACGACGTTTCCGGGTCCTGCGCGGCCACGGCCTTCCAGTACGCGAGCACCGTTCCGCTGGTGTCCTGCGCGTACTGCGGGTACAACGGCACCAGGACGACCTTGTCGACCTCGTCCGCCCGCAATTGGGCCCAGGCGTCTTCACTGAACGGCGGACCGTAGCGCATGCCCACGTACACGCGAAACTCGGTGCCCGTCGGGGATCCGTACTGCCCCCGGAGGTGGCGCTGCAGGCTTTCGGCCTGCTCCTGCGCGAGCCGGATGGTGGGCGTGCCGCCCCCGATGAGCTCGTACTCGGAGCGTACCTGGGAGGCCCGGTACCGCGCGAGGGCCGTGCTCAGCCAGTGCCGGAGCCGCCCCTCGACCGGCAGGTCAACACGGATGGGGTCCATGTAGAGGTTGTAGAGAAACGACTCCACGTCGTCCAGCGTCTCGGGGCCGCCCGCTCCCAGGAGCACCACCCCCACCCGATCGCCCTCGTCCACCCGAAGGGGCGTGGAGGGGTAGTAGCTGCCTCGACAGACTCGCTCATCGAACCCGTACAGGCGTTCAAAGGCGAGGGGCGTCATAAACGGTTGGGCTGGCCGAGGGAATCTCTTCGGAGAGAGGGTCGAATACCTTATGCGATCGGGTTGATTTTGCGGTTCCTCCCCGGGGTTGAACTTTCCCCAAAAGAGGCGATCCGCCTACTCCGTCCCGTCGGGCACGTCCGCGGGGGTGAGGTCGAGCCAGGGGCGGGGCTGAAAGTACCACTCCGCCTTCGCCTCGGCCGAGCCCGCGGCGGGCTGGTGGTCGTAGCGCCAGGTGACGTGAGGGGGCAGGCTCATCAGAATGCTTTCGGTTCGCCCGCCGGTCTCCAGCCCAAACTTCGTCCCGCGGTCGTACACAAGGTTGAACTCCACGTACCGCCCGCGGCGCAACAGCTGATACGCCCGCTCCTCCTCGGTCCAGTCCTCTTCCATGCGCCGCTTTACAATGGGCAAATAGGAGCGCAGAAAGGCGCGCCCGGCCTCGCGGCTGAAGAAGAAGGTGCCCTCGGGATCGTCGCGCAGGTAGTCGTAGAAGATGCCGCCGACGCCGCGCGCCTCCTCACGGTGCGCGACGTAAAAATAGTCGTCACACTCGTCCTTGAATCCCTCGTAGTCGGCCACCCCGGCGTGGTCGTCGCAGACGTCCTTCCAGGTCCGGTGAAAGTGCTGCACGTCCTCCAGGCGCGGGTAGTAGGGCGTAAGGTCGGCGCCGCCGCCAAACCACTCGTCCTCAGGATCCATCAGGTTCTCCCCCAGCGCAAAATAGCGGAAGTTGGCGTGGACCGTGGGCACGTGCGGCGATCGCGGGTGTAGCACCAGCGAAAGCCCCGTGGCGAAAAAGGGCTTGGCGTCGACCTCGAAGGCCTCAGCCATCCGATCGGGCAACGGGCCGTGGACCGCCGAGGTGTTTACGCCGCCCTTCTCGAAGACGTCGCCCCCCTCAATGACCGCGGTGATCCCGCCGCCTCCTTCCTCCCGGTCCCAGCGGTCTACCCGGAAGGACGCCTCGTCGTCGAGCGCATCGAGGCGCTTCGTAATTCGGATCTGGAGGGCCTCGACGAACCGCTGCATCCGATGGGCCAGCGGCATATCGTCACGGGGGTTCTTGCGAAGGGTCTCAACCCGATCGAAGTCATCAGCCATGCCGGGACGGAGGGATAAAGGGCGGATTGTTGCAGGGCCCTCCAACCGCCTCTGCCATGGGGCGTTCGCCGACAACTTCCGGGTCCCGGCATTTTCATTCGGGCTCCGTGGGCGCGTCGGGCCGGGCCTGGGCCAGGAGGCGCTCAATGGCCTTCTGCATCTCCCCCGAGAGGAGCGGACGCCAGGTGGCCGGGGGGAAGGCCGTGAAGGTGACCCGACGATTCCGCCCTGGATGGTCCAGGCGCAGGAGGGTGTGGTGGAGCACAATTCCGTCGCGGGGGGTCTCTGCCCCGTACCGCGTGTCGCCGACCACGGGGTGGCCCCGATCCGCCGCCTGCAGTCGGATCTGGTGGGGGCGACCGGTCTCCAGCCGAATCTGGAGAAGCGTGTGCTCGTCGGTGCGGGCGAGGGCCTGCCACTGGAGCCGCGCTCGCTTGCCGTTGGAATTGTCCGGAGGGACGAGGGTGGGGGTTCGCCCCGGCTTGGCGATGTAGTCTGTCCACGTGCCGATGCCCCGGAGCGCCCCCTCCACAAGCGCGAGGTACTGTTTGGAGATCGTGCGCTCGCGGAACTGGGCGCTCAATGCCCGCGCCGCCTCCGACGACCGGGCCAGCACCATGAGTCCGGAGGTCGGACGGTCGAGGCGGTGGACGAGGCCAACAAACGGGTCCGGCGCCCCGGACGCCTCCCGCATGCGCTCCGTTGCCAGCGTCAGCACGTCCAGATCGCCCGTGTGGTCGGGCTGCGCCAGCAGCCCGGCCGGCTTCTGGACCACGAGCAGTGCATCATCGAGGTGGAGAATCTTCATCGGCACAGCGGCATTCAGCGTCGGCAACGCACCGTCGTGCACGGGAAAAAGCGCCTGTCCGTGCGCGCGGTTCTTGACGAATTCCACAACGAATGGGACCTTGGGCCGTTCGCTACTCTCGGTGTTTTTTCTTCTACAACCCTCCTTCTCTCCATGTCCCGCTCTCTCGGTTTTGTGCTCCTCTCCACCGTCCTCCTCATCGGGTGGTCTCCGCAGGCCGCCTCTGCTCAGGCAGAGGGAACCGGGGTGGGGGTGTCGCTCGGCACCACCAACAGCTCGGCGGCCGTGACCCAGCATCCGGTTGGGTTCGCCGCAAAGACGTGGCTTTCGGACCGCCAGGCCGTCGCGGGCATGACGTCCTTCTACATCGGCGGCACGCAGACTCAGGGCGGAACGCAATCGCAACAAGCCGCCGACCCGTCGTACTGGCTGCTCCAGGGAGACTATCTCTTCCACAACTTCAACGAGTTGGAGGTCGACGAGGGCTTCCTCGCGCTGTACGTCGGCGCCGGGGCCCAGGTCACCATCCTGGAGGATACGGACAATCAGTTCGCCCTGCGGGTGCCCGTGGGCGCCGATTACATGCTCGGCTCGGCGCCGGTCGACATTTTCGTGGAGGTGGCCCCCACCCTGAACGTCACCGACCCGGCCGGCTTCCGCTTCGATGGGGCGATCGGCTTCCGCTACTTCTTCTCGGCGGCCGGGGGATCGTCCGAGTAGCCCCCGCTCGCGGGATTTCGCTTCTGGGGGGCAGTGCCTATGATGAGGGCGGTTCGTCAGGTTCGAGCAGCCCTCGTGCGTTATGCTTAACTACATTTGGTCCGGGCTGATTATCTTCAGCCTGGTGTTTGCGCTTGCGATCGACTCGCAGGAGCTCGCCGAGAATCGGTTCCGCAACGACGCGGCCGTTCCCGTCACGGTGGCCTTTCCGGACACGTATGATCCGGAGGCACGCCGGCAACCGATTGAGATTCGGCTCCCCCCAAGTGAGTACCGGCAGTTCTTCGAGGTCGACGTGTCCCTCGATTCGACCTACGAGGGCACGCTGGTGCAGACGCGGGAGGGGCGCCAGGTACAGTTTTCGGACGAGGCCTCGCTCCCCGAGCCGCTGGCCACAATCAAGTCGTTCCACGAGAGCGACGAGAACCCCGCCCTGCGCGGCACCTTAACGGGCGCCGCCCTTTCCTCCGGCGCGGCACGGGTGACGGGCGGTGTTCAGTTCGAGCCCGTGCGCTTTCGGAAGCTCAACAGTATTGCGCAGGCGGCGCTCAATTTCGCCGAGACGGCCGCCTCGCTCGCCCTCAGCCTGATTGGGGTGCTCGGACTCATGCTCGGGCTGGTCAAGATTGGCGAGGAGGCCGGGCTCGTGAACGCCCTGGCTGGGGCGGTGCGCCCCCTCCTCAGCCCCCTGTTCCCGAATGTGCCGGACGACCACCCGGCCCTGGCCAATGTGTCGCTCAACCTCCTGGCCAATGTGTTTGGTCTGGGCAACGCCGCAACCCCCCTCGGCATCAAGGCCATGGAGGACCTGCAGGACCTGAACCCGTCGGAGGACACCGCCACGGACGACATGGTGATGCTGCTGGCGCTCAATACGTCGAGCGTCCAGCTGGTGCCCCCCTCCCTCCTCGTCGCCATCATGGGGCTGCAGATCAACCAGCTCTTCTTCTCGATTACCCTGGCGACGTTCTTCTCTACCATCGCGGGGATTGTGGGCGCCCTCGTTCTGAGCAAGCTGCCCTGGTTCCGCGCCACGGCGCCCCATCGCGTACAGAGCGCCGATCCACCCCCCGAGGACTAACACTCCCCGCCCTCCTCGTCGGCTTTCCGCTCTACGGCCTGATCAAGGGCGTACGGGTCTACGAGGTGTTCGTGGAGGGGGCGAAGGAGGGATTCGACGTGGCGGTGACGATCATTCCCTACCTCATCGCCATCCTGTTCGCCATCGGGATGTTTCGGGCCTCCGGCGCCATGGACTTTCTGGTGAACGCGCTCGATCCGGTGCTGGGCGCCATCGGGGTGCCCGCGGAGGTGTTGCCCATGGGGATCGTACGCCCGCTCACGGGCTCCGGCTCGGCGGGCCTCGTGGCCGACATGATTAACCAGTACGGCGAGGACTCGCTGGTCGTGAAAATGGTGGCCACGATGTTCGGCTCCACCGAGACGACCTTCTACGTGATCGCCGTCTACTTCGGGGCCGTCAACATCCGCGACACGCGCCACGCCGTGCCCGCCGGCCTCTTTGCCGATTTCGTGGGCTTTCTGGCCTCGGTCTACGTGGTGCAGCTGCTGTTCGGTTAACGCCCCGCCGCCTGCTCCCCGGGCAGCGCCTCGGCGTTCTGAATCAGACGCATATAGTAGCGCACGACGGTTTTGTAGTCATCTACGGCAATTCGCTCGTCGACGCCGTGAATGCGGCCGCGGTCGTCGGGGGTCAGGGTGTAGGGAATGTGCCGGTAGACGTGATCGGTGGCGTCGGCGTAGTACCGGCTGTCGGTGGCGCCGGGCACCAGGTACGGGGCGACCACGACGGAGTCGGAGGTGACCTGCCGAATGGTGCGTTGCAGCAGGCGAAACGTCGAGTCCTGTGTTGCCGACACCGCGGTGGGCGGGCTCGTCTGTCCGGCCTCCACCGTCACGGGCAGGTCGCCGATGGCCGACTGGATGTGCTCCCGCACCCGGTCAATGGAATGGCTCGGAAGAATGCGGTAGTTGATCGTGGCGCGGGCGGAGGTCGGAATTACGTTGTCCTTGACGCCCGCGTCCAGCCGCGTGGGCACCTGCACCGTCCGGATCGCGGCGCGGGTGGCGGCCTCCTGATTCAGCGCCCACCGGAGGCCCCGGGCGGTGAGCCACCGGTTCGCCAGGGCCGTCCGCATCGGCAGACTCGTCTCCGGGGCCACGTAGTCGAGCGTCTGTCCCATCACCCCGTCGAGCCGGGCCGGCAGCGGATCGGCCCGCAGGCGCCCCAGGGCTTCATTTAGGCTCTCAATGCTGGTCTGGGTCGGGGGCGCCGACGAATGCCCCCCGTCGCCCGTGGCCGTAAGCTCCACGCTCAGGTACCCTTTCTCCGCGATGCCGACCACGGCGAGGGGGCGGTCGAGACCGGGCAGGGCCCCCTCCGTGAGTGCGCCTCCCTCGTCCACCACCAGTGCGGGCGCCGGGCCCTGATCCAGAATGCGGTCGGCGAGTGCCTTGGCGCCGCGCCGTCCCCCCACCTCCTCGTCGTGCCCGACGGCGATGTGGACGGGCCGGTCGGGGCGCACGCCCTGCGCCAGGAGCGTAGACACGGCCTCCAGAATCCCGACCGCACTGGACTTGTCATCGAGCGCGCCGCGCCCCCACACGTAGCCGTCGGCCACCGTGCCGCCGAACGGCGGGTGCGTCCAGGCCGAATCGGACTCGATGGGCACCACATCTACGTGCGCCATCAGGACGACCGGCGCCCGGGTTGGATTCGTCCCGGGCCACGTGTACAGGCGGCTCAGGCCGTTGACGTGCGTGGTGTCGAGCGTTTCGTGGACCTCCGGAAAGGCCCGCTCCAGGTCGGCGTAGAGGGCGCGGTAGGCGGCGCTGTCCAGTGCCGACGGGTCCCGCTGCGTGACGGTGGGATGCCGCAGGGCCGAGGCCAATCGGTCCACCGCCCCGGAGTCAACCGCTGCGAGGGCCGGCTCTCCGGACGCCACCTGCCGGCTGTCGAGACTCAGTGTGCGGACGAGAACGACCCCGACAAGCAGGAGCAACAGCCCTCCCATCCCAAGGGCGCCCCAGCGAACCATTCGGTACATGCGACCAAGACAATCATCGAAAGCAAACCGTCCGCGACGGGCCACGGAGCGGGTCCCTGCAGGTTCCGGCCCGCTGGTGAACGGCCCCCTCCCCCAGGCGTACAAACGGACCCTTTTCCGCTCCTCACGTCTCCATCCCCATGCCGTCGAAGTTCACCCAGGAGCCGCCAGAACTGGGCAATCAGTACGACGACGATCGGGTGCTGCGGAGCTACCTCCGCCGCCACCTGCCCGACGCGGTGCACGAGGAGGTGACCCCCTCCCTGCGCACGATGGGCGAGCAAGCCGGCGGCGAGCTGTATGAGCTCCAGCAATCCGACCTGCAAAAGGAGCCCGTCCTGACGCGTTGGGGCCCGTGGGGCGAACGGATCGACCACATCGAGGTCACCGACGTGTGGAAACGGGCCCGAACCATTGCGGCGGACGCGGGCGTGGTGGCCGCCGCCTACGAGCAGACCCACGGGCGCTTCAGCCGCATCTACCAGATGGCGCTCGCCTACCTGTTCATCCCGTCAACGGACATGTACGGCTGCCCGCTCGCCATGACCGATGGGGCGGCCCGCACGCTCCTGGACGTGAATGGGGGCTCGCTGGCGGACGCGGCCGTGCCGCACCTCACCCACCGCGACCCGGAGGCGTTTTGGACCGCCGGGCAGTGGATGACGGAATTGGCCGGGGGATCCGACGTGGGCCGCGCCCGCACCACCGCCCATCGGGAGGAGGACGGGACGTGGCGATTGCGGGGCCGCAAGTGGTTCACCAGCGCCATCACCGCAAACATGGCCCTGGCCCTCGCCCGCCCCGACGGCAATCCCGACGGCGGCCGCGGCCTCGCGCTCTTCTACGTCCCCATCCGGGACGGGGACGAATTGCGCGCGGGCATCTCCGTGAATCGGCTCAAGAACAAGCTCGGCACGCGCAAGCTGCCCACCGCGGAGCTGGAGCTGGACGGCGCTCGTGCCCACCTCGTCCCCGACGAACCGCGGAATGGCACCCGGCACATCGCCCCGATGCTGAACGTGACGCGGACCTGGAACGCCGTCACGGCGGCGACCCTCATCCGGCGCGGCCTGGCCCTCGCCTGTGACTACGCCCAGAAGCGCACGGCCTTCGGACGCCCCCTCATCGACCACCCACTCCACCGGGACACGCTCGCCGACAGTCAGGCCGTCCTGGAGGGCACCCTACACCTGGCCTTTCGTCCCGTCGAGTTGCTCGGGCGCACGGAAACCGACACCGCCGACGCGTCCCACCAGGCCGTGCTGCGCCTCCTGACCCCCATCGCAAAGCTCACGACGGCGAAGCGCGCCGTGGCGCAGACCAGCGAACTGCTGGAGGCGTTCGGCGGGGCCGGCTACGTCGAAGACACCGGGCTGCCTCCCCTCCTCCGCGATGCCCAGGTGCTGCCCATCTGGGAGGGAACGACCAATGTGCTGGCGCTTGATCTCCTCCGCGCCCTCGACTCCCCCGCCGGGCTCGCGCCGCTTCAATCGGAGGTCCAACGCTGCCTCGATCCGCTCCGAGCGCCCCTGCGCAGGATCGTGCAGCCCGCCCGCGACGCCTTCGACAGCGCCGTGGACTGGTGGAACGCACACACCGACGGTCCCACCGACGAGCGCACGGCCGACGCCCGCCGGTTCGCTCTCACCCTGGGGGCGTGCCTGGAGGTGTTCTACACCGCCCGCCACGCCCAATGGGCCCTCGACACCCAGAACGACCCCCAGTCTGCCGCCGCAACCGAACGACTCGCCGCCCGTCGCCTAAACCGCCTCGACGCACGACCCCGACCCAGCACGCGGAACCTCGTCCAGGACACGAGCCTGATGGACGTAAGCAATTGGACGACATAAATGAACGTCTCACACGTTCATCTACTGTCTCCCCGCCCTGCCCTCCCCGAACCGCCTGTTTTTCCCTTTTCCAAACCAGCCTCTTTTTCCATGCCCTCGCCCGGCGCACTGCTCGACGACCTTGTGGACCAGTACTGGACCACCGCCGCCCGCCACGCCTGGCGGCAATACAACGATCGCGGCCGCGGCGCCATCGTGTTTACCGTCGACCCCTCCGCCCCCGACAACGAGCGGACGCCGCTCCGCTACCTCACGTTCACCGACGAGGCGGCCGCCGAGGACGGGGCCTTTTCGAAACTGCACGAACTCGTGCGGTCGTACGACCCCGAGCGCGAGATCGTGGTGGCGGCCGTCCTGCCCGACGACCGAACAGTGTTCGACGTCCATGCAGACACCCCGGCGCCCCCGGACGCGGCGTGATGCAGAGGCCGCGCTCCCCGTCGGGCTACCCCATCACCAGGTACCCCACGTAGCCCAGGTACGAAAGCAGCAGGACCCCTCCCTCCATTCGGCTGAGCGTGTAGGAAGAGCGCAGAAACGGCACGGCCACCACGGCCAGCCCAAGCATGACCCCCAACTCCATCCAGCCGAGGGACGTGGTCGAGAGCGGATGAATCAGCACGGTCACCCCCAGGATGCCGAGCAGATTGAAAATGCTCGACCCAAGGGCATTCCCGACCGCAATGTCGCCCTGTCCCCGCCACGCCGCCACCACGGACGTTGCCAGCTCGGGCAGGCTCGTGCCCACCGCCACCACCGTCAGACCAATCAGGACCGGGCTCACCCCCAGAGCCGCCGCGACGTCGATCGCGCCCGTCACCAGAAGATGCGCCCCTCCGACGAGCCCCAGAATGCCGACCGCAATGAGCCCCCCATCCAGTACCCCCGAATGCGGGCTCGGGAGGACCCCGTCGGCCCCCTCCTGCACACTGGGAGCCCCCCGTTCTGCCAGACGAAAGGTGTAATAGACGTACGCCACAATGCCCGCCGTGAGCAGGAGTCCATCGGGTCGGCTCAAGCCGCCGTCCCACACGAGCCCGATGAACCCGAGAGAGACGACCACGAGGAGGGGAGCGTCCATCCGTACGGCCTGCGCCTGCACGGCTATCGGGGCAATTAGCGCCGCAATGCCCAAAATCAGCGCGATGTTGGCGATGTTCGACCCAACCACGTTGCCCAGGGCCAGGCCCCCACTTCCCGAAACCGCCGCCTCGACACTCACCACCAGCTCCGGCAAGCTGGTTCCAATCGACACCACAGTGAGCCCGATCACCAGAGGCGAAAGCCCGAACCGACGCGAAAGAGAGGCCGCCCCCTGCACGAGCACCTCAGCCGCGATGGTCAACAAAAGAAGCCCGAGCGTGATGTATGCCAGGGAGTAGATCATAGACGTCGAATCAACGAGTCATGAAAATCATCTGCCCAACGACAGACAGGCCGCTCGGATCCAATTTGAAACCGCCTCCCGGGACAGCGATGCTTGGGTGTAAGCAGACCGGCCTACGGACGGGCGATGCGGCGTGAACAGGTCCGGGCGCGGCGACGGGGCGAACCAGGCGGCGGTGGGGCAGGCACGCCCCGAGGGGATCCGCTGTCCGTCCCCGGGGCGCACTAAGCGCAGCGCGGCCGTGCAAGAGGGACACGTTTGCATTCCCTGGACTGGCGTCCGCGGTGCAAATGTATTTTAGCCGTTGAAAGTGTTGATGAATGGCCCTGGGGGTACGATTGTCGGAAACAGTAGCGGAACCCGTCGGGTGTGGAGTCAGACTCGTTTCCTCAGTCGTGCAACACACCCACCCACGGCCCTGCCCCCCCTTGACGCCCCTTCCCGGGAGAATACAGTCTGGTCTGCACACACAGACTCGAGTCGCGTACCGCATCCAACATAAGCCACCCGCACTCCTCTTCTTAATTTTCAGCATCCAATGCCCCTTACCCACGATCAGCAAGTCGCCGTCTCGCAATACCTAAAAAACACGGCGAGCCCCCCACAATGTCCGGTCTGCGGCGCCTCCAACCTTCGGGTCCAGCCGGATCTCGTTCAGCTTCCGTCCCATGATGCGGCGGATGGTCATCGTCCCGTGGTGGAGGTCGAATGCCAGTACTGCGGCTATCTGTTGCACTTCTCACCGGGCGTGATGGGACTCGTGCTCGACGACGAGTCGAAAGAGGACGCTCCCTAAAATCAGTCCGTACACTCCCTCGGCGTCGTTTTTTCCTCCACCTCCGCCCAACGTTGCCTATGCCTCGTTCCTCGGGACTCTGTCGGACCGCTCCCCTCCTCCTACTCCTTCTGCTTCTCCCCGGCCCCGCCCTCGCCCAGGCGCCCGAGGACGGGCCGGTGTCGGTCCTCGGCAGTGAGGCCCTCCAGATCGGGGGACTCGTGCAGACGGACGCCTACCTCGGACGCGACACCGGCGACGGGTTTCGGGCGCGGTCGGTCCGCGTGCGGCTCGGCGGGCGCGCCGAATCACTGAGCTACGTCGTACAGACCGAACTCACCTCTCCGGAGGTTCTGCTCGACGCGGTCACTCGGCTGTCCCTGACAGACCGCGTGCAACTCTCGGCCGGGCTCTTCAAGACCCCGTACAGCGGAGAAATTCTCACGCCCCGCCCAAATCTCCTGTTTGCGGAGCGCGCCCGGGTCGTAAACAATCTGGCCCCCGCCCGACAGGTCGGCGCCACCCTTTCCGGGGAGGTCGTCCCCGACCGGGTGACCGCCACCGTGGGGGCCTTCAACGGAACGAACGGCCTGCAGCCCAATGACAACGACCAGCTTCTGTACGTGGGCCGACTGGCCAGCACCTCCTCGCCCGGCACGGGCACCCTCGCCCTGGGGGCCAACGTGGGATACAGCATCGACGACCAGGTGCAGGCGCCCCGTCCGGTCTCCTTTTCGGGCCGTCGGTTCCTGATCGGGGGCGACGCTCGGTGGGACGCGGAGCGGTGGCTCCTGGCGGGCGAGGTGCAGTACGCCGCCCTCGACCCGGACGCCCCGACGCGCGACGAGTATACTCCCTTCGGCTACTACCTGGCCGCGGGGGCCGACGTGGCTCCGTCCCACCAGCTCCTGGCCCGGATCGACCGGTACGACCCCGACGTCCCCGGACAGACGGCGTCGGAGCATCAGGTGACGCTCGGCTACAACTTCTTTGCCACGTCCGCCGTGCGGGCCCTCATCAATTACCAGGCCCCGACCACCGACCTGGCCGACGGGGTCCTCACCCTTCGCCTCCAGGCCGCCCTGCAGTAGCGGCGGCCCAGAGGGGCGCAGGCACTCCCCCATCGGTTAGTCGTTGAGTCGATCGATCAGAAGGTACGTGCTCACCAGCGACGCCAGGGTTCCGGTCACCTGTGAGATGTCACGCCACGTGAAGCGGCGCCGGGCGATGGTTTCAATCACCAGAATGTCGCCTTCCTGGATCTCGGGATAGGACAGCGTGCGGGAAAAGAGGTCATCCATACGCGCCTCAAAGAACGGGTCGCCCCGCCGGTTCTGATTTTCACGGTACAGCTTGAAGACCTGGTAGCTCCGAACGTCAGCGTTCCGGGTGTTGCCCGCGGTTCGCACCGCGACACTCAAGAACTCGAGGAGGTCGGTGCCCTGCTCCACGCTCCACACCCCGGTGTCAGCGGTTCCCCAGACATAGACGGTCACTTTGGCGTACCCCGGCCGTCCGTAGGTTTTCACGGTGGGGCCCGTGACTAAGTCTTGGTCAAACTGCGCCGCGGTCTCCGCGGGCCAGGCCAAAAGAAGGAAGGATAAAAGAAGAGGAGCGGAGGCTCGTGTAAAGATCGACATGAGAGAAGGGAAAAGAAGGGGATGAAGAACAAGGTCGGGCCCCGCGTTCGTCCGCGGCGCCCCGACCGGAAGCACACAAAGCGTCGTTAGTGGGTGGCCAGCTTGCCCTCGGGCGTGTAGTCGTCGTATTTGTAGTCGTATCCGTAATTGTACCCCTTTCCATTTTTGGACACGTCGTAGCGGTTAAAGATGACCCCTCCGATGGATACGCCCACGGCCGACAGGGTGTCTTTCACCTGCGCCAGCGCACGGAAGTCGGTCTTGTTGGCGGACGCCACAACCAGCACCGAGTCACACTCCGGGGCCACAACGACGGCGTCGGTCGCCGCCAGGACCGGGGGCGTGTCGACGATGACCACGTCGAACCGGTCGCAGGCCTGATCGAGCAGCGTTCGCATCCGCTCCGAGTCCAGCAGCTCCGTCGGCGGAACCGACGGCACCCCCGCGGGCAGGAAGAACAACCCATCGACCACGGTCCCCTGCACGATGTCGTCGGCCCGTCCGTCGACGAGTACGTCGGCAAGGCCCGGGGTCCGCTTCACCCCGAGCAGCTCGTGGCCCTTCGGCCGCCGCATGTCCGCGTCGATTAGCAGGACCGAGCGACCGCTCAGGGCCATGGTGATGGCCATGTTTGCGGCCGTGGTGGTTTTGCCATCGCCCGGTTCCGGGCTCGTCACCATTAGGAGTCGGGGCAGCTCCCGGGAGCCGTTTCCGTTCTGCGACGCCGCAAACTGCAGGTTGGCCCGCACGAGACGGTAGTTCTCCGTGACGGGCGACCACGGGTTGAGCAAGGGCAAGAGCCGGGTGCTCATCATCTTGCCCTCCATTTCCGCGGTCTCCTGGCCGTTGAAGTGCTTCTTGATCTCGCGATCCATTTTCGGGATCACCCCCAGGAGGCTGTACCCCCGCGCCTGAATGTCGGTCGGCTTGTAGATCTGCCAGTCCATCGATTGCCGGACGAACGCGACCCCAATGCCCAGGCCCAGGCCCAGCAGAAGACCGAGAATCACGTTCACCTGCATGTCCGGACTTACCGGAAGCATGGGGGTCACGGCGGCCCGCATGATGGTCACGTAGCCCAGCTCCGACTCCTCGGCCACGACGGTGCGCTGCAGCTCCATCGCAATGTCCTTGTGGAACTGCTCGGCCTGGGTCAGCCGGCGATCGAGTTGCTCGCGCTGAATGGTCTGGCGCGGAATGGAGGCAATGCGGCTCTGGTAGCCCTCAATCCGAGTGTTGAGGCCGCGGATCTGCGCCTTGAGCTGGCCGACTTTCATCTCCTGCTCTTCAATGCGCGCCCGCTGCGTGCCGGCCAGCCCGATGGACGCCATGCCCTCTCCCGCCAGGTTGTTCGCTTCGGTGACCTCCACGAGCTCTTCCGTCAGGTCGTCTTTCCGGGACTCGAACCCGTCCACGCGACGCTTAATGTCGGCCAGTTCCGACACCCGATCCTCATTGCCCCGAAGGCTGGGGTCGTTGATGTAGTACTGCTCCGCGAGGGTCTTCAGGTCAGCGATCTGATTTTCGAGGGCCTGGATTTGGGTGCGGAGACTTTGGGCCCGTTGCTCCTCACGCACCGTGCTTCGAAGGTTCGGCTGGATGGTATTGAGCTGCTCCTTCTGGTGCGCGAGGATGCGCTCCTCCTGCTCGAGCTGGAAGACGAGAGCATCTCGCTGCGTCTGCAGATCGGCGTACTCACGCGCCACATTTTGGCCCGTCTCGCCATCCGTGGCCACTGCATTGTTGCGGGCGAACTGCTCCCATTCGGCCTCAATGGCCTGGATGTCGTCCTTGCGCTTCTCAAGTTGGTCCGCCAGGAACTCCCGGGCCGCCACGACCCCGGAGCGCGCCATTTCCTGGCTAAACTGTCGATACTCCTGGGCAAATACGTTGGCCAAAACCGACGCTTCGACCGGATTCTCGCTCTCGGCGGTAATCTGGATCAGGCCCTTCTCATCGTCCGCCTCAAAGCTCATCATCTCTTGAAGGCGCTCAAGAACGGTGTACGCATCCGCGGGCTCGTCCTCGTCCACCGGCGCAAAAAGGGTGAAGGGGGCGCCCTCGGTGGTGTCGGCCCTTGTGCGCGCCGTCGCCACAACCCGGCGCGACAGCTCGCCCGAGTTCTCCAGGATGCCAATCTCCGCATTGAGCTCGGGGAAGGGGGCATAGCCCGCCAGGGTGGCCTGGGCCGTGGGGTTCGCCTCCACCGACACGACCGACTGGGCCTCGTACACCTTCGGGAGAATCCACGTGATGCCCGCCGCGCCGCCCGTAACAAAGAGACAGATGAGCAGAATTAACCACTTGTTGCGGCTAATGGTGGCCCACAGGTCCTCAAGGTCGAGCGACGAGTCGTCGGCGCCATTGAAAGTCGGGGTGGGGGCGCGGAGGCCGATCGGTTCCGCTTTCAAGCGGGGCCGGTCCAGCGCCCGAGATTGAGAGTCCATGAGTGGTCCTACAGAAATCGAGAAGAAGGGGGGATGGGGGCGGTCACGCGGCCCCGTCGCCGGTAAAGACGACGGGCACCGTGCGAACCAGGAGATACAAATCCAGCCAGGGCGACCAGTTTTGGATGTAGTGCACGTCCAGACTCACGCGATCGGAAAAGCTCAGGTGGTTCCGGCCCGACACCTGCCAGAGCCCCGTAATTCCCGGTGGGCTCTGGAGAACGGCCTGGGCCAGCCCGTTCATCTTCGACAATTCGGCGGGCATGTACGCTCGCGGCCCCACCAGGCTCATGTCGCCCAGCAAGACATTGAACAGCTGCGGCAGCTCGTCGAGGCTGTACCGACGGAGCAGAGCACCTACACGCGTGATTCGGGGATCGTCTTGCAATTTGTGAAAGCGTTCGTATTCGCGTCGACGCTCGGGGTCATTCTCCAGAATGCTCGTGAGTTGACTGTGCGCGTCGGTGTACATGGTTCGGAACTTCAGTACAGTAAAGATTCGCCCGCCTTGGCCCATGCGTTCTTGGCGATACAGGACTGCGCCTGAGGAGTCGAGTCGGATGAGCAGCGCAACCACGGCCATGATGGGGGCCAGCAGACCAAGCGCCAGGAGTCCTCCCACGAGGTCGCCCAATCGTTTGACGAACCGGGCGCCGTGACGAAGGGACGCGTGGCGCACACCATACCCGAACAGCCCGTCCCCCGACTGCCCGGTGGTCCAGAGCGCGGGCGCCCCGGCCGGATCGGCCACCACGAAGACGTGGTCGAAAAACTTGCTATACTGCGCCAGCAGCTTGGCGCGGCCCCGATGCGTGAGCTCGGGCATTGCAATAATGGCATACGGCACCTTGCACTTGCGGGCCAGGCGCGGCGCCAGGTCGTATCCCCCCTGTACGGAGGGACCGTTTTCCTGTACGGTGCCCGTATCCGTCAGGAGGGCGATGGGCCGCACGCCGATTTCGGGCCAGCGCTCCAGCGTATCGAGGATGGTCGTCGCGCTTCCCCCCGACCCCACAACCACCGCCGGAATTCCCCACCAGGGCGCCCGGGCAAAGAGAATGCGGAACAGGGCCCGGCAGAACGGGAGAACGGCCGCGCCCACAACCCCCCCTCCTGCCACGACCAGGGCAAGGGCCGCGTGCCCGAGGGCCAAATACACCGTCAGCGCGGCGGTGCCTCCCAGCATGAGCGTGAGCAGGCCCACCCGCTGCATCTCAAGGGCGGGATGCACAAAGCGGCGCTGGTAGAACCCGAGCAGAGCATACGTCCCCAGCACGCCCCCCAGTACAAGCGGGAGGGCCTCATAAATGGTCGTCGTAAAGGCCGGGGCCACCCAACTCGCCCACAGGTAGGTCGTCGCCATCACCGAGAGCACCCCTACGACATCCCCAAGCACAAACGTCGCGACGGTAGGCCAGGACGACGCCCCAACCTGCACGTCAGCGATGGCCTCCTCAGACCCGGAGCCCTGAGGGGACTCGCGGGCCTCCTGCTGAGGCTCCTGCACCGGAGAAAACATGGAAGAGAAAAACACAAGAGGAGCTCGTTAAACGGTGGAAAGCGCTCGGGACGGACAGTCCACGGCTCGAATTTCGTCGGTCGCATACCCATCGACAAAGTCCGCGTAGGCATGCTGGACGATCTCTTCGAACCGTTTCCGGAAAACGGGGACCGCAAATCGCTCGGCCTGCGCCCGCATGTCCGCCGGATCCAATCCCGGCCGGAGGTCCTCGAACTCAGTGACGGCGGCCCGGAGGTGATCGACCGTCTGCTCGGCAAAGAACACCCCGGTCGTGCCCGGCACCACCGTTTCCTGCGCACCGCCGCGTCCGTAGGCGATGACGGGAGTGCCGCAGGCCTGGGCCTCGACCGGGACGATCCCGAAGTCTTCCTCCGCCGCAAACACGAAGGCGCGGGCGTTCTGCATGTAGTAGGTGACGGCATCGTCCGGCTGGTACCCGAGGAGCGTGACATTGGGACCGGCCATCCGGGCCAACGTGTCGTACTCGGGCCCCTCGCCGATGACGACGAGTTCTTTCTCCGGCATCTCCGCAAAGGCCTTCACGATCAAATCCACGCGCTTGTAGGGGACCAGGCGCGACATCGTCAGGTAGTAGTTTTCCTTCTGATCTTCCACAGTGAACCGATCGACATCCACCGGCGGATACAGAACGTGGGCGCGCCGTCGGTACGTCTTCCAAATGCGACGCGCCACGGTCTGGGAGTTGGCGACAAAGAGATCCACGCGGGAGGCGGCGGTCACGTCGTAGAGGCGCAGGTAGTGAAGCACCAGGCGAGCCACCGCGCGGCGCAGCCCCCAGGACATCCCCTCCTCCATGTACTCGTGGTAGAGGTCCCAGGCGTACCGCACGGGGCTGTGGACGTAACTGATGTGGAGCTGGTCGGCCCGCGTCAATACGCCCTTGGCCACCGCGTAGCTCGAGGAGACGACCACGTCGTGATCCGTCAGGTCGAACTGCTCGACGGCAAGCGGGGCGAGGGGCAGGTAGTGCCGGTACAGTCGCCGGGCGAAGGGCAGTCGCTGGATAAACGAGGTCTCAACAGAGTGTCCCTGCAAGAAGGCGCGTTGGTCCTCCGGGACGAAGTCGATCAGGCTGTAGAGAGCGGCGTCGGGAAACACCCGAATCATCTGCTCCAGCACGCGCTCCGCCCCGGCGTACACCGGAAGCCAGTCGTGCACAAGCCCGACGCGCTTGGGGCGCAGCGCCGCGGGGGCCCCATCGCCTCCGTTCGTCGACAGATCGAAGAACGGGGCGGGAGAGAACCGCGGGTGGGACGGTCGGCCGCCGGAGCGAGAGTCATTCATCGGATCACAAAAGAGGCGAGGGGAACGGGATACACAGGGTACGACACAACATGCCCCTCACCGGCCTGTGAGAAGCGCATATGAGACGGGCACTTTGGCCCGCCCCACATAGTCCTTGTCCGTACAGCTCCGCCTCCGCATGCGCCAAACCTCCCGTGGAGATCAGCAAGAAACCTCGTGGGCGAGACCCGTCTCTTCCTCCCCCCTTCCTGGACCCGCTGGGGGCGCGTGGAGAAACGACTGGCGCCCACCGAGGCGTCGGATGCGCACGACCGGGTCGATGCCCGGTCCGCACCGACCTGCCGACGACAAAACCGACCGGCGGTCCGCTGCTGCCGTTCAGCGGCCGCGGTCGGGATGGAAATGAGATCTCAGTTGTTGGGGGCGGGATCCGGCTCCCCATTCCCGTTGTTCGGGTCCGAGCCCGCGACAGAGGAGGGGTCGCGCTCCCGACCGTAGGCCCACTGCACGGCGTACTGGAGCAACTCTGCGACGGTCTCAAAGTCCAATTTCTCCTTCGCCCGGCGTCGGTAGGTCTCGATTGTTTTTCGACTCAGCTCCAGCTGATCCGCAATCTCACGGACACTGAGCCCTTCGCCGAGCATCTCGAAAACCGTCAATTCCCGGTCCGTCAGTCGCTCTACATCCGAGCCCTCCAGGTAATCTTCCTGGCGGATCACCTTGCCCAGGATGCGAGACGTAATGCGTTGACTCAGGTAGACCTCGCCCTCGCTTACCGTTTGGATGGCATCCACCACCGTACGGGGCGGCTCCACCTTCATCACGTATCCCGAGGCGCCGGCCCGAATGGCTCGTTCGGCGTACACGCTCTCGTCGTGCATCGAAAACACGACGACGCGCACGTCCGGGTGTTGGCTGCGGATGTCGCGGATGAGGTCGAGGCCGTGTGCATCTTCCAGCGAGATGTCAACCACCACGATGTCCGGCGAGTGATGACTCAGAAAGTACAGCGCTTTGTCGGCGGTGGCACTCTCCCCCACCACCTGCATGCTGATTTTGCTATTGATGGCCGCGGCGAGGGCCTCACGGATCGCGGGATGATCGTCTACCAGAAATACTTCGGTGCGACGCTTCAAAGACGACTCGTGGGAGGGGGCCGGAACCGTGTGTTCCTCACTCATTCTATGGCGGGAGATGGATGTGGCCGCATATTGTCCTTCTCCCTGGTTGTCAGGAGGGAAGACACCGGACCGGTGATGATTGAGGGCCGACGCACCTGAGAACGGCCAGCGCTACACCGTCGGGAGAAACAGACCTCGGGTCCTCCCCACAGGTCCCAGAAACGCTTCGTCCACGCGGCCAAAGCGAGACCGGTCCCCCTTATTGGCATACGGGGTTCTCGGAGGACTCGCCCGAACGGAGTGGAGCACGCTCAATCTGGCTGACACTGCCTCAGTCGTCGGATGGAATATCGTACCTGTACGCAAGGAACGATCCCCGCAGCAAAACAGACACAAGCAACGGCGCATGCGCCATCCACCCTCGGCTCAGACCCAACTGCGCCACGCACCAGTACCCATCCCCGACTTCTCCGTACAACTGCCCCAAAGAACGGAACCGGCAGCCACGCGGGCACCGGTTTGGGGACCGCCGATCCGACCCACAGAAATGCGGGCGGGCCGCACCCCACTGTAACAGTCTCCGGCAACCAAACCGTCCCCATCTGGCCGCCGCGAGACCTCCACGGAGGGGCGTTCCGACAGTCTCCTCCCCTCCCATGCCGACTGCCTCCCCGGCCGCGTCTCCTCGCCCCGCCGAGGTGCACGACCGTACGACCGCCCTGAGAGCCCCCGCCCCTTCGGTAGATGTATTTATTCCTCGGACGTGTCCGCCGGAGCCGACCGGGACTTCTGCTGTGCCCCCTGGCTATACGTCCACTGCACCGCATACTGGAGCAACTCCGATACGGTGTCGAAGCCCAGCTTTTCCTTCGCTCGGCGGCGGTAGGTCTCAATGGTTTTTCGGCTTAGGCTCAACCGATCCTGAATTTCCTGTACGCTGTAGCCCTGCCCCAACATCTGAAAAACAGCCATCTCACGGTCGGTGAGCTCATCAATCGCAAAGCTCGGCTCCGACGAGTGTCCCTTGGCCACCTTGTTCAAGATGCGCGAGGCCATCCGCCGGCTGAGATAAACCTCCCCGTCGTCCACGCTTCGAATGGCCTCCACGATGTTCTTGGTCGGCTCACTCTTCATGAGGTACCCAGAGGCCCCCGCCCGAATGGCCCGCTCAGCGTATACGTTTTCGTCGTACATCGAAAAGACAACCATCTCAACGTCCGGGTATTGCGACCGCACGTTTTGCACGAGGTCAAGCCCATGCGCATCGTTGAGGGAAATATCGACGATGGCCACGTCGGGACTCAGCTCCTCAATTTGGTGGAAGGCCTCGTCCGAGGACTCGGCCTCGCCGCAGATTTCCATGTCAATGGTGTCCTCCACCGTGTCCCGAACGGCCTCTCGGATCGCGGGGTGGTCGTCGACAAGAAATACGCGGATGTGATCTGTTTGGCGTTCGGAGGACATATCAGCGGAAGGGAAGTCGGAGAGAGGAGCAGGCTGTGTCAGTCAGACCTGCACGAGAATGGAAGGCAGCACGATCGTCATAAATCAGTCTGGAACCTGCAGACCGGCTAATGAGGGGAGCACCTAGGGTACAGACGGACCTACAAGAACAGGATCAACACATCGAAGCACATTTTTTCGGCTCTATCTGCACTTTATTTTCACACAATTGGACATATTTCTGATAGATGCCGCTGGACGTCTCCGGTTCCCCCCCTAAATAAAAAAAGCGAGGCAGACCCTGTCGGATCTGCCTCGCGTTGCGGAGCGGGCGATGGGATTCGAACCCACGACCTTCTGCATGGCAAGCAGATGCTCTGCCACTGAGCTACGCCCGCAGTGTCGTGTGCTTTTAAGTCGGTAGTTGAGACAGGAGCCAGGATGAACCGTTCCGTCAGAATCCGATTTTTTTCGTTCCTTCGTCGTCTCCTTCCGCCTCAGGCGCCCCGGGGCAATCCATGGTCAGCGTAATCGTCATCGGCTGGGCTTCCTGCGCCGCCCAGAAGTCCCGGGCGGGGGTGTTGGCCGCCAGCACGGACAGGCGGATGCGGCGCGCGCCCAGTTCATCGGCCCAGTCCCGCACCGCAGACACGAGGCGCGTGCCTACCCCCTTCCGGCGCTCGTCGGGGACCACATAGAGTTCGTCCAAGAACACCTCGTCCTCTTCTTTATAGATCGGGGGCGCTCCCCATCGGCGGGCCGACACGAAGCCCACGATGGCGTCCGCGTCCGCCACAAAAATGCGCCGGGTGTCGTCCTCGAGCCACATCGGAAAGTCATTGTTCCACCGCTCACGGGCATCCTCCGCCACCCCCATCCGCTCCTCAAGCGCCGCCTGCTCGTCCAGCAGCGTCGCCCAGAGGGCCCCAATCGCCTCCTGGTCGTCTTCAGTCGCGCGGCGGATGGTTTGTTCAGGCATTGGGGGAAGGATCAGAGTTCAGGGGAACACGCGAACCGTCCGGCGTCACCGGCCCGGCGCCGCGGCGGGGGTCGCCGTCAGGTACCCGCGGTCGACAAGAAGCTCGGCGTTCAGGATGGCGCCGCCGGCCGCCCCGCGCACCGTGTTGTGCGAGAGCAGGACGAACTTGACGTCGTTCACCGCGCAGGGCTGGATGCGCCCCACGGAGACCGTCATGCCGTCCCCGGCCTTTACATGGCGCTGTGGCTGGGGGGCGTCCGGCGCGTCGAGCACCTGAAGGAAGGGATCCGGGCCCGTGGGGAGATCCACCTCCGCCATCGGGGACCGATACTCCTTGAGCGCCCGTCGCACCGCCTCGGCGTTCACCTCCTCCCGAAAGCGGACGGAGGTGCAGGCGAGATGCCCATTGCGCACAGGAACGCGGGTGCACTGTGCGCTCACCGTGAGCTCAGACGGGACCACCTGTCCCTCCCGCAGCGTGCCGAGAATCTTCCGCGGCTCGGTCGCCATCTTCTCCTCTTCCCCTCCGATGTGGGGCACCACATTCCCCACGGCGTCGAGCGCAGACACCCCTGGGTAGCCGGCCCCCGAGAGGGCCTGAAGCATGGTCACCTGCACGGCCTCCACGTCAAATGCTTGCATCAGCGGGTGCAAGCCGCACACGAGGCCCACGGTAGAGCAGTTCGGGTTGGTCACGATGAACCCCTCGCTCCCCCAATCCTGCTCGTCGATGAGGGCGAGGTGATCGGAGTTCACCTCCGGAATCAACAGCGGGACGGCCTCGTGATGCCGGTAGTTCTTGGCGTTGGAGACCACGGGCACCCCCGCCTCCGCAAAGTCGCGCTCAATCTCGCCCGCGACCGACGAGCTCAGCCCCGAGAACACGAAGTCGCAGTCCAGGGCCTCAGGGTCGGTTGGCTTGACCGTGAGATCCGCGACGTCGTCCGGAATCGGCGCGCCGCTCAACCAGTTTACGGCCTCCCGGTAGGACGCCCCCGCCGACCGCTCGGACGCGGCCACGTCGGTGACGGTGAACCACGGGTGATCGGCAAGACGACGGACAAAGGTTTGCCCGACCGCTCCGGTTGCCCCGAGCAGCCCGACACGATAGGTTGGTGTAGCCATCAATCCTCGTTGTTGCAGATAAATCGTAGGAGCCGCCGGTGGACGTCGCTACGGAAGCGACGACGGCGCTATGGCCTCAACGGGCGGCGTGAACAAAACGTTCGACCGGCCCGCCGGCACGATTTGCGTTCCGGTTCCGTCCGGCGCGTCGATGGACCGAACCTGCATCGGGATGCCGGCCTCGGCGAGGGGGCGCAGGGTTTTGGGGTGCATGCCGAGGCGGCCTGCTTCGGTGCGGGCAAAGGCCTCCTCCATCGACAGCCGGTCGAGCCGCTCAGCCGTTGGGTCGGTCTCGGGATCGGCCGTGTAGAGGCCGTCCACGTCCGTGTAGCGGGTGAGGCACTGCGCCCCCAGGATGGAAGCGAACAGGGCCGCTGAGTAGTCGCTGCCCTCAAACCCGAGGGTCGTGGTACGCCCGTCTACGGTCGCCCCGATAAATCCGGCCACGACGGGGACCGCGTCCGGGGAAAGGCCCTCGTACCAGGCCCGCACCCGCTCCGTTGTTTCTGTTCGATCCACATTGGCCTCCCCGAAGGTGGCGTCCGTCACTACAAGGGCGGTCGCGTCACAGAGCGGCGCCGTACAGCCCGCATCCCGGAGGGCGAGGGTCACCATGGGCACGGACAGCTGCTCCCCGGTGGCCAGTACCGCGTCCCGGGCCGCGGGCGTAAAGCCGTTCCGCTCCACCGTCCCAAACACTGCCCGAAGGGCCTCCAGTCGTTCCTCCATTAGGTCCTCGTAGAGCCCGGCCATCTCCGGACTCAACACCTCCTCGGCCTGCGACTGGTGCCGGGCCCGCAGGTCGTCGACGAGGGCATCCACCACGGCGGGGCGGTCGTCGGGCCGCGTCGCAAACGCCTCCAGGGCCGCCGACAGCCGACGGGTGACCTTTCCCTGTGCGGACACGATCACCACGACGCGGCCTTCACGCGCCGTCCGGCGCACAATGTCGATCACGGTCCGGAACCGCGAGGCCGTCCCCACCGACGTTCCTCCAAACTTGTAGACGACGTGCGGAGGATCCATGCAAACGAGTTGGATGGGATGAACACGAGCGATCGCAGCGTCGAGCCGCGCCTGCAACCGCTGGTTTTCGGGCCGTGTTCCCGTCTTCGGTTCGCCGATTCCCCACCAAAGCTTTGCCGTCCGGCGTTTTGTGAATCCGCGCGCCCTTTGTACGTTGGAAGGTCCGTCCGCCGTTCAAATACGTGCTCCACTATGCCTGCTTCCTCTTCCGGCTCGCTTATCGACGGTCGCGCACTGGCCCAGGACGTCAAAGACGACGTCCAGTCCGCAATCGAGGACTGGACGACCCAGGGCCATCGTCCGCCCTACCTCTCGGCTGTCCTCGTCGGAGACAACCCTGCGTCCGCGGCCTACGTGCGGGGCAAGGAGCGCGACTGCGCAGAGGTGGGCATCGAGACGAACACGCACGCGCTCGACGCCTCAGTGTCGGAGGCCGCGCTCCTGGACACCATTCGGGACCTGAACCAGGACGACGGGGTCGACGGCATTCTCGTGCAGTTGCCCCTCCCCGACCACATCGACGAGCAGAAGGTCATCGACACGATTGCTCCGCACAAGGACGTCGACGGGTTTCATCCGGCCAATTTGGGGCGCCTCTTGCGCGGGAACCCCGCCTTCATCCCGGCCACCCCGTTCGGCATCCTCGAAATGCTCCGACGCTCCGCCATCGACCCGGACGGGATGGACGCCGTGATCGTCGGGCGGTCGAACATCGTGGGCAAGCCGCTGGCCGCGCTTCTCATGCAGCGCACCGCCAACGCCACCGTCACCGTGTGCCACAGCCACACCGAGGCGCTTGCCGACCACACGCGCCGTGCCGACCTGCTCGTGGCCGCTCTCGGGCAGGCGGAGTACATCGGGGCCGACATGGTGCAGGACGGAGCCGTCGTCATTGACGTGGGGATTAACCGGGTCGACGACCCGTCGAAAGACCGGGGCTATCGGCTGGTTGGCGACGTGGACTTCGACGCGGTTCGCCAAAAGGCGGCCCACATTACGCCGGTCCCGGGGGGGGTCGGGCTCATGACGCGCGCCATGCTTCTGAAAAACACCCTCACGGCGGCCCGACGCAACGCCGAGTAGCGTTCTTCGGCCCGTCCCGTTCTCTGCGATCCTGTTCGCGGTGCTATGCCTTTGGCTTCTTCTTCCCGACCGCAGTCCGTTGTCCAGCAGCAAGCGGCCCCGGCCGATACGACGGCCCAGTCGGCCCCGACCGACACGACGGTCATGGACGAGGCCGTCAACCAGTTCAACAACGCCTTTAGTCATGCCCTTCGGCTGTTCCTCGATGGGGACTTGGGGGCCCTCTACGACCACCTGACGAACGGCGTCCTCTACTTGCTGGGGCTCTTTCTGGAGCGGGGCCTCCAGGCCGTCGCGGCGTTCGTGCTGCTCTACCTGATCTACCGGCTGCTGGCCACCACCCTCTTTCGCGTCCTGGATCGCAGCCCCAGCATTGAGCCCGGCCTGCAGAGCGTGCTGCTCAAAACGTTCCGGGTCGTGACGCTCGTCTTTATCGGGACGATTGTCCTCGACCAGTTGGGGCTCAACGTCACCGTCCTCATCGGGGGGCTGAGCATCGCGGGTGTGATTGCCGGTTTTGCCGCCCGCGACTCGCTGGAAAACTTCATCTCCGGCATCACGATCCTCGTGGACAAGCCCTTTCGGGTGGGCGACTACATCGAGATCGGCGACCAGTACGGGGAGGTGGACGAGATTACGCTCCGCTCCACCCGCATCCGCACGGTCCGCAACGAGGTGATGATCCTGCCCAACTCGCAAATGATCACGCAGGAACTCATCAACCACACCAAGCGCGGGGTGCTCCGCATCGACATTTCGTTCGGCATCGCCTACAAGGAATTCCCCTCGGAGGCCCGCGAGGTGGTGTTGCCGTTGACCCAGGACGACGACCGGGTGTTCAATGAGCCCGCCCCCTCGGTCGTGGTCACGTCGATGTCGGACTCCAGCGTGGACATGGCCTACCGGTTTTTCATTCGGGAGCCGAGCCAGGAAGTCCCCATCCGGTGGGAGTACACCGAGAAGGTGCGGGAGGCGCTCCGCGAGGCCGACATCGAGATTCCCTTCCCCCACCGCCAGCTGTTCCTGGATGAGGCGAAGGCGTTCGACAACCTCCCGCGCCTGCCCTCTTCGATCCGGGACGACGGGGGCGAGGAGGAGCCCGAATGAGCGCCGGCCCTACGCCTCTCCGCGTACCGTCACGACCACGGTGCGGTCGCGCGGCTTCACGTCGCACTCGAGGTGAAAGATCTGCTGCCACGTGCCGAGGATGGGCGATCCGTCCCCTACGGGCACGGTGAGCGACGGGCCCAGCGTGGTGGCCTGGACGTGAGAGTGGCCGTTGCCGTCGTGCCACCGCTGCTCGTGGGCGTACGTGCGCTCCGGCGGAATCAGTTCATCGAGCACGGCGGGGAGATCCTGCTGCAGTCCCGGCTCAAACTCGACCGTCCCCACGGCCCCCGTGCTTCCGACATTGTGCACGTGCACCAGTCCGGTCGAGATGGGCGAGGCCTCCACGATCGACGTCACCGCGTCGGTCAAATCGTGCATGTCGCGGTGCCCGCTCGTCGAGAGTGTGATCTGCTCTTGATGGGTCGACATATCGAAGCGGCGTGGCCCTCAAACTATTCGTCCGAATCCCAGCTCCAGTCCCGGAGGTCCTCCAGCGCATCGTGCGCCGTGAGGTCGTGCTGCAGCGGCGTGACCGACACGTACCCGTTCTCGATGGCGCGGGTGTCGGTCTCCTGCCCCTCGTCCAGGTCGACAAACGTGCCGGCGAGCCAGTAGTAGGATCGATCGGCCGGGTCCGTCCGCTCTTCAAATCCTTCCTCCCACCGCGAGCGCGCCTGTCGCGTGACGGCCAATCCCTGAATCTCGTCGGCCGGGCGGGCCGGCACGTTCACGTTCAGGAGCGTGCCCTGCGGAAGCCCCGAGCGCAGCACCGTCTTCGCTACTCGCCGGGCCCACCGCCCCGCGACCTCAAAGTCTGTGGCCGACCAGTCGCAGAGCGACACGGCCACGGCGTCCATTCCCAGGATGGACGCCTCCGTGGCGGCGCTGACGGTCCCGGAGTACAGGACGTTGACGGCCGTATTCGGCCCGTGGTTAATGCCGCTGACCACAAGCGTGGGGCGGGCGTCCAGAAGCTCGTGGCACGCCAGCTTTACACAATCGGCGGGCGTGCCCGTGACGGCGTATGCCGGAATGGACCCCGACGGGACCGAAAAGTCAACCGCGTGGGCCCGCACCGGATCGCGCGTGGTGATGGCGTGCCCCACCGCGCTCTGTTCGGACTCCGGCGCCACGACGACCAGATCGCCCAGCCCATCGAGCGCCGCGGCCAGGGACTGCAGGCCCGCCGCTCGAATGCCGTCGTCGTTGCAGAGAAGGATGCGGACGGGCGCATCCGAAGATGAAGGTGCCATAGGGAAAATCTATTCGGAGAAAGTGTAGCGCACTCCGCCGCCCCGACGCTAGTAGCTTTCCGAGTCATCAGGGAAACGGCGGCTTCGCACGTCGTCCACGTACTCTTCAACGGCGTCGGTGATGTGCTCGTCGAGGCGGGCGTACCGACGAACAAACCGGGGCTCGAAGTCCGTGGAGAGACCCAGCGCGTCATGGGACACGAGCACCTGCCCGTCCGTGGCCGCGCCGGCCCCGATGCCAATGGTAGGAATTGAAATCGCTTCGGAGACCTCTTTGGCCAAGGCGGCGGGGATTTTCTCCAGCACGAGGGCAAAGCAGCCGGCCTCCTCCAACCGTTCAGCGTCGCGGCGCAATTGATCGGCCTCCGCCTCTTCCTGCGCCCGCACCTGATAGGTGCCGTAGTTGTAAATGCTCTGCGGCGTGAGGCCGAGATGGCCCATGACCGGCACGCCCGCCGTCACAATGCGCTCGACGGTCTCCGCCACGGGCTCGCCCCCCTCCAGCTTCACGGCGTGGGCCCCCGTCTCCTTCATGATGCGAATTGCCGAGCGCAGCCCCTCCTTGGGCCCCTCCTGATACGACCCAAAGGGCAGATCCACCACGACCAGGGACCGGTCGCTGCCCCGCACCACGCACTGGGCGTGGTACACCATCTGGTCGAGCGTCATGGGAAGGGTCGTCTCGTGCCCCGCCATCACGTTGGCCGCTGAATCTCCCACCAGCAGAACATCCACGCCCGCATGATCGAGGAGGCGGGCGGACGTGTAATCGTACGCCGTGAGTACCGCGATCGGCACGTCGGCCTCCCGCATTTCCTGAACGGTTTTGGTCGTGACGCGCGATACGTCGGCAGGGCCGGGAGGAGAGGAGTCAGAGCTCATACAGTAAAAACCGAAGTTGAGCGGGACATGGGGAAATCCTCAGGAGGCGCAGCAACGGACCCCCTAACGTACAAAGACGCCCGGTCGTCCTCCAACTCGTGCGCTTCTTCGCTACAGTGGCCGGCACCGTCAGCCGTCAATTCCGCTCTACTGCTGTCGGACACACTGTACAACCGCTGTCCAGCGGATCCTACAAAACAACTGAGCCGGACCCATCACAGGTCCGGCCCAGCACGATCGGAAAAGCCGACGAAGCCAGCACGGGAAGGACTACTGTCCTCCGCCGCCCGCCGGGGGAGTATTCGTGGGCTGCTGTACGGACGGCGAGGGCTCGCCCGGCGCCTGATCCAGGTTAATGCCCAGCTCTTCCGCGACGTCCTGAGTGATATCCACAACCGAGTCACTGTCCTGGTTGACGTAGAGCAACGCCTGCGTTCGCATCACCACGTCGAGATCCCGGGCCGCCGAGATACTGTCGATCGCGCCTTGCAGATCCTCCAGGAGCGGCTGCATCAGTTCCCGCTCGCGCTGCCGAAGCTGCTGCTGACGCTGCTGGGAGGAGCGCTGCAGCTTGGCCTGCATCTGCTGAAGCTCCTGCTGACGCCGGGTCTGGGCCGAATCCGACAGCAGCGACCGCTGTTGCTGAAACTGCTGCACCTTCTTCTGGAAGGCCTGGCGCTGCTGCTGCAACTGCTGCTGCTGTTCCTTGGCCTCCCGCTGCAGTTGCTGCTGCACATCCTGCATCCCCGGCATATTCGCCAGAATGGCCTCCTGGTTGGTGTAGCCAATGCGCTGGCCGTGCGCCGCGGGGGCCAATACCAGGGCGGACAGTGCGAGCAGCGCAGTAAAGGTTTGTAGGCGTTTAAACATGGTTGTGGGTGTCTTCTCAGAAAAATGGTGAATGCCGATGACGAAAGGGCCCCTGGGGGGACAGCGGTCGACTCAGCAGCAGGCTACTCCCCTGCCCCCGACTGATCAACATTAATGCCAAGCTCACGGAGGACCTGATCGCTCAGGTTGTGCTCATCCCGGGCAAAAAGGAAGAGCGTGTCTCCTTTCCGATCGAGAACGTAGTCGTAGCCCGCCTCCGTCGCCACACTCTCCGCAGCGGACAGGACGCGCTCCTGAATGGGTCGCATGAGTTCTTGCTGGCGAGTGTACAGCCGGCCGTCCGGACCGAAGTACTGCTGGCGAAGCTGCTCCACTTTCTTGCGGGCCTGCTGAATCGCCTCCCGCTTTCGCTGGCGCTCCTGATCCGTGTAGAGCACCTCCCGCGCCTCAAACTCCTCCTCGAGGGTGTCCACGCGTTCCTGCTGACTCTGAATTTCCTCGCGCCAGCGCTGCTCCAACTGATCGAGCTTCTGCTGCACGGAGGTGTACTCCGGCAGCTGGTTGAGGATGTACTCCGTGTCGACGTAGCCGATGCGCTGTTGGGCCTGTCCCTCGGAGGCCGTCGCCAGCAGTCCCCCGATTACCACCGCGACCAGGGCGGCGTGTCTCCACGACACGCACCGACAAACCCAGGAGTTCATGCGAGCCACGATGCAGGGAGGTCCATGGAATGTGCGCAACGGACAAGCACCTTCTGCCGGGGACTACCGACCGCCGCCCTGTCCCAGCGAGAACTGGAAGGTCCAGCCCGGCATTCCGTCTCCCGACTGAAGCGGTTCGTAGCGGTCGAAGTTGTACCCGTAGTTGAACTCGATCATCCCGACGATGGGCAGAAAGAGCTTCACGCCGACGCCGGCGGATCGATACAGGTTCGAGGGGTTGTAGGACTGGAAGCTGTCCCAGGCGCCCGCCGCGTCAAAGAAGACGTACGGCCGGGCCTGGAGCTGCTGCGACTCCACGGCCTTCCATCGAATCTCCGAGGTGTACTTGTTGAGCACCCGACCGCCCTGGGGCTGCAAGGAGCCGCCGCGTCGCACCTTCGGGCCGATGACCCCCCGCGGGTACCCCCGCATGTAAATCGGCTCCGTACCGAAGTTGCGTCCCTGATAGTCGAACGCCGTGCCTCCGACCTCAAACCGCTCGAAGCGAACCGGATCGCCCGTGATCGAGCCAATGTAGCCGAACTCCGTGCCCATCCCCACGGAGAAGTTTTCCCCGAGCGGGACGTTCCAGGACGAATTCAACTTCCACTTGTGGTACTGCACAAACTCACCAACCGGGGGGGCCACCTCCACCGACAGCTCCACGTTCGACCCCGCCCGCGGGAATCTCGGATTGTCCAGGGAGTTGCGTACAAGAGACTGCTTGATGGTCACCGACTGATTGCGCCCCGAAGGAATGCTTCGGAAAAGCCCCACGTTCTGTCGGGTGCCGCTCTCCGAAGTTGTGAAGCCCTGGTTGTTGTAGAGCTGGTATCCCACCGACAGTCCCGCTTGGAATTTGTCGTCCGGCCAATTGAGTCGCTGACGGACGAAGAGGTTGCCCGAGAAGTTCTGGAAACTTCCCCCGCTCACGCTCTCCCCTCCGTAAAAGCTGCGTGTGTACTTCGAGTAGGAGATCGATCCGCCGACCGGGGTCGGGCGCCCGCGGAACCAGGGCTCGGTGAAGGAAAGCGAGTAGTTCTGATAGAAGGTGCCGTTCGTCCGGACGTTTAAGGACAGCTTCTGGCCGTCTCCGGAGGGAAGCGGACGCCAGGCGCTGCCGTTAAACAGGTTCTGCGCCGAGAAATTGTTGAACGTAAAGCCCAGTTGCAGAACCAGTCCGAACTGCCCGAAGGTGCCGGAGAGCTGAAGCTGATCGCTCCCCACCTCCTTCACGCTGTAAGTGAGATCGGCTTCCTTCTCCTCCTGGTCGACACTTACATCAGGCCCCCCCTGGAGCGACTGCTTGCTGAAGTAGCTGAGCTGGCTGAGGCGCCGAATCGACTCCTGGATGGCGCTCCGACTGAATCGCTCGCCGGGGACCGTGTACAATTCCCGACGGATGACATAGTCCTTCGTCTTGTTGTTGCCCGTGATGGAGATGTCCCCGAACGTGTACACGTCCCCTTCCCGCACATCAAACGTGATGTCGAGGGAGTCGTCGCCCACCACACGCACGGTCGGCTGCACGTCGGCCCGCATGTACCCGCGGTCCATGTACATGCCGAGCACGTCGGTGCCCTGCCGATTGCCATAGAGGTTTTCGTCGAGGGCCTTTCCGTTGTACGGCTCCCCTTCCTGGAGCCCCAACTGCTGCGTTAGCGCCTGGTCGGGATAGACCGTGTTGCCCTCCCAGTCCAGGTTGCGGATGTAGTAGCGATCTCCCTCCCGCACCTCCACGTCAATCGCGAGCCCCTCGTCTCCAATGTAGTACGTCGAGTCGCGAACAATTTGGGCGTCGTAGTACCCCCGCTCCCGGTAGAAATCAACGACGCGGTCCAAGTCCTCCTCGTAGAGGGTGCGATCGAACTTTTCCCCTTTCCAGAATCGCCACCATCGATTTTCGCGGGTTTCCTCCATGGCCCCGCGGAGGTCTCCGTCGTCGAACTGTTCGTTGCCCTGAAAGCGAATCCGCTCCACCTCGATCTCCTGGTCGCGGTTCACGTTGAAGGTAAGGCGGACCTGCCCCGCGTCGTTCGTCTGGCGGTCCACCTCCACCGAGGTCCGGAGGTATCCCTTGTCCGAATAAAAGTCGCGGATGATTTGCTTCGAGCGTTCCACCTCCGAGGGGCGGGCCGCCTGCCCCTGCACGAGCGGGATCTGTTCGCGCAGATCGTCCTCGTGGCGCCCCCGAATGCCCTCAAGCCGGTAGCTCAGAAGAATCGGGGACGAAGTTACCTCGATGACGAGGTCCACCGCCTCCGCGCTCCCGCTCCCCTGGCGTCGGATGGCCACGTCGGAAAACCGGCCGGCCTCATACACCGACCGGATCGCCTCCGCAATGGCGTCTCCCGCGGGAAGCGTGACGCGCTGCCCAGTCGACAGCCCGCTGGACTGGATCACGAACTGCTTCATCCGGTCATCCTCCACCCCCTCCACCTCAATGCTCCGAATCTGATACTGAGGCGGTTGGGTGGCCGCTCCGCCTCCCCCCATCCCCGACGGGGTCTGTGCCTGCACCACTCCCACCGTGCATCCGAGAAGAAGACCGAGAACTGTAACCAGAAGACGCGAACGCATGCCGCTGAGCAACTCGTCAATAGAAGGCGAGCACGCTTTTCCGTACCAGAAAACGTGCAACCGGGGGCCAAACCAGCGGTTTCGCCCCCATTACATCTATGCTTTTGTAAAACGGAGCTTCCCCGAGAATTATTCTCCCCTCTCCCTCTCTTCTCCGGCGACCCGTCGTGAAATTTCGGGAAGACCCCCCCTAAGTAGAGGACAACCGGTGCTGCGCGTTACGAGGAGGACTGTTCGTTGTACGCCTCCTGCTCAATGCGCCCGAAGCGCCGGTCGCGGGACTGAAAACTACGAATGGCCTCGTAGAGGGCCGGGCGGCGGAAGGAGGGCCAATGCTCCTCCGTAATGTAGAGTTCAGTGTAGGCGCACTGCCAGAGAAGGAAGTTCGACAGGCGATACTCCCCGCCCGTCCGAATCAGCAGATCCGGATTGGGCATCCCCGCCGTGTCGAGGTGCTTCTCGATGGTGGATTCGTCGATGGCGTCCGCCTGAAGCGTGCCCTCCTTCACCTTCTGTGCGAGGCGACGGGCCACCTGTACGATCTCGTGTCGCCCGCTGTACGAGAGGGCGAGCGTGAGCGTCATCGCACTGTTTTCGGCGGTCGCCTCTTTGGTTCGATCCAGTGCCTCCCGGCACGCCGTCGGGAATTCGGACAGGTCGCCGATGGTGCGCAGGCGAATGTCGTTTTCGAGGAGCGTGGCCCGTTCCTCCTCTACGGTGTGCACGAGGAGCTCCATGAGCGCATTGACCTCCGGATCGGGCCGCTCCCAGTTTTCGGTGCTGAAGGTATAGAGCGTTAAATGATCCACCCCAAGCTCCGCACACGCCTCGGTTACCTCCCGGACCGACGAGACCCCTTCGTGGTGTCCGACATAGCGGGCCTTGTCCCGCCGCTGGGCCCACCGCCCGTTCCCGTCCATGATGCAGGCGATATGGGTCGGAATTTGGCCGCGCTGCTTCAGGGCCTGCTGCCGACGAGCATCCTCGTCGTCGGACAAATCCGAAGCGGTCGAATCAGAGGTTTGGGGCGTCGACGGCATGGAATCAGGTCAGAGGACACGAACAAAAATCGACCGGTGCACCGCCCTGAGGACCCTTCTGGGGTCGAGAGCAGGCCTGAAACGGACTGGTAACATCTGAAGATCCCGCCCCACCGATTGATGAACTGCGGAGGGGCGGCGCGCCCCCTTAGGATTAGAGACGGAGGATGTCGTTGAAGATGACAAAGGCCATAAAGCCGAGGAGCAGGATCATCCCGGCCTGCTGGGCAATGAGCCGCACCCGCACCGACGGGGGACGCCGCGTGATGCCCTCGTACACCAGAAACATGAACTGGCCCCCATCCAGGGCGGGGATCGGGAGAAAGTTCATGATGGCGAGCGTGACGGACAGAAGCGCCACGAGACGCCAGAAGGGGACCAGCCCGGCCTGGGCGGCCTCACTCGTGACTTTCGCAATCATCACGGGCCCGCCGATGCTTTGCCGAAAGTCGTCCCGCCCCGTGATGACGCGCTGCAGCGTCACCACGATGTTGCGACTCGTTTGCCACGCCTCGGCCGTCCCGGCCCGGAGCGCCCCGAGGACCCCGAACGCTTCGTGCTGAACCCCGATCTCGCTGTACAGCAGCTGTCGGCCCGACGGGGTGTTGGACGGGGCCATGATGCCGAGCAAATGGCGATCCTGTTCCTCGTTGTACATCGGCGTCACGGACGCTTCGAATACCTTCTCCTCCTCGCTCGACCGCACGAGGCTTGCCGTCGTCTGCAGAGAATCGACCTGCAGGGAGTCCGGCCGACGCCAGCGGAGGTGGAACGACTCCCCCTCCGTCGCCTGAATCATGGTCACCATTTCCTGCCAGAAGCGCACCGTGTCCCCGTTGATCGACAGGACGCGATCCCCGGTACGAAGCCCCACGGAGTCCGCCGGGCTCCCGCGCTGCACCTGTCCAATCAGGGGAGGATAGTAGCCAAGCCCAAAGCCCTGCCCGCTGTTCTGGGCCTGACTCAATTGCGTAATGATGTCCGGGGGCCCAAGCAGTCGCTTCTCCTGCCCGTCGCGCTGCACCGTAACGGTGAGCGAATCCGCAGAAACGATGGCGGGCGGGGAAATCTGGTCGAAGCGCTCGAAGGGCTTGCCATTCACCTCCAAAATACGATCGCCGGTCCGGAGGCCAATGTCGTGGGCCACCGACCCCTCCTGCACGTACACCTGCTCCACGTTCTGGGCCGGGATGTAGGTCTCTCCCTCCGCCCACTTAATTCCGGCGAAGATGCAGATGGCGAGAATGACGTTGAAGATCACCCCGGCACTAATCACGACGATGCGCTGCCACACCGGCTTCGCCCGGAACTCCCAGGGCTCGGGCTCCTGCTCCGTGTGGTCGGTGTCGAGGCTTTCGTCGATCATCCCGCTGATCTTGACGTAGCCCCCAAGCGGGGTGGCCCCCACCGCATATTCCGTATTCCCGTAGCGACGCCCCAGCAGGGTGGGCGGAAACCCAATCGAGAAGCGCTCCACCCGCATCCCGAAGTACTTGGCCGTAAGGAAGTGGCCCAGCTCATGGACGAACACCAGAATGGTGATCGCCAGCAAAAACCAGAGCGTGGACGTAACGAGGGTTAGAAGCAACTCCATTCCGAGCAGTCATCGTGCAAAAGAAAGCGCAGCCGCGGGACCGCCGCTTCTTCCCCGGCATGCGAGAGGCGGTGTTCAATTTGAGGGAGCGCCCAGGAGTTCCTGCACGTGCTTTCGGCTGCGGGCGTCGGCCGCGTACAGGTCGTCGAGGGCGGGATCGGAGACAATGGGAACCGACGCGAGGGCCTCCCCCACGAGCCGCGGGATGTCGGGGAAGGAGATCCGCTCCCGAAGGAAATGGTCGACCGCCGCCTCGTTGGCCGCGTTCAGCACGGCCGGCGCCGAGCCGCCCCGCTCCAGCGCGTCGTAGGCGTGGCGCAGGCAGGGAAACTTGTTGAGATCCGGCGTCTCAAAGTCGAGCCGGCCGAGGGTCGTCCAGTCGAGGCGCTCGTGGGGCGCCGGCCAGCGCGCCGGATAGCTCAGGGCGTACTGAATCGGCACCTTCATGTCGGGGACCCCCAGCTGGGCCTTCACGGCCCCGTCCCGAAACGACACCATGGAGTGCACGATCGACTGGGGATGGACCAGCACCTCAATCTCCTCCGGCGCGAGATCGAAGAGCCACCGGGCCTCAATTACCTCCAGCCCCTTGTTCATCATCGTGGCGGAGTCAATCGTAATCTTCGCGCCCATGGACCAGTTGGGGTGATCGAGGGCCTCGTCCACGGTGATCGCGTCGAAGGTGTCCGCCGATCGGGTGCGAAACGGCCCGCCCGAAGCAGTCAGGACCACCTGTTCGACGTTGTCCGACGACTCTCCGCTGAGGCATTGAAAGATCGCCGAGTGTTCGCTATCGACCGGCAGGAGATCCCCCTCCCCTTCCGCCAGCGCCGCCTGCACCAGCGGGCCGGCGACGACGAGGGTCTCCTTGTTGGCCAGGGCCACCTGCTTATCTTCGCGCAGGGCGGCCAGAACGGGGGCGAGCCCCGCAAAGCCCACCACGGCCCCAACCACCACATCCACGGTCGGGTGCGTGGCAACCCGACACAGCCCCTCCTCGCCCACGTGCACGGTGACGGACCCGTCGTCGAGGGCCGCCCGCAGATCGTCCGCCCGCTCCGCGTCCCCGACCGCGACGTGCTCGGGCTGAAACTCGCGGGCCTGCTCCGCCAGCAACTCGACGTTTCCCCCGCACGCCAGCGCATGGACGTCGAACTGATCGGGAAAGAGCCGAACCACCTCCAGCGTCTGCGTGCCGATGGAGCCCGTGGCCCCGAGAATCGACAGCGATCGAGGGGCGTCGGGCGAGGGCGTCGGAAAGGAGGTCATGAAGCGAATCGGTTCGTTGGGGGAAGTGTGGAAATCGCGTAACACCTCGCGGAAGGGCAGCGTCCGACCGCGAACGCACCGTCCGATGGCGGGGAAACGTGCCCTGCAGACGTATCGTAGAGGGTTAACCGTTGTCGCCTCGTTTTGCTTCGCCCCTCCGTCCGCTTCGTTCCCCGAACGCCGCATGGCTCGCAATCGCCCACGTGCCTTGGGGCCCGCTGGTAGGCTGCTGGCTCGCCTCGCCGTCACTGGATGTGTGCTGTGCCTGGGGCTCGGCAGCATCGGGCCCATGCTGGTCCACGCGCAGTCCCCCGACAGCACCCAGCGCCGGCTCCTCAACCGCGCCGCGTCGCTCCTCGACTCCGGGCAATCCGACTCCGCCATTCGCCTGCTGGAGTCGCTTCACGACGAGGCCCCGGCCTCCGAGGCCGTCTTTGAACGGCTGAAGAACGCGTACGAAGAGACCAAGCAGTACGAGCGTGCGATCGCCCTGGTGGACGACCGAATCGATCGCCAGCCGTCGCCGGCTCTGATTGCGGAAAAGGGTCGGCTCTTATACCAGAGCGGCCAGCGGGACCGCGCCTCCGCGACCTGGGACGAGGCACTGTCCCTTCGTCCCGAGGAGATCTCCTCCTATCGGGTGGTGTACCGCACGCTCATGGACCTCCGCCTGTTTTCGCAGGCCATCGACGTACTCACAAAGGGGCGTTCAGCGCTGGATCGGCCCGACCTCTTCCGCTCGGACCTCGCGTACCTCTACAGCCTCGACGGGCAACACGAACAGGCGATGCGCGAATACGTGGCCCTCCTTTCGGGGTCTCCCGACCGGGCGGACTACGTGCGGGAGCGGCTCCAACCGTTTGTGGATCGGGGGGAGGGCATCGCCGCGGGCATCACCGTCCTCCAATCCGCCGTAGACGAGGCCTCCGCGAACGCGGCCTACCGCCGGCTGCTCGGGTGGCTCCACATGGAAAACGACGACTACCCCGCCGCGCTTGGGACCTACAAGGCGCTTGATCAGCAGCAAGAGCGACGGGGCCGCGCATTGTTTTCGTTCGCCCAGCGGGCAACCGACGCCGAACAGTACGATGCCGCCACGCAGGCCTACGAAACGCTCCTCGACCGCTACCCTGAGAGCCCCGTCGCCCCCCAAGCCCGGAGGGGCCTCGGGGACATGTACCGCCGATGGGCAGAACAATCCCCCGGCGGCCCGCCCCTCACCGACACCACCAGTGCCCGCGCTCGCCGCTACGACGCCGCCCGCACGGCCTACCAGACGTTCCTCACCGAGCATCCGGCGCACGAAGCCGCCCCCGAGGTGCGCACCGCCCTCGGCACCCTCCAGCTCGACATCTACCACAACCTGACGGCCGCCGCCTCGTCGTTCCGCACCGTGCAGGAGCGCGCCTCCAACTCGCCCGCCGTGCGGGAAGCCGAATTTCACCTGGGCCGCATCGCCCTCCTCCGGGACGCCTTCGACCCGGCCCACCGCCGCTTTGCCCGCCTGGCCGAGGCCTCCCCGGAGGGCCATTGGGGCCAGCAGGCCCAGCTGGAGTTGGCCCGCCTCGCCTATTATCAGGGCGCCTTCGACGACGCCCGCGCCCGTACCGCCCCCCTCACAACCAACCCCGGAGCGGATGTCGCCAACGACGCCATCGACCTGAAGGTGCTCATTCAGCAGAACCGTGGCCCCGACTCGCTCGACAGCGCCCTCCGCCTCTACGCCGACGCCCAGTTTGCCGAGCGCAAGCGGGCGTACGACACCGCCGCCGCCCACCTCGACTCCCTGCTACGGACACACAGCCGGCACGCCCTCGCGGACGATGGACGGTTCCGAAAGGCCCAGATCCACCTCGCTCAGGGCGACACCACGACGGCCCTCCAGGTCTTCGACCAGCTTCCTCAGCAACACCCCCAGAGCCCGTACGCCGATCGGAGCCTGTTCCGGCAGGCCCAGTTGCAGGAAGCCCAGGGCAACCTGGGCGCCGCCACCGACACCTACAACCGCCTCCTGACCGACTACCCGCAGTCGCTCCGCGCCGGCGACGCCCGCTCCCGCCTCCGCACCCTGCGCCGCCGTCAGGGCTCGTAGCCTACTCGCAGCCCCCCTCCGCCATGCGTGTCCGTTCGGTCCTCTACGCCTCCCTTGCCGCGCTCCTCGTGCTTGCGGCCCTGCCGTCCCCGGTGGCCGGGCAGAAGCTGTTCATCCCCATGGACAAGCAGCAGAGCGACCACCTGAAGGCGTACGGGGGCGTCTACACGGCCCTCCAGGAAGGGCAGACGGTGGACTGGCTCCTCAACTACCGCGGGGGCTCGTTTCTGACCCAGGCCTCGTCAACGATGGTCAACGAGCTTCGCTCTCGCGGCGTGCAGTTCGAGCGCGTCTCCGCGGCCCAAAGCTCCAAAATCGTCGCCGAGGTCGAGGCCGACGGCAGCAACATGGCCGTGGTGCCCCTGGAGAAGGCCCCCGAGATCGCCGTGTACGCCCCCGAGGGGGCTGTGCCCTGGGACGATGCCGTGCGGCTGGCCCTCCGCTACGCCGACGTGCCCCACGATGTCATTTACGACGACGCTGTGTTGAATGGGGAGCTCGAACAGTACGACTGGCTCCACCTGCACCACGAGGACTTTACGGGTCAGTTCAGCAAGTTCCTCCGCTACCGAAACGAGCCGTGGTACATCGAAAAGGAAAAACGCGCCCGGGCCGCCGCGGAGAAATTCGGCTTCCAGAAGGTGAGCGAGCTGAAGCTGGCGGTCTCTCAGCGCATCCGCGACTACGTGTCGGCCGGCGGCTTTCTCTTCTCCATGTGCTCCGGCACCGAAACCTTCGACCTCGCCCTGGCGGCCCACAACACCGACATCGTCCCGAAGCCCTACGACGGCGACCCGGTGGCCCCGAACGCCACGGAGAAGCTCGACTACAGCCAGACGCTCGCCTTCACCAACTTCCAGCCGAACTACAACCCGCGCGAGCCGACCCACTCTACCATCGACACGGGCCGTCCCCCCGCCGACATCCGGGACCCGTCCCTCGACTACTTTACGCTCTTCGACTTTAGCGCCAAGTGGGACCCCGTCCCGTCCATGCTCACCCAGAACCACGTGGCCACCGTCAAGGGCTTCGTCGGACAGACGACCGCGTTTGAGCAGGACGTCTTGAAGGACGATGTGGAGATCCTCGCCAAGCCCCCCAACCGCTCCCAGGCCCGCTACATCCACGGGTCGCTCGGGCAGGGCACCTTCACGTTTTACGGCGGGCACGACCCGGAGGACTACCAGCACTTCCTGGGCGACCCGCCCACCGACCTTTCGCTTCACCCAAACTCTCCCGGCTATCGGCTCATTCTCAACAACATTCTGTTCCCGGCTGCGAAGAAGAAAAAACGCAAGACCTGATCGCGCCTCTCTCGCCGTCCCGCCCGTCGCATGTCGCCCCCTCCGCCCTCGTCAAAGCCCGTCTCCGCCTCCACGTGCATGATGACCGAGATCGTGTTGCCGAACGACACGAACGGCCTCGGCAACATGATGGGGGGCCGGCTGCTCCATCTGATGGACAAGTGCGCGGCCATCTCCGCCCAGCGACACGCCAATCGGGTCTGCGTAACCGCCTCGGTCGACAACGTTGAGTTCCAGTCGGCCATTCAGGAGGGGGAGGTCGTCGTCATCGAGGGGCAGGTGAACCGGGCCTTTCACACGTCGATGGAGGTGGAACTGAACGTGTGGGCCGAAAACCCCCGCGAGGAAACGCACCGCAAGTGCAACCGGGCCTTCTACACGTTCGTGGCGCTGGACGAGGAGGGCTCCCCGGTCGCCATTCCCTCCATCGAGCCGCAGTCGGAGGACGAGCAGGCCCGCTACGAGGGGGCCGCCAAACGACGCGACATCCGCCTCGTCCTGGCGGGTCGGAAAGACCTGGAGGACGCGGCCAGCCTCAAAGAGGACATGCTCTCGGCCCTGACGCCCTCGACCGATGACGTGGACTGAGACGCTTCCCGCCCGCGTCCCCTCCTGCTGGCCAACTGGGCTGGTGCTTGTCGTCCTCCTCGGTCTGCTCCCCGCAGCGCCGTCGGTCGCCCAGCGCAGCGTGGGCACCACCACGTTCGGGGTGCAGGTCGGCCAGCCCGGCGGGGTCACCGGCAAACTGTATCGGGCGTCGCCCATCGCCTACGACGGCCTGTTCACGACCGATGGCAACGACTTCGTCTCGCTATACGTTCATCGGCTGTGGGAACGGCCCCTTCCCGACTCCCTCGTGCACCTGTACGCCGGCCCCGGGCTCCTTCTCGAAGGCCGGTCCCTACAGTCCACCCCGACCCCCCAAGTCGGCCTGAGCGCCGAAGCCGGCCTCAACTTTTTCCTTAAACGCTTCGAAGTCTTTCTTCACGTTACGCCGTCGCTCCGCCTGTACCCCGATCAGGGAACGCGATGGGGCGGAAGCGTCGGCCTCCGCTACCGCCTCCACTGATGCGCCCCCCCCTCTCCCCTTCCGACCTCGGCTCCATGCTGGGCACCCGCGTGCTCGTCACCGGGGCCAACGGCCTGCTCGGACAGGCCCTCGTCCGTCGCCTCGCGCAGGCCGACGAGATGACCGTGCTCGCAACCGCCCGCGACGACGCCCTCCGCCCCTCCATCGCGTGCGACTACCGCCCGATGGACGTCACCGCCCCCGACGCGGTGGAGCACACGTTCGACGAGTTCGAGCCCGACGTGGTCGTCAACTGTGCCGCTCTGTCGGACGTGGCGGCCTGCGACACCGACCGGAACCGGGCCTGGGCGACGAACGCCCGGGCCGTCAAGCGCCTCGCCCGCCACTGCAACGACACCCGTGCCCGGCTGGTGCAGGTGTCGACTGACTTCGTCTTCAACGGCAACCGCGGGCCCTACGACGAAACGGATCGCCCCGACCCCGTCAACTACTACGGTCGCACCAAACTCGCGGCCGAAAACCACGTGCGGGAGGCCGGACGCGACCGCTGGACGATTGCCCGCACGGTCCTGCTCTACGGCACCGGAACCAACCTGAGTCGGCAGAACGTCGTGCTGTGGATGATCAACCAGCTGCGGCAGGGCAAGCCCCTCCACGTCGTCACCGACCAGCGGCGCACGCCCACCTACGTCCCCGACCTGGCCGAGGGGCTGTACCGGATTCTCGATCGGGAGGCCACCGGCATCTACCACCTGTCGGGGCCCGACCCCGTGTCGATCTACGAACTGGCCGGGGCCGTCGCCGACGTCTTTGGGCTGGACCCCGACCTGATCCACCCCGTCGAAAGCGACTACTTCGACGACGCCGTGGAGCGTCCCCCGCACACGAGCTTCACCCTTGACAAGGCCCGATCCGAACTGGACTACGATCCCCATAGCCTCCGCGACGGCCTACGCGCCCTGCGCGACACCCTGGCGTCGCAGGACCCGTAGGCCCCCGTGACGCACCGGGTTTTCGACGAGAGTTTGACGGAGCGGGTGGGCAGTGGACGTGTCGCCCGCTATGTTCAGTTTGTACACATCCCTCTGTTCATCGACCGGCGCCCACGCCATGCTCGACATCGACGCCATCCGCTCCGATCCTCAGCGCGTCCGGGAGGCCCTCCGGGCCAAAGGGGCCGGCGACCCGTCCCTCGTCGACACGCTCCTGGAGGTGGACGAGGAGCGACGCGCCACCATCACCGAACTGCAGGAGACGCAGGCCCGCCAGAACGACTTGTCGAGCGAGATCGGCGCGCTGAAGCGCGAGGGCAAGGACGAGGAGGCCCAGGCGCGAATTGAGGAAACCAGCCGCCTGAAGGAAAAAATTCAGGAGCTCGAAGATCGGGTCGATGACGTGAAGGCGCGGCAGCGGGACCTTCTCCTCAAAATCCCGAACGTCCCGCACCCAAGCGTGCCGGTCGGGGCCAGCGAGGAGGACAACGAGGTGGAGGACACGATTGGGGAAAAACCCGCATTCGACTTTGAGCCGGCGCCGCACTGGGAATTGGCCGATACGCACGACCTGGTCGATTTCGAGCGTGGGGCGAAGGTGACCGGCAGCGGCTTTCCCTTTTACACCGGCCGGGGGGCCCGCTTGCAGCGCGCGCTTCTCAACTTCTTCCTCGATCGGGCGCGCGACCGAGGGTACAAGGAGATGCAACCGCCCAAGTTTATCAACCCCGAGAGCGCGGAGGGCACCGGGCAGCTCCCCGACAAGGACGACCTGATGTACCGGATTCCCCGGGACGACTTCTTCCCCATCCCCACCGGTGAGGTCCCGATGACAAACTTCCACCGGGACGAGATTCTGGACGTGGACGACCTGCCGCTCAAATATTGCGCCTACTCCCCCTGCTGGCGCCGCGAGGCCGGCAGCTACGGCGCCGACGTGCGCGGCCTCAACCGCCTGCACGAATTCGACAAGGTGGAGCTCGTGCAGATCGTGCACCCCGACGACAGCTACCGCGCCCTGGACGCCCTCCTCGACGACGCCGAGAGCGCCCTCGACGCGCTCGGCCTGCCCTACCGTCGCCTGCTCATGTGCACCGGCGACATGGGCTTTACCCAGGCCAAGAAGTACGACCTGGAGGTCTGGAGCGCCGGGCAGGAAAAATGGCTGGAAGTCTCCTCGGTCTCGACGTTCGAAGCCTTCCAGGCCCGCCGCATGCAGATCCGCTACCGCCCCGAACCGGAGGCCCGGACCCGCCTCGTCCACACCCTCAACGGCAGCGGCCTCGCCTTTCCCCGCGTCCTGGCCGCCCTGCTCGAAAACAACCAGACGGCCGACGGCCGCATCCGGCTTCCCGATCCCCTCCGCGAGTACGCCGGCTTTGACTGGATCGAATAGCCGCCCCTCAACGCCTACCCCTCCGCAGCCTCCCTCCGCGTATGTCTCCCTCCGAGTCTGCCGTGTACGAACGCGGCGACGCCCTTGACGAGCTGGAGTTGTCCACAGACAAAGACGCGCCCCCCGATCATCGCCTCGTGGAGCGATCCGACGTCTATGAGTTCACGGAGGACGAGCACTGGGCGTGGCTCATGTCGCTCATGGAAGACGGAGCCGAGCTGAACCAGCACCTCGGCGACCTGCTGGACCGCGTGTACGCCTGCGATCCGTCCTTCTACAGCCTCCGGGGGCGGAAGCGACTGCACGCCCTTCTCGACGAGCTCAACGAGGCCCGCACCTATGTGCAGGCCTACGAGCGGGACGTGGAGGAATTGACCTACGTATTCGCCAAAACGGGACAGATCGAAAACACGGCGGCCGACGGGGCCGAGCTCACCCTCTCGAGCGTCAAAACCACCTACGACCGGGCCTACGACCTCTGCCTCTACAAGCTCGACCGCATGAGCAACGGCTGGATCACCGCGTCCAACTTTCTCATCAGCATCGTCATGCTGGTCGTCACCATCCTCTTCTGGATGGAATTCCGGTAGCCCGCGTCCCCCCCGATCCCGGCGTGGCCTGCGGGACCCGAGGCTCTCTGAACGACGGGGGAGGACGGGCCGTCCCCTTCTATCCCGAGACGCCGCGCCTCCACAAAAGAAACGCAGCACCCGGCGGACCGGATGCTGCGCTTGATCCTTCGTCCGGAAAAACAGCCGGCTACTGCGTGGCCTCCTCTTCCTCGCCCGAGGCGGGCTGCTGGGGTTCAGCGGGCGCCCCGTCGCCGCGCTCCCCCGATGGCACGCCGTCCGTCACCTCCTCGACGTCGAGGTCGGCGGTCTCTCCCGGCTTGCGGTCAATCTCGCGGGGGTCTTGGCCCTCGCCGTCGAACTGCTGAATGTATTCGCTCGGCGGCGTCTTGCCCGCGTCGCGGCCCAGCGGACTGCCCTCGTGGATGTAGAACTCGTCGTTGGGCAGGGTGTCGTTGTAGGAGCGGGCGGCTTCGGCGGCCTCGCGCATCGTCTCGTCCGCGTTGTCGGCCATCTCGCCGCAGTTGCGGTGGATTTCGTGCGCGAACCAGTCGAAGAGATACTCGAATGCGGCCCGATCACGCTCGAACTCGGGGCCGTACTCGCCGGTGCGCAGCTGATCGTCCATCTTCGAGAGCGAGGCCGAGAGGGCAAACAGGAACATCGCGTTGTCCGCCACGCGGGCCTGCTGCGCCTGATGCTTCACGATGTCCTCGCGCTCCCACTTGCTCACGAGCTTGAAGTAGTGCGAGTGCTTCTGGATCAGGTCTGAGAGCCGGTCGGCCTGGTCGCGGATGGCCGGGTGCACGTTTCGGATGTCCGGTGCGCTCGGCTTGAGGCCGAGGAACAGCTGTCCGGCCAGCGGAAGCGCCTTGCTCATCACCGTCGGGTTGGTCGCCGCCGTGAGGATGCGGCTCAGGTTGTCGCCAATCGACTCGTCGGTGTCCCATTCCAGGGCCTCCTGCACCGAAATCATCTGCTCGGCGAGCTGCTTGCCGCCGTAGGCAAAGATGAAGCCCTGCATCACCTCGTTCGACCCCTCTACAATGCTGTGGATGCGGTTGTCGCGCCAGGCGCGCTCAACCTCGTGCTCGGTCATGTAGCCTTCCCCGCCCATGACCTGCATCACCTCGTCGATCACCTTCCACCCGTAGTGCGAGCAGAAGACCTTGGTGATGGCCGTCTCCACCATGATGTCCTGATCGCCCCGATCCAGCATCCCGGTCATCAAGTACAGCATGGCGTCCATCGCGTACGTGACGGCCGACATGCGGGCAATCTTCTGCTGGACCAGCTCGAAGTCGGCGATGGGGCGGTCGAACTGGTAGCGCGTCTGCGCCCACTTGATGCCCTGCTCCTTCGTCGCCTTCGCAGCGCCGGTCACGCCCGCGCTCAGCGTGCAGCGGCCGTAGTTCAGGCACGAGAGCGCAACCTTCAGGCCGGCGCCCTCCTTGTGCAGAATGTTTTCCTGCGGCACCCGCACATCGTTGAAGCGGAAGCGCGCCTGCCACGTCCCCCGGATGCCCGTCTTGGCGCGGTTGTTCTCAAACACCTCCACGCCGTCCATGTCCGGCGTCACGATGAGCGCGTTCACCCCCTTCTGCTCCAGCTCGCCCGTCTCGGGGTCGCGGACCATGTTTTTGCACATGACCGTGAACAGCCCGCTGAACGCCCCGGAGGTCGACCACTTCTTCTCCCCATTCAGAATGTAGTCGCCATCCTCCGTCTTCACCGAGAACGACTCCTGGTTGGCCGCGTCCGACCCCACGTTCGGCTCCGACAGGCAGAAGGCCGACACCTTCTCCCGCGCCACCATGGGAAGGTACTCTTCCTTCTGCTCGTCCGTCCCAAACATGACGAGCGCCTTGCACCCAATCGACTGGTGCGCGCTCACGAGCACGGCCGTCGAGGCGCAGTAGCGCCCAATCATCTCCAGCACCCGGTTGTAGCTGGTGACCCCCAGCCCCAGCCCCCCGTACTCTTCCGGGATGATCATGCCCATCACGCCCATGTCGAACAGGCGGTCGATCACCTCCTCGGGGATGTACTGCTCCCGGTCGATCTTGACGCGCGGGTGCTCGTTTTCGAGGTACTCCTCCAGCTCCTCCAGGAGCGCGTCGCACTTTTCATGTTCCTCGTCGCCCTCGTGCGGATAGGGAAAGATAAGGTCCTCGCGGAACCGGCCCCAGAACATGTTCTTCATGAAGCCCATGTCCTCGGGCTCCGGCCCCATCATCGTCTCGATATTCTCGATCATCTTCTGATCTTCCTTCGAGACGCCCTTAATGTTGCTTAAGCCTTGATTTGCCATGGTACAGGGGGGATTGGTGACAGTGGCCTACCAGACGCGAGTGCCCACCGACAATCGGGGAGCGCGAGCACTCGGAGTAGGACGTGATATCGCGATGGAAGTGCTTCCAAAAGCCAGGGGTGGTTCAAAGTCCGAGAACCCTCAGAGTTCCTGTGCACTGCCGCCCGGGGACGGCCCGGCGCCTCCTCCCTCTGTTTGCGCCTGCCTGGGATGCTCGTCACATTACGGGTGCTCGGTTTTTTGCTTTCAGCCCGCCTCTCCATGTCGTTCTCGTCCCGCCTCCGCCGCCTCCAAACGCAAAAGGACACGGTCGTCTGCGTGGGCCTGGACCCCGTCCCCGCCCGCCTCCCCGGCGCGCTGCGGGACGGGCGCCTGCCCACCGAGGCCGTCCGCACCTTCTGCGCCGACATCATCGAGGCCACGGCGCCGTACGCCTGCGCCTTCAAACCCAACCTCGCCTTCTTCGAGGCGCTGGGGCCGGCCGGACACACGGTGCTCGCGCAGGTCCTGGCAACCGTGCCCGACGACTGTCTGGTCGTGGCCGACGCCAAGCGGGGCGACATCGGCCATTCGTCCGAGGCCTACGCCCGGGCCCTGTACGACACGTTCGACGCCGACGCGTGCACCGTCTCTCCCTACCTGGGCCGCGACAGCGTCGCGCCGTTTCTGTCCGAAGCGGACCGCTGCGCGTTCGTGCTGGCCCGCACCTCCAACGACGGGGCCGCAGACCTGCAGGAGGCCTGCACCTGCGACGGCACGCCGCTGTACCGGCACGTGGCCCGGACGGTGGCCGAGTGGGACGAGGCCGCGGAAGGGACCGCCGGGCTCGTGGCGGGCGCCACGGCCCCCGAGGCCCTGGCCGAGCTGCGCGAGGATGCGCCCTCGCTGCCCTTCCTCATTCCCGGCGTGGGCGCCCAGGGCGGCGACCCGTCCGCCGTCGTCGATGCGGCCCAGACCAACGACGGCCCCATCCTCGTCAACAGCAGCCGCAGCATCATATACGCGTCCGAGGGCGACGAGTACGCCGACGCGGCGGCGGACGCGGCGAAGGCGCTGCGGAACGCGCTCCGTGCTTAACATCGCATCACCGCCCCGGCCAGCGCTCTTGATTCTCTGGGCGTCAGGCCCGTCGTTGTGAACGCAGGGAGTCTCCCTCCGACAGAATGACGGGACGTGGCGGGTGCCAGTAGCGCTCTCGCCAGCGTCTCGGTGTTCTCTGACATTCTGTAGCAGGTAGCCCCGCACCCGCGGGGATAGACCTCTATACAGTTTCTATTACGCCCCCGCTGCCCGGGTAGCCCCGCACCCGCGGGGATAGACCCGAGGGAGGCCAGCGAAAGCTGGCTGGGGGTCAGGTAGCCCCGCACCCGCGGGGATAGACCTTCCACTCGCGGCCGCTTTTTAGCACGGCATGCGGTAGCCCCGCACCCGCGGGGATAGACCGTGCTGGGGCGGGTCGTACGAGTCGAAAAGCACGGTAGCCCCGCATCCGCGGGGATAGACCCACGTAGTTCGTCATCAGAGAAAAGAGGGGTCAGGTAGCCCCGCATCCGCGGGGATAGACCTGAAGGCGTCCAGGGCCGCGTCCGTCATGTACCGGTAGCCCCGCATCCGCGGGGATAGACCCTCGGGGCGCGCACACATCGATCTCAGGGGTCCGGTAGCCCCGCATCCGCGGGGATAGACCTCCCTATCAGCCGCGGATGGACTATGGGCCGCTGGTAGCCCCGCATCCGCGGGGATAGACCTTCCCCACGTACAGCTCCCCATCGTACACCGCCGGTAGCCCCGCACCCGCGGGGATAGACCGCCCTACCGGGGATGCTAGGCGACAAGGGCGAAGGTAGCCCCGCATCCGCGGGGATAGAAAGCGTGAGACGTTATAAAGCACGAAACGGTTGTGTCTACGGAGCAGCCCCTCCTGCCGCTCGTCGTCTCGTGCCCATGCCTGGTTCCGGCGCCCCCGTCTACACTACGGACGACACCTCCCCATTTCTTTTCGAGCCCGACCCGAGGGTCGAGGTGCCCGAGGCCCTCGTCCACGACCTCTGGCGCCACCAGCGCTTCGAGACCGAGGACCTCGCCACCACCGAGGGGACCCCGATCACGGTCTTCGACCCGGGACGGCTCAACGAGGACGCCGGCCCCGACTTCGCCAACGCCCACGTCCGCCTCGGCGACATGGACTGGCGCGGCGACATTGAGCTGCACACCCGCTCCGGCGGCTGGTTTGAGCACGAGCACCACACCGATCCGCGCTACAACCGGGTCGTCCTGCACGTCACCCTCCGCGCCGACATGTGGACCGGCGGTCTCCTGCGCCCCGACAAATCGCCCCTCCCGGAGCTCGTCCTCGCCCCTCGCCTCGACGCGCCGCTCCGCTCCCTCCTCCGCGCCTTCCACACTCGCCCAGACGAAGACGCCCTTCCCTGCGCGCCGCGCTGGGACGAGGTGCCCGAACCGCTCATCCGCGACTGGATCGCCACCCTCGCCACGGAGCGCCTGCGCGAGAAAACGCGCCGTCTGGAGGCGAACTCCGATTCGTCGCTCGAAACGGCCCTCCACGAACGGCTGTACGCCGGGCTCGGCTACGCCAAAAACGACGAGCCCATGTCGACTCTGGCCGCGCGCCTGCCGCCCGCCCTCCTCCGCTCCCTCGACACGCCCCGCGAGCGGGAGGCCCTCCACTTCGGCGTCGCGGGCCTGCTCCCGGCCCCCGGCGACCTGCTGGAGGCCGACCGGGAGACGGCCGACTACGCCATGGCACTTCGTGATCGCTTCCGGCGACTGCAAGTGCGCCTCGACCTCCCGGTGATGGAGGAAACGAACTGGACCTTCTTCCGGCTGCGTCCCAACAACTTTCCCCCGCTCCGCATTGCGCAGGCCGCCGCCTGGTACGACGACGGGCACCTGCTCTCTGAGCCCCCCCTTCCCCGCCTGCGCTCCGCCCTCCACGACGACGCCCCGACGGCGGCCCTCCGAGACGCCCTGGCCGCCACCCCTCCGCCGTTCTGGCAGACGCACTACCACCTCACCAAGCCCGCCTCGGAGCACGATTCCAGCCTGGGCCCCTCGCGCCGCGACACCCTGCTCATCAACGCGGTGGTCCCCACCCTGCTCCTTGATGCCGACCTGCGCGACGACGACTCCCAGGCCCGCGCCACCCGGGAGGTGATCCGGTCCCTCCCGCCTTCCAGCGACGCCGTCGTGCGCCGATTCGAGGACCTGGGCGCCGAGCCCCAGTCGGCCTACGAAGCGCAGGGCCTCCACCACCTGTACCGTGCCTACTGCACAGAGGGCCGGTGCCTGGATTGTGCCATCGGCCAGCACCTCCTCGACGTGTGATGCGGCCCGATCTCGCCCGCGGGCAGGTCCCACCCCTGTTCCTCTTTTGCGCACGCTTTCTTACGTTTGGCGTCCATCGCACCGTGAACGAATGCTCGCCCCCCGTGCTCGTCCGGATTGTCCGCATGACCTTCCGCCCCGACACCCTCGACGCGTTCCTGGAGCAGTTCGACGCCTCGGCCCCGAAGATTCGCTCGTTCCCGGGGTGCCTTCATCTGGAGCTGTGGCGCGACGCCGATGCCCCCGCCGTCTGTACAACCTACAGCCACTGGGAAAATGAGGCCGCCCTCGAACGGTACCGCGAGAGTGACCTGTTTCGCTCGACCTGGCGCACCGTAAAGCCGCTCTTCGGGGGCCAACCCGTGGCCCACAGCTACTCTGTCCTCCGCCCGGCCGAGGCCATCGGCACCGCCTCGTCGGATCCTCCGGCGGATCGCTAAGAGCACGTGAACCGCCACCAGCGGTCCGTGCTCCGTTCCGCCCTGCAGGTGCCTTCAATATTGCAGAGGCGTCCCACCGAGTCGGGGGCAATCGTGCCGCTGGACGGGGCCGTAAGGAACCCGACGGCCGGCCACAGCCCTTCCCCGCCCCACACACACAGGACGTCCGCCCCTCGGTCGTAGCGTAGCTGGTCGATGCCGAGGTCCAGCATAAGCGTGCGCCCCTGTGCGGGCCCCGTGTTGCGGAGCCAGAAGAAGGAGGTGTCGGGCCGGGCCTCCGCCTGCGACACCACGACCTGAACGAGCTGATTGTACTGGGCCGGGGCCTCTCCCGGCGGCGTGGGCGATGCCCCACAGGCCGCGACCCCCAGCCCAACCAACACCCCACAGGCGAGTCGGACGAAGGACCAGTGCATTGTACAGAGACCGTTCGGGTTGGGGAGCGTCCCGGCGGGCTGCGCTACTCCTCCGGCGGCTGAAGCCCCGGGGTGCCCATGACAGGCCCCAGCGCGTCCGTCATAGAGACCTCGCCCTCCCGCCGAGGGTCCGGGTAATCCACCGGCGTGATGGTGTAGGAACTCGGGCTTTGCACCTTCGGCCCCGGCGCCGACGTGTCCCGAACGACGGCGTAGACCTGCCGAACGGTTCGGGTGTACTGTTTCCGAAGCAGTTTCTGGTCCGTAATCATCGCGCCGTAGGCACGGTGGAGGGTGCGATACGACGCCTCGGCGGAGAGCGTATCCACGCGCTGCCGCTGCGCAGAGATCAGCGACTCGTGGAGTCGGACCAGATCGTTGTACCGATCAGCCAGGGGCACAAGCGACGAATCCTGTTCGACCGCCGCACGCAGCTGCTGCAAATCGGACTGCGCAGACTCGAGGTCGGTTTCCAGCTCATTTACGGCCGCCTCCATTTCCTCGTACGTCTGCGCCTCGGTGCCGCGCCCCCCGTAGGTGCGGCACCCGGCCAGGAGCACGAGAGCGGACAGGCCAACGAGTACCAGAAAGTGGGCGGTCGTGCGCATCGGCGCAGGGAAATGGTGTATAGAACGAGACATCCCGGGACTCGGGATAAAAGGCATCAACGTAAGATCTCGGTGCTACCCGATTCTGTCACCTGGGACGCCGGGAGTTCTGTCCTTTTTCATGCATCCGGCACCGACGCTCTTCCGACGCCTGCTCCCGGCGGGCCTTCCGCTGCGGAAACACCCCTACAGCCGGGTGGTACCCACGAACGTCTGGGACAGACGCCGCCGGGCTGCCCACAGGGATGCAGTCCCCTAATTCGGAGACGCGGTCCCGTTCGTTCCGCCGCGCGCACCTGAGATCGTCATGAGTGAACAGACGGCCCGTCTCGTCTCCCGCCTCCGTCGCCGCCTCCAGCATACGGCCCGGCGCATGACGCGGGCCGACCTGGCGTTTGGCCTCGTCGTCGCCCTCGGGTCGGCGACGGGCATCTGGCTTCTGGCGACCCTCCTCGAAGCGAATCTGTGGCTGGGCACGACGGCCCGCACCGCCCTCGCCGCCGCCGTTTTCACCGTGGGACTGGGAGTCAGCGCCGCCGTCCTGGCGCGTCCCCTCGGGCAGTGGCTCGGGGTGCTTTCCGGCCCCTCGGAGGAAGACATCGCCCGGGCGGTGGGCCGCCACCATCCCACCGTGTCCGACCGCCTGGTAAACCTCCTCCACCTCGCCGAGGGCAAACGAAGCCACGCGCCGGCCCCGATGGTGGACCGGGCCGTGCAGCACCTCGCCGAGGACCTGGACGATGTGTCGTTCGACGACGTCGAAGACTACGGCCGAGCGCGTCAGGCCCTCCGCCTCGCCTCCCTGCCCCTCGTCGGCGTCCTCGCCTTCCTGCTGGTGGCCCCGTCCACGTTCCTGAACGCATCGGAACGCCTGCTTGCCCCCGGCACCGAATTCGAGCGGCCCGCGCCCTTCGAGCTCTCCGTGCGGCCCGGCGACGTCCAGGTCGTGAGGGGAGACACCCTCCAGATTGACGCGCGGGCCACCGGCACGGCCCCGGCCCGCGCCCAACTGCTCTTGCGCGACACCACGGGCGGAACCGAGGAGGTGACCCTCGAGGCCGACTCCCTCGGCCGCTTCCGTCATGCGGTGCCCAACGTGCGGCGCCCCCTTCAGTACCGGGTCGTCGCCCCTCCCGTCCGCACGCCGTGGCACGACGTGGACGTGACTGCCCGCCCCCTCGTCCGCCAGCTCCAATTGACCGTCTCGCCCCCCGAATACACCGGCCGGTCGCCCCGAACCCTCGATCCCAACGTGGGCGACGTAACCGCCCTTCCTGGGAGCCGCGTCGAGCTTGAGGCCACCCTGGGCGGCGCCGACGTTGCCCAGGCCGTGCTTGACTTTGAGGACGGCGCGGCCGACACCCTGTCCGTGCGCAATGACACCGCCACGGGCGCGTTCACCGTCCAGCGCGAGGAGACGTACCAGCTGCGGCTGCGGAGCGCCGAGGGCGTTCCCAACCGCAGCCCCATCCGCTACCGCACGGCCCTTCGCACCGACGCCGCCCCCTCCGCCTCCTTCGTCTCGCCGGACAGCCCCGCCGACCTGGAGGCCGACCTCGTCCAACCCCTCGAGGTCCAACTGAGCGACGACTTCGGCTTCCGTCGGGCGGCCCTCTTTTACCGGGTGGTCGAGGAGCGCTTTGGCGACGGACAGTCGGAATTTTCCTCGATCGAACTCCCCCTCTCCGCGCCCGACCAAACCAGCCAGGCCCTCGCCCACGAGTGGCTTCTGGCCCAGGAGAGCAGCCTCGACCCGCAGCCGGGCGACGAAATCGCGTATTACGTGCAGGTGTGGGACAACGACACCGTCAACGGCCCCAAAAGCGGCCGCACCCGCACCCAGCGCCTCCGCATGCCGTCCCTCTCCGACCAGTACGAGCAACTCGAACGCGCCGAGGACACGGCCCGCCAACAGCTCGACGCCCTCCAGCAGCGTGCCGACTCGACGCGACAACAGTTCGAGCAACTCCGCCGCGAGCTTCGTCGCTCCCGCGAGGCCGACTGGCAAGATCGCCGCCAGCTCGACCAGCTCCAGCAACAGCAGGCCTCGACCCAAAAAGAGGCCGAGGCGCTGGCGCGCACGATGAGCGAGATGACCCGCCAGATGCAGCAAAATGAACTGTCAAGCCCGCAAACGGCGCAGCAGTTTCAGGAACTCAAGCGGGTGGCCGAGGAGATGTCCTCCCCCCAGCTGCAGAAGGCCCTCGACAAGCTCAAAGACGCCCTTTCCGAGGACAGCTCCCCTCGGCAGCGGCAGCAGGCCCTCGAAAACGCCCAGCAGCGCCAGCAACAATATCAGCAACAGGTGGAGCGTACTGCGGAGCTGTTTGAGCAGCTGAAAGCCCAGCAGCAGCTGGAGGAACTGGCCAATCGGACGCAGGAGCTGAGTGAGGTGCAGGACTCCCTCGCCGAACGCACCACCGAGCGCATGGCCGACTCCCTCGGAGCGGACGCCGACTCCTCCCGCTCGCCCCCCGCGGACTCGGCCTCCTCCTCGTCGCCGTCGTCCCCCCCGGACAGCACGCAGGGCCCGCCCGACGGGGATCCGTCCGCCCCCGACTCGTCGTCCCACGACGGGTCCGACGCCTCCTCCGACCCGCGCCCCGCCAATGAGGACCTGTCCCACGAGCAGGAGCGCGCCGCCGAGGAAATGGAGCGCCTGCTGGAAGAAATGGAGCAGGCGCGGAAAGAGATGGAGAACGTGTCGTCGGCCCCCAAGGAGCAAATGAAGCAGACGCAGCAGCAGATGCAGCGGCAGAACATGCCCCAACGGATGCGCGAAAACAGCCGCCAGCTGCGCAACAATCAGATGCAGAAGGCACGCCAGGGCCAGCGCCGGATGCAGCAGCAGTTGCAGCAGACCCAGCAGCAGCTGAGCAAAATGCAACAGGGCATGCAGAGCAAGCAGCAGGGCCTGAATGTGCAGGGCCTGCGCACGGCCCTCGAAAACACCCTCCAGTTGTCGAAGGAACAGGAAGATCTCCGCAGGACGGTCGAGGGCCTGTCGGAGGACGGCGCGGCCCTTCGCCCCCATGCGCGTTCGCAGAAGTCCCTCGTCGACGGCCTCGAATCCGTGACGGACTCCCTGGAGTCGATCGCCCGCCGCTCCCCCACCATGACGCAGGCGGTACAGTCCGAAACCGGCCAGGCCCTCCGCGCGATGGAGTCGGCCCTCTCGGCCCTCGACGAGCGCGACGCCAACGTGGCGGGTCGTCACCAGAAAACATCGATGACGCACCTGAACGAGCTGGCCCTCCTCCTCTCCGACCTGCTTCAGCAAATGCAGAACCAGCAGCAGCAAATGGGCGGACAGGGCATGTCGACCCAGCAAATGATGCAGCAGATGCAGCAGGCGGCCGGGCAGCAGCAGAAACTAAACCAACAAATTCAGCAGCAGCTCAACCAGGCACAGGGCAAGCGTCTGTCGGGCGAGCCGTCGGAGCGCCGGGAAAAACTGGCCCAACGGCAACGCCAGCTGAAAGAGCAGCTCCAGAACATCGAGTCGGAGGCCGGAAGCGACGCCCAGCAACAACTCATGGGCGACCTGTCCAAAATCCAGGAGCAGATGGAGGAATCCGCCCGCGAGATGGAGCAAAACGGAAATCGCGAGGACATCCGCGAGCGCCAGCAACAAATTCTGACCCGCCTGCTCAACGCCCAGAAATCCCTCCAAACGCAGGGCAAACAACAGGAGCGTCGCGGCCAGGAAGCCGAGAACGCCCCCGCCTCCCGCACTCCCGACGATCGACCGACGCCCGACGACACGGAGGCGCTGCGGCGCGACCTCATTCGCTCCCTGGAGATGGGCTACACGTCCGAGTACGAGGATTTAATCCGCCGATACTTCGACCTTCTCGACGAGGAAAGCGACCGCCCCTCCTCCTCGAATTAAAGTCGGCCGCCCCCCCGGCCCGGCTTCAGCGTGCGGTCTCCGGCGCCCTCTACGCCCCGACGGCGTGTAAGACGCGTTAATTCCCACACTCTTGACGCTCAAAAGGCCCGTTGCTTCCGGAAAATATTGATTTGGGGGCGATATTTGAATAGAATAAGAGTCCGTATTTATACTGGTTTATTTTCGTGCTCTGCGACGGGTGCGGTCTTTCGGCCTTCAGCGTCATTCCTGAAGGTTTTCGTATTGTCGACACCGCCCCAACCAACAAAGCTCGTCCAGTCGCATGGCCCAGTCGAAGCGTGTCTTGTTCGTCGCCGGTGAGGTTACCCCCTTTGCTGAAACGACGTCCATCGCCTCCCTTGCCCGCGCCCTCCCCGAACAGCTTCAGAACGCCGGCGACTACGAAGCACGGGTCATGATGCCCTGTTACGGCACCATCAACGAGCGCACGCACAATCTGCACGAGGTCATTCGACTTTCGGGCACGGAGGTGCCGATGGGGGACCACACCGAAACGGTCACGGTCAAGGTGGCCTCGGTCCCCGAGGTTCGGCTCCAGGTCTATTTCATGGACCACGAGGACTACTTTGAGGATGGCGGGCTCCGCCCGGACGACTCGCAGTCTCCGGAGGAGGTCGTCCGGCGAGCGCTGTTCTTCAATCGCGCCGCGCTGGAAACCATTCGCAAGCTCCGCTGGGGCCCCGACCTGGTCCACGCCTTCGGCTGGATGGGCGGCCTCATTCCCCTCCTGCTGTCCAGCGATTACGCCGACGCCGAGCACCTGAGCCCTTCGAAGGTCCTCTTCACGCCCGACAACGACGACCCTGGGGCCGCCATTACCGCTGACCTTGCGGATGGATTGGGCTTTTCGCTAAACGGAACGGACACGTCCACCTTCTCCGACGTTGGCCTCAATCAGGCCGACGGGTCGATTTACCCCCCCGGTCGCCCCCCCACCAATGGGACCGTTCAGTTTGCCGCCGATACGGCCGAGCACGGCGAACAGCTGGCCGGCCTTTATGATCAAATGCTAAATGAAGTCCCGGCGTAGGGACACGAGAAGCGGAAACACCCCTTCTCAGCGGTTCATTCCACGCACGGGTTTCGTTGACCAGGTCCCTGGCACTCAGCTTGGCGGTCCTCCAGGCGGTGCCGGGGCTGGCCCCCCATCGGAGAACCGAACTGTCCTGCGGGGAGCGATCACCGCGTAGGTGCTGCCGGTTCGCCGGGAGGCTTCACCGGATTTCGCCACTGTCTACCGTGTCTTGTATGACGTACTTCCGCCTGTCGGCCGCGCTGGGAGGCTTTCTGCTGCTCGCGACGCTTGTCTCCTGCTCCGACCCCTCCGGCGTCGGCCTCGGCGTGGGAGAGGATCCACTGGAAGGGGGCGATCCGACCGTCGAGACCGTTCTGCCCGACACGATCTACACGGAGGCCTCTGCGCCCCGGACGGGACTGAGCGGCGTCCAGCAGACCTGGCGGTTCCTTGCGGGGGCCGTCTCTCTCGGCGGCACAAGCAATCCGTATGGACGGGTGCAGGCCAACGGATACTTCGACGTCCAGTCCCCGGACAACATCCCCACCGCAATCGCCCTCGCCAACCCGGACTCCCTCGACGCAACCCTGCGCCTCCAGACAAACTACGTGCACGGGGACACCTCCTCGGAGGTCTCCTTTCGCCTGCATGACCTCGCACAGGAGGCCGAGATGAACGAGGCGACGGCCGATACCACGTTCCCCGTCGGGGCGGAGGTGGCGACGTACACCCGGTCGCCGACGGATTCGTCGGTGGCTCTCTCGCTTCCGAGTTCCTGGGTGCAGAACAACGCCGATCTTCTTCGGGACACCACCCGGGTGGGGCCCGACTTCCACGGCTTTCGGCTCTCGGCCCCCAACGCAGAGGCCGCGGTCGGCTTCGAACACGCCACCGCCCGGCTCGAACTCTCCCTTACCGGCAGCGACGAGAGCGTCACCTACGCCGTGGAGAAGTCCTTCTCGAACGTCCGTCGCTCAACCCCCGCCTCTCCCCCCGAAGACCGCCTGCTTCTCCAGGACGGCGTGGGCGATCAGCTTGTGGTCGAATGGGATGAGGCTCGACTGGACTCTCTCCGGGGCTCGCCCCTGAATCGGGCGTCCATCATCATTCCGACCGATCCGGACACCGCGTCGCTTGGCGAATCGTTTGTGCGCCCCACCCCCGACTATCGGGTGACGGCCACGCGGGAGACCGGCGCCCCCTCCTGCGGGGCCCTTCAAACGTTCGAGGTCACGTCGGAAGGCGACGTGTGCGGCCTCCCCCTCCCCACAGACACCCCGGCCGACGACGACATTCGGGTGGACGAGCGGTCGTCGTTCACCATCTTCGAGCGCCTGCTGGTCGATACGGAGGGGCCGCTCCCGTCGACCCTGTCCGAGTATCGGGCCCAGGTCGTAGACCGCCCCGGCACGCCCCAAAATGCCAGTGAGACCGTCCAGATCGGCCTGCCGAGCACCCTCACCACCCTGGTCCCCACCCCCGGCCCGGACTCGTCGATGGCGCCCCGACTTGAACTCACCGTGACGCCTCTGTAGGGACGCTCCTGCTGTGTGATGTCGTACTCTGTTTTCTCTCTCCCCCCCAGTTCCATGCGCGCCCTCTTTCTCCGCGCCGTCCGCGGAGGACTCCTCGCCGTCGTTCTCTGTGCCGCAGCGGGCATGATGTCTGCCCCGGCCCTTGCACAGTCCAATGGAGACGGAACGATCTACTCCCGCTACGGGCTCGGCAGCCTGGAGACGTTCTCGTCCTCGCAGAGCGCGGCCCTGGGAGGCGGAGCCTACGCCCTGCGCTCGCTGAACTATACGGCCATGGCGAACCCCGCACTGTGGAGCGACCAGGTGTTCACTCGCCTCAGCGCAGGCGGGTCCTACGAGCGCATTCAGGCCACGAGAGACGGCAACCAAACCAGTCATCTCTCCTCCGGATCGGTGGAGTCGGTCCAGTTCAACTTTCCCCTGTACGAACGAGAGCTCGGGGTCGGCCTGTCCTTCCAGCCGTACTCGGTGACCAACTACCGAGTCCTGCGCACAAACGACACCCCCTCGGGCGACCTCCCGGCCTACGAGGTGGACTACCAGGGCACAGGCGGACTGTACTCGTTCCGGGGCGGCCTGGGCTACAAAGTGAACGAAATCCTGCGGGTTGGGGCCAGCGTCGATGTCATCTTTGGCATCGTGGAAAGCCAGCGGCGAACGGAGTTCGAGGTGACGTCCACCTCCCTGCGCAACACCGTGGTCTCCGACGCCACCCGCCTCTCCGGCGTGTCGGGGACGCTGGGCGCCCACCTGTCCTTCGCCGACGTGTTTGCCGCTGAGGATGCCTTTTCGGTTGGGGGGTCCGTGGAGTTGCCGACACGCCTCACTGGCGATCGCGTGCGCACGTCAGATGAGGATTTGGCGCGCGACACGCTCTCGAATGTGCAGGGGGACGTCTCTATCCCCTGGCGGGCCCGCCTGGGGGTCGCCTATCAGCCAAACGAGCGCTGGTCGTTCGTGCTCGATGGGGACTTCGAGCCGTGGAGCACCTTCAGCTCCAGCTTCAACCCCTCGTCCGAGGGCACGTTTGGACGGCAGTTTCCCGTGGGCGGCGCCGGGAGCCTCACCGATCGCTGGCGCCTCTCCGCCGGGGCCGAGGTTGTGCCCGCCGGGGAAGGCGGCGGCCTGTCCGGATTCTTCGGCCGTACGGGCTACCGGTTCGGCGCGTACACCGAACAGCTCTACGTACAGCCCAATAACAACAACGTCCAGGTATACGCCGCCACCGGCGGATTCAGCCTGCCGACCTCACTTCCTGGCACGCGAATTGATCTCAACCTGAGAGCGGGCGTCCGAGAGCCCCGGGGCGACTCCTTCGTCCGGGACGTGTTCTACGGCGTCTCCGTACACGTGAACTTCGGGGAGCGCTGGTTCCAGCAGCGCAAGCTCCGGTAGCCCCGACCGTGCAATAGGCTGGTCTGATCGGCGAAACTCCGCCCTGAGCGTCCAGTCTAACACCAAGGCCTGTTCAATATAAGAGACAGATGAAATATCCAGACATGCCCCTCCTCAATCGCGCACCGACTGCAGCTGTCTTCTCTCTTGGGGCGATGCTGTTGGCCCTCGGGTCGTGGGTCTCAACTGCGCAGGCCCAGGATTCCCAGCCGAGCCAGCAGCAGAAGGCGATGCACTACAGCCTGTACTACGAGAACTTCAAGAACGACGACTTCCAGAGTGCCAAGAGTGATCTCCTCTGGATCGTCGAGAACGCGCCGGGCTTTCCGAAGGGAGACGACCGGAATTTCGAGCGCCAGTTTGAGCTGTACGAGGGCCTTGCCCAGCAGGCGTCGAACGACGACAAGCGAATGGCCTACCTCGACACGGCCGCCACGGTGCTCTCCTCGGCTCCCCAGAAGATGGAGGAGCAGGGCCTGAGCTACGAGCCGTTCGAGTGGGAAATCCTGAAGGGACGCTTTCTGCAGGAGTACGAGGACGCCCTTCCGGACCTGTCGTCCACGTCGCTTGAGGATCCGGTGACGCATTACCGGAAGGCCTTCGATCTGGCCCCGACGGAGATCAATCCGTATTACATCCAGCAGGTTATCCGGTCGTACGTTCAGAACGGCGAACAGCAGAAGGCCCTCTCCTTCGCCAACACGGTGGAACAGAAACGGGGCGACGACGAGGAGGTCGCCAAAATTCTTTCGTCGGTCCGCGACGACATTTTTGGCAAGAACCCCCAGGCGCAGGTCACCTACCTCGAGGAGCAGTTCGAGGCGAACCCAGACAGCCTGGCGCTGATGCAGGAGCTGTTCGATGCGTACGTCAACCAGGGAAACACCAGCAATGCCGCGGAGCTGGCCCCGGAGCTCATGGAACAGGACGTTCCCGCCGAGACGATTCGCGAAATCGCACAGATGCGGCTCGAGGACGGGCGTCCGGAGGCCGCCATTCAGGCGTACGAGAAGATGACCTCCGACACCGACGCCTCGCTCACAGCCGAGGACTACTTCCGTCGCGGGCAAGCGTACCAGCAGATGGACCAGTTTTCCAAAGCCCGCGCTCAGTTCCGCCGCGCCATTGAGGCGCAGTCGGACTACGGCCAGGCCTACATTGCCATCGGCGACCTCTACACGAGTGCGGTCAGCGACTGCAGCGGAAGCGAGCTCGGTCGCAGCGACAAGGCCGTGTACTGGGTGGCCGTCGACAAGTATCAGAAGGCAAAACAGGTGGACTCGTCCGTTCAATCTACGGCGAACAGCAAGATCAAGACATACCGCAAGTACTTCCCGACCCAGGAGGACATCTTCTACCGCGACGACTGGGACGAAGGAAGCAGCTTCACGATCGATTACGGCTGCTACTCCTGGATTGGCGAAAGCACGACGGTGCGCCGCGCCTCGTCGTAGTGCCCGATCGCACGATTCGATTCCAATGCGGCCGGTGGGTCTTCGGACCCATCGGCCGTTTTTGTTTTTATCCCTGACTTCTCGGCCCACCCTCACGGAGGGTTGACGCGATGCCTGTTGAGCTTCTGCGCACTCGTGGGCTACATTGGATGTACAGTTGAGCGGGTTCTCCCGCCACCCCCACTCTCGTCTGCCTTCCTTCCCTTCCCGCTTCGCCCATGGCCTCCATTCAGCACATCACCGCCCGGCAAATCCTGGACAGCCGGGGCAACCCAACGGTCGAGGTCGACGTCAGCACCGATGAGGACGTATTTGGCCGTGCCGCCGTCCCGAGCGGAGCCTCTACGGGTGCCTACGAGGCCGTAGAACTTCGCGACGGAGACGAGACCCGGTACGGCGGCAAGGGGGTCCAGCAGGCCGTCGCGAACGTAAACGAGACCATCGCGCCCGAACTGCGCGGCATGAGCGTCCTGGAGCAGGCGTCCCTTGACGCCGCCCTCCTGGAGCTCGACGGCACGGACAACAAGTCGAATCTCGGGGCCAACGCCCTCCTGGGCGTCTCCCTGGCCGCCGCGAAGGCCGCCGCAGCCACCCTCGGGCTTCCCCTCTTCCGGTACGTTGGCACGGCCACGGCCGCAACCCTTCCCGTCCCCCTCATGAACATCTTGAACGGGGGCGGCCACGCCGACAACAACGTCGACATGCAGGAATTCATGGTGGCACCGGCGGGCGCGGAGACGTTTTCGGAGGCCCTGCGCATGGGGGTCGAGGTCTTTCAGACGCTGAAGGGCGTGCTCCGGGACCGCGACTACAGCACGGCGGTTGGGGACGAGGGCGGATTTGCGCCCAACCTCCGCTCGAACGAGGAGGCGCTGGACCTCGTCATCGAGGCCATTGAGGGCGCCGGGTACACTCCGGGCGAGGATGCGTTCATCGCCCTCGATCCGGCCGCGGCCGAGTTGTTCACCGACGGGGCCTACGTGTTCTGGAAGAGCGACCCGAACACGCGCCGGTCGTCGGAGGACATGGTGGCCTACTGGCAGGACTGGGTGGAGCGCTACCCCATCCTGTCCATCGAGGACGCGATGGACGAGGACGACTGGTCCGGCTGGCGCATGCTCACCGAGGCGATCGGCGATCAGGTGCAGCTCGTGGGCGACGATCTCTTCGTGACCAACACGACCCGGCTTCGCCGTGGCATTGAGGACGGCTGCGCCACCTCGATCCTGGTGAAGCCGAACCAGATCGGCACGCTGACAGAAACCCTGGAGGCCGTGGAGACCGCCCACAAAAGCGGGTTCTCGTCGATCCTGAGCCACCGCTCCGGTGAAACTGAGGACACCACCATTGCGGACCTCGCCGTGGGCCTCGGCACGGGCCAAATCAAAACCGGGTCGGCCAGCCGAAGCGACCGCACGGCGAAGTACAATCAGCTGCTGCGGATCGAGGAGCAGTTGGGCCCCTCCGCGCGATACCCCGGCCTCGAGGCGTTCTCGGCCACCCCGTAACGCCCCGCTCCCATGTCTCTCTCCGGCTCTTCCCCCCGCGATGCGCTTTGGCGCTGGGGCCTCGCAACGGCCCTGGTGGGTCTCCTGCTGTGGGTCACCTTCTTTGATAGCCACAGCCTCCTCCAGCGCTACCGATGGCACCAGGAGCACGAGGCCCTGACGTCGGAGAACCAGGAGCTCCGAACCACCATTCAGGACCTCCAGGAGCGCATCGACCGCCCCCTGCCCGACTCCGCGGTCGAGCGGATTGCCCGCGAGGAGTATGGCATGAAGCGTCCCGGAGAGAAGGTGTACCGCCTTCAGCGGACCCCGTAGTCCGGTTTCTTCTTCCCTCGTCAACCGTCTGTCCTTCCCTCTCTTCTGATGCCCGAATACGCTGTTGGCCTTGACCTTGGTGGCACGAACCTGAAGGCCGGCCTCGTCCACCGCGAGGAGGGGCTGGTGGAGACGGCCCGCCGTCCGACGGAGGCCGACAAAGGCCCCGAACACGTTCTCGATCAGATGGCAGCCGTCGCGTCGGACCTGATGGCACCGATCGGCGAAGAAAACGTCCTGGGGATTGGGGTGGGCTCGCCCGGCGCAATCAATTGGGAGCGAACGACGGTGAGCCACCCGCCGAACCTCCCCGGCTGGACCAGCATCAACCTGCAAGAGACCCTGCGCGACCGCCTCGGGTCCCTGGTTGTCGTCGTCGAGAACGATGCGAACGCAGCGGGCCTGGGATCGGCCCACTACGGCGCAGGCGCCCCGTTCGACTCGTTTCTGATGGTCACCCTGGGCACCGGCGTGGGCGGCGCGATTATCTACCGCAACCAGATTTTTCGGGGAAGCACGGGCGGGGCCGGCGAAATTGGCCACATGACCATCGACTACGAGGGCCCCTACGCCAACACGGGCGTCGCGGGGGCGATTGAAGGCTACCTCGGACAGTCGTTCCTCTCCGACCACGCCCGCGACCGCCTGGTCAATTACCCCGACAGTGCGGTCCACGAGCTGGTGGAGGGCGACCTCGACCGGGTGACCCCTCGGGTGTTGTCCGAGGCCGCCGAACAGGGCGACGAGGCGGCCCAAAACATCCTGGCCTGGGCCGGCCACAAGCTCGGCTGTGTGCTCGGGGCCGCGGTCAACCTGCTCGATATTCGGACCATCATCGTCGGCGGAGGCGTTTCCGGAGCCGGTGACTTTCTCCTGGCGCCTGCCCGCGACACCCTCCCGCGGTACGTCACCCCGGGCCTGCGCGACGACCTCACCCTTCGTCGCGAGAAGCGGGGCAATGATGTTGGGATGCTGGGGGCGGCGCGGCTCGTGTTTGAAGGGGCAGACGCCCACGTGTAGCGGCCCTCCCCTCCGGCAACGCCCATCTGGGCCCGGACCAGGACTGAACTCGTCGTGCTGTCGGTCGAATGCTCTCCCAATGCTTCCGCGTTGGCTTCTGATTGGGATCGGGGGTGCCGCCCTCATGGTGTTGGGGGCCGCCCCCGCCGGGGCCCAGGAGCGTCCCGCCGACACAACCCGTGTGGACTCCGCTCGCGTCGATACGACCCGGCAGGTCCCCTCCGACTCCGTCCAGCAGCGCGCGGACCGGGCGGGCCCGCCGACCGCCACGCCGCAAGGCACCTCTCCGCGCGGGGCCGGGCCGGAAAGCCCAGGGGGCGCCGGCTCGTCGGACGCCGTTACCTTTTCGGCCCGGGACTCCCTCGTGATCGTCACGGACAGCGCGACCGGCGACCGCGGCTCCCTCCACGGCGAAGCCTCGATGTCTCACCAGGGCGCCACGCTTCGCGCCCGGACCATCGAGATGAACTTTAAGAGCGGCACGCTCGACGCCTCCGGCCCGCCCTCCGACACGGCCCGCAATTCCCGTCCGGTCTTCGAGCAAAGCGGCGGGAGCGGCAGAAGCGGCGGGGCGGGCGCCGGTCCGCTGGGCGGCGGTGGCGGATCGGGTGGGGGACAATCGTTCACCGGCGAAACCCTCTCGTACAACATCAACACGCGCCGCGGCCGGGTCGTGTCCGCCCGAACGCAGCAGCAGGACGGGTACATCCAGGGCGGGGCCGTCAAGGTGTTCGAGGACAGCACCCTGTTCGTGCAGGGCGGGCTCTACACCACCTGCAACTGTGCCCCCGGAGAGACCCCATCGTACTCGCTCCGCTCCAGCGAAATGAAGGTGCAGGGCAAGTGGGTATACACCGGCCCCATCCAGCTCTTTCTTTTCAACGTGCCCACGCCCCTGTGGCTGCCCTTTGGGTTTCTCCCCAATACGCAGGGACGCCGCAGCGGCCCCCTCCCGCCGAATTACGGACAGGACCGCCGCGGACTCTTTTTGAAAGACTGGGGCTGGTACTTCGCCCTGAACGACTACACCGACCTCACCATCCGGGCCGGCGTGTGGTCGCAGGGGAGCTTCGAGGTGCGGCCGCGCTTCCGATACAACAAGCGATACAACTACAGCGGCGACCTCTCGCTCACCTACCGACGCGAGCGCGTCGGCGAGTCCGAGGACCCAAACTTTACGGACAGTCACCAGGGCGAACTCGACTGGTCCCACGACCAAACCCTCTCCCCCACGGCCAGCCTCAACAGCAACGTCAACCTCGCCACCTCGTCGGACTTCGCCCAGCGGAACAGCGACAACTACGAAGACGCGGTGCGGCAGGAGGTCTCCTCCTCCCTCAACTACCGGAAGCGGTGGCCTCAGGGGGGACGGCAATTCAATCTCAGCGCCAACCAGCAGCAGCAATTTCAGAGCGGAGAGGTACGCCTCACGGCGCCCGATCTCAGCTTCTCCCAGAATCGATTCAAGCCCTTCAGCCGCGACCGGGCCGTGGGGGAGCCCCGCTGGTACGAGAAGATCACCACCTCCTACGACTTCGATCTCACGAACAGTTTCGACTTCACGCCCCGAGACCCGCAGCAGCTCCGCCAAAATCGAACCCCGGCGGACTCCTCCCTGGCCGACTCCCTGGAGCAGACCAGCATCGACTGGTACGAAGCCCTCTTCAACCGACAGAAATACCAGCTCGCCACGGGCGACGACGAGCTCTTCGACTTCGAGGCCACCCACCGGATTCCGCTGAGCGCCACGTTTCGGATCGACCGCTTCAACATGTCGATCTCCCCGAACGCGAGCTACACGTCGGACTGGTACATCAACACGGTCCGCGTCGTCGATACGAGCGATGCGGGGGAGCGCTTCGAAACCGTAGAGGAGACCACGCCGGGCTTCTACGCTCGGCACAACTTCAACACCTCGCTGTCCGCCAGTGCCGAGGCATACGGGACCTTTCCCGTGGCGCTCGGCCCCTTCGAGGGACTCCGGCACCGGCTCTCCCCCTCCCTGTCCGCCAACTATCAGCCGAACTTCAACCGGCCGTTCTGGGGACGGACCCGCCCGCTGCGCACGCCCGATGGGACCCCCGTGGTCGACCCGGAGACGGGCGAGGTTCGTCGCTACGACATCCTAACCGGCTCGCTGGTGCGAAGCAGTACCGAGCAGCGGAGCCTCAATTTTTCGCTCCGCAACGTGTTTGAGACCAAACGCGTCCGCGTCGACTCGACGGGCGAGCGCGAGACCGACCGCATCACCCTGCTGAACCTGGACCTTCAGGGGCTGAACTACAACTTCGCCGCGGACTCCTTCCGGGTCAGCGATAACATCCGGCTCAACGCCCGCACGACGGTCGAGCGCTTCGACATTACGCTGAACTCGACGTTTTCCCCGTACGCCTTACGCCCTGCGGGGACCGCCGACGGAAGCCCCCGCTTCCGGCGCATCGACCGGTACATGATCATCGAAAGCCCCTGGACCCCGGCCCGGCTGACCAACTTTCAGCTCGGGGTGAGCGGGGACTTTCAGAGTGGGGACGGGGGCGGACGAACGGCTCGCTCCGCGGGGCTCAATCAAAGAGGTAGCGGACGCGGCGGGGCCACGCAGGGCCGCCCGCAAGCCCCCTCCGGCGGCACCGAGCGCCGCACGCAGGTGCCCTCCTCCATCGAGGACCTGTCGGCCCTGGACCTCCCCTGGTCCCTGAGCTTTGACTTCAACTACCGGCTGAGTAAGCCCCGAAAGGAGGTCACCAACCGGACCGCCACGCTCGGCACGCAGTTTAGCCTGGGGCTCACCTCGAAGTGGCGCATCCAAGGCCGGAGCGGCTACGACTTTGTGGAGGGAGAGCTCGCCACCACCCGACTGTCGACGAGCCGCGTCGTGGGCAGCTGCGACTGCTGGGTGATGTCCTTCAGCTGGGTGCCGTTCGGGCGCTTCCAGTCGTACAGCTTCAACCTGCAGGTCCGGAGCGGACAGCTCTCCCAGCTTCTGCAACTCCAGCTCCCGAACGCCGGGGGCGAGGGGCGCCTCGGCGGCTTCGGCGACCGGCTGCGCCAGACGGCCGGGAGCGTGGCGGGCGGACAGGGCGGTGGGCGCTTCCCGTGAGCCTCAACCGCGCCCGGGCTAGGCGCGCACGCCAAGGGCCTGCGTCACCTTGTCGGCCGCCTCTTTCAGCAGCACGGCGGACTCAATCGTCACGTCGCTCTCATCGAGCAGGCGCTTGCCTTCTTCGGCGTTGGTGCCCTGCAGCCGCACGATGAGGGGCACATCGATGTCTACGTTCTTTGCTGCCTGAATGACGCCCTTCGCGACGCGGTCGCAGCGCACGATGCCGCCGAAGATGTTCACGAGGATGGCCTCCACGTTCTCGTCCTTCAAGATGATGCGGAAGGCGGCCTCGACGGTTTCGGCACTGGCTGCGCCCCCAACGTCAAGGAAGTTGGCGGGGTCGCCACCGGCCAGCTTAATGATGTCCATCGTCGCCATCGCCAGCCCGGCCCCGTTCACCATGCAGCCGACATTCCCGTCAAGCTTGATGTAGCTGAGCCCGTGCTCGCCGGCCTCCACCTCGGTAGGGTCTTCCTCGTGGAGATCGCGGAGGTCCTCCAGATCCGGGTGGCGGAAGAGCGCATTGTCGTCGAGGTTGATTTTGGCATCCACCGCAGCAATGTCGCCCGACGGCGTTCGGACGAGGGGGTTAATCTCGGCCAGGGTGCTGTCGGTCGCCTCGAAGGTCTCATACAGCCCCGTAATCGCCGACACGGCCTGCTTGAAGGCATCCCCCTCCAGGTTCATCGCGAAGGCCAGGCGACGGGCGTGAAACGGCTGGAGCCCAATCGACGGATCCACCCACACCTTCTCAATTTTCTCCGGGGACTCCTCGGCCACCGTCTCGATGTCGACCCCGCCCTCTGTCGACACCATGATCACGTTCATGCTCTTCTCGCGATCGAGGGTGACGCCGAGATAGTACTCCTGCGCAATGTCGACCCCTTCGGTCACGAGAATCTTCCGCACCTTCTGGCCCTCCGGCCCCGTCTGGTGCGTAACCAGGTCCATGCCCAGGATGGCCTCGGCGTGTTCGCGGACCTCCTCAATGCTCTCGGCCAGCTTCACGCCGCCGCCCTTGCCGCGCCCCCCCGCGTGGATCTGCGCCTTCACGACGAACAGCTCGGCGCCTCCCTGTTTCATCTCTTGCGCCGCCTCCACCGCCTCATCGACGGTCTCGGCCACGGTGCCCGGCGGCACGTCGACGTCGTGGGCGCGGAGAAGGTCTTTCGCTTGGTATTCGTGGAGCTTCATGAGGCTGGCATAGGTTCGGTGAACGGACCGTTCGCTGGCAAGTAAATGATTGGTCCCCAAAAGGTCTAACCCGTACGCCGTCTTTGCGGGGTGTTCGCGGACGCCCCCGCCCTGCCCCGCGCTGACGCCCCGAACCCTCTCGGTGCTCGATGACCACCTTCGACCGCCACATCATTGCCCGTCTCTTGAAGGGCTTTGTCTTCTTCGTGGGGGCGCTGATCGTCTTTTTCGTCGTGCTGCACTGGGTGGAGTACAGCGATGACTTCCTGGATGGGGGCGCGACCGCCCAGGAGGTCTTTACAGTGTTCTACCCGAGCTACGTGCCCGAGATCGTACGGCTCACCTCGCCCCTCGCCCTCTTCCTCTCGTGCATCTATCTCACCGGCACCCTGGCCCAAGAGCTCCAACTCTCCGCGCTTCAAACCTCCGGGGTCTCCTTGTATCGGCTGCTCCGCCCCTACGCCGTCGTGGGCCTCCTGGTCACCGTCTTCATGTTTGGCTTCAACGGCTGGGTCGTGCCCCGCACAAATGAGGTGGTGGTACAGTACGAGAACGAATACCTGAACCCGGGCAGCGCCCCCACCAACCTGAACGAAATCCACCGCCAGAACAGCCCCGAGTCCATCCTGGCCGTTGGCTACTACAACCGCGACCGCAAGCGGGCCAATACGGTGTCCCTCCAGACGTTCGACGGGCCCTCGCGCCTGGCCCGCCGCCTGGACGCCGAACAAATGGAATGGATCGACTCGCTGGGCACCTGGCGACTCGAAGACGTCACCATCCGGCACTTTACGGAGGAAGGATCCACCAAGCGGAGCGTCGCCACCCTCGACACGACGCTCCAGATCCTGCCGAAGGACCTTGCGCGCACGCAGAACGACGTCGCGGCCATGACCATCCCCAACGCCCGCAACCACCTACAGGCGCTTCAACGGGCCGGCGTGGGGAACCTCGGCCGCTCACTCGTGGCCTACTACAACAAGTTCGCGTACCCCTTCGCCAACCTCATCCTCATCCTCATCGGCATGCCCATCGCGGCCGTGCGGCGTCGGGGCGGGCAGGCCGCCCGGTTTGCCATCGGGCTCCTGATCGCGTTCATCTACCTGTCGATCCAGAAACTCGCCGAGCCGTTCGGGTACGCCGGCGCCCTGGCCCCCGCCGTCACCGCCTGGCTCCCGCATCTCGTGTTCGCCGGAGTGGCCCTCCTCGTTCTCTGGCGCACCCGAACCTGAGGCCGCCGCCCCGCTTACGCGGGATTCCCGTTGCCCACCTCGGCCAGGGCACTGATGAGGTCGCTCTTGGTCACGACCGAGTATCCGTCTTCCGGCCCATGATCCACCAGCACAGCTCCCGCCTCCTGCTCAAGGTAGGCGGACAAATGCTCCAGGTGGAGTGACGCCGGCACGACCGGGAACGGCGTGCCCATGATGCTCCGCACCGGGTCGTTCCGCGTCTCCGGGTCTTCGATGAGGCGGTTCAGGATGCGCGTCTCGGTGACACTGCCGACCACCTCCCCGTCGGCGTCGATCACTGGCATCTGCGAGATCCCCTCGTCGGTCATCCGGTCGATGAGGGCACCGATCTCGTCCTCCGGGGCGGCGGAAATGACCTCCGCGTGTTTCTGCCGGAGGTTGACGACCTCCCCCGCCGTCACGTCCGGCTTGCTCTTCAGGAAGCCGTGATTCCGCATCCACTCGTCGTTGTACGTCTTCGAGAGGTAGCGGAACCCCGAATCCGGCAGGAGCACCACCACCAGGTCGTCCTCCGTGAGCTCATTGCGGTGCTCCTTCATCCACTGCAGGCTGCCCGCCACGGCCATGCCGCACGACTGCCCGATGAACAGGCCCTCCTCCTGGGCCAGGCGCCGGGTCATCTGCATCGCAGGCGTGTCTTCGACCTCGACAAAGTCATCGACAATGTCGAAGTCCATGTTCTCCGGAAGAATGTCCTCCCCCACCCCTTCCGTGAAGTAGGGAAAGATCTCCTCTTCGTCGAAGACGCCTTCGTGGAAATACTTGTGGAAGACCGACCCAGCCGGGTCTACGCCAATGACCGTCACGTCCTCGCTCTGATCTTTCAGGTAGCGGCCCGTGCCGCTGATGGTGCCGCCGGTTCCCGCCCCCGCCACGAAGTGCGTGATCTGTCCCTCGGTCTGCTCCCAGAGCTCGGGGCCGGTTGTCTCGTAGTGGGCCTCCGCGTTGGACGGATTGTCGTACTGGTTGAGGTAGATGGAATTCGGAATTTCGTCCGCCAGGCGACGCGCCACCGAGTAGTAGCTTCGGGGATCGTCCGGTTCCACGTTTGTCGGGCACACCAGCACCTCCGCCCCCAGGCCCCGGAGCACGTCCACCTTTTCCTGGCTCTGCTTGTCGGTCGTCGTAAAGATGCAGCGGTATCCTTTTGCAATGGCCGCGATGGCGAGCCCGGCCCCCGTGTTTCCGCTCGTGCCCTCAATGATGGTCCCGCCGGGCTCGATCAGGCCCTTCTCCTCGGCGTCCTCAATCATGTTGACCCCAATCCGGTCCTTCACCGACCCACCGGGATTGAAAAACTCGACTTTGCCCAGCACCGTGCAGGGAAGATCCTCGGCAACCGCGTTGAGCCGAACGAGCGGGGTATTGCCGATGGTACCGAGTACGGAATCGTGCCACATGGATTGGCGGGTCGTTGTGAAGGAGAATGAGGATTGTGAAAGCGCTTCGGGCATCCGGCACGGCTTCAATGCCAAGCCGTCCCAGTCAGCAGGCCTCAGGGTCTGATGGCATCAATGAAAACGGAACGAGGGCCAAACAGTTGCCTCTTCGTATTTGACGGTAACCCGAATAATCAAGATAATGGGCAGCAGGGAGGATCTCACCCTGCGCCCGGTCCCCCCACTTGTCGACGTCGCCCCCACCGCCCGTTTTCCCCAATGGCCCCTTCTGAACCGGCTCCCACCGTGGAGCCGACGCTCTTGGCCGCCACGTTCTCTCCCTCCGGTGAGCTCCACCACTGCAATCAGGCCTGGACCACCGCCCTCGGCCCGTCCGAGTCCCCATGGGCCCACCTCAACCCCGAGGACCATGAACTCGCCACCAGCTCGGTGCTAGAAGCCGGTCGCGGCCGGCTGGTCAGCAACCGCGTGGTGACCCCGCTCATCCCCGACCGGACGGACGAACTCCCCGTCCTGCTGAACTTTATCCCGGTCTACACCTCAGACAACGGGTCCCGATCGGTCTCGGCCGTCACCATCAGCGGCGAGGTGATGGCCGAACCTCCCTCCTGGATGACCAGCCAGACCCAGCGCCACCGCATGGAGACGTTGGGGCGCATGACGATGGGCGTGGCGCACGACCTCAACAACCTACTGAGTGGGCTCATCGGCCACGTCGAGCTCCTGTCCGAAAAGGTGAAGACCACGGGAGACACCGCCGAAGCGATCCGTTCCTCCCTGCAAACCATCGAGCAGACCGCCGAGGACGGCGCCACCCTGATCGACAAGCTGCAGCGCTACATTCGCCAGGACACCGACAAGCACTTCGAGCGGCTCGCCCTTCCCACCCTGATCGAGGATTGCATTACCCTCACCCAACCCTACTGGTACAACGAGCCGCGCCGGGAGGGCATCGAAATCAAGATGGAGCGCAACTTCTCCGACGTACCGGACATCAAGGGCGCCCCCACGGAGCTGCGCGAGGTGTTCGTCAACCTTATCCTCAACGCCGTACAGGCCATGCCCGAGGGCGGCACGATCACATTCGACACCTTCGTCGACGATCGGGGGCGGGCGTGTGCACGGATCCGCGACACAGGCGTCGGCATGACCGACGAGGTGCTGCAAAACATCTTTGAGCCCCTGTTTACCACGAAGGGCGAACAGGGGACCGGGATGGGCCTCTCTGCCAGCTACGGCATTGTGCAGGAGCACGAAGGGGAAATCGATGTCTCGTCGACCCCCGGCGAGGGCACCGAGTTTGTCGTGTCCTTCCCACCCCTGCAACAGCGTACAACGGACGCCGACCCCGGCAGCGCGGACGAGACGCACGATCAGAGCATCCAGGTCCTGGTCGTGGACGACGAGGACATGGTCCGCTCCATCGCCGATCAGCTGCTCACCCTCAACGGGCACGACGTGGCCTGTGCGCAGTCCGGCTCCGAAGCCCTCTCGTTCCTCGACGACACCGCCTTCGACATCGTGTTCACGGACTTCGGGATGCCGGAGATGACCGGGGCCGAGCTGGCGAGCCGCATCCGGCAGACGCACCCGGAGCTCCCGGTGGTACTGCTCACCGGATACACGGATACGGAGGCGGCGGTGGAAAGCGTGGACGCGATTCTCTCCAAGCCATTCAAGATCGCCGAGCTCGAAACCCTAATTGAGGAGCACGTTGTGTCTTCGTAGCCGCCCTGCGCCCGTTTCCGTCCCTGCTTTTCCAGAAACTGCCATCGTGTCACGGTCCTGATCTCGTGGCCCTCCAGCCCCTGGCCCGGCGCAGTTCTTGCCTCTCTCCGTCTTCCGCTCTCATCCCACGCCGTTCTCATGTCTCCCACGTTTCCTTCTTCTTTCAGCTGGGTTCTCCCCCTCGGGACCGATCACAACCAGCAGATTCCGCTCCCCACGGCGGACGAAGAGGCCCTGCTGAACGCCTCCGACGTGCCGGATACCCTCCCGATTCTGTCGTTGCGCAACACGGTGCTCTTCCCCGGGGTTGTGGTCCCCATCACCCTCGGGCGCGACTCCTCCCTGCGCTTGGTCAAAGAGGCCGCCGAGAACGATCGTCGCGTGGGGGTCATCGCTGAGCGCCCCGCCCACTCAGACCCCAGCCAGCCCGACGCCCTTTACGAGATCGGCACGGTCGCCGAAATCCTGAAGCTCGTCAAGATGCCCGACGGGTCGAAGTCCGTCATCCTGCAGGGCACCCGCCGCTTTCGCGTCCAGGAGTACGTGCAGACCGACCCCTACTTTACCGCCCGCATCGAGCCGATCGACGAGCCGAGCGTGGAGGCGAACGACCTCGACCTGGAGGCGCACATTCGCTCGATCAAGGAGCTGGCCGTCCAGATCGTACAGCGCGCCCCCAACCTGCCCAGCGAGGCGGCCGAGGCGATCCAGAACATCGAATCGCCGTCGTTCCTCGTGTACTTCATCGCCTCGAATTTGCAGGAGGAGGTGGCGGGCAAGCAGGAGATTCTCTCGACGCCCTCCCTGGTCGACCAGGCCGAGTTGGTGCTCGAGCAGCTGCAGGACGAACTTCAGGTGTTGGAGCTGTCCGAGAAGATTCGCACCCGGGTGCGGAGCGACATGAGCGAGCAGCAGCGCGAATACGTTCTTCGCCAGCAACTCAAGGCCATTCAGGACGAACTCGGCGAGACCGAGGACCGGTCGGCCGTCGACGAGCTCCGACAGCGCGCCGCCGACAAGCCCCTTCCCGACCACGCCCGGGAGCGACTGGACAAAGAGCTGGAACGACTCGACCGCTCCAACCCCGCCAGCCCCGATTATGCCGTTGTCCGCAATTACGTCGACTGGATTCTCGATCTTCCGTGGGAGACGTACTCCGATGAGCAACTCGACGTGCAGCGGGCGGAGGCCGTCCTCAACGAGGACCACTACGGGCTCGACGACGTCAAGGAGCGCATTCTGGAGCACCTGGCCGTGCTAAAACTGAAGGGCGACATGAAGGCCCCCATCCTCTGCCTGCACGGCCCCCCGGGCGTAGGCAAAACCAGCCTCGGCCAGAGCATCGCCCGCGCCATGGGGCGTGAATTCGTCCGGATGAGCCTGGGCGGCGTGCGAGACGAGGCGGAGATCCGAGGCCACCGCCGCACCTACGTGGGCGCCCTCCCCGGCCGCATCCTGCAGGGCCTCAAAAAGGTCGGCACCAACAACCCGGTGTTCATGCTCGACGAGGTCGACAAGCTCGACTCCGGCGTGCGGGGCGACCCGTCCAGTGCGCTTCTTGAGGTGCTCGACCCCGAGCAGAACCACGCCTTCAACGACCACTACCTCGAACTCGACTACGACCTCTCGCGGACGTTCTTCATCGCCACGGCCAACTACGCGGAGCGCATTCCTGCGCCCCTCCGCGACCGTATGGAGATGATCGAACTGACGGGCTACACGCAGCAGGAGAAGCTACAGATCGCCCAGAAATACCTTGTCCCCCGTCAACTCGAAGCGAATGGCCTGACCCCCGAGAACGCACGGATCACGGACGAGGCCCTGCGCCTCCTCATCGACGGGTACACCCGCGAGTCGGGCGTGCGGCAGCTGGAGCGCACCATCGGGGCGGTACTGCGCGGAGTGGCGAAAGACATTGCGCTGGAGACCCTCACCGACGCGACCGTCGACGCGGACGACGTGCCCGACCATCTGGGCGTGCGGCGGTTTGAGTCGGACGTGGCGGAGCGGACCGAGGTGCCCGGCGTCGCGACCGGCCTGGCCTGGACGCAGACCGGGGGCGAGATCTTGTTCATCGAGGCGTCGCTCTCCCGCGGCACGGGCCGGATGATCATCACGGGCCAGCTCGGCGAGGTGATGAAAGAGTCGGCCCAGGCGGCGCTCTCCTACGTGAAGAGCCGCGCCGACGACCTCGGCATTCCACAGGATGCGTTCCGGTACTGGGACCTGCACGTCCACGTCCCGGCCGGGGCCGTGCCCAAGGACGGGCCGTCGGCCGGCACGGCCCTGCTCTCGGCGCTCGTCTCCGCGTATACGCTCCGCCGCGTCCGGCACACGGTGGCCATGACCGGGGAGATCACGCTGCGCGGCCTCGTGCTGCCCGTGGGCGGCATTAAAGAGAAGGTGCTCGCGGCCCGTCGGGCGGGCATCGACCACGTGCTGCTGCCGAAGAAAAATGAGAAGGACGTGGCGGACATCCAGGCCGAGGCCCTCGAGGGCCTCCAGGTGACCTACGTCGAGCGGATGGACGATGTGCTCGATCAGGTGCTGGAACCGGAGGCGCTGGCGGACCCCGAAACCCATTTTGCAGTGCCGGACGCGGAGCAGGTGTCGGCCCTGCAGCCTTCCGACGTGGAGGTCGCCCAGTAAAGCGGCCTCGCGTCCGGTCAGGCCTGCGTGCTCGTGGCCGAATCGTCCTCGGTGGATCGGGGATATTCCTCGACCACCCGCGCCTCTTCAATGTTCGGGTCGAGCTCGCGGTTGAAGGCCCGCTTCGACTCCGCTGCGATGGACGACACGCGGTCCGTCGTTGCGTCGACCAGGTTGGCGGTCAGACGCAGGACCGTGCCGCCGAGATAGACGGATTTCCCAAACCAGTTGAGGTCGCGGAAGGTGGTGCGGCGCTGGGGACGGTCGTTCGACATGGAGACGAGGGCTGATCTGAGGGGCTAGCGGGCGACGTTATGCGTCGTCATCAGTTGGCCTCGCCGATCCATCGCGAGGACGCCGACGCTGCGCGGTTTCGGGCTCCGCGGCCCCGGGGCCCGTGGCCGATCCGGACGCGGACTGCTTCTGCGCCCGGCGCACCGTGTCCTGCAGGCCGCGCGCCAGGACCTTTCCCACACGCTCGATGCCGTGGGCAAGCGTGGAGGCCGTGGCCTCGATGAGGAACTGCGCCTGCTCATCGGGCGCAAGATCGTCGAATTGACGGCGCGCCTGATTGTATCGGGACTTCGGGGAGTCGTCGGCCATGGGTCGAACCGTTCGGGCGAACGGGCCGTTGTGTGAGACGATTGCTACTGCACCGCGGCTCTTGCGGTGCCGGGTGTGCTCTACTGACGAACACCGCCGACTGATGGTTTCTCTTTCTCCCGTCTCCGTTCGCCTATGAGTGCGCAGTCCGACGAAGAGACTCCCCACGTGGAGGGCACCGTCACCCGCTCCACGGGCAGTTGGTACGAGGTGCAGGTCGGGGACCGCGTCATTCCCTCTCGCATCCGCGGAAAGTTTCGGCTGACGCACCAGGATGTCACCAATCCGGTGGCGGTGGGGGATCGGGTGACGCTCCGCATCAACGACGAGGACGAGACCGGCTTCATCACCGACATCCACGAGCGCACGAACAAGCTGAGTCGCCGGGCCGCCGGCCATCGCCCCGGCGAGGAGCACGTGATGGTGGCAAACGTGGACCGGGTCTGGATCATGCAGTCGGTAAAACGCCCACGGTTTACCCCTGCGTTCATCGACCGCCTGCTCGTGGCCGCCGCCGTCAACGATCTGCCCGCCGGCCTCATCATCAACAAGATGGACCTGATGGGCCCCGAGGAGCAGCCGGGGGTCATGGACCTGCACCTTCGCTACGACGATCTCGGGTACCCGGTCCTCCCCACCAGTGCGGCCGGCGGCGCGGGCCTGGAGCGGGTGCGGGAGGCGCTCACGAACCAGACGAGCGTCATCACGGGGCCGTCGGGGACCGGCAAGTCCAGTCTTCTCAACGCGATTGAGCCCGGGCTCGACGTAGAAACGGGCGAGGTGAGCGACAGCACCCGGAAGGGCACCCACACCACGACCCACGCAGAACTGCATGCGCTCTCGTTTGGCGGGTACGTGGTGGACACGCCCGGCATCCGCGAGTTTGGCCTGCGCGACGTGCACCCGAAGGACCTCGCCCACTTTTTCCCCGACCTCGCTCCGTACGTCAACGCCTGCAAGTTTCCCGATTGCACGCACGACCACGAGCCGGGCTGTGCCATCAAGGACGCCGTGGACCGCGGCCACGTGCACCCGGCCCGCTACGAGAGCTACCTCCACATCCTCCAGTCCCTCCAGGACGCCGAGGAACGACGGCGCCCGGAGTAGGCGTCCTCCTCGCTAGCCACGCACCTTCTGGGTCGCAGGGTCTCCCTTGTCCGCCAGCAGGTCCAGCGCCTCGTCCATCGTCAAGTCGTCGATCGACTGGTCGTCTTTCAGGGAGGCGTTGGTGCCGTCGTGCTTCACGTACGGGCCGTAGCGCCCCGTCCACACTTCAATCGGCTCCCCGCTCTCGGGGTGATCACCAAGCACACGCTCCGGCTTGTTGCGATCTGCCTTCTGACGCAGGAGGTCCAGCGCGCGGTCCAGCGTCACTGTGAGCACGTTGTCCTCTTTCTTGAGCGAGGCAAAGGTCCCCTTGTGCTTCACGTAGGGACCGAAGCGGCCGATGTTGGCCTGGATGGGCGCCCCGCTTTCGGGGTGCTCCCCGAGCTCACGGGGGAGATTAATGATTTGGAGGCCGAGATCAAAGTCCACGTCCTCGGGCTCCACGCCGGGCGGCAGGGACACCCGCTTCGGACTGCCGTCCTGGTCGTCGTCGCCCAGCTGCACGTACGGACCGTAGGGGCCGGACTTCAACAGTACCGGCTGATCGGCCTCAGGGTGAATGCCCAACACCCGATCCCCCTGGTTTGCCTCCTCCAGAATGTCTTTCAGTTTCTCCTCCGTCGTGTCGCCGGGCGCAAGGTCGTCGGGCAGGGAGGCCGTCACCGTCGTGTCGTTCATGGGGCCCTCAACGTACGGCCCGTACTTGCCGACCCGAACGACGTACTCGCCCCACTGATCGGGAAAGTCAATCTCACTGATCGAGCGGCCGTCAATCTTGTCGAGGCCCTCCTCGACCCGCTGCTCCAGCCCCTTCTTGCCCTTGTAGAAGTCCTGGAGGTAGGGGTCCGAGGCTCGCCGCCCCCGCGCAATGTCGTCGAGGGTCTCTTCCATCTCCGCGGTAAAGTGCGTGTCGACCAGCGGCTCGAACTGGGCCTCCATGAGGTTGTTGGTGGCGAAGGCCGTAAACGTGGGCACGAGCGCGCTGCCCTGCTTCCGCACGTAGCCGCGCTTCTGAATGGTGTCGATGATGGACGCGTAGGTCGACGGGCGCCCGATCCCCTCCTCTTCCAGGGTCTTCACCAGCGAGGCCTCGGTGTATCGGGACGGCGGCTGCGTCTCGTGCCCGACCGGCTCGATTTCGCGGACCCGGAGGCCGGTGTCGTTCGCCCCCTCCGCGGACTGCTCCCCCACCGAAAGGTCCGGCAGGGGACGCTCGCGATCTTCCAGTTCCGCCTCCGGATCGTCGGAGCCCTCAACGTAGGCGCGGAAGAAGCCCGGAAAGTCAATGTACTTGCCGGACGCCCGGAATCGCGCCGTCTCCTCCCCGGCGTCGGCGTCGAAGTACACGTTGACGTACCGAACCTGCGCATCGGCCATCTGGGTGGCCAGGGTTCGCTTCCAGATGAGGTCGTAGAGCGCCCCCTCCATTCCCGTCAGGCCGAGCTCGTCTTTCGTCTGCATCTCGGACCCGGCCGGACGGATGGCCTCGTGGGCCTCCTGGGCGCTGTCGGACGAGCTGTACCGCCGAACTCCGTCACTCAAAAACTCGTCCCCGTACCGGTCCGCCACGGTCTTCCGGGCGCCCGTCACCGCCTCCTTCGACAGGTTGGTTGAGTCCGTCCGCATGTACGTGATGTACCCGTTCTCGTACAGCCGCTGGGCGATGCTCATGGTGCGGCCCGACGACAGGTTGAGCTTTCGGTTGGCCTCCTGCTGGAGCGTGGACGTGATGAAGGGCGCGGACGGGGATTTCGATCGCGTGCGCTCCTTCCGGTCCGCCACGCGCCAGGGCCGGTCCGGGAGGCGCTCCGCCAGCGCCGTGGCCTCTTCCTCGTCCAGCAGGCGGACGTCTTCCCCTTCCGTAATTTCCTCTTTGAGCCGCCCCGTGTCCTCGTCAAAGTCCTTGCCCGCCGCCAGGCGAACGTCCCCGAGGTGGGTCATTTCGGCCTCGAAGCCGACGCCCTCTTTCCGAAGCTGGGCCGTCAGGTCCCAGTAGGTCGCCGGGACGAACGTGATGCGCTCCCGCTCGCGCCGGACGAGGAGCCGCACCGCCACGCTCTGGACCCGCCCCGCCGAGAGCTTCGGCTTGATCTTGCGCCAGAGCAGCGGGGAGATCGAATAGCCCACCAGACGATCGAGGATGCGGCGGGCCTGCTGCGCTTCTACCAGGTGCTCGTCGATGCCGCGGGTGTTTTCGAGGGCTTGCTGAATGGCCTCCTCGGTAATCTCGTGGAAAACCATGCGCTCGACCGGGACATCCGGCTCCAGCACCTGCACCAGGTGCCACCCAATGGATTCTCCCTCCCGGTCCTCGTCGGTGGCGATGTAGAGGCTGTCGGCCTCGGCGAGGGCCTTTCGGAGTGTCTTTACGACCTCCTTCTTATCCGACGGGATGACGTAGAGGGGTTCGAATCCGTTATCCACCTTTACGCCGAGACGAGACCAGTCCTCGTCCTTGTACTGCGCCGGGATTTCTTTGGCCGAAGCGGGCAGATCGCGGATGTGGCCCATGCTGGCCTCGATTCGAAATCCGTCCGACGGCAAAAAGGCGCGGATCGTGCGCGCTTTCGTCGGGGACTCAACAACGACAAGGTGCTTCATGGGAAAGAAATGGGGAAAAGAGCAGTGCAAAAGCGGGCCTCGCAGCACATGGTAGGTCGCGACTGCGAGAAAGCATATACGGCGTCAAGCGCACGCTCATTCCGCAAGGGTCGTTCCTGGACGGACTGTAATCTCTCTGTTTTCGGACACGGTTCGTCCCTCGCCGAACGGCACGGGCGCTCACTAAACACGAACGGCCTGTCGCCCCATGATGGACGACAGGCCGTCGCTGATCAGATCGTCTAGGCGTGGACTATCCCTGTACGGGCTCGTCGGCCGTCAGGCCCATCTCCAGGGAGTCCTCCCCGAGCAGATGGTCGATGTGGTGGGCGCGGTCCTCCACCTTCGTCAGCACCTTCTGGAGCACGCGCTTGGTGCCGTGGTCGCCGTGATCAATGGCGAGATCAATGGCCTCGCGCAGCTGTCCGGCCAGCACCCGCTCTCCGTCCAGGTCGTGCTGAAGCATTTTGCGGAGGCGGTAGGTGCCCTCCGGCTCGTGCGTCACGTGCGACAGCTCGGACTGCTCCGCGGGGCTGCTCGTCGGGATGCCGCCGAGGGCCGTGATGCGCTCGGCCACCCGGTCCACGTACTTGTGAACTTCCGTGTAGTGCTCCTCAAAGAAGGCGTGCAGGTCGGGGAACTGCGGGCCCTCCACGAGCCAATGGTGCTTGTGATACTGGTGGTAGAGGGTCCAGAGGGTGCACTGAATCTCATCGAGCTTCGGAATGAGCTGCTCGGCAGCCTCCGGGGCAATCCCGACAGGGTTTTCCTCAATCATCTGCTGGGGGCGCCAGGGCTCCCCATGGGTGGTGTCGCTCTGCTTGGTCTGGGTCGTAGTAGCCATATCTGGTTGGGTCGATTGGTTCGACATCTCGTTCGTGATGCAAAGGCCGAAGCGCGTCGGTGTCAGTCCTGTCAGGGTGTCAGCGGGATGCTCGTGACAGGGTGGCGTTGAACGGCGATTGTGGGTGCGTATTGTGTTGCTGATTGGGGTACATCATTACGCACAAAGCCAATGCCAAACCCGACGGACACCTCGTCCCCCTCCGTCCCTTCCGACCTTGTAACACCAAGGGCATCCGGCAAACTGTTTCCAATCCGTTAAGTGCGCCTGGACCGGTCCCGCGCGCCATCTGTTGGAAGCCCTTCCAACGTCTCGTCACACATCTCCGCTCGCTTCCTTCTCCGTTATGCCTGACCTCCAGCCCACTTCGACCGACACACAGCTGATCTACCGATTTGGCAACGGCGTGGCCGACGGCGACCGCACGCAGAAGGCCCTGCTCGGAGGCAAGGGGGCCAACCTCAACGAAATGAGCGCCATTGGCCTGCCGGTGCCGCCCGGGTACACCATCCCCACCGACGTGTGCCAGTATTACGTACGGCACGAGGGATCCTGGCCGGAGGGCCTCGCCGAGGCGGTGCGGGACGGCATTCGCCACACGGAGGATGCGATGGACCTCCACTTCGGAGACCCCGCCCGTCCGCTTCTCGTCTCCGTGCGGAGCGGCGCGGCGCAGTCCATGCCCGGCATGATGGACACGGTGCTCAATCTGGGCCTGAACGACGAGGTGGCCGAGGGCCTCGCCCGTATGATGGACGACAAGCGGGTCGCGTTCGACGCCTACCGTCGGTTCATCGACATGTTTGGCGACGTGGTGATGGGCGTGGACCGGAGCCGGTTCGAGAACGCGCTGTCCAACCTGAAGGAGGAGCGCGGCGTCGAAGAGGACATCGACCTCGGGGCTGAGGACCTGCGCACTCTCGTCGACCGGTACAAAGCCATCTACCGGGAGGCCACCGGTCAGTCGTTTCCGGACGACCCGAAGGAGCAGCTGGAACGCGCCATCAACGCGGTCTTCGAGTCGTGGATGAACGAGCGGGCCGTCCGCTACCGCCGCATCAACGACATCACGGGGCTCCGCGGCACGGCCGTTACCGTGCAGGCGATGGTGTTCGGCAACATGGGCGACCGCAGCGGCACCGGCGTCTGCTTCACGCGCAACCCCTCGACGGGCGAGCCGACGCTCTACGGCGAGTTCCTGCCAAATGCGCAGGGGGAAGACGTGGTGGCCGGCATCCGCACGCCCCGCGACATTCAGGAGCTCGACGACGAAATGCCGGGCATCTACGACCAGATCACAGAGGTCTGCGAAACGCTGGAGGGGCACTACGGCGACATGCAGGACCTGGAGTTCACGGTGCAGGAGGGCCAGCTCTACCTCCTGCAGACGCGGGACGGCAAGCGCACCGGCCCCGCCGCCGTCCGCATCGCCGTCGACATGGTGGACGAAGGGCGGATCGACGAGGAACGGGCCGTCCGCGACCTCGTGGAGCCCCGGCACCTGGAGCAGCTCCTCCACCCCCGCTTCGCGGACGACGCCGACTACCAGGAGGACGTCCTTGGGGAGGGCCTGGCCGCCTCTCCCGGCGCCGCGGTGGGGCAGGCGGTCTTTACCGCCGAGACCGCGGAGGCCTGGCGCGAAGCGGGCCGCGACGTGATTCTCGTCCGCACGGAGACAAGCCCGGAGGACGTGGGCGGGATGGACGCGGCCGAGGGCATCCTCACCGCACGGGGCGGCATGACCTCCCACGCCGCCGTGGTGGCCCGCGGCTGGGGCAAACCGTGCGTGGCCGGCTGCGACGACATTGTCGTCAACGAAGCGGAAGGCGCCTTCACCAACGGCGACGTAACCATCGAGGAGGGCGACTGGATCTCAATTAACGGATCCACCGGCGAAGTCATCCAGGGCCGGCAGCCGCTGGTGGACCCCGAGCTGAGCGGCGAGTTTGCCCGCTTCATGGAGTGGGTCGATACGTTCCGCACCATGGGCGTGCGCACCAACGCCGACACCGGCCCCGACGCCGAACAGGCAATTGAGTTTGGGGCCGAGGGGATCGGGCTCTGCCGCACCGAGCACATGTTCTTCGGCGACGAGCGCATCACGAAGATGCGGCGCATGATCCTGGCCAAGGACGACGCGGACCGGCGCGAGGCCCTGGCCGACCTTCTCCCCTTCCAGCGCGACGACTTCCGCGAGATCTTCCGTGCGATGGACGGGCACCCCGTCACGATCCGCCTCCTCGACCCGCCCCTCCACGAATTCCTGCCCACCGACCCGGACGAGCAGGCGGCCCTGGCCCAGCGGCTCGACCGCCCGGTCGACGAGATCCAGGCCGGACTCAACGGGCTGGAGGAGTTCAACCCGATGCTCGGCCACCGCGGCTGCCGCCTGGGCGTCACGCACCCCACCATCACGGAGATGCAGGCCCGCGCCATCTTCGAGGCCGCCCTCGACGTGCAGACCGATGGCGGCGACGTGCAGCCGGAGATCATGGTGCCCCTCATCGCCACGGAAACCGAGTTCGAAAATCAGAAGGCCCTGATCGACGACGTGGCGGACGAGGTGTTTGAGGAGCGCGGCGCCACGATTCCGTACCAGGTGGGCACGATGATCGAGGTGCCCCGGGCGGCCCTGCGGGCCGACGCCGTCGCCGAGACGGCCGACTTCTTCTCGTTCGGGACGAACGACCTGACCCAGATGACCTTCGGCTTCAGCCGCGACGACGCCGGGTCGTTCCTCCCGTATTATGTCGAGAACGACCTGCTGGAGCACGACCCGTTCCGCGTCCTCGATCAGGACGGCGTGGGCGAACTGGTGCAGACGGCCACCGAGCGCGGACGAGCCGCCTCCGAGGCCTTGAAGGTGGGCATTTGTGGGGAGCACGGGGGCGAGCCGGCCTCGGTCCGCTTCTGCTACGAGGCGGGGCTGGACTACGTGTCGTGCTCGCCCTACCGCGTGCCGGTGGCCCGCCTGGCGGCGGCGCAGTCGGCCCTGCTCGCGGACGCGGACGCCTAAGCGTCTCTGAAAATACCAGTACTGTTGATCTAAAACACGCTCCGTCGTCGCTCCAGACGTGATCTACTGCATCAGTCGCGCCCCAAGAGCACTCGTTCCTCCGGTCACCACGCTACGCTCGTGTGGCGCCTATCCATCCGACGGGGGGGACCTCCTCGATTGGATGGATGGGCTCTGCATCAATCCTGAAGCGAGGTCAGCACAGGGCTCAGAGCGACGTTCTGTCACGATTTTGATCGAGGTTCTCAGACCGTTCCACGGAGCGACCTGCCTTACGTGAAGGCGTTCAGGCCGGTGACGTCCTGTCCCACGACCAGCGTGTGGACCTCGTGGGTGCCCTCGTAGGTGATCACGCTTTCCAGGTTGGCCATGTGGCGCATCACGGGGTACATGCTGGTCACCCCGTTCCCTCCCAGCACCTGCCGCGCCGACCGGGCCACCTCCAGGGCCATCTCGCAGTTGTTGCGCTTGGCGAGGGACACCTGCTGCGGGCGCATGGTGTCCTCGTCCTTGAGGGTGCCGAGGCGCCAGTTGAGAAGCTGGGCCTTCGTGATTTCCTGCACCATTTCGACCAGGCGCTCCTGAATGAGCTGGAAGTTGCCAATGGGCTGGTCGAACTGCTTGCGATTGACGGCGTGCTGGCGGGCCGCATCGTAGCAGGCCATTGCGGCCCCGACCACGCCCCAGCAGATGCCGTACCGCGCCTGGGTAAGACACGAGAGCGGCCCCTTGAGACCGTCCACGTGGGGCAGCACCGCCGCGTCGGGCACCCGTACATTGTCGAGCACCACCTCGCTGGTAACGGCCGCGCGGAGCGACCACGTGTCGTCGATGGTCGGCGTGGAGACGCCGTCGCGGTCCGTCTCGACAAGAAAGCCGCGCACCACGTCGTCCTCGTCCTTCGCCCAAATCACGGCCACGTCCGCGATTGAGGCGTTGGTGGACCACCGCTTGTGCCCGTCCAGCACCCAGCCGTCGCCGTCGCGGCGGGCGCGGGTCTGCATCTCGGCCGGGTTGGAGCCCACCTCCGGCTCGGTAAGGCCAAAACAGCCAATGGCCTCGCCCTGGGCCAGCTGGGGGAGCCATCGCTCCTTCTGCGCCTCGCTCCCGTAGCGCAGGATGGGGTACATCACCAGCGACCCCGTCACCGAGCAAAACGATCGAAGCCCCGAATCGCCCCGCTCCACCTCCTGCATCATGAGGCCGTACACGAGATTGCTGTGCCCGCCCCCGCCGTATTTCTCGGGCAGGTGCGGGCCCAGGAGGCCCTGCTCGGCAAACGCCGGAATGAGATGGCGCGGAAATTCGGCCCGCTGTGCGTGCTTTTCAATGATCGGCTCCACCTCGTCCGTCACGAAGGCCCGGACCTCATCCCGCACGGCCTTCGCTTCGTCGGGAAGCAGGGCGTCGAGGTCATAAAAATCCGGGGCCTCAAACGCGGAGGAGTCCCACGTGGGGGTCCCGGTCTCCGGCGTTCCGTTGGAGGTGGAAGGATCGATCGTCTTGTTGGAAGCGGACATGGGACAGCGTGCGTTGGATGAAAACCAGTCGTGTCGGCGGACGTACCCGGGCGCTCTATTGACGATGGACACGCAATAGGCTACGTTCGGAACGGTCTCGTGGTGCGCCGATCCGAATGGACGCCTGAACGGGTTGGACGGCTGCTACGATCAGTCCCTCTGCTTGATTCCCCGACTCTCCCTCCCCCATGCGATCTCGCCTTTCCGCTTTCGTCCTTGCGCTCGGCCTCCTCCTGACGCTTGTGCCGGACGCCGACGCCCAGCGCACCACCCGCTACGGCGTGGGGCTCCAGTTGCTCGGCACCACGGTGGACAACAACCTGGGCCCGGGCCTTCGCTTTCGTGCGTCGGCCCCGCTCAATCAGGACATCTCGCTCGGCTTCGGGACCGCCTTTACGGGCTATATCTTCGAGGGACGCGACGACGCCTCGTACGCATTCGATCCGCAGGCGTCCCTGATCGTGACCCTGCCGGGGACGGGACAGGAGAGCCCCTACATCCTGGGCGGGCCGGGCGTCTACCTGCCGTTCGGCAATACGGATGCGACGAGCGGCCCCACGTTTCACCTCGGGGTGGGCAAGGTGTGGCTCCTGAACGAAAGCTCCTTCTATGCGGAGGTGAACCCGGCCCTATACGTGGGCCAGGAATCGACGCGGCTCCTGTTTCCGCTCCGTGTCGGGGTCATTTTTTGATCGAGCCCCGCCACTCGTGGGGCCCGGTCACAGAACGCGGCGAAGGATGGATTGGAGCCGTTCGTGGTCGTCGTCCAGGAGGCGACTGAGGGCGCGGCCCGCTGACACGAGCGCCTCTCGCCCGCCCGCCTCTCCGCCGTGGGCGTCGTACACACTCCGCAGGGCCGCCACGAGCAGGTCGTCGGCCGGCACCGCCGGATCCGGGTGGTTCACCAGGGTGCGCAGCACATCGGCGGGCGTCCCCAGATCCTGGATGGCCTCATCGGGACAGGGGTACACGAAGTCGTGCAGGTCCGGGGGGTGAGGCGGAAGCGTCTGCCGGAGCCGCCCCTCCCGGTCGCGGCACGCCAGCAGCTGGACGCGGACCGTGGTGCGGATCAGTTCCTGCACCATGGGCATCTCCTCGGCCCGCTCGTCCGCCGATAGGCCGAGGGCCACCGCCTGCCGGTTCGAGTCGTAGCTGCCGGTTTCGACGTGGCTGATCAGGCCGTACACGTCCGCCCCCTCCGCGTCCGGGACCTGCACCCAGGTCCCAAATGCAGGCGCGGACGCGTCCTCGTACACCTCGGCCACAAACTGCCGGGTGCTCGACTCAATCACTTCGCCAATCGCCTCGGATTCATCCATGTCGGGGGTCGGGGGGAATGCGTGGGGCGCCGGGGACGGTCACTGCCGGGCCGTCCTGCGGGTTCCGCTTTCGGCTCGACGGCTCAGCGGATCAGACGCGCGGGCGTTGCTTCGACCGGCGCTTCCGGGAGTTGGAGGGGGACAGGCCGGCCCGCCGCAGTCGCCGCTCCATGAGCCGGAAAAACCCTTCGCGCTCCGGGCCGCGAATCACGGCCCGCTCGTGCGCCTCGGACAGGACCAGCGGGTACCCGTCGCCCTTTTCGCACTCCCGAAGCACCGTCGCGTGCATCCGATCGAGAAGCGCGGGGTCGTCGGCCACCCACCGCGGCACCTCCACCCGCCCAATCTCTCCCTCGCCGACGGCGGACGGCACGCGCAGGTAGAAGTAGCAAATCTCGGTGCCCGACGGGTAGGCGTCCTGGATATGGGACGTCGACCCGAAGGTGGCGGATCGCTCCCCGTCGTCGAGCAGCGTGTCGAACACGTGGCGGTCGAGGAGGCCGTCGAGGACGGGGGCTGCGGGCCCCTCGATGTCGAGCGCCGGGCCGGACGTCTCCAGTTCGCCCGCGACGAACCGGAGGAGGTTCACGACCTCGGTGGTGGCCGGCATGCTCACGTACGAGCCGAGCGGGTATGCCTCTGCGCGGAAGGCCTGGAGGTAGTCGGTGTACCGTGCGATCAGTGCGTCCTCGGCCGCTTCATTGTTCATGCCGCGAATCATCCACCGAATGAGCGTCCCGTCGGCCAGGGCGAGGAGCGGGCGGCCCTCGACCTGCGCCTCCCGCGCCGTCCGCAGGAGCAGCTCCAGCTCCATCTCGTCGCGCAGGGCCGACACCAGCTCCGTGGTCAGGGAGCGGAGCACCTCGTCCACGTGGTCGCTCAGGGCCTCCTCGAAGTGCAACCGGGGCTCCGCGTCGAGGAGCGGGGCCTCCTGCGTGCCGTACTGTACCGCGACGCGGCTCACGTTGAGCAGGAAGAAGAGGGGCTCGACGTGTCGGTCCGGGTAAATCTGGGAACCGTCGGTGGCGACCACCGTGATCGGGCTCGGGCGCTCCGGAGCCCCATGCGTTTCGGCCGGGGGCTCCCGAAGCGCCGCCACCAGCCGGCGCGGCTCGGCCTCTTCTACCGCCGCCTGCACGGCCTCCCACCGCCGATCACAGGCCGCCAGCACCGTCTCCGCCCGCTCCTGCTGCCGCGCTCGTCGTTTGCGGGTGTCGGCCTCGTGCGACTCAAAGGTGTCGAGTTGGTCGCGGAGACGATGGAGGTTCAGCATGAGGGTGTGGTGCGATGTGCTCGGTCAGGCCCCGTTCGCAGAATCGACAGAGGCGAGTGAATCCAGAGGGATGAGGTCTCGTTAAGCCAGCGGCGCGTTCCACCTTGCTCAAAATGTCGGTGCTCCCATGGTTTCCAAACGGACCCGCGAGGGGCTGGGCCTTGTCGTCGACGTGGTGATGCTGGTCCTGATCGTCGCCAATCTCACCCTCATCATCGTCGACTGGGGCTTTGCCACCGCCTTCGTCCAGGACCAACTGCGGGCCTTCGTGCCGAGCGTGTACCACTGGTACGACCAGACGATCCACCAGCACTTCGTCTTCTACGACTTGGTGTTTGTCTCCATCTTCGTGGCCGAGATTCTCGTGCGGTGGGGACTCGCCATCTACCGCCAGCGCTACCATCGGTGGTTTTTCTACCCCTTCGTCCACTGGTACGACGTGCTGGGCTGCATCCCCGTCGGCTCGCTCCGCTCCCTGCGTCTGCTTCGCCTCATCGCCATGGTGCCCAAGATGCAGCGCATCGGCCTGGTGGACCTGCGGGACACCTACCTCTACGAAACCTTTGCCAAGTATCGCGACATTGTCCTGGAGGAGGTCAGCGACCGGGTGACCGTGCGCATCATCAACGGCCTTCAGAACGAAATCCGAGGAAGCGAAAAGGTGACCAGGCGCATCCAGGAAGAAGTCCTGGCCCCGCAGCGCGAGGCCCTCATCGAGGCCCTCACCCACCGGCTGCAGGAGGCCACGGCCGTCGCCTACGGCAGCCAGCAGGAGGACTTTCAGGACTATCTCGATGGCGTCATCGCCGACGCCGTGGATCGCAACCGGGAGATCAACACCATCGCCTCGTTGCCCGGGGTCGGGAAGCCGGTCGCCAACCTGCTCGAACGCGCCATTAGCGACATTGTCTTCAACGTGATCGACCGGATGGTGGCCGACGTGGCCTCCCTGGACAACGACCGGGTGATTGCGGAAGTGACGTCGATCTCGTCCGATGCCCTGCTGAGCCCCAAGTACGACGATCGACTGAACCGACTTGCCCAGTCCGTCGTCCTACAATCCCTCGACGTGATTAAGGACCACGTGCAAATTCGAACCTGGAAAGCGGACGCTGCGTCGTCCCCCGCCTAGCCCCGTGCCCCCTCCCGCCGCCCCCAGCCTCTACGTCCACGTTCCGTTTCGGCGCGTCCCGCGCCCCTACGACGACGCGGCGTACACGTACGGGTCGCCGGAGGCGTACCGACAGTACCTCTCGGCGCTACGACGTGAGATCGACGAGCACGCGGCTCCCCGCCTCGCCGCCCCCGACATCGTCTCGGTTCACATCGGGGGCGGCCGCCCGTCGCTCTTGCCTCTCGATCTTGTACGGCAGCTTGTCGGCGCACTGCCCCTCCCGGCAACCGCTCCCAGCCGGGAGGTCACGATGGAGGTCGCCCCCGCCGATGCGACGCCCGACTACCTGAACGGCCTGGCCGAGCTGGGGGTGACGCGCCTGAGTCTGGCGGGGCGTTCGTTCTCGCCCCCGGTGCTCCGGGCCCTCGACGCGCCCCATTCCGCCGAGGCCGTGGCTCGATCGATCGACGCCGCCCGCGCAGCCGGGATCGACACGGTGGCCCTCGACCTTGTGTTCGGGCTGGACGGGCTTTCCCTCGGCACGTGGGACGCTACGCTCCGTCGCGCCCTCGCGCTCGACATTCCGCACGTGTCGATTGTCGAGGTCCCTTCTGCCGCCCCCGAGGACACGGTCGCCGACCACATGGAGCACGCCCTCTCCGTCCTGGGCGCGGCCGGGTACGACCACTACAGCCTCACCCACTTCGCGCAGCCGGGTCGGCGCTCCGCCCATCAGGAGCACTACGACCGGCACGGCGCGTTCCTGGGCCTGGGCCCCGGGGCGGCGAGCTTTCGGTGGGATGACGGCCCCGACGCCTCCTCCCTTCGCGCCCGGCGCTGGACGAACGCAGGGGCGCTGGACGCGTACGTCGAGCGGATTCAGGGTGGGGAGTCACCGGCCGCTTCCTGCGACGCTCTCGGCGCCCCGGACCTGGCCCGCGAGTACGTCTTGATTCGCCTCCAAACCCTCGAGGGCCTGTCCCTGCGAATTCTGCGGGACCGGTACGACCTCGACCTCCGCACCGCCGCGGGGGCCCTCCTCGATCAACTTCGTGACGCCAACCTCATCCACGAGGACCCCGATCTCGTGCGGCTCACCCCGCGCGGCCGGCTGCTCACCGATGCCCTTACTCGTCGCCTTCTCTCGTCGCTGTAACCCGTGCCCCTCGCCCGATGTCGTCCCTTTCCATCCGACGCGCAGACCCGACTGACGATCTCGACACGGTCCGACGCCTCTTTCGCGAGTACGTCAACCGCCTGGACTTCAACCTCGACTTCCAGGACGTGGAAGAGGAGCTGGAGGCCCTGCCGGGCCCGTACGCCGCGCCGGAGGGGGCCATCCTGCTGGCCACCGTCGACGACGGCGCCGTCGGGGTCGTCGCCGTCCAGCCGCTCGACGAGGAAGGCGTCTGCGAGATGAAGCGCCTCTACGTCTCGCCCGACCACCGCGCCCGCGGCATCGGACGGGCGCTGGGCGAGGCGATTCTGGACACCGCCCGGGCGCTGGGGTACGACACCATGCGGCTCGACACCGTGGCGTCGATGGAAGCCGCCCGGGCCCTGTACCGCTCGCTCGGCTTCCGTGAGCGATCCGCCTACTACCACAACCCGCTCGACGATGTCGTGTATATGGAACGGTCCCTCTGACACACGTCGCGCCGCTTCATGTCTCTCCCCCGCCTTCTTTTCGTTGCCGCCCTTCTCCTGGCGATCGCCACCGGGTGCGGCCCCGACACCGAGTCTGCAAAGGACACCGGCGACTCGTCCTTCGAACAAGAAGGCACGCTTGCCTTCTACCACCCGAACGGCGACACCCTGGCCACCATCGCCATCGAGATTGCCGACACCGACGCCGAGCGGCGGCGGGGCCTCATGCAGCGCCGCTCCCTCGGCTACGATCGGGGCATGCTCTTCCTCTTCGAGGAGACGAGTACCGACGGCATGTGGATGAAGAACACGCCCCTGCCCCTCGACATCGTCTTCGTGTCGCCGGACTCACAGGTCATCAATATCGCCCGCCGCACCACCCCCTTCTCCGAAGACACCATCGAGCCCGCCGCCCCGCGCCGGTTCGTCGTGGAGGTGCGTGCCGGCTTTGCCAATGAGTTTGGCCTCACCGACAGCACTCGCGTCCGATGGGTGCGCACCGACAACTAACCGAATCGATGTTCGCTGCTCCCCGGCTTATGCGCCTTCTCGTCTTCCCCCTGCTCGCCGCCGCCCTGTTGGTCGCCCCCCTGGGCTGCCAGACGGACGACTCCACCTCCTCCCCAGCGTCCGACACGGACGCCGGCCCCACCATTCCGTTCGACAACGAGGGACAATTCGTCTTCATTCAGGACGGCGACTCCCTCGTCACCCTCGACCTGGAAATTGCCGAGACCGACTCGGCCCGCGAGCGCGGCATGATGCAACGGGAGGGGTTCCCCAACGAGACGAGCGGCATGCTCTTCCCGTTCGACGCGGAAGAAGAGCGCAGCTTTTGGATGGCGAACACCCCCGTGGCGCTCGACCTTTTCTTTCTCGACGCGGACTCGCAGATCGTACACATCGCCCGGTACGCCCGCCCCAACTCGCCCGACCCCATTCCCTCGCAGGAACCGGCCCAGTACGTGCTCGAGACGCCCGCCGGGTTTGCGGACCGCTACGGCGTGCTGGAAGGCGATCGTGCCCGCTGGAGACGCACCGACTCGTAGCGTAAACGATCGTTTACACCAGGAGACTATACCCCAAACGACTCGCCGCACGCACACTCTCGGGAGGCCTGCGGGTTGGAGAAGTGAAAGCCCTCCCCGTCGAGCCCGTCCGTGAAGTCGAGCTCCGAGCCGTCGAGGTACAACCGGCTCTTCTTGTCGAGCACGACAGTAACGCCGTTGTGGGTCTCCACCGTGTCCTCCTCCTGCACGGTCGTGTCCCACCCCAGGTCGTACGTCAGCCCCGAGCAGCCCCCCGGGACAACCGCCACTCGCAGCATTTTGTCCGTTAAATCGACGTGTTCTTCGGACGCCACCTCTTCAATCTGATTGATGGCACGGTCGGTGATCGTAATGGTCATGGCCGTTGAACATGCATCCAGAGAGGGCGCGCAAGGGCCTGTACCTAGGGGCCAACGCAGAGGTTTCTCCGGGCCCCGATCGGCACGGACCGTCTTCTTCCCAAGTTGCAATGAAGACGTGAACTCCCATTTTCAAGAAGGAACGATGATCCAGGGCCCTGGTTGTAACCGCACGTTGTCACGGAGTCAGCACGTAAACACTCGTTTACACGCTGGTGTTGACAGGATTTCGCCGGGTCTAACACATCGCCACCTGCATCGGAGCACTCACGAGACCAAACGAGGGACCGTAACTTATGAGCACATCCGAAACCGAGTATCTGAAAGGAAAGGCCAGTGAGGAGTACAAGCACGGCTGGTACACTGACATCGAATCGGAGAAGGCCCCTAGGGGGCTTAGCGAGGACATTGTCCGGTACATCTCGAAGCGCAAGGACGAACCGGAGTGGCTCACCGAATGGCGCCTGAAGGCCTACCGCTACTTCAAGCAGCTGATCGACAGTGGGCATTATCCGGACTGGGCCCACCTCGACTACGAGCGCCCCGACTTCGAAAACATGCGCTACTTTGCGGCGCCGAACGGGCAGGCTCAGTACGAGAGCCTCGACGACGTGCCGGATGAGATTTTGGAGACCTTTGAGCGCCTGGGCATTCCCCTGGAGGAGCAGAAGGCCCTGACCGGCGTCGCGGTCGACGCGGTCATGGATAGCGTCTCCGTCGCTACCACCTTCAAGGAGAAGCTGAGAGAGAAGGGCGTTATCTTTAAATCCTTCGGAGAGGCGGCCAAGGACCACCCCGAGCTCGTCCGGCAACACCTCGGGTCCGTCGTCCCGTACACCGACAACCTGTACGCGGCGCTCAACTCGGCCGTCTTCAGCGACGGCTCCTTTGTGTACGTGCCGGAGGGCGTCACCTGCCCCATGGAGCTGTCCACCTACTTCCGAATCAACGAAGCGGGCACCGGCCAGTTTGAGCGCACGCTCATCGTTGCCGAGCCGGGTGCCTACGTAAGCTACCTGGAGGGCTGCACGGCCCCGATGCGCAAGGAAAACCAGTTGCACGCGGCCGTCGTGGAGCTTATCGCCCACGAGGACTCCGAGATCAAGTACTCCACGATCCAGAACTGGTATCCGGGCGACGAGGACGGCAACGGGGGCATCTACAACCTCGTCACGAAGCGCGGCATCTGCAAGGGCGACAACTCGAAGATTAGCTGGACGCAGCTGGAGACGGGGTCCGCCGTCACGCAGAAGTACCCGTCCGTCATTCTGGCCGGGGACAATTCAGTCGGTGAGTTTTACTCCGTGGCCTTCACGAAGGGCCACCAGCAGGCCGACACCGGCACGAAGATGCAGCACATCGGCAAGAACACGAAGAGCACCATCATCTCGAAGGGCATCTCGGCCGACGTGGCGGACAACAGCTACCGCGGCCTGGTGAAGGTGAGCGCCAACGCCGACGGCGCCCGCAACTTCTCGCAGTGCGATTCGATGCTGCTGGGACCGGACTGCGGCGCCCACACCTACCCCTACATCGAGAGCAACAACCCAACCGCCCAGATCGAGCACGAGGCAACGACATCGAAGGTCGGGGACGACCAGATGTTCTACTGCCACCAGCGCGGGCTCGGCGAGGAGGAAGCTCTCAAGCTCATTGTGAATGGGTTCTGCCAGGAGGTACTGCAAGAGCTTCCGATGGAGTTTGCCGTGGAAGCGAAGGAGCTTCTCGACATTGAGCTGGAAGGCTCGGTGGGATAAGCGGCCTCACAACCGGGGGCTCGGCAGCGGGGACGGCGCCCGCTGCCCCTCCCCGGCCCTCCGCGGGCATGCACTGACGACCTACTTTCCCCTTTTCGAAACGGACGACTCAAAACCGAACAAGATATGGCACTACTTGAAATTAAAAACCTGCACGTTGGCGTCGAAGACGAGGACATCAAGATCCTGAACGGGGTCGACCTCACGCTCGACACCGGCGACCTTCACGCAATCATGGGCCCGAACGGCTCCGGCAAAAGCACGCTGGCGGCCGTCCTGGCGGGCCGGGAGGAGTACGAGGTCCTCGACGGCGAAATCCTGTACGACGGCGAGGATCTGCTGGAGCTTGAGCCCGAGGAGCGCGCCGAAGCCGGGGTGTTTCTCGCCTTTCAGTACCCGGTCGAGCTGCCGGGCGTGAGCATGACGAACTTCCTGAAGGAGGCCGTCAACTCCGTCCGCGAGGCCCGTGGACAGGACGAGCTCGGCTCCGCCGACTTCCTGCAGTACATGCGCGAGCGGGCCGACATGATGGGCCTGAACGCCGACCTCACGAAGCGCTCGGTCAACGAAGGCTTCTCCGGTGGCGAAAAGAAGCGAAACGAGATCTTCCAGCTCGCCATGCTGGAGCCGAAGCTTGCCATCCTGGACGAGACCGACTCCGGACTCGACATTGACGCCCTGAAAAACGTGGCGGACGGGGTCAACAAGCTACGGAGCGAGGATCGCGGCTTCCTCATCATCACCCACTACCAGCGCATCCTCGACTACATCGTCCCCGACCACGTGCACGTGATGCTCGACGGCAAGATCGTGCGCACCGGCGACAAGGACCTCGCCCTGGAGCTTGAGGAGCACGGATACGACTGGGTCCGCGAGGAAGCGGCCGCAGCAGCGTAGCGGACGTGCCGGGGCCCGGTCGTGAGACATCGGGCCCTCTCTTCCTCGGATCCGCTTGTTTTCCTCAGCCAACTACCGACGTATTTATGTCTACTACTGCCCTTGATACCAGCGTGCGTCCCGAAGACCGATTCATCTCGGCCTTCGAGGTGAACCACGGGGAGGCCCTGAACGGCACAAACGCCTCCATCTCGAAGCAGCGCACGGATGCCATTGAGCGCTTCGCCGAGCTGGGCATCCCAACCAACAACCTAGAGGCCTGGAAGTACACCGACATCAGTTCGGTAATCGACCGGCCCTACACGCTCCCCCTCGCCCCGGAGCGCCCCTCGCTCGACACGGACGACATCGCTCCGTTCCTGATTGACGACCTGGACGCCCACCGCGTCGTGCTCATCAACGGCCGCGTCGACGAGGTGCTGTCCGACATCGGCGATCTGCCCGACGGGGTGGTCGTGAGCAGCCTCGCCCAGGCCGGCAGCACCCATCCCGACGTGGTGGAGGAGCACTACGGCAAGTATGCCGACTTTGAGGACGAGGCGCTCACCGCCCTCAACACGGCCTTCGTGCAGGACGGGGCGTTCGTCTACGTGCCCTCCGGCACCGTTGTGGAGAAGCCCATCTTCTTCCTCCACCTCACGGCCACGGAGCAGGACCTGCTCCTGCAGCCCCGCCATCTGTTCGTGGCGGAGGACGGCGCCATCGCCCGCATCGTGGAGGCCCAGCACTCGCTGAGCGACGCCCAGACGTTCACGAACACCGTGAGCGAGTCGTTTGTCGGCGAAAAGGCCAACCTGGAGCATTACCTGATCCAGGATCAGGGCCCCTCCGCCTCGCAGGTGCACACCCGCGCCGCACAACAGAAAGACGACAGCGTCTACACCACGATCTCGGCCACCTTTACGGGAGAGGTCGTCCGCAACAACGTCACCATCGAGGCCGACGGCTCCTTCTGTGAGTCGAACTTCTACGGCCTTGTGGTCGGCAAGGACGACATGCACGTCGACAACCATACGTTCATGGGCCACGTGCAGCCCGACTGCTCGAGCAACGAGCTGTACAAGCACGTGCTCAACGACGAATCGACGGGGGTCTTCAACGGAAAGGTGTTCGTCTCGCGCGGCTCCCAGCGCATCGACGCCTACCAGCAGAACGATACGCTGGTCCTGACCAAGGACGCGGAGATTTACACGAAGCCGGAGCTCGAGATCTACGCCGACGACGTGGTGTGCAGCCACGGCGCGACGACCGGTCAGATCGACGAGGAGAGCCTCTTCTACCTCCGCTCCCGCGGCCTCAGCAAACGCCGGGCTCGCATCCTCATGCTGCAGGCCTTTGCACAGGAAGTGATCGACGAGATTCAGCTCGATTCGCTTGAGGAGCACGTGGCCGAGCGCGTGCGCACCCGGTTCTCCAGCTACTTCGCATAACGTGTGGAAGGGGCCCTGGATGCTGTGGAGGCACGTTCGGTTCTGCGCCTCCCCGTCCAGGCGTCCCCACCCCATACCCGAAACGCCATGCCCGCGACGACCCAACCGACATCGGACACTACCTCGTTCGACGTAGAGGCCTTCCGTGCCCAGTTCCCGGCCCTCCAACAAGAGGTGTACGAGGACACCCCCCTCGTATACCTCGACAACGCCGCGACCTCCCAGAAGCCCGACGCCGTAATCGAGCGGGCGGAGCGGTACTACCGTCGCGAAAACAGCAATGTACACCGCGGCGTGCACCGACTGAGTCAGGATGCGACCGAGGCGTACGAGTCGGCCCGGAAGTCCGTTGCCCGCTTCATTAATGCCCCCGCCCCGGAGCAGGTGATTTACACAAAGGGGACGACCGAGGGGCTCAACCTCGTGGCGAACACTTTTGGTCAACAACGGGTGGGCGCGGGCGACGAAATTCTCCTGACGGAGATGGAGCACCACTCCAACATCGTCCCGTGGCAGATGCTGGCCGAGCAGGTGGGGGCGGAGATCCGCGTGCTTCCGGTCACGGACCGCGGCGTCCTGCAGATGGATCGGCTTGCGGAGTACCTTACCGAGGACACGGCCCTCGTCGCCGTCACGCATGTGTCCAACACACTCGGGACAATCAACCCCGTGAAGGATCTCATCGACGCGGCGCACGCGGTGGACGTCCCGGTGGTGGTCGACGGCGCACAGTCGGCCCCTCACCTGCCCGTGGATGTACAGGCGCTCGACGCCGACTTCTTCGTGTTTTCCGGGCACAAGATGTTCGGGCCCACGGGCATCGGCATCCTCTACGGCAAGCGGGAGCACCTTGAGGCCATGCCTCCCTATCAGGGCGGGGGCGACATGATCGACCGGGTCTCGTTCGACGAGACGACCTACGACGCCCCCCCGCACAAGTTTGAGGCCGGCACGCCCCATATCGAGGGCGCGATCGGGCTCGGCGCCGCCGCCGAGTTCATCATGGATCTGGACTGGTCGGCCGTCCAGGCCCACGAGGACGACGTGCTGGCGTACGCCACCGAGCAGGTCCGTGCCATTGACGGGATTCGCCTGATCGGCACGGCCCCGGAAAAGACGAGTGTGCTTTCGTTCGTCTTTGAGGACATTCACCCCTACGACGCGGGCACCTTCCTCGACCGCCTCGGCATCGCGGTGCGCACGGGCCATCACTGTACCCAGCCGCTCCTGAAACGGTACGGGCTGCCCGGCACCATCCGGGCCTCCTTTGCCGCGTACAACACCCGGGCGGACGCCAACCGACTGGCCGAGGGCCTGCACCGCACCCGCGAGATGCTGGGGTGAGCGGAGCCCCTCCGAATCTTGCCCCTTCGGATTCACGTACGACCAACATCCTAACGCACCCTCACTACGATCCCTTTCCCCCATGTCCACCTCGAACACGGTGTCGGATCGGGCCCAGGAAATCGTCGATGAGTTTTCACTGTTCAGCGACTGGATGAACCGGTACCAGTACCTCATCGAGATGGGAGACGACATTCCCCTCCTTCCGGAAGACATGAAGTCGGAGGAGTATTACGTCCACGGCTGCCAGTCGGACGTTTGGATTCGGGTCGAGTACGACGAAGACGAACAGGTCCTGCACTTTCAGGGCGACAGCAACGCGAAAATCACGAAAGGCCTCGCCGCCCTCATCATCCGGGTGGTTGATGAGCAGCCGCCCGAGGCGGTCGCCGAAGCCAGCTTCGACTTTCTCGACGACATCGGCCTCCACGAACACCTGAGTTCGCAGCGCAACAACGGCCTGGAGGCCATGATCGACCAGATGAAGAAGCGGGCGCAGGCCTTCCGCAACTAACCTTTTCACACAAACGGACCCAACCCTATGAATCCTGCAGGTGCAATGCCGGGCATGCCGGGAGGCGGAGGAGGCGGCGGCGCGGCCGATATTCCCGACGACAAGAAGAACACCGACATCGAACGCCCGGAAACCATTCCGGACCATGTCCAGGACACCCCGGACGACGACCTCTACCAACGGATCGTGGACTCGATTCGGGAGGTCTACGACCCGGAGATTCCGGTGAACGTCTACGACCTGGGCCTCATCTACCACATGGAGGTCCACGACGACCACAGCGTGGACGTGCTGATGACCCTGACGGCCCCGAACTGCCCGGCCGCCGGCGTCTTGCCGGGGCAGGTCGAGGACGCCGTGAAGGAGACCGAGGGCGTGGAGAGCGTCAACCTTGAGATGACGTTCGAGCCGCCGTTTTCGCCCCAGATGATGTCCGAGGAGGCCCGCCTGGAGCTGGGCTTTATGTAGCCCCGGGTCCCCTGCGAATGGTCGAGGCTTGGCCCCTCTCGCCCCCGATGGATCTTCCGCACTCAACACAGTACCCATGGACCACGCGAAGAGCTTAGCGCTGGCGAAGGACCTGCTCGCCGATGGGCGGGGGGACGACGTGGTGCGGATGATCGATCCGCTTCTCGAACCGGTCGACGCCCCCGCCGCGGACACCGGGCAGTTGCTCCTCCGGGCCCTCCGCGCCCAGGTGGCCATCGTGGATCACGAGGCGCCGGACGAGGCCCTCAACCACCTTCCCTCGCGTGCGGAAATCGAAGAACTCTGTACATGCGTCCGGGCCGAGGTGTCCCTTTGGCGAGGCTGGGCACACGCCCTCCGCAATCAGGAGGTCGGCGAGGTCTCCCAGGCACTTCGTCTTCTCTCGACGGCCCACGACCTCCACGACTCAATTCACGATCCAAGTGGGCGCTGCTGGGCCCTTCTCGGAACGGCCTTTGCCCACCTGTCGCTTGGCGAATACGCCCTTGCGCACCGGACGCTCGATGACGCCTCGTCCCTGGTTGCGGCCCTCGAGGACGCCCTGGTCCATCAATGGTGGCATCGACTCTGGCTTCCGGTCCGGCGGGCCGCGGGGCAGTACGAAAAAGCACAGGAACACGTCGACGCCCTTCGATCCCTGGCCTCGGACGCCGACCGTTCGTCGCTGCACGCGATCGCATCGGCACACGCGGCGTCCCTCCACGCCGCGGTTGGCCGTCCCCCCTCCACAATCCTCGAGGCGGCCGAGCACGCCGAGACGGTTCTCTCCCGTACCGACCTACATGCCGCCCCCCTCCTGCTCACCTATCGGGCCCAGATCGAAGCGCACCTCCGCCGCGGCGACGGCCCGGCCGCCCGCGGGGCACTGACCCGCGCCGAGCACGCCCTGCCCGACCGGTTCGCCGCCCCGTGCCAGGTCCTTCGCACAGAAATCGCGCTCCGCGTCGGCGAAACGCCCTCCACCGACCTGACGTCAATTTTTGAACGCCCGACGCCTCTGCCGCGCGGGGTGTCACACGCCGAGGTCCTGCACCTGCACGGACGCCTCCTCGCCCAACGAGACCACCCCGAAGAGGCTCGCACCTGGCTCCGGCGCGCCGAGCGGGCCGCGGAGGAAACCGGAGACCGCGAACTGCACCTGCGCACCCGCCTGTCCCGCGTGGAGTTTGAGCACGCGCACGGCGAATCGGAGACGGCCCGCGCTCTGCTTCCGCCTCCCCGTGCCCTTCCGCAGGAGGCCCTGCCCCTCATCACCCACTGGTTCGTCCTCCGCGGCGAACTGAAGCCCGCGAACGGCGGAGCGCGGACCGCCCGTCGGCTGGCCCTCGTCGGTGCGTCCCTCATGGAGGACCGCCCCCAGATGGATCGCCTCCGCTCCGAGCACGACCTGGAGTCAACCGACGAGGCCGGGTGGGCGCCCCTCCTTGGCGAGGCCCACGCGTCCGTCCGCCTGGTGGCGGCACTGTCCTTTCGTCTTATCGAGTCGAAAGGCGCCCCGACATGGAGCGGGCTTGCTCGGATCAACGGCGACACCGCCTCCCTCCTGTACGAGCGAGGGCCCCGGCCCGAGGGCGTTCCGGCCTCCGATTCCCTACGGGTCGATCACGCCCCGAACCATCGCCTGCGGTGGATTCCGCTTCCGCCGTCCGACTCGAACGTCGCCCTGGGCATCGACACCGCCGCCCTCTCGGAGGAGAGCCTCGACTCGATCGCCGACTGCGCGCCCCTCATCGGCAGTGCCGTGGCGCGGGCGCAGGATCACACCGCCTCTCCCCGCCCGTTCCTCTCCTCTCCCACCGACGCGGACGCGGTCGTGGCCGAAAGCGACGCCATGCGCACCGTGCTGGCCGACCTCTCCCGCGCCGCAACCAGCCGACGCCCGGTCCTTCTGTCCGGGGAACGGGGCACGGGAAAGGCCCGGCTCGCCCGCTCCCTGCACCGCAAAAGCCCCCGCGCCGACGGCCCGTTCGAGCGGGTGCAACTGGCCGACCTCCAACACAGCCCCACGGCGGAGCGACTGTTTGGCAGCGTCAGCGCCTCAGGGTTCACCCCGGGCGCCCTTCATCATGCAGACGGCGGCACGCTCCTGCTCGACGACCTGGACGCCCTTTCCCTCTCCGCGCAGGCCTCAGTGCTCAAAGCGCTCGACACCGGAACCGTCGTCCCCCAGGGCGGCACGGAGGCCCACTCCATCGACGTCCGCATCGTGGCCACCACAACGACGCCCCTCGAGGAGCAGGTGCGCGAGGGAGCCGTTCGCCCCGACCTCCGGGACCGCCTCGGCGCCCTCTCCCTCTCCGTGCCGGCCCTGCGCGAGCGCCGCGCCGACATTCCCCTCCTCGTCCGGCAATTCCTGAAGACCCTGCGCCCCGACGGCGCCCCGATGGCGTCCATCACGGAGCCGGCGATGGAGGCCCTTCTCCGGTACGACTGGCCCGGAAACGTACGGCAATTGCGCAATGAAATCGAGCGCGTGCTCGTCCACGTAAGCAGTGAGCCGACGCCCACCGTCGCTGTCGACGACCTGCTCGATACGATCGTGGAGGCGGCCCGGGACCGCGCGCCAACGGCCTCCACTGAGGCCCCAGAAGCCGTGCTCCACCCCGAGCAGACGCTGACCGACGTGCTGTCCCAAACCGAAACCGCCGTCATTGAGCGCGTCCTCGAGTCCTGTGACGGACAAGTCACCGCCTCCGCCGAGGTCCTGGGCCTGACCCGACAGGGCCTCTACAAGAAGATGAAGCGGCTCGGCATCGAAGCCGCGGAGTTCCAACCGACGCCCGAACCCGCCTCTACCTCTTAATAATCGCGCCGCCCGCGCTCCCCACGCACCATGCCTTCCTCCTCCCCGTCTACAGACCATGACTCCTCAGGGCCGAGCCCGTCGGTCCAGTTGGATCATGCGTCCGTCATGACGACTGACCTGGAGGAGGCAACCTCGTTTTACGTGGATGTGCTGGGCCTCACGTTGTACTCCGTAGAAGACGACCCGGTGCGGGAGGACCGCCAGCGCGCCATGCTGGGCGACGGCTCCGGCCACGCGGTGATTGAGCTCATCGAAATGCCCGAGATGGCCCATCCGTCGGTGCCGGGCCGCGGCGCCATCCACCACATCGGGTTCTCCCTCTCGTCCCGCGACTGGCACGCGCTGCGCTCTCGCCTGGACGCCACCGAATACTCGTATCAGGAGGTGAAGGGGCGCCTCTTTATCCGCGACACGGACGGCCTCGTGCTGGAAATCGAGAAGGAATAGCCCCGCCCGGCGTTCACTCGCGGTCCGACGGGTCAGCATCCGTCCCCGGCGTGCGCACGGTGTTCGACAGTTCGTTCTCGTCATCGGGCTGGACCTCAACCCCCCGTCGCTCCAGGAGCCGCCCGCACATCTCCACGGCCTCCTCCAGTCCCTCCGTAAACTGGTCCTGACGAATGCCTTCCCGGATCCGCTCGACGATCGCCCCCCAGTCCTCCGGGTCCACGTGCTGGTTGATGCCCGAATCGCCCAGCACCTCCACGCGGTGTTCGAGGAGGGACACGAAAATGAGAATGCCCGTCCGATCCCGCGTGTCAAACACTTCTTCCTCCACGAACGCCTGCAGGGCCCGTCGGTGAACGGTTTCGTCGAGCAGGTCGCTTCCCGCAGCCAGGCGGCGAAGGGGACGCACCATCGTCGCCAGTCCCCCTCCGAGCACGCCCGCCCCCAGGACCACGAGTGCCAGGCCCCAGGGCGTGTACAGCCAGCCCAGCCCCCAGCCCGAATAGAACTGTATCACAAGAAGCGCACCCACCAACGCCACGAGCCCCCCAAGCACGCCCCCCCGCCACGTCGCGATCTCGTACGCATCACTCTGCGGAACGACCACCGGCACAATTTCCCCGGCCGTGCGCTCCTCGGCCCGTTGAACGGCCGCCCGCACCCGATCGTGGTCGAGCGTATCAATCAGCGTCTGCATAACAAAAAACGACAGGCGTCTGGACTTACTGTGAGGAGGCCCCCGGTTGTTGTACAGACGAGCCCCCGCCCGACCCGGCGCGCTGCTCCTGGATCACGTCAATCGCCCGTTGGGCCTGCTTCTGAAACGGCTCCCCCTCAGCGGCGTGGCGCTTCACAGCCTCAAACTCCCGCAGGGCCTCATCCAGCCGGTTGATCTGCAGAAGCGCAAGCCCTTTCTGAAACCGCGCGGGCACAAACGTCGAATCCTCCTCCACAACGCCGTTGATCGCCCGAATGCCGCGCATCGGGCTGTTCGTCAGAAGGTACGCCTCGCCCATCCGGGTGCGGGCGTCCAGGTCCTCCGGGCGCTGATCGGCGACGGTCCCGTACGCCTCCGCCACGTGCCGGGCCACTTCCAGGGCCTGCTGCCGGTTGCCCTCCCCCTGCAGCTTCCGCATCCACTTGTACAGAAGGTCTGCGGCCCGCCGGCGGTCCTCGACCGCGCCGGTCGCATCGGCCACGTCGACCTGTACCGAGGCCGCACGGCCGGGCGCACCGGCCCCAATCAGCAAGTTGACGAGCTCGGCCTGCACGGAGCGGCGCGCCCCGTCGTCCGCGTTCTCAACCTCCTGGCGGAGCGAATCCACCTGGGTCGCCATTGCGCCCGCCAGGGAGGTGCCGGACTCGTCCACCAACGTTCCGAGATCGGTCGGGGAGGTCGACCCGGACGAGGAAGAGGAGGACGCGGAGCCGCCTCCGCCCCCGGCCATCGGGGCGGTGCCGCCGCCCGGCGTGCTCCCCCCCTGTGGCGGGCCTGCCTGCTGCTGGGAGGACTGCGGTCCCGAGGATCCGTCGCTGCCCCCCCAGTCGTACTGCTGGCTCCATCGCGTCGCGAAGAACAATCCGATGATGAGCACCAGCGCGCCCCCGATCACCAGGGTCACCTGCTGGCCCATCGCCCTCTGGCTGGACGTATCGTCCGCCACATCGGGCATGTCCGCGGTCCCCGTCGCCGTGGGCGTCTCGGATTCCCCCGTGGGCAGATCGGCCGCCACCGGGCGCGTGCCCTCGGGCGCCGACGGGGTGGACACCTCCTGCAGCTCTTCCCCGCACCGACTACAGTAGCGGGCCCCTCCGGGGTTTTCCCATCCACACTGGTTGCAGTAGACGGCCGGGGGCGAAGAGGAGGTGTTCTCGTGATCGCTCGCGGAGGGTGTCTCGTCCGCGGGGGGCGTCTCGTCCGGGCCCGGTGGGTCTTCCGAATCGGCGTCGGACGGGTCGGCTGGGCGGTCTTCGTCGTCGGACGAAAGAGACGCCCCACAGAGCGTGCATCGATCGGTATCCGCGGAGACGCGTGCGCCGCAGGACGGGCAGGTCAGCGTATGGTCAGACATAAAGGAGGGGGATCGTACAACCAAACGAAACGGAAGACGGGACGCACCTACTCGTCGGCCTGGTGCGTCTCGTCGACGTCCTCGCGAAACTGGCGCGAAGGACGAAAGACCGGCTCGTACCGGTCCTCAATGTGTACCGGCTCGTTGGTCTGTGGGTTGCGCCCAGTGCGTGGCGCGCGGTGTTCTACCTCGAACACCCCGAACCCACGCAACTCGATGCGCTCCCCCTCCTCCATCGCCTGCTGCACCGTGGTCATGAACCCCTCCACAACGGCTTTGGTCTCTACCTTGGTCAGTCCAGTGCCCTCTGCAATGCGATCAACAATATCGGCCTTGGTCACGGGAGGAACCGGGGCGAACCCGGCGTTTGTCGCACAGATAGTGGAATTGGATAACTAGAAACGCATGAGGCCCGTCCGGTGATTCCATTGCCGCTGATTGTCTTGCGGAAATCTGCCTGGGTGCCCGCCGGGGGGGTTGCAAGAAACATTCCCCGGTCAATTGAGAAGGATATTCGCGGTACGAATCGCCCATCTTCCCGTTCGCGACCTTCCCCCTCCCGATGCGTTCTCGTCTTACGGCCCTGTCATTGATCGCCCTGCTCCTGGTCCCAACCGTAAGCGCCCAATCCCCCGAGGACTGGACCCAGGAGGTTGACTACGACATGGACATCCGGCTGAACACCGAGACGCATCGGGTGGATGGTCACCAGGTGCTCACCTACACCAACAATTCGCCGGACACGCTCCACACCGTCTACTACCACCTGTACTTCAATGCCTTCCAGCCGCAGTCCATGATGGCGGAGCGGAACCGGCACCTCCCCGACCCCGACGGCCGTACGGTGCCGCGCATCTTCAACCTCTCGCCCAGCGAGCAAGGATGGCAGAAGGTAGAGTCGCTGACGCAGGACGGCACGCCCGTCTCGTACAACATCAACGACACCGTGATGCGCGTGGAGCTCGCCGAGCCCATTCCCCCCGGCACCTCCACCACCTTCGAGATGCACTACCGCTCGCAGGTGCCCCTCCAGACGCGCCGCAGCGGGCGCAACAGCCGGGGCGACAGCATCGACTACTCCATGACCCAGTGGTTTCCGAAGCTGGCCGAGTACGACGAGCGGGGCTGGCACGCCAATTTCTACGTGAACCGCGAGTACTACGCTCCCTACGGCGAGTTCGACGTCCGCATCACCCTGCCCGCCGAGTACACGGTCGGGGCCACCGGCGTCCTCCAAAACCCCGACGAGGTGGGCCACGGCTACGACCTGGAGGGCTCCGGCACCTGGCGCCCGTCCGACCTCCAGGCCAGCGACGACTCGCTCACGTGGCACTTCCGCGCCGAGCACGTCCACAACTTCGCCTGGTCGGCCGACCCGGACTACATCCACGACAAGGTGACGGCCGACGGCACCACGCACCACATCCTGTACAAGGAAGAGGTGGCCGAGCAGTGGCGCCCCCTGAAGAACGACATGCCGGAGCTGACGCGCTTCTTCAGCCAGGAGTACGGCGCCTATCCGTACCCGCAGATGACGGTGGCGCAGGGCGGAGACGGCGGCATGGAGTACCCGATGTTCACCGTCGTGAGCAGCTACGACGGGCCCGCGTTCGAGGAGAAGAGCAGCTACCAATCCGTGCTCGGCACCACGGTCCACGAGTTTGCCCACATGTGGTACTACTCGTCCCTCGGCAGCAACGAGGCCGACTATGCCTGGATGGATGAGGGCTTCACCAGCTACGCCACGGAGGAGGGCATGGCGCACCTCCTGGGGCGCCCCGCCCGGCACGTCGGCGCGCGGCAGAGCGTCGTGACGATGCATGACCTGGGCCTCGCGGAGCCGTTCAGCACGCCCGCCGACTGGTTCTCCACAAACCTGGCGTACGGGATCACGTCGTACCCCGGCGGACAGATGTTTGTCGACATGATGGGCTACGTGATCGGCGACGAGCAGCGCGATCAGTGGCTGAAGCGCTACTTCCGTGAACGCAAGGGAGAACACCCCGACCCCTTCGACCTGGAGCTGTTTGCCGAGCAGGAGAGCGGCCTTATGCTCGACTGGTACTTCTGGCAGTTTACCGAGTCGACCCGCACGGTGGACGACGCCATCACCGACCTGGAGCAGCAGCGACGGGGCGACAGCGTGCAGGTGGACCTGACCCTGGAACGAAAGGGATCCGTCCGGATGCCGCAGGACGTGAAGCTGACCCTGGCCGACGGCTCTACGCAGTGGATCAACGTGCCGCTCGCCTCGATGCACGGGCACAAGCCGGTGGCCGACGACTGGATCGTGGCGGACGACTGGCCGTGGGTGGCCCCCGAACACACGGTGTCGGTGACGGTGCCCGCCGAGGTCGAGGCAGCCGTGATCGACCCCAACGGGCAGACCCCGGATGTAAACCGCCTCAACAACAGCGCCTCCGTCCCCCTGGAGGCCCGCTTCCTGCGCGCCCCGCAGTCCGACTGGTTTGACTACCAGGTGGGGGTCCGCCCGCTGTTTGGCTACGCCCACGACTTCGGGTTCGGAGGGGGCGTGCAGGCCCGCGGGCAGTACTTTCGCGGGGCCCACCGCCTCCGCACCACGCTCACCCTGTGGCCCGAGGTGCTCTTTTCCGGGGGGGACGACCCGGCGGTTGAGGGCTCCAATGCCCCGTCCCAGTTTGCCCTCGACACCGGGTCTTGGATCGACGGCCTCGACTACGAGCTTCAGTACGAGCGTCCGTTTGATCCCTTCGGTGCCCGCGCCACCCTCGAACTCTCGGCGGCGAAGCACCTGGGCATCCTGGAAAACCGACTGTCGTTCCACATTCCCCTTCACTCCCCATTGGCCGACACGGAGGAGCGCCTGCAGTTTGCCCTGCTTCAGCAGTGGAACCCGAGTGACCGGGCGTACGGGATCGATCGGACCCCTCGACAGGTGGCGGTTCCCTGCCCCACCGCACCGTGTCCCCCCATCTCCCGCACAATCCCATTCACCCCCTGGGGACAGTCGCACTCGGTCTCCGGGCGGCTGCAGTATTCGGTCCAGGAGGGGGGCGACCGAATCGATGTCACCGCGGAGGTCGGGGGCACGCTTCAGCCCTATCAGGTCGCGGGCAGCACTGCGCCCTCTACGCTGGACCAAGCGTCGCGTCTGTCCCTTACCGCCCAGCAGCAGGCCGACCTCGGCCCCCTCACCGGACAGGCCGCCTTTCAGTTCGGCCTTGGCGCCGACGGACTGCTGCCCCAGAAGCAGTTTGTGCTGGGCGGGCGGTCCATCGAGTCTCAGTGGCGAAACGACACCTACCGGCAGACCAGTGCCGCGTTCGAGCGTCCAGTGTCCGACGCGCACCTCGTGGGCTTCGGCCCCGCGGGACCCGTCGCCTACCTCCGCTCGGAGACCGCCGCGTTTGAGCGGTTTGGGCGCACCGGCGAAAACACCCTGGCGGGGCGCGTGTCGCTCGGCGGCCATCCCTTCGCGTCCGTGAACGCCCTCTCGCCCCTCCGGCTCTCCGCCTTCTCCGGCCTCGGCACCGTCTGGAGCGAGGGCGCCTTCCTCGCAGGCCTCAAGGCCGACGATCTGGTGGGCGACGCCGGGATTGGGGCCCGCTACAGCCTCTCCGAGATCCCGCACCTCCGCCGCTGGACGGCCCAGTCCGACGTTCTGCAGGGCCTGGATGTGGTGGCGAAGTTTCCGCTCTGGGCCAGCGACCCGGACCTGATTGAGGCCGGACAGGACGAGTTCGCCTTCCGCTGGCTCATTGGGGTCGAGCTTTAGCGACCCGGCCCGTTGTCCTCGCGCATCTCGCGCTGCCGCATCGGCATGGCATCAATCGTATCGAAGAGCGATCGGGCCGTCACGGGCTCGGGGGCGCGGCGCTTTTCCGTCCCGTCCTTGCCGACGAGCACCACCCGAAACGCATCCGGGCTCACGGCAAAGCGATCGTACAGCCGACGAACGGCAGCCGTCGTGAGGGGACGCGCCGACTCCTCCGGCCCCGACTGAAGCCTCCCCTGCTCGCCGTCCGCCCGGAGGGTGAGCAGAAGCAGGTCCCGCTCCCGGACCCCCTCCGCCTCCCCGCGCAGCGCCTCCCGCTGGTCGGCCCATCGAGCGTCCGCCTCCGACGAGGCAAATACAAGCAGGAGCCGGTGCTCCCACTGATGGGGCCCCAGACGAAAGTCGACCGAGTCGGGGAGTGCGGCCATCCCCACGTTCAGGGGAATCGGCAGGAGGACGCACCAGAGCAGAAGACGCGCCACGGGGCCACTCATTGCGAGGAGGAGTGACGATTTTGGGCGGACGGGGAGGGGGACGATGGATGGGACCGGGGCGGCGTGCCCGACGTCGGTCCGTCCGGATCGAACCGGTCGGCAGAAAAAAGATCGTACCCGTCCGGCTGCGATTTTCCACCGACCAGGTCGGCCAGCAGGCGCCCCATCCGAAACCCGTAGCCCATGCCGTGCCCCGTAAAGCCCGTGGCGAACACGCTTCCGGGCAGGCCGGGCACCGGCCCCACCACCGGCCGCCCGTCCGGCGAGAAGGTCATCGTGCCGCTCCACCGCCGCTCAATCGGCATGGCCTGCGTCCACGGAAAATGCCGGTGGAGGTAGCGCTCGATAGCCGCCTGCACGGCGGGCGTAGTCGCGTCGGTCGCCGTCGCCTCCGCCTCGGCGTGCGAGTGACGCCCCCCGCCCGCGAGGACCGTCCCGTCCTCCAGCTGCCGCACGTAGAACGCGCCGCCGTGGGAGTAGATTGGAACCGACGCGTGCTGGCGGTCGGCGGCCTGCGTGCTCAGCATCTGGGCCCGCATCGGCTGCGCAAACGAGCGAAGCGACGGGACCAGGGACGGAAGGGACGCCCCCATCGCGAGCACCGCCTGGTCGGCCCGGAGGCGGAGGTGAGGCGTGCGCAGGGTGACCCCCGGCTCGCCGTCGTCTAGGGCCTCGACGGGGTGCTGCGTGCGCACGTCAGCGCCGCTCTCCGCGGCGATGTGGTGGACGAGCCGCAGGGGATTTACGACCGCCCCCGTCGTCACAAAGAGGCTTCCGGCAAAGCCCGAGGCCCGAAGCCGTGCATTCGTCTTGTCCGCGTCCAGGTGCACAACCGGCGCCCCGGCGGCCCGGAGGCGCGGCACACAGTCTTGCAGGCGCTGATTCTCCGCCTCCGTGGCGGCCACGGTGAGGCTCCCGTCCGATCGCCAGCCAAAGGTCGACGTGTGCAGCTCGGACGACAGCAGGTCCCGATTGTCGCGCGTAAAGTGCCAGAGGCGGCGGGCGGCCCGGCGGCCGTACCGTTCAATATCGGACAGAAAATCGACATCCGTCCCCTGCACGACGAAGCCCGCGTTTCGGCCGCTGGCCCCGGCCCCGAGCGTGTCGGCTTCGACAATTGCCACGTCCAGAGAGGGCTGACGCCGCCGAAGCCAGTAGGCGGTCGAGCACCCCACGATCCCGCCCCCCACGACAATCACGTCGTACACCGTTTCGCGCTTACGGTGGGCATGCTGCCAAATCGAAGTGGTCATACCGGCGGTGGAGACGGAGCAGAGAGAGCGAGCACGGGACAGGGGTTCCGTACGTGCCCCCGGCACTCCCGGTTCGCCCCACCGCGGACTTCCGGCGCTGCGTACGTCTGCTACGACTGCACGTCCACCACAACCCGTCCGCGAATGGCGCCCCTCAGGACCTCTCGGCTCACCGAGGGAATCTCCCCAAGCCCAATTGTGCGGGCGGTCATCTGCTCGAAATCCTCATCGGACAGGGTCGTCGCCAGGCGCTCCCAGGCCGTCCGGCGCCGATCGTTGGGGCAGGTATTGGAATCGATGCCCAGCAGGTTGACGCCGCGGAGGATGAAGGGAAAGACCGTCGTCCGAAGCTCGTGTCCCCCGGCGTTCCCAAACGAGGCGACGCTTCCGTGGCGCTGGAGTTGAGCAATCAGCGTCGCCAGTGTCTGCCCGCCCACCGCATCAATCGCCCCGGCCCATCGGCCCGACTCCATCGGCCGCTCGGGACCGTCCTCAAATTCGTTTCGGGGCACGATGCGTGAGGCGCCGCGGGCCCGCAGGTACTCGTGGGCCTCGGCGCTCCCGGTCGAGGCCACCACGTCGTATCCGAGAGCGCCGAGAAGCGAAACCGCCATGCTTCCCGCTCCCCCCGACGCCCCGGTCACCACAACCTCTCCCCGCTCGGGCGTCACCGCGTGCTCCTGCAGGGCCATCACAGAGAGCATGGCCGTAAATCCCGCGGTGCCCGCGATCATAGACTGCTTGGGCGTGAGCCCATCGGGAAGGGACACGAGCTTTCGGGCCGACACCTTCGCCCGCTGCGTATATCCTCCCCAGTCGACCTCCCCGAGTTGCCAGCCGGTGCCAATCACCCGGTCGCCCTCCACGAACGCGTCGGACGCACTCTCGAGCACGCGCCCCACGAGGTCGATGCCCGGCACCATCGGGTAGTCGCCCCGGATGATGTTTCCCTTTCCCGTGACGGCCAGCGCGTCTTTGTAGTTGAGGCTTGAATACAGCACCTGCAGCCGAACCTCGTCGTCGCCGGCATCGGGCACATGGTCGAGGGTCAACGACCGCACGTCCACGGTCAGCTCGCCATCCGAACGATCCAGGACCAGCGCGTCAAACATGACTCAGGCGGGCGGAGCTGGAACGAAGAACGGAACTCATCGGCGGGCCGCGGCGGCTACTTGCACTCGGTACTCACGACCTCGCCGTTATCGAGCACCGTGCAGGCGTGAGTCGTGTACTCGAAGGGATCGCCGTCGAAAAGGACGAGGTCCGCCTCATTGCCCGCCTCCACCGTGCCGATCCCGCTGAGGCCCAGGATCTCGGCCGGGGTTCGCGTCACACTGGCGAGGGCGGCCTGTCGGTCCATTCCGTGGGCGGCGGCCACAGCAGCTTCGTAGAGCACGACGCGCGTCTTCGGCACGTAGGGCTCCCATCCGCTCTGAATGGCCACCGGGACGCCGGCCTCCTCAAGCGTGGCCGCAGTGGTGAAGGCCACGTTCTGTGCGGGGCCGCCGGGACGCGTCATGGTCGGGTGCAGAATCACCGGAACGTCTGCTTCTTGCAGTTCATCGACCAGCAGATAGGCCTCCGCCGCGCCGTCCAGGATGAGGTCGAAGCCGAACTCCTCCTGCAGCCGGAGGGCGGCCTGTATGTCGTGGGCCCTGTGCGCGGTGATGAGGGCCGGCACCTCGCCTCGAAGCACCTTCGCCAATGCCTCCATCCCGAGATCGGTCGACACGTCCTCGCCGTTCTGCTTCTTCTCAAGATAGGACTGCGCGTCGAGAAGGGTGCTGCGAAGCATGGCCACGCTCTTGGCCCGGGTGCCGGGCGTTTCGAACCGCTCCGATGCGCCGGGCCCCAGTGTGAAGGCGACGGTCGTCAGCGAATCGCGGACCGAGGTCGCGATTGTCTCGCCGCTGGTCGAGAACACCCCTGTCTGGCCGCTGATGAGGGCCCCCGCGGCATGTCCTGCGTGCACCGTGGTGACGCCCAGGTCGCGGACGAACGAAACCAGTTGCTCCTGCGGATTGAAGGCATCGATGGCCCGCAGGTCGGGCTGGATGGGCTCGGAGGTATCGAGCTGATCCTGGTTGTCGTCCACATTGGTGAGGCCCGAAAGTCCCACCGTGGCCCGAGGGTCGATCAGGCCGGGCGTCACGACCGCGGCCTCGCGCACGTCTGCCCCGTCGGGGACCGACACCTCCGACGCCGGCCCCACGGCCTGAATGGTTTCCCCCTCCACCAGCACGACGCCGTCGACAATCGGCGGCCCCGTCATGGTGTAGATCGTGTCGGCCTCAACGGCGGTCTGTCCGTAGGCCGGGGCCGTGCCCAGCAGAAGTACGGCCAGCAGGAGAAAAGAACGGAAAAGCGAGTGTGGCATCGTCATGTCCGGCGATCGTTCGGCAAAAAAGAAGAGCGGTCGGGCGTCTATTCCTCGTCGAGTCCGTGGACGTGCTGAATGGCTTCGTCCAGCGCGCGGTAGCCCCCCGTCGCAATCTCCCGGTCGGCGTCGTTGGAGCGGTCGAACACCTTCGCCCCTTCAACCCACGTCTGCTGGACCTTCGTGTAGACGCTCAGCGGGTCGCCCGAGAGCACGATGAAGTCCGCGTCCTTCCCGGGCTCCAGCGTCCCTGTATCGTCCGCAAGGTCCATCTGCCGGGCCGCCTCGATGGTCACCGCCTCCAGGGCCGCCGCCCGGTCCATCCCCGCCCGCACGCCGAACGCCGGGGAGCGCAGGAAGAGGCGCGAGTCGGTGATCGGATCGTCGGTGTGGTACGACACGCCCACGCCGGCCTCATCGAGCACGCGGCCCGTGCGATAGACCAGTTCGTCGGCCTCGGGCTTCCCGCCGGGCGAGTCGAGGACAATGATAGAGGCCTGCGCGCCCGATTCGGCAATCTCCTCGGGGACCTTCCAGCCCTCACTGACGTGGTGGAGCACGAGCCGGAAGTCAAACTCTTCGCTCAACCGGATTGCCGTGAGGATGTCGTCGTGGCGGTGGGTGTGGAAGTGCACGATTCGGTCCCCCTCCAGCACGTCCACCAGGCCTTCCATCTGAAGGTCGCGCTCCGGCATGTCCTCGGGGCTGTCCGCCTGTTCTTTCTTGCGCTTGTAGGCCTGCGCCTCGACGAACAGCTGGCGCGCCATGGCCGCGGAGCGTGCCCGGGTGCCCGGGAAGGGGCCGCTGGCTCGCTGCGGGTTCGTTCCGTTGGCCATCTTCATGCCCCCACAGTTCTCGATGCTCCGATCATCGCACGCATTCAGGTCCGCGACCGTGGTGCCGTCCCGCAACTTGAGGTACGTCGTCTGGCCGCTCAGCAGATGGCCGGAGCCGGAGAGCACTTGCACGGCGGTGATGCCCCCGGCCCGGGCCCGATCGAGCGAGGAGTGCATCACGTTGATTCCATCGACGGTGCGCACGCCCGGGTGCAGCGCCGCGGATCCGTCTCCCCCGCTGACCTGCCCAATGTGAGAGTGGGTGTCAACGAGTCCCGGCATCACAACCTGTCCGGACAGATCGTGCGACTGGGCCCCGGCCGGCACGTCCACCTCTCCCGCCGCCCCCACGGCCTGAATCTCGCCGTCCTGCACGACCAGTACCCCATCCTCAATCGGCTCCTCTGCAATCGGATAGACCGTAGCGTTGCGGAAGACGTGAGGCTGTTCCTGCGCGTGCGCCGGACCAGACAAAAGAAGGCACGCGACGGTAAAGAGGAAAAGCGCCGTTCGCATCAGACCAGGACGTGGATCGGAAAAATTGTTCACGCTAGAAGGTAGGGGCCGACACACGGACTCTCAACACCGCCCGGTCCCCACCGAACGGTGCAAAATATCCGCCCATCATAACGAGGGGTCGGCGCGGCACTTTCATCATTTGTTCGCGTAACAGAGGGGCAGTGGACCCGCTTCGCATCACCGCAGCCCGCTATGCGACCCTCCGCCCCTCGTCGCCGCCGGACGGTCCTGGATCTGCAGAGCTACACGACCCGCCTGCTCCTGAGCTACGCACTCAGCTTGGGCGCCCTGGTGTTGCTGGTCAACCTCTCCGTGTCGTCGCCGCCGGTTCCCCCCTGGCTCCTCCACACAAACCCGGACCGGATCCAGCTGTCCCAGGTGCAGGAACTGTCGGACGACGACCCGGGGGCTGATGAGACGGGGCCCGAAAACGGCGCTCAGGTCCGCGAGGAGGCCCCGCCCCAAACCCGACAGGCGTCTCCCTCGACCGCTCCGTCTCCGGCTCCAGCGGGCGCTCCCCAGGAGGATACACGCTCGCCACGGGCTCGCCCCAATCTGGAATCCATCACCACGATTACCGAGACGAACGCCGCCGAGCTCATTGGGGGCATCCAGTCCTACTACATGCGGATTCGCTACCCGGAGCCCGCCCGCAAGAAAGGAATTCAGGGCCGCCTGATGCTACGGTTCACGGTCACCTCGAACGGAAGACCCAAAGACATCCGCGTCAGTCGCTCCCTGCACCCCCTCCTCGACACAGCCGCCGTCCGCGCCCTGCGCAGCGTGCGGTTTCGGCCCGCCACCCAGAACGGGCTTCCCGTCTCGATGCCGACAAAGCTCCCCGTGCGCTTCCGACTCCTACCCGACTCCACGCGGCTCCGAACCGCCGGCGGCCCCTCCCCCTCGCAATCGGCCGACGCCCCGAACGAGTAGGAACGCACCCCGAGAGACGGTGTACAGTTTTGTGAACTATGGAGAAACCCCTTCTCCCCCGTCTCCGGGTTGGAAGCGCTTTTCTGACCACTCTCTCGACACAGCCTCCCCTCTTGTCATGGCCCCGACGCCCACAGCCCCACGCCCCGACATCGAAACGGCCGAGGACTTCCTGCCGATCAATGGCACCGACTACGTTGAGTTTTACGTCGGCAATGCCAAGCAGGCGGCCCAGTACTACGCCCACCTGTTCGGATTTCAGATTCGTGGATACCGGGGGCCGGAGACGGGGTCGAAAGAGCAGGTTAGCTACCTGCTGGAGCAAAACGACATTCGCATCGTGCTGACGTCTGCCCTCGGTCCCGACCACCCCATTAGCGACCACGTGCAGCTCCACGGGGACGGCGTTCGGGACATTGCGCTGACGGTCGATGACGCCCGGCAGTCCTTTGAGGCCACTACGGAGCGCGGCGCCGACCCCGTCCACGAGCCGACCGTCCACGAAGACGACCACGGACGCATCGTCACCGCCGCCATTTCGACGTACGGCGACACCATTCACACCTTCGTCGAGCGGACCGATTACGACGGCCTCTTCTTCCCCGAATTCGAGCCGTGGACGAACGAGCACTGGAACGCCCCCTCCCCCACGGGCCTGCAGTTCGTCGACCACTGCGTCGGCAACGTCTACGAGGGGGACATGGACCGGTACGTGGACTACTACGCCCAGACAATGGGCTTCTACAACATGCTCCACTTCACGGAGCAGGACATCTCAACCGAGTACTCGGCCCTCATGTCGAAGGTGATGGCCAACGGGAATGAAGTCATCAAATTCCCGATTAACGAGCCGGCCGAGGGGAAGAAGAAAAGCCAGATTGAGGAGTACCTCGAGTTCTACCGCGGCCCCGGGGTGCAACACGTTGCCCTCGCCACCGACGACATTATTTCGACGGTGCGCGAGCTGCGACGGCGGGGCGTCGAGTTCCTCGAAATTCCGGACACGTACTACGACCGTGACGTGCTTGCCGATCGGGTCGGCTCCATTGACGAGCCGATTGACGAGCTCGAGGAGCTGAGCATCCTCGTCGACCGGGACCCGGAGGGCTACCTGCTCCAGATCTTTACCCAGCCGGTACAGGACCGGCCCACGGTCTTCTACGAAATCATTCAGCGAGAGGGCGCACGGTCGTTTGGGGCCGGCAACTTCAAAGCCCTCTTCGAAGCGATCGAGCGAGAGCAGGACCGCCGCGGCAACCTGTAGTGCCCGGTCGGCGCGAGCTGGTACTGATTCGCTCGAGGCTCACGCCGGTGCTCCCCGCCTAAAACCAGAACGGGCCCGTCCGAGATCAAACCGGACGGGCCCGTTGGTGTCTAGAATGCGCAGGGGCCGAGGGCGTCACTGCGTGGGTTTTTCTTCCGCCTCGGCGGGGCCGGACTCGCCCGACGAAACGCCATCGTCCGCCTCGTGCGTCTCCGCCGGCTCCTCGGGGGCAACCTCTTCCTCCGGGCGGCCGTCCGCGTCCGCGCTTCCGTTTGTGGAGGGCGCTTCGCTGAGGGCCTCGGCCTTGCCGTTGACCAAGCGGAGCACATCGTCGCCCGGGACTTCCTCGCGCTCCACCAGAAGCTCCGCGAGCTTGTCGAAGGCCTCCCGGTTTTCGGTGAGCGTCTCCACGGCGCGCTGGAACGCATTCTCGGTGATGCGGCGAATCTCCTGGTCGACCTCCCGGGCGGTCTCGTCGCTGTAGTCTTTGCCCTTGGCCAGCTCCTCGCCCAGGAAAACGCTGCCCTGATCGCCCCCGAGGGAGATGTGCTTAAAGTTCTCCCCCATTCCCCAATCGAGCACCATCTTGCGCGCCATCTTGCGCACCTGCTTCAGGTCGTTTTCGGCCCCGCTGGTGGCGGTGTCGAAGATAATCTCCTCGGCGGCACGCCCGCCCATGATGACGGCGAGGCGGTCAAGGAGATAATCGAGCCGATACAGGTATTTGTCCTTCTCGGGGAGTTGCTGGGTGACGCCCATCGCCTGGCCCCGCGGCACGATGGTGACTTTGTGTACGGGGTCGGCGTGGGGAAGCATGGCCGCCACAATCGCGTGTCCCGCCTCGTGGTACGCCAGGAGCTTCTTCTCCTCGTCGTCGAGGGCCATCCCGTCGCGCTTCAGGCCCATAATCACCTTGTCGCGGGCCTCCTCGATGTCAGAGTTTGCGATCTCCTCGTGCCCGTAGCGCCCCGCCAGGAGGGCCGCTTCGTTCAGAAGGTTTTCGAGATCGGCCCCGCTGAACCCCGGCGTGCTCCGCGCGATCTCCTCCAGGTCAATCTCGTCGCTGAGGGGCTTGTTGCGGGCGTGAATGCGGAGAATTTCGGCTCGGGCCTTCTTCGTGGGCAGGTCGACGGTGATCTGACGGTCGAAGCGGCCCGGGCGTGTGAGGGCCGAGTCGAGGATGTCCGGGCGGTTGGTAGCCGCCATCACCACCACCCCTTCGTTCGCCTCAAAGCCATCGAGCTCCGACAGAAGCTGGTTCAGGGTTTGCTCCCGTTCGTCGTGGCCGCCGCCAAGCCCGGCCCCTCGCTGCCGACCGATGGAGTCGAGCTCGTCGATAAAGATGATGGCCGGCGACGTTTCCTTGGCCTCGCTGAACATGTCGCGGACGCGGGAGGCCCCCACGCCGACAAACATCTCCATGAAGTCGGACCCCGAGACGCTGAAGAACGGGACATCGGCCTCCCCGGCGACGGCACGGGCCAGAAGGGTCTTTCCCGTCCCCGGCGGCCCGACAAGAAGAACGCCCTTCGGCACCTTTCCTCCCAGCCGCTCAAACCGCTCGGGGCTCTTCAGGAACTTGATGATCTCGCGGAGCTCCTCCTTTGCACTGTCCGCCCCGGCCACGTCGTCGAACGTGGTCTCTTCCTCGTCCTTGTCGAAGAGTTTTGCCTTGCTTTTGCGGACCGAGAAGAGGCCCTGTCCCTGCGCCTGCATCCGGCGGAGGAAAATATAGCCCACCCCAAAGAGCAGAAGCACCGGCAGTAGGCCCATGATGACGAGCCCCCAGGGGAAGGTGCTTTCGGGCTCCGTCACCACCTCCACGCTCGAGGACTCCAGTCGCTGCATGAGCTGGTCGTCCCCAAAGGACGGGAGGTAGGTCACGAAGTTGGTGTACTCCACCGTGCTCCCGTCCTGGGTGCGCGAGGCGGTCGACTTCAACTCTCCCCGCACACGGTCGCCCTGGACGACCACCCGTTCCACATTTTCGTTCTGGACCTGGGAGCGGAATTCACTATAGCTAATCTGGTCGCCGCCAGACGCCCCCATTCCCCAGTAGCTGTACGCCCACAGTGCCAGGAGCGTCCCGGCAATGACCCAGATAATGAGCCGCCCACGCCCCCCTCCTGCGCTGGGCCCGCCGGGAAGTCCGGAGCCGCCCTCCTTCGTCTCGTTGTCAGAGTCTCGGTTAGCCACGTTGCTTAATTGCTTAATGGAAAAGTGCACACTGCGGGCGCGCCTCCGCCGCCAGCAATCGGCGCAAAGTTGGCCCGTTTTCAACAGATGCACCCTACATACACCCGCACGCAGTAATTGTGTCCTGCTCTACGGGAAGGTTGCGTTATGGACACTCTTTTGCGATGACTTCCCGTTCGGGGATCGGACAAACGGATGCTTGCCTCTATCGGGCGCACTCGGTTATTATGGATGAATAGGCGATTCGATATTGCGGCCCGCGTCCCGGGCCGCCCTCTTCTCCACCGTCTTCCCACATCGGCCGTTCCCTCCATGTCTGAAACCGCTTCCAAACCGTCGGACGCATTTCCGTTTCACCAGGAGGTCGTCTGGACCCCCGACCCCGAGGTGGTTGCCGATTCCAACCTGCGCGCCTTCATGGATGCGCACGACATTTCGAACCTGAACGCGCTCCGCCGCCGCGCCGCGGACGATGTCGGGTGGTTCTGGGACGCCGTCCTTCACGACCTCGACATTGAGTTCTACGAGGACTACGACCAGGTCGTGGATCTCTCCGACGGCATTCAGCATCCCACCTGGTGCGTGGGCGGCCGGATGAATATTGTCCATAACCTGCTGGACAAGTGGCAAGGCACCCCGGTAGAGGACCGCACGGCCCTTCGCTGGGAGGGCGAGGACGGCACCACAAACACGTACACCTACGGCGAGCTGCACCGGCGCGTCTGCCGATGCGCAAATGCGCTCCGCGCCCGCGGCCTGGGGGCGGGCGACCGCATCGGCCTCTACATGCCGATGACGCCGGAGATCGTCGTCGCCTTCCTCGCCATCGCCAAAATCGGCGGCGTCCTCCTCCCCCTCTTCAGCGGCTACGGCGTGGGGGCCCTCGTCACCCGCCTCCAGGGCGCCAACGCCAGTGCCCTCTTCACCGCCGACGGCTTTGCCCGCCGCGAGCGCCCCATCCACATGAAAGAGACGGCCGACGAGGCTGTTGCCCAGTGCCCATCGGTCGAACACGTGATTGTGCGCCGGCACCTCGGGCGCGACACCCCGCCGATGACGACAGGACGCGACGTGTTCTGGGACGATTTCGTGTCGGGGCACGACACGGAGGCCCGCACCGCCCGGACCGACGCCGAGGACGTCGTGATGATCATCTACACCAGTGGCACGACGGGGCCCCCGAAAGGCACCGTCCATACCCACTGCGGCTTCCCCATCAAGGGAGCGCAGGACATGTACCACCCCATGGACCTGAAGCCCGGCGAGACGATGTACTGGATGAGCGACATGGGCTGGATGATGGGCCCGTGGCTGGTGTTCGGCACCCTCACCGTGGGCGCCACCATGGTGCTCTACGACGGCGCCCCCGACCACCCCGATCCCGGCCGCCTCTGGCGGATGGTGGACGACCACGACGTCACCCACCTTGGGGTCTCTCCCACGCTCATCCGCGCCCTCAAAACCCACGGCGACGCCCCCGTCGAGGCCGCCGACCGGTCCTCCCTCCGCGCCATCGGCTCCACCGGCAGTCCGTGGGACCCGGAGTCCTGGAGCTGGTGCTTCAACACAGTGCTCGACGGCGAAAAGCCGATCCTCAACTACTCCGGCGGCACCGAAATCTCCGGGGGCATCCTCTGCGGCAACTTCCTCGAACCGCTCAAGCCGGCGGCCTTCTCCGGCCCCGTCCCCGGCATGGACGCCGACGTGGTGGACGCGGACGGCGCCCCGGTCCGGGAGGAAGTGGGCGAGCTCGTGCTTCGCACGCCGTGGATTGGCATGACGCGCGGGTTCTGGGACGGCAACGACCGCTACCTCGATGCCTACTGGAACCAGCTGCCGGACACCTGGGTGCACGGCGACTTTGCCGCCATCGACGCGGACGGCCTCTGGTACATCCTGGGCCGCTCGGACGACACCATCAACGTTGCGGGCAAGCGCCTCGGCCCCGCCGAGATTGAGGCGCTGCTGAACGCGCACGAGGCCGTGGCCGAGAGCGCCGCCATCGGCGTGCCCCACGAGGTGAAGGGACAGGAGGTCGTGGCCTTTGTGGTGCTGGAGCCCGACTACGACGAGCAGGACGCCCTCCGGGAGGCCCTCCTGCAGGTGGTGGTCGACGAGATGGGCAAACCGCTGAAGCCCCGCGAGATTCTCTTCACCGAGGCCCTTCCCAAGACCCGCAACGCCAAGGTGATGCGGCGCCTCATCCGATCCGCTTACCTGGGCGAGGACCTCGGGGACACCTCCAGCCTCGAAGACCCTTCCACCGTCGAGGCAATCAAAAACGCCCGCTAGCGCGCCGCGCCGGCGTCCCGGCGGGCCGGCAGGGGGGCGAGGGCCCCGGGTCGGCTCCCCTATCGGCCCAGAAACGCGTTCTCGTAGTGGGAGATTTCGGGCGCGTCGCCGCCCAGAAGAATGCCGATCACATCGAAGCGGGCCGGGGCCCCTTCCTGTCCGTGTTCATGCAAATACGCCTGCGCCACCTCAACGAGGGTCGCCTGCTTTTCAGCCGTCACGGACGCTTCGGGTGGGCCGAACCCCTCGCCGGTTCGGGCCTTCACCTCCACAAATACGACCTCGCCTCCCTCCCTCGGGTCCGCGCACACGAGGTCCACCTCGTTCCGGCCGTGCCGGTAGTTTCGGTCGAGGATCTCGTAGCCCTCCTCCCGCAAAAACGCCGCGGCGAGGGCCTCCCCTCGGTCGCCGATGTCGTTCGTCGTGGTCATAACCCGGAGTACTATGAGGTCGACGCGTCCGGCGACGACGCGCCGCCCAGGGCGGGCCCGTCGAGCGACTGTATGAACGCGACCAGGCGTTTGATGAGGTCGGACTCTCGGTTTTTGAGAAGGGGCAGCAAGGCCTCCGACACGTCCTCCACGACCTCCATCAGCTCGACCAAATTCTGGAGCCGATCGTGCAGCGCACGGTCCGCGTCGGAGATCGCGTCGGCATCTGCGGGATCCAACTCGTCCACACAGTCCCGAAGATGCCGCCGCACCGGCCGCAGCTCGCGACGCTCGCGCTCCTCCACAATCCGAGCCATGATGTGCCACACGTCCTTCTCGGCGGTGTAATGGTCCTTCCGGGAGCCCGGGACCGACATCTTTTCCGCCAGGCGCCAGTCGACAAGGGCTCGCAGGTTCATGTTGGCACTTCCGCGGCTGATCTGCAGCCGGTCCATAATCTGGTCGGTGTGGAGGGGCTCCTCCGCACAGTAGAGCAGGGCGTGAATCCGCGCCATGGTTCGGTTGATGCCCCAGCTGGAGGCCATCTCTCCCCAGAAGGACACGAATTCATCCACCACCGCCCGCCGGCCCTCCGTGTTCGGGGCGGCACGGGGGCCGTCGTTCGAACAGGAGGCGGAGTGGGAAGACGACATGACCGACGGCGGACTCGATAGAAACAAACGAAGATCGGGACCCCTCTGTCGACTCAACTTACCTGCCCCGTCCGGTTGTTTCCCCCGTCCGGCGGTCCCTATGAATCGTCCCCGCGGGTTTGTACGTTGGGGATCAGCAGTTTTCGTCTCACGCCTTTCCCCCGCCATGCCCACGGGCTCGTCCCTCGTTACCCTCACCACCGACTTCGGCACGCAAGACGCCTATGTCCCCGCCATGAAGGGGACCATGCTGTCAATTTGCCCCGATGCGCGCCTGGTCGACGTGACGCACCACATCAGCCCCCAGGACGTGATGGAGGCGGCCTTCGTGCTGCGGGCCACGGTTCCGTACTTTCCCGACGGGGCGGTGCACCTCGTGGTGGTCGATCCCGGCGTGGGCACTGATCGCCGCGCGGTTGCCCTCCAGCACGAGAATCAGTGGTTCGTGGGGGCCGACAACGGGCTGTTTCCCCTCGTCCTCGACGACCAATCCCCCGACGCGGTCGTTGAGCTCGACAACCCCGACCGCTGGCGCAGTTCGTCCCCCAGCACAACCTTCCACGGTCGCGACATTTTTGCGCCCGCCGCGGCCCACCTCGCCAGCGGGGCGCCGCTCGACGCCCTGGGCTCCCCCGTCGACACGCTGGAGCCCCTCCGCTGGGCCCGCCCGAGCGTGACCGAGGGCACCGTACAGGGATGGGTGGTGCACGTCGACCACTTCGGAAACTGCATCACCAACATCCGGCGGTCGCACCTGAACGATACGCTGGATCGAGCGCCGGACCGTGACCTCTTGGACTCTCCCCCCACGGTGAAAGGCTACGCCGGCAGCCGCGTCATTGAGCAGATGGGCCCAACGTACGGAACCGTGCCGGAGGGCGACCCGCTCCTGCTGGTTGGAAGCACGGGCTTCCTTGAGATCGCCGTCAATGGCGGGAGTGCCGCCCAGCTCCTCGACATCCAGAAGGGCGACTCCGTAAAACTCGCCTTCGACGAGGCGTCGTAGCCCGTCCTGTTTCGTCCCCCCTGGTTTCTTTTCCCCCATGCCGTCCGACGACGCCTCGCTCACCCGCCATCTCGACACGCTCTATCCGCTGGCCTGCGTGCTGGCCGGGCCCGACGCGGCGGACACCCTGCTCCGACACGCCTACGAGCGCGCCGCCGAGACGCCCCCCGACGCCCGCCCCGAGGACACCCAGGGATGGCTCCTCCGGCTCCTGGTCGATACCCGAGCGCAGGCCCCCGACCCGGCGCGCTCCCGCCCCCGGCAACACGCCCACACGCTCCGACAGGACGTGGCTGAGCGCACCGTGGCCCGCGTCCTGCCCGTGGCCTTTGCCGCCGGCTCCGAAGAAGAGCGGCTCGTCCTCACCCTCGACGTGCTCGACGCCCCCATCGACACGCTGGCGCAGGCCCTGAACACCCCGCCGGACGCGGCCGCCGAGACTCGATCGCAGGCCTGGTCCGCCCTCCAGGACCGCCTCCGAAACAGCCTCCACGGCCCCGAGCGCGCCCTGATCGAGGAGACGATGTCTCAGGAGCTCCTTCGGTCTGCCCTCCGCGAGGACCTCACCGCCCGCTTTCAGTCTCCGCCCGCCTCGCTCCGCTCCGTGCTGAACGCCATCGAGGAGCGGGCCGAGGAGCAGGTCGATACGGCCCCGACCGCGGCCTCGCCGTCCACCTCGCCGGAGGAAGAAAGCGCCCCATCGGGAGCGCACGATTCGGCCGACACCGCGGGGGGAACCCGGCGACGCGTAATCGGCGGCGTGCTCCTGCTCGTGGTTGCCATCGGGATTGCGTACGGGGTGTCGCGCCTTCAACCGTCGCCCCCGCCTTCTTCCTCGGCCCCCGACCTTCCCTCCCTCTCCGCACGCGCGGCCGACACCCTTCGGCCGACGTACGAGACCGCCGATCCCGCCGCGGCGCAGGCGTTTATCCGCACCACCTGGCAGCGACGAATCGCTACCCCCTCCGTGACCGGCGCGACCCTCCAAGGGGTTGGGATCCTTCGGGTGGGAGAGCCCGGCGTTCCGGCGTTCGTATTCGCCGAGGACGACGGGCCGGAGTCCATCACGGTGTTGGCGTTCAGCTATGCCGTGGTCGACCAGCTCGGCGACCAGGTTCAGTTGGACGCCTCCCTGCGAGACGACCTCGCCGAGAATGAGGCGCCCATCTCCCGCACGTCAGACGGACAGGCCGTGGTGTTGTGGCGCCATCGCGCCGACATTCTGGTCGCCGTCGCCCCCCACCTCGCCCCCGACGCGCTGAGGAGCCGCCTCGTCCTCCAGTCGGACTCAGTCCGGTAGGTCGACCCGAAACGTGGCGCCCTCCCCAACCGTGGTCTCCACGAGTTCCAACGACCCGTCGTGGTACGTCTCCACCACCCGGCGCGCAAGGCTGAGTCCCAGTCCCCACCCGCGGGTTTTCGTGCTATAGCCCGGCCGAAACACGTTCTTCCGCTGACTGCGCTCAATGCCCGCCCCGGTGTCCTCCACCGTCACGTAGGCCCCTTTGTCGGTCCGCCCGCCCCTCACGCTGATTCGTCCCACGTCGTCCTCAATCGCGTCGAGGGCATTCTTGAGGAGGTTCTCCAACACCCATGCGAATAGCTCTTCGTTGACCGACGCCTCCATCGGTCGATCCAGCTCCACCGTCAGCGAGATGTCCTGCCCCCGCTGGGGAATGCGCCGGCGGATGTACTCGACCGTCTCCTCCACGATTGGGGCGAGGTCCTGCCGCTCACGCTTGGGCTGCGACCCGATGTCGGAAAAGCGGTCGGCCACGCGCTGAAGCCGCTCCACGTCGTTCTCAATCTCGTCGATAATCTCCTCTTGTTGCGCCGCCTCCCCGTCGGCGGACCGCAGCATCTGCACCCAGCCCATGAGGCTCGAAAGGGGCGTGCCCAGCTGATGCGCCGCCTCTCGGGCCATCCCCATCCACAAGTTGCTTTGCTCGCTGCGCCGCACGTACGAGAAGCCGAAGTACCCAACCACCACGAACAGGCCCACAAAGAGCAGCTGAACCCACGGGTAGATCCGCAGCTCCGTCACGAGGGCCGACTCGTCGTAGTAGACGTACTGCGTAAGCTGCTCGGACCGCCCCGGAAGGTCGATCTGGATCGGGATGGGCTCAAAGGTGGACGCCATTTCGCTTTGCCGTTCGCGCAGGCGCTCGACGGCCTCGGCGGAGTCGGCGGACGACAACCCCCCCAGCGACTCCGGGACGTCCACGTTCCGCCAAAAGAGGGGCTCGGTCCGGGACGAATCCATAATGATCGCGGGGACCCCAAACGGATTCGGCTCCAGGATCTCGTCCAGGATAAAGTTGAGGGCCCCGGTAGGCGGCATCGTCTGTGCCCAGTCGACAGCCTCCCGGTAGCGTTGCACCTGCTCAGGAGGCAGAGCGGGCGACATGGGCGCCTGCTCCACCGACTGCAGATAGGTGTCCAGCCGCTGCAGGTCCGACCGATGCGGATTCGACGTTTGGCGCTGGGCCTGCACGACCTCGGCTTGCGCGTCGGCCCACAGTTCGATGACGCGCTGCTCGCGCTCGCGCAGGCGATCGACGAGCCGCTGGGTGTAGAGCAAAGAGGCCAGGGCGATGCCCACCGCAAAGACGATGAGCCCGAGCTTCAGACGAACGGACCAGCGATACGCTTGCATGGGGACACTGCGCAGTTCAGAAGGGGAGGCCGTCGTTCCCCCTCCACCGACCGGGCCATCCGGGCGTTCCGATCCGGCCCGGATCGAACTCCCGGCCCTAGGCCGTAGCGGCCGGCGCCACATCCTTAATAATCTGTCCCCGCCGCGGGCCGTTCGAGAGAAGCCCAATCTCTACCCCGATGTATTCGGCGATAAAGCGGAGGTAATCCTGGGCCTCCGTGGGGAGGTCGGCGAAGTGTCGGACCCCGGAAATGTCTTCGTCCCACCCATCGAGCGTTTCGTAGAGCGGCTCCACCCGTTCCAGGGTCTGCGCTTCGCTCGGAAAGCGGCGGGTCGTCTTGCCGTCGTACCGGTACTGCGTGCAGACCTTCAACTCGTCCATGCCGGACAGAACGTCCAGCTTGGTGACGGCAAGCTCGTTGAAGCCATTGATCATGCTCGTGTAGCGGAGCGCCACGAGGTCGAGCCATCCGCAGCGACGGGGACGCCCCGTCGTGGCCCCAAACTCCCCCCCCTTCTGGCGAAGCTCCTCCCCGGCCTCATTGTCGAGTTCGGTCGGGAAGGGCCCGTTCCCCACGCGGGTACAGTACGCCTTCGCAATGCCGAGCACCCGCTCCACCTCGGTGGGCGGCACCCCAAGCCCCGTGCAGCACCCGCCCGCCGTGGGATGGCTGGAGGTCACAAACGGATAGCTGCCGAAGTCGACATCCAGGAGCGACCCCTGCGCGCCCTCGGCCAGCACGCGCTTGTCACGGTCGAGCGCCCGGCAGAGGTACTTGGAGGTGTCCGTGACGTACGAATCAATTTTCTGGTCGAACTCCACGTACTCCTCCACGATGCGGTCCACGTCCAGCGCCTCCGCGTCGTAGACGTCACGGAGGATGGCGTTCTTCTCCTCAATCGACCGGCGGAGCTTCTGCCGCAACACGTCCCGGTCGAGCAGGTCCACCACCCGAATGCCCGTCCGGGCAAACTTGTCGGTGTAGGCCGGCCCAATGCCCCGCCCCGTCGTCCCAATCTCGTCGTCGTCGCTGGCGGAGGCGCGCTCCTGCTCCTGCGCCGCCTCGACGGCCTTGTGGTAGGGCATGATGAGGTGGGCGTTGTGGGAAATCTTCAGCCGATTCTCCACATCCACCCCGAGGGCCTGAATCTTTTCGATCTCCTCCAGCACGGCTTTCGGGTCCAGCACCACCCCGTTCCCAATCACACAGGTCACGTTGTCGTGGAAGATGCCGCTGGGCACGAGGTGAAGCACAAACTCCTCCTCGGCCCCGGACTCGTCCTCCCACGCAATGGTGTGCCCCGCATTCGCCCCGCCCTGGTATCGGGCAACAATGTCGACGTCGGGGCTGAGGAGGTCGGTAATCTTCCCCTTTCCCTCATCGCCCCACTGGCTTCCAATGACGATTGATACCGGCATAGCACTCGGCGTAGTCTTGATAGAGAAAGATGTAGAACGGTTTTCACGGGGCCCCTACCGGCGCCGGATGGACCCGCGCCCCCCGAACGCATCCGGCAGGCCCCTCACTTTCCGCTCCCTTACGTGGTGGCCGTATCGAGCCGGCGATCGAGCTCCACGATCGTCGGCGACGCGACAAAGACCGAGGAGTAGGTTCCGATGATGACCCCGATGATCAGGGCAAAGGAGAACCCGCGGAGCACTTCGCCCCCGAAGAGGAAGAGAATTGTAACGACAATCAGCGTCGTGACGGACGTCACCACCGTACGGCTGAGCGTGGCGTTGATCGAGCGATTAACAACATCGGGGAAGTTCTCCGTTTTGAGCAGATTGACATACTCGCGCACCCGGTCGAACACAACCACCGTGTCATTGAGAGAATATCCCACAATGGTGAGGAACGCCGCAATGATGCTTTGGTCAATCTGGAGGGAAAAGGGCACCACCCCCGCCAGCAGGGAAAAGATGCCCAGGGTAATCGTAACGTCGTGGATAAGCGCGGCCACCGCCCCCATGCTGTATCGCCATTCGAATCGGACCAGGATATAGAGGAAGATGACCGCAAGGGCCCCAAACACCGCATAAATCGCCCCCTGTTTTAGGTCTTCGGCAAAGCGCGGGCCCACGATGTTCGTCTTCTCAATTCGCGGCTCGGCCTCCGGAAACTCCTGCTTCATGGTTGACAAGATGCGCTGCTGCACCTCGTTGATGTCCCCCGCGGCAGAGGCCCGAATCAGAACCCCCGTGTCGCCGTAGCGCTTCACTTCGGGCTGTCCCCCCAGCGGTCCCGTGAGGGCCGACCGCAACTCGACCGTGGAGACGTCCTGCGTATTGCCCACCACAAATTCCATCCCGCCCCGAAAGTCAATGCCCAGCGAGAGGCCCCGGACGAGCAGCGACGCAATACTGAGGGTCAGCAGAATCCCGGAAATGATGTACCCGATCCGGCGATTCGGAATGAGCGTGTAGTCAGCGTTCTCGAAAAGGCGCATAACAGTCCGTCGTTCGGTGAAATCGCATCACGATGCGCGCCGTAGAGGCGCAGGGGAGCACAGCACTACCCGTAGCTCACTTCCATGCTTCGCTCCTCGACCATGTAGTCGAAGATGAGGCGGGTGACGATGATGGCCGTAAAGAGCGAAGAGAGGATCCCCGCCATAAGGGTAACCGCAAACCCCTGCACGGGCCCGACGCCGAAGGAGTACAGAATGACCCCCATGAAGAAGGTCGTAATGTTGGCGTCGAGGATGGCGCTCAGGGACTGCTCGTACCCTGCGTCGATGGCCGCCCGAAGCGTCTTGCCCGTGGCCTGCTCTTCACGCACGCGGTCGTAGATGAGCACGTTCGCATCTACGGCCATACCGATGGTGAGCACAATGCCGGCAATCCCCGGCAGGGTGAGGGTGGCGTTGAACCCGGCCAGAATGCCGAGAATCAGAATCACGTTGAGCAACAGGGCAATGTCCGCCACCACCCCCGCCGTGCGGTAGTACATGATCATGAAGAGCACGACGAGCAGAAGCCCGACGACGACCGAGATAAAGCCGGCCCGGACGGACTCTTCTCCCAGGGTCGGCCCCACGGTCCGCTCCTCTACGATGTTGACTGGAGCGGGGAGTGCCCCCGACTTCAAGACCGTCACGATGTCGGAGGCCTCCTGCCGGCTTTCAAGACCCTCGATCTGGGTCCGGCCACCCGGGATGCGCTCCTGAATGTTGGCGTAGGAGTAGACGATGCCGTCAAGAACAATGGTGACCGGTTCTCCGACGTTGGCCCCGGTAATCCGCGCCCACTGGCGCGCCCCGGTCGAGTTCATCGTGATCGACACCATTGGGGCATTCGTCTGCTGCCGAAACTGCACGCTGGCATCTGTCACCACGTCGCCCGTCATTTCCGGCTCGGCCCGAACGGCGAACAGGTTGAACGCCTCGCGGCCATCCTCGGTCGTCACGACCGGATTGGCGCCCCACATCAATTGCACCCCGGACGGGAGCAGATCCTGCACCTCGGGGCGGGAGAGAAGCTCCCGGACGGTCGAGGTGTCGCTCGCAAAAACGCGCCCGGCGATTGGGGTCTGCTGCCGGGGCATCGGCTGCATCGCGGCGAGAAGGGGATTCTGGGGGCCGGCTTGGCTCGCGTCCTCTCCGGGGCCCGTAAGGGACGTGCCCTGTTCGCCCTCCTGCTCATCCGTCGCAATGGCCGTTCCGTCCTCGGTCTCTCCGGTATCCGCTTCCGCCATCTGCGCGTCGGACGTATCGGCGGGCTGTGGCATCTCCTCGCCCGCGGCTTCTCCCGCCGCCGTGTCGGCGGCCGCAATCTGGGCCGAGTCCTCGGCACTCGGCTCGTAGTACTCAATGATCCGCTGCATCGCCCCCTGTAGCTGCTGCGGATCCCCCGTCAGGTGGAAGGTGAGCTGCGATGCGCTTTCCAGAAGATTGCGGACGCGCGAAGGGTCTTCCACGCCGGGAAGCTCCACCGCAATTCGCTGATCGCCTTTCGCCTGAATGGACGGCTCGGTGACCCCGTACCGGTCCACTCGATTCCGAACGATCTCCATGGCGCGCTGAACCGCGTCGTCCACCTGCGCCTGCAGGTACTCCTCGACCGCCGAGTTGTCCGAGCGTCGGGTAATGTTGTCCGACTCGCTCCGGAAGTAGCGCGACAGCCGCCCCTCCGGGTTCTGCGCCTCAAACTCCTGGAGGAAGGCATCCAGCACCGTCACGTCCGCCTCCTGTGCCTGCTGTCGGGCCGTGCGAAGGATGTTGTTGAACGATTCGTCCTTGTTTCTCGCCAGCTGATCCAACAGGGACGCCACCTGCACCTCCAGGGTCACGTGCATGCCCCCCTGCAGGTCGAGGCCCAGGTTCAGGGAGTTTTCCCTGATTCGCTCAAGCCGCTGCCGGTTGTTCTCCTGGTACTCCACCCGCTCGGCCTCCTCCATCTGCCCCATCTGGTAGGAGACATACATGTTCTGCACCGAGGGGTAGAGGTAGTACCCACACAGCCCGACGAAAAATACTGTCAGAGCAATCCGAAAGCCGTTTCCTTGCATCAGTCGTTGCTCGCTCGATTCATATACTGAGATCAGTCCCTCCGCACCGTACCGTCTCCCCATGGCCATCCGCCATATTCCACCTGCACATCAGGGGATTCGCCAGCCCCGTCCCCAGGGGGCAACCAGACCAGCAGCGACGGGCCGCTACGGCGTAAGGGGCCGAGTCGCCGCGAGCATACGCGCCAGCCACCGGGTTCGCGGAAGCGACATCCGCGGGTCATTAAGGGGCGGAACGAGAGAGAGAAGGAGCGGTCGCGTTCCAACCTTCGAGGTTTGATCGTCGTACTGACGACGGGCCCGTGACAAGGCCCCTCGCGCCGCACCGCGCACCAATACCATCACCCCAATCGTGAGGAGGGCCCGGAGGCCGTAGTATGGCTGAATGGGATGAACGATAAGCATCGGTGGGTGCACAAGCGAGCAGTTCGCTGACCGCGACGGAAATAACGTATTCGTGCGGATTGTTCCCCTCAACGACCCGCCCCCGAATTGGTGGGGCCTTCACTCCACCCTCGATCCCGATCCGCTCTCCTTCGGTCCCCTCACGCCCTCCGCACCGGTTCATTCGTCCCTCTCTCCCACTGCCCTTCCGACCACGATGTCTTCACCCTTCCTTGTGACCCACGACGGCCTCCGCCTCTTTACCCGACGCTGGTTGCCCGAGGGGCCCGCCCGGGCCGCCCTCGTGCTGATCCACGGGTACGGGGACCACTCCGGGCGCTACTCTCATGTCGCCGACACCGTTGCCCAGATCGGGGGGGCCACGTACGCGTTCGACCTTCGGGGCCACGGCCAGTCCGAGGGGCGGCGCGCGTACGTCGACTACTTCGAGCAGTACCTCGACGACCTGGGACAATTTATCGAATCCGTTCGGGGCGAATGCCCGGACCGCCCCCTCATTCTCTTCGGCCACAGCATGGGGGGCCTCATCGCCCTGAAATACGCCCTGGATCGGGACCCGGACCTGCACGGGCTGGTCCTTAGCTCCCCCGCCATTGAGGTCAACCCGGACCTCGCCCCGTTCCTCCGCCGTGTGTCCCACGTCATCGGACGGGTGGCGCCTACGCTCCCGACCGTGCGGTCGCCGGAGGGGGCCATCTCGCGCGATCCCGCGGTCGTGGCCGAGGCGGAGGCGGACCCCTTGAACTACCACGGCCGCATCCCCGCCCGGACCGGCGCCGAGCTCCTGCAGGCCGGCACATCCGTGCAGCACCGCCTCGATGCGGTCACAACCCCCTTCCTCGTCCTCCACGGCACGGCCGACGTGCTCACGAGCCCCGACTGGAGCCGTCGCCTGTACGACCGGGCCCCGGTGTCCGACAAAACCCTCAAGCTCTACGAGGGCCTGTACCACGAGACCTTCAATGAGCCCGAACGCGAGACTGTGCTGAACGACCTCCAGAAATGGGTCAAGGACCACATTCCCTGATCCCATGCTCCCCCGGACGGCGTTCTCGTCGTGCCAGCGGATTCGCCCGTCCGCGACGAACCGCATGCCCGCCAGCCACGGGGGGCGGCTCCGTAGGCCGATGGGGCCGCCCAAAGACTACTCGGAGACCAGTTCAAACGCCACCTGCACCTGTGCGGCGACCTCAATCTCTCCCGCGGCGTACGCGTCGGGTTCGCCTTGCGCATCCGCCTGGGAGGCCCGCGCAAACTCCATCTGTACGCGGGGCGAGGGCTGATCGAAGGAAAAACTCTGTTCGTTAATCTCGCGGACCGGGCCCAGCCGGGCGTCGAGCGTCTCGGCCAGGAGCCGGGCCTTCTCGCGCGCATTGGTGGCGGCCCGACGAAGCGCCTCGTTCCACGTAGTGTTGCGGTCGCTTAGGCCGTAGTCAATGCCCTCCAACCGGTTGGCACCGCGCTGGAACACCTGGGCCACGAGACGCGGCAGCAGCTCCAGACTGTCCACCTCCACGACCACCTGCCGGGTGGCCTCATAGCCCTTCTCCTCGTGGGTTTGGGTCTCGCGGTTGTACTCGCGGCGCGGGGCCAGTCGCAAGGTTTCCATGCGAAGGTCGGCCTCCGGCACCCCCAGCTCCCGGACGGCATTCATGGCCTTTTTGGCCGCCTCGGCGTTCTGGGCCCGTGCGACCTCCGGGCTGTCGGCGCGCGTGACGATGCCAAATCGCACGGTCGCCTGATCCGGGCTGGCGTTCACGGTGCCCTCTCCGCTCACGCGCACCGTGCGGTGCGGGCCCTCCGTGTTCTGCGCCTGAACCGTCCCGACGAGAAGGAGGAGCCCCGAGCAAAGAAGCGCGAGGCGAAAGCAAGAGGCAGTCATGGGACGAAGGGATCTGTATGGAAGATATGCAAACGGGAGAACGGGTCTCGCCCCCTCGTTATTGCCGCCCTCCCGACACACGCGGCCCAGTGCGGGCGCCTGCGCTACGGGTGCAGGCGTGTCAGCGTGCGGGGGAAGGGAATGGTTTCGCGGACGTGCTCACGCCCCGTCAGCCACGAGATCGTCCGCTCCAAGCCCAGCCCGAAGCCACTGTGCGGCACGGACCCGAACTTCCGAAGGTCCAGGTACCAGTCGAAGACCTCTTCCGGCAGGTCGTGCGCCTCAATCTGGTCTTGCAAAAAGTCGAGATCGGTCGCCCGCTCGCCCCCGCCCACGATCTCCCCATATCCTTCGGGCGCCAGCACGTCCATGCCCATGGCGAGGCGGTCGTCGTCCGGGTCGCGCTTCATGTAGAAGGCCTTGATCTTCGCCGGGAAGCGGTGGACGAGGAGCGGGCGGTCGAAGTGCCAGGTGAGCAACGTCTCGTCACTGCCGCCAAAGTCACTGCCCCACTCGAAGGTCCGGGCCGACTCCTTCCAGTCCGGGAGGTTGCGGAGCGCCTCCTCAATCTCGTCTACGCGCTTGTTGATTTCGATCTCGCGGGCGTCAATCTCGCGCTTGACGTGCTTTTTGGCCTGCCCGCGCCGCTTCTGGTTCTCTTCTTTCTCTTCCAGCAGCTCGGCCTTCTCTTCGCGAAGGGCCGCCATGCGCTCGTCGATCATCTCGGCGGTCTCGTCGCTGCGCAGAATGTCGACCGCCTCGTCGTACGAGATGCGGGGGAACGGGGCCTGCACCCGCTCCAGGGCCGTCGTGTCGCGCCCCAGGGCCTCCAGCTCCTGCTCGCAATCAGCCAGCACGGCCTGCACGATGTAGCTCACGAAGTCCTCCGCGAGCTGCATGTTCATCTCCAGGTCGTAGAACGCCATCTCCGGCTCAATCATCCAGAACTCGGTGAGGTGCCGGCGGGTGTCCGACTTTTCGGCCCGGAACGTGGGGCCGAACGTGTAGATCTTGCCGTAGGCCATGGCCATGGCCTCCCCGTGGAGCTGGCCGCTCTGGGTGAGGTAGGCCGTCTCGTCGTCGAAGTAATCAAGCTCAAAGAGCGTGGACGTCCCCTCCACGGCATTGCCCGTCAGGATCGGCGCGTCGGTCTGCAGGAAGCCCCGCTCCTGAAAGAACTCGTGGATCGCCGTCACCACCCGGTTCCGCACCCGCATCACGGCCCACTGGCTTTCGCTGCGAAGCCACAGGTGACGGTGCTGCATCAGAAAGTCGATGCCGTGCTCCTTGGGGGTGACGGGGTAGTCCCCGGACTCTCCAATACGCTCGATGGCGTCCACCTGGATCTCGTAGCCGCCGGGCGCCCGATCGTCGGCACTCACCGTGCCGGTGATTTCGAGGGCGGTTTCCTGCCGCGCATCGTCGGCCACGTCCCAGCTGTCCTCGTCCACCGCGTCCTGCGGCACGACGCACTGCACGAACCCCGACCCGTCGCGCAAAATGAGGAACTTGATGCCCCCGGACCCGCGCTTGTTGTGGAGCCACCCCTTCAGGGTCACCGTTTCGTCCACGTGGTCGGAAAGGTTTTCGATGCGCGTGAAGTCCTCGATGGGACGGGTCGGCGTGGGGTCGGGGGTGTCGGACTCAGACATGCAGGACGGGGAAATGGGACGAGAGTGAACGAGAAGGTTCTGGCGAATCGATACACTGTCAGGATGATACCAGTCCGGAAAGTGAGGTTCCACTCGCCGTCCGACGTTAACCGATTCCCCACGCCACGGCGGCCGTCACCGCAGGCCACGCCACAATGACGTCCAGGACCAGTCGGTGTGCACTCCGTTCGGGGGTCAGCGTCCACACCGCGCCGAGCAGCAGCGTCGGCCCCACGGCGTCGACAAGCAGCAGCTGTGGCGGTCGTCCGAGGGTCGCCCCGACGGCGGCCAGGGCGAGGGCCCCCAGCAGCAGGATTGTCGCCCCCCACCGCACGGTGCGTCCGCGCACCCGATGCGTCCAGGGATGACGCCCGGCCGCCCGGTCCCCTTGTCGGTCGCCCCAGTCCGAGAGCAGCACGTTGGGAAGCACAAAAAGGGCGCGGTACGCCCCCAGCCACGCCACGGGGGCGCCCTGGAGGGCGGCAGCCTCAATCACGGGCACCACCGTACCGCCCACCGCCCACACGAGGGCTACGACAACGGGCTTGGTCCACCCCGTCGTCTCTCCCGCCCAGTCCCCGCTGAGCCCCTGATGCCCCACCGCAACGACCGCCAAGAGGAGCGCACCTCCGATCGTTGCCGGGCGAAGAAAGAGAAGGGCGCCCGCCCCTACGACGGCAAGGAGGGCCCCCTCAATCCCCAGCCACCGCCGATGCGCCCGCACCCACGCCACACGGTCGGGCCGATTCCATCGGTCCTCCGGCGCATCGACGACGGCCCGGTCGGCCCCGTAGATCAGCGCCGTGCCGCAGCCGGCGGCGACGAGAAGCGGGACCGAGACCGGCAGCCCCAGGAGGGCATACGTGCCCAGCATCATTCCCACCGCGACGCCCCCCACCGGCAGCGGATCATGACACATCGCCGTCCACGCCGTTTCGAGCGCCGACCGGAGGGAACGAGACGGAGACAAGGGCACAATAGCGGTGCGATCTATCGAACACTGCCCCCATCCGAACCGGGAGCATAGGAGCGGGTTCGTGTGCGCCAATCACCAACCGCCTCTTCGGCGCTTTTTTGCGATCTACAACAAAGAGTTCATAGCAACTCGATTTTGCATGCGCTATACTGCCTATTGATGGAAGCGCTTCCGAATATTCATTTTCCGACGCTTCGGGTCTCCTCCCCCTGTCCGTGTCTTGCTCACCAGTTCCGCGTGCGCTCATGACCGCTCCCCAACACGTCTCTTCCCACCTCGACGATCTGGCGCTTTCTCCCGACACCATCCACTACAACCTCCCCCCGGCGCAGCTCTACGAGGCCGCCCTGGATCGCGACGAGGGCGTACTGGCCGCCGATGGCCCCCTCGTCGTCCGCACCGATCCCCACACGGGCCGGAGCCCGGACGACCGGTTCCTCGTGCGGGACGAATCCGTGGCCGAGACCATCAACTGGGGCGACGTCAACCGCCCCACGGATCGGGCCACCTTCAACCATCTGCACCGCCGAATGGCCGAGTACGCGGCGGGCCGCTCCCTTTTTGTAAAGGACCTCTACGCCGGTTGGGAGGAGACCCACCGCATGCCGGTCCGCGTGATTACCGAAAAGGCCTGGCACAGCCTCTTCGCCCACAACATGTTCGTGCGGCCCGACGACGAAGTGCCCGCGGACTTTGCGCCCGGCTTCACGGTACTCGATCTGTGTGAGTTCGAGGCCGACCCGGAGCGCGACAATACGAACTCGGAGGCCGCCATTTTCATCGACCTGGAGCAGCGGCTGGTTCTCATTGGCGGCACCCACTACGCCGGCGAAATCAAGAAGTCCATCTTCTCGGTGCTCAACTATATGCTGCCCGAGGACGACGTGCTGCCCATGCACTGTTCAGCCAACAAGGGCCCCGACGGCGAGACGGCGGTCTTCTTCGGGCTGAGCGGGACCGGCAAAACCACCCTCTCGACCGACGAGGGCCGCGCCCTCATTGGCGACGACGAACACGCCTGGAGCGACAGCGGCGTTTATAACTTCGAGGGCGGCTGCTACGCGAAGATGATCGACATCACGCCTGAGAGCGAACCCGAAATCTACGAGACGACGGAGCAGTTTGGCACCATTCTCGAAAACGTGATCGTGGATCCCGAGACGCGGGAGCCGGACTTCTCCGACGCCTCCATCACCCGCAACACCCGCGGCTCGTACCCGCTCCACGCCCTCTCCAACGTGGCCGCGGGCGGGCAAGGCCCCCATCCCTCCCACCTTCTCTTCCTCACGTACGACGCCTTCGGGGTGCTGCCGCCCCTCTCGGAGCTCACGCCCGAGCAGGCCATGTATCACTTTCTGTCGGGATACACCGCCAAGGTGGCCGGCACAGAACGCGGCGTCCGCACGCCCAAGGCCACCTTCAGCGCCTGCTTCGGGGAACCCTTCATGGTGCGACACCCAGTGGAGTACGCCGAGCTGCTGGCCAAAAAGATGCAGCGGCACGACGCCGACTGCTGGCTCGTGAACACCGGCCTGACGGGCGGGCCGTACGGCACCGGCCATCGGATCGACCTCAAGCACACCCGAGCGATGGTCGACGCGGTCCTTGACGATGCCCTCACGGACGCCCCTCGGACCGAGCACGACGTGTTTGGGGTCTCCATTCCCCAGTCGGTGCCCAACGTCCCCACCCCGCTCCTTCATCCCCGACAGACGTGGGACGACCCGGCCGCGTACGACGAGCAGGCGCAGACCCTCGCGGAGATGTTCGCCGACCACTTCGAACCGTTCGTCGACCACGTCCCCGACGCGGTCGTGGCCGCCGGCCCTCAGCCCCACACGGTTCTTTCGTAACGCCCCGACCTCGGGCCGACCGGAACACTTTCAGGGGTGGGGCCTACTCGCAGATTGGTCGACGACTTCTTTCTGAACCCTACGACACACATGCCGACGTACACCTACCGCCGCGAGGACGGAACCACGTTTGAAATTCGGCAGCGCATCACTGAGGACCCGCTGGACACGTGCCCCGAGACGGGCCAGGACGTGGAGCGCATTATCACCGGCAACGGCGGCGTGATCTTTAAGGGGGACGGCTTTCACGTCAACGACTACGACCGGTACGGCCCCGCGGACGGGGACAACGGCGACGAGGGGTAGGGACACCCGCCTGCCGGACATCGAATCAGCGGAACTGGTACTGCTGAATCAGGGCCGCGCTCTCGGTGACGATCACCTTGGCCGCGCCCACGGTGGGGATCGCGATGATCATTCCCACGGGCCCCAGCACCTGTGCCCCCACCCACACTGCGAGCAACACTTCCAGCGGGTGCAGATTCACCGCCCGGGCAAACACGAGGGGTTGAATGACGACCTCATCGACCACCTGAATGGCCACGAACGCCAGCAGCACCAGTGCGGCCGCGTACGGGTCGCCGGTGCTCGACAGGTGCACAAGCACCGCCACGCTGCCCCCGAGCAGCGACCCGGCGTACGGAATGATGGTCGTCACGCCCGCGAGTAGGCCCAGCAAGACGAAGGACTCGACGCCTACCAGCCACAGCGTGCCCACGGAGAGCCCGGTGATCACCGCAATCTCGACGATGAGCCCGCGAAAGTAGTTTCCGAGTTGCTGGTCGACGTTGTGGATCGCCTGTAGGCTGAACTCAAAGTACCGGTTGGGGACGAAGCGGATGAGCCCCCGCTTCATCCGCGGCCCGTCGCGAAGAAGAAAGACCGCAACAAACGGCACGAGGATCGCCGCCGTCGCCCCCCGAAGGAGCACCGGGGCACCCCGAACAACCCGTTCCCCGATATCTGACAGCTGCCGCTCCAGCCGACCGGACAGATCGACCCCTCCTCCCCCAACGCCCGCAAGCAGTCCGGTCAGCTGCTGATCCACCTGCTCGACGACCCGCACCACATCCCGCGGATCGACGCTGGTCCGCAGGTGCTCCACCTGATGTTGGAGCACAGGCCCCAGCCCCAGGATCAGCACCGCCCCGCCCCCCAGCACCCCCACAATCACCACGAGGGTGGCGGTCGTCCGGTCCGTCCGGCGCTGCACCCGCCGAACCAGCGGATTCAGCAGGTACGCCAGCAGCGCCGCCACCAGCACCAGCTGCGCAAGGTCCCGGAAGATGTACAGGAGGCCGGCAATTCCCGCCCCCAGCACCGCGACGCGTCCCCACCGGAGCACTCGATTCGCAGGGAACGTCCGGGACGAGTCAGAATCGATGGGAGACGGCATAACGACAACCCTAACAAAACGAAGTACGCACCGGCCCCTCCCTATCCGCGCTGGAGGTCCTTCTCCTCCAGCTGCTCCCGAAGGACCTGCACCTGATCGTTGACGTGGATCAGGCGCTTGCTGATCACCTGCGACATGCGGAGGAGGAGTTGTACGCCCAGGTCCGTGTCCTGCTCGACAAGGCCCAGAAAATCCGGCCGATAGAGGCCGTACAGGATCGAGGAGTCTCGGGCGATGGCGGTCGCCGAGCGGGGCGATTCGTTCAGAAGGGCCAGTTCGCCCAGAAAATCCCCGTCTTCGAGCTCCGCCAGCGTATCGCCGGTCGGCTCATAGACGATGTCGACCGCCCCCTCTCGGATGATGTACATGCCCACCCCCGGATTCCCCTGGCGGAAGAGCACCTCCTCCGGGGCATACTCCCGTCGATGAAGGACGGACGCGATGCCCGAGAGCTCGCCCCGAGAGAGGCCGTCGAAGAGCGGGATGTTGCGGAGGAGGTTGTGCACGGAGTCCTCCTCCGTCGTCCGGAAAATGTTGGCCCAGAGGCTATCCACGACGAGACCCGACGCGCGTCGGAAAGGATCGAACAGTTCGGCGCCCAACGTAGGGGCCAGGCCCGCCAACGTCTACCATCGGCCGGCTACACCTCCGTCGCGTGCTCGGCGATGGCAACAAACGACTCCGCCTTCAGGCTCGCACTGCCAATGAGCCCCCCATCCACGTCCGGCTGGCCAAGGAGCTCGGCGGCGTTGTGGGGCTTCATGCTGCCCCCGTAGAGCAGCGGAACCTCGGCCGCGAGGTCTTCCCCGTATCGCCCGGCGAGGTCGGACCGGACCACGGCGTGCATGTCCTGCGCCTGCGTGGGCGTGGCCGACTCTCCCGTGCCAATGGCCCACACCGGTTCGTAGGCCACCACGAGGGCGTCCGCCCGCGGCACGTCGACCCCGTCGAGCGCCCCCTCCAACTGCGAGCGCACCACCGACTCGGCATCGCCCGACCGGCGGTGCTCCAGGGTTTCCCCTACACACACGATCGGGACGAGGCCGTGCGCGCGGGCCTGAACGACCTTCGCATTCACCTCCGCGTCCGACTCGTCGTAATACTGGCGTCGTTCGGAGTGGCCGACGATCGCGTACGTGCAGCCAATCGAGGTAAGCATCGACGCCGAGATGTCACTGGTGTACGCCCCCTCCTCCTCTGCGTGCACGTCCTGCGCCCCGAGCGCGACCGAAGAGCCGTCCAGCGCCTCCCCCACGGCCTGCAGATGCGTAAACGGCGGGCAGACGGCCACGTCCACCTCGGAGAAATCCGCGTCCGAGTGGTCCAGGCCGGCGGCCACGTTGCGCGCCAGGGCGCGGCCCGCGGGCACATCCGTATTCATTTTCCAGTTTCCAGCAATAAGCATTGAGAGAAGGCATCAATTGAGAAAGACAGTACACAGGGCGTCCCTACTTCACCGCCTCGTAGGCGAACATGGTGGGCGGAATGTTGCGCGGCTCGTACTCTTTGGTCACCGCGGAAAAGTGCTCTCGGAGCGGCTCCTCCAGGTGGTTGTAATTCTGGTACACGAGGAACTTGCCCCCCTCCGTCAGCACGTCCCGCGTTCGGGCTAGAAGCGCGTGACGGGCGTCATCGTCCAAAAACGAGAAGGGAATGCCCGACACGATGTAGTCGGCCCCGTCCAGGCCGTGCGCCCGGAGGATGTCGACAACATCTTCCGCCCGGCCCTCCTCGACAATTACCCGCGGATCGTCGCCCGCCCGCTGGGTGAGCATTTTCACGAAGTCAGAATTGCTCTCAATCAGGAGCAGCGTCGACTCCGGGTGCATTCGCTCCCAAATGTATTCGCTAAAAACCCCGTTTCCGGGCCCGTACTCCACAATCACCGCGGGCCTGTCGAAATCCATCCACTTGCACACCCGCCGCACGAGGAACCGTGACGATGGGGCGACGGCCGCCACATCCCGGTCCTTGAGGAAGTTTTTGATGTAGGAAAACGTTCCTTTGAGCGTAGGCACCAGTCAGTCGTCGGTTGGGCGTGAGATCGGCGATCTACCGTTGAGCACAGATGCAACACAAAGTATAATGTAGCACGAACGTGCAACGCCTTTCAAGGAAACAGCCCCGCCCTCTGTGAATCCTCGCCGAGAAGCCGACGGCCCCCTCCCCGTTCTCACCGGGGAGCGTCAGTAGCCGTTGTATCCAGAAGCACCATCAAATCGTTCTGCAGCGCCAGGAACGCCGTCTCCTCGTACCGGCCCACGATCCGCCCCTGCGCGTCGATGAGGAAGCGCACCGGCGGATCGACGACATTGTACCGCTGCGAGACGGCCTCTCCGCTCTGCGGCACAATCACGCGATGGCCGGGAAGCGACCGATTGCTCAGAAAGGCACGGGTGAGCACCGAGTCCGGCTCTGTGGCGACCGACACGAAGGCGACCGAGTCGGGCCGCGTGACCTGGTAGAGCGTATTTCGGGTGGGGAGCTGGCGGGCGTACAGTCCCGCCCCGGGCTCGTAAAACTCCAGGACCACCGGACGCCCCCGCAGTGCACGAAGCGACAGCGAGTCGCCCCGCAGCGTACGGACGGCAAGGTCGGGGGCGTCCCGGCCGGGGTGCAGATGCCTGATCTCGTACTGTGCCCGTTCGGCCCACTCCGCCCACTGCGTTCCGGGATAGCGGGACCGAAGGGCCGACGCGGCCTCCCCGGCAGCCTCCTCGTGCCGGCGATCGATGTGGGCCCGGACCCGCGCCGCCTGGATGCCCGCCCGCTGCTCGGGCGACCGGGCCCGTGCGTCCATACTGTCCAGCAGGGCCAGGGCCGCATCCTGCCCTTTCCAGCGCGCCGCCGCCCGCCCCCCAATCAGGCTTGCCTCCACGTACCGGGAGTTGGACGGAGCAATCGACTGCACCCGCGACACCACGAGGGAGTCGTTCCATCCTTCCAGCAGCGAGAGGGCCTCCACCATGGCAAGCTCCGCGGCGTACGTCCCCGGATAGGTTTTTTGGAGTTCCCACAACACACTGCTGGTCTGCCGGATGCCCTGGGCCGTCACGTTCGCGTCGTACGCCGTATCCTTCAGGCGCAGGAGCAAGGTGCGGCGGTGCTGGGCCATCACATTCCGATAGCCAGTCAGGGCGTTGTTTTCCGGCGACTGGATGCGCACCCCGCCCTCCTGCACCGGAAGCGCAGCCTGGAGTTGGGCCGTGTCTCCCTCCGCCACCACGTACTCGGCGGTCGCGAGGCGATTCGTCCCTTGTTGGTCCCAGATCATGAGCGGGTAAATGCCCCGCTCGGGGACCGGGACGCGCACCCGAAACCCGCCCTCGCGGTCAGTCGTCGCGTGGGCCAGGGTGTCCACCCGACGCCCCTGGGCCTGCACCACCAGCACGCGAAAACCACGAAGATCGGCGACGGAATCGGCAGCGGACTCAACCGTGATGTTTCCCTCCAGTACGCCCTGCACGCCGTCGGGCTCCGCCTGGCACCCGACCCAGAGCCCAAGCGCAGCGACCAGGAGCGCCCCGTAGACGAGTCGGCAAAGGGGCCTCCCTCCCGGTCGTACGTCCGCACGCGTCCGCGTCATCGGCTATTCGGCGGCTTGTCGACGGGCCTCCAGTTTCTCGCGGAGCACCTCCTGGATCACCTCCGGGTCCGGAGAGCCGTCAAAGGTCCGGCGCACCTGGCCGATAAAGAAGCCCAGCAGCCCGTCCTTGCCGTCCAGGTAGGTTTCCACCTGCTCGGGGTTGTCGTCCAACACCTCCTCCACCACGGGCACGATGGCGCCGCGGTCCGACACCTGAATCAGGTCGCGCTCGTCGGCAATTTTTCCGGCGCTCGCCTCCGGCTGCTCCATCATCGCCTCAAAGATCTCCTGGGCACCGTTGGAGCTCACCTTGTCCTGCACCCGCAGGAAGGCCAGCTGGGCCAGGCGCTCCGGCTCGACGGGCAGATCGTCAATCTCGATCGACCGCTCGTTGAGCACGCGCAGCACCTCCGACATCACGAGGTTCGAGACCAGCTTGGCCTGCGCATCGGTGTCGCCCCCCTTTGTGCGCTTGAAAAGCTGGTCGAGGGCCGCCTCGAAGTAGTCGGCCACCGGGCGCTCCTCCGTGAGCACGCGGGCGTCGTACGGGGGAAGCCCCACCTCCTCGATGAACCGCCGGCGGCGCGCCCGGGGCAGTTCCGGAAGGTCGGCCCGCACCTCGTCGAGTTGGTCGTCGTCCACGACGACCTCCACCAGGTCGGGGTCGGGCATGTAGCGGTAGTCGTGCGCCTCTTCCTTCGAGCGCATGGGGCGGGTCGTCCCCGCGTCCGGGTCCCACAGGAGCGTCTGCTGCGTCACGGAGTCTCCTCTCTCCAGGGCCGCCGTCTGGCGGGCGATTTCGTAGTCGAGCGCCTGCTCCACGTGGCGCATCGAGTTCATGTTTTTCAGCTCAGTCCGGGTCCCGAACTGCTCCCGGCCCCGCGGTCGCACGCTGACGTTGGCGTCGCACCGAAGGGATCCCTCCTCCATGTTGCCGTCGCTAATGCCGAGGTAGCGGACCAGCTGCCGCAGCCGCTTCAAAAACAGGTACGCCTCGCGGGGCGAGCGGAGGTCCGGCTCCGTCACCAGTTCGAGGAGGGGCACACCACAGCGGTTGAAGTCGAGGCGGGTCTGGTCGGCGTCGTGGATCGACTTGCCGGCATCCTCCTCCATGTGGATGCGCGTCAGGCCAATTCGCTTCGACGCGGCCTCCGCCGGGTTGGCGTCCTCCTCTTCCTCCGGGTAGATTTCGACGAAGCCGTCGTAGCAAATCGGCGTGTCGTACTGCGAGATCTGATACCCCTTCGGCAGGTCCGGATAGAAGTAATGCTTGCGGGCGAAGACCGACCGGTCCGCAATTGAGCAGTGGGTGGCCAGCCCCAGCCGTAGGGCGTACGCGACCACCTTCTCGTTCAGGACCGGAAGCGTGCCGGGATGCCCCAGACTCACGGGATCCACCTGCGTGTTGGGGTCGGCCCCAAAGGCGGCGGCGTCGGGGCTGAAGATTTTGGCGTCCGTCTGGAGTTGAACGTGAACTTCGAGGCCGATGACCGGCTCGTACGTCTCGTGGGCCATAGAAACGGGATCGGGTGCGCAGCGTGACAGGACCGTGGCGAAGAGATTCCGGACGAAGGTACCCGGGGCGCCGGGCAAATGTTCGGCGCCGGTCCCGGCTACGACGCCTCCGCCGCGGCCCGATCGGGCGGGGCGGCCTGGTCGTTGAGCGCCCAGTCGTAGGGCAGATACTCAACGGCGTAGTCCCCCTCCGCCAGGCGGGCGCCCACTGTGCCGTCGACGTACGGGGCGAGGGCCCGCTGAAGGGCCTCCGGGGTGGGGCCAAAGTCGCCTCCGTACCATTTCAGGATGCGGGAAAGGGCAATCCGGTCGGGGCCCGCGGGAACGCGGTTTTTTGTCGAGTCGCGCAGGAAGGTGCGGGCCTGCGCGTCGAGTTGGGCGTCGAGGCGCGGCCCCGTGTACGGGGCGCGACGGAGCCGGGGACAACTCGCCGCCGCGCACACCAGCGCAAAGTGAATGCGCGGCTCCTCGAAGCGCTCGCGGATAATCTCGTGCTCGATCTCGTCGAGCGTACGCATTGTATCGGCCACCACGCCGACCTCCAGCTGAAACGGGCTGTTCTCCTTCGGCTCGGGCGGACCGGGCGTAATCGCCCAGATGTTCTGGACCGGGTAGTGGTCTACAATCAGCTTGAGGGTGAGGGCATTGTAGGCGTTGATCCAGAGCGCGAGCCGTGCGTCCCGGGAGCGCCCCGCCACCTCCGCCGCGGCAAGCTGCTCGAGGTACGGGCGCAGCACATCGGCGCGATCCCGTTGAAGGCCGGCGTAGTCCACCGCCCCCGTGGTGTCGACGTAGCGCTGGAGCACCCGACGAAACGCCTCGTGGGGGCCCGCCGCGGGCGCCCCCGCCTCTCCGTCGACCAACTGGAGGGCGCGCTCAGGGGACGTCCCTGCGGTGGTGTCCGGCGCCGCCGGCCCCGACATCGTCGTGTAGGCGGCCCACGACCAGCCCACGAGGCCGCCCACAAAGGCCAGGAGGACGACGGCCAGCCCCACGTACTGGCGCAACCGGGGATCGGAAGAGGACACGGTGCCGAAGGCTTTACCAGGAAAACAGTGAACTCCTCCAACGGGCCAGCGGCATCCGTGCTCCGACGGGCCCGGCGCCAGGTGCGCCCCCCCGACGAAGCAGCGTCTCGCCCTCCCGTCCGTCCTTCTTTTCTTTCACGCTGGAGGAGAGTTCTCCCGGACTACAGGGCGTAGATTCGTCCCTCGTACGGCTGTAGGGGGGCCGTCGGCTCGGCCTCGGCATGCGTGCCAAGCAGAAACGTCGGGGCCGTGCCCGTAAAGGCTTCCGGGGCCGGGACGGATGTGGTCGTGTCGGAGAAGTTGAGGGCGACGAGGACCTCCGCGTCCCCAAGCACGCGACGGTAGGCATACACGGAGCGATGATCGGGCGCCATCAGTTCGTAGTCCCCGTACACGAGTACGTCGTGCTCGTGGCGTAGGGTGATGAGGCGGCGGTAATAGTGAAGCACCGAGTCGGGGTCGGCCCGCTCGTCGTCCACATTCACCGTTTCGTGGTTCGGGTTCACCAGGAGCCAGGGCGTGCCGTCGGTAAAACCGGCCTCCGGGCCGTCGGTCCATTGCATCGGCGTCCTTGCATTGTCGCGCCCGAGGGCCCGGTGTTGCTCCAGGAGCGTCTCGCGGTCGGCCCCCGCGGCCACGCGTTCCTGCACGTCGTTGATGGTCTCGACATCGCGGAAGTCCTCGAGAGACTCGAACGGCGCATTCGTCATCCCGATCTCGTCGCCCTGGTAAACGTAGGGCGTGCCGCGGAGGGTGAGCAGGAGTGTGGCGAGCAGTTTGGCCGAGCGCCGCCGGTACGCCGGTCGGTCGTCGCCGAAGTACGACACGGCCCGCGGCAGGTCGTGATTGCCCAGAAAGACGCTGGGCCACGCCTCGTCCCCGAACGCCTCGTCCCACCTCGTGAGGGCGGCCTTCAGTTCGGGCAGCGACCAGTCGCGGGGCTCGTGGCGGTCGTCGTCCCCCCGCCCAATCTCCACGTGATCAAACTGGAAGAAGGACTGGAGCGCACGGTCGTCGTCGCCGGCGTAGTCGCTCACCTGATCGGAGCCAATGGCGTAGCCCTCCCCCACCGTCATCACGTCGTAGTCCGACAGCACCCGATCGTACATCTCGCCGAGGTACTCGTGAATGCGCGGGCCGTGGGCGTAGTGGTCGTGCAGTGAGCCCGCCGCGGGATCGTCCAGGTCCTCGAACGGCGGTTTTGAGAGCAGAGGAATGACGTCCATTCGGAAGCCGTCCACGCCCTTGTCGAGCCAGAACCGCATCATCTCAAAGACGGCGGCGCGCACCTCGGGGTTGGACCAGTTGAGATCGGGCTGGGTCTCATCAAAGAGGTGGAGGTAGTACCTCCCCGTCGCCTCGTCGAAGGTCCAGGCCGAGCCGCTAAAGAACGAGCGCCAGTTGGTCGGCGGGCCGCCGTCGTCGGCGGGGGGGCGCCAATGGTAATAGTCGCGGTACGGATTTTCGCGTGACTGCCGCGACCGGCGAAACCACCGGTGCTCACTGGAGGTGTGGTTCACCACGAGATCCATCATGAGCCGAATCCCGCGGTCGTGCAGGCCCGCCAGCATCTCGTCGAAGTCGGCCATCGTGCCGAACATGGGGTTGATGGCCCGGTAGTCGCGGATGTCGTACCCGTTGTCGTGCATCGGCGAGTCGTAGACCGGACTCAGCCACACCACGTCCACGCCCAGCTCGGCCAGGTAGTCAAGCTTTTCCGTGATGCCCGGCAGGTCCCCGTTGCCGTCTCCGGTGGTGTCGTTGAAGCTGCGGGGGTAGATCTGGTAGACCACTGCTTCTTTCCACCAGCGGCGATCGAGGTCGGACATGGAATCTTGGATCTAGATGAGACTTGACGGGCGGGGCTACGACATGACGAGCCCGCCATCGACGATCAAATTTTGGCCGGTCACGGCGCGGGCCCAGGGCGAGGCCAGCATCAGGATGGCGTCGGCCACCTCCGCGGGGGTCGTGACCCGGCCGCGGGGCGTGTTCTGCGCGATGAGGTCGAACACCTCGTCGGGCGTGGCGGCACTGGCGTCGGTGGTGTCCAGGAGGCCCCCGGACACCATGTTGACGGTGATGTTTTTCTCTCCCAGCTCGCTCGCCATGTTGCGCACGAAGCCGAGGAGGGCGGCCTTGCTCGTCGTATACTCGTGGTACGGCACCACCGGATCCTGGACGAGGTTCGAGCCGACGCCAACGAAGCGGCCCTCGCCCGCCGCCTCCATGCCCGGCAGGGCGGCCTGCAGCAGGTGGAGCGCCCCCTGCACCGAGCCGTCGAGCTGCGTCTGATAGTCGCTCCAGTCAACCTCGTCGGCCTCCGGCCGGCCGGCAGGGTCGAATTGGAAGTCCACGAGCGCGTTGTGGATGACGGTGGTGACGGGGGCACCAAAGTGGTCCGCCGCCGCGTCGACCATGTTGTGGACGGCCTCGCGGTCGCGGACGTCGGCCTGCAGGGGGAGCGCCTCTCCGGGACCGGTGTCGGCAATGGCGTCGGCCACCTCGCGGGCGGCCGCCTCGCTCTGATAGTAATTCACGACGACGCGGGCGCCTTCGCGGCCGAAGGCGCGGGCGGTGGCGGCCCCGAGGCCCCGGCTGGCGCCGGACACAAGGACGAGTTGTTCGTTGAGGGACTGCATGGGGTGGGTAGGCTTCTATCGGGAGATCACGAACGAAGCCGGAGGGCCACCAGACAGCCCTGCGTGCGAGCTTCCCTGCGCCGGTGCAAACCGGATCAGGTTCGAGGGGTGTGGTCTCAGCCACGGCCGACGCCGCCAGCGGCACCCCCAGCTTCTCCGTACAGGGTAGGCGACGGCGGGGGAAGTTACAACGAGGAATCCGGGGTCCCCCTCGGCTCCCGCACCGCCGAGGCCTCGACCTCCTCCGAGGATGTGCCATTGTCGGGCACGCCGGCCCGCTCCCGCACCGCCCGTTCCACCTGGCGATGGAAGCGCGCCACCAGAAGCACCGCGGCCGCGGCTAGGCCCAGCACCAGGCCCCACCACAGCGCCTCGGGCCCGCCCCCACCGCGCACGCCCCACAGGTAGCCCGTGACGAGGCCGATGCCCCAGTACGTCAGCACGGCAATGCCCATTGGCACCCGCGTGTCCTTGAGGCCCTGCAGCGCCCCGTGGGCCGCCACCTGCACACCGTCGAACAACTGAAAGACGGCCGCCACCGACAGGAGCTGCACGGCCAGGGCGACAACCGGGGCGTTGTCGGCCACGGAGAGATCGAGGTACAACCCGACAATCGGACGGGGGAGCGTCCAGAACAGCACGGCGGCCCCGAGCATAAAGAGCGTCGCGAGTCCCATCGCCACCCCACCGGCGCGGCGCGCCCCGGCCTCGTCCCGCCGGCCCGCCGCCTGCCCCACCCGCACCGTCCCCGCCATCCCGATGCCCAGCGGCACCATAAACGTGAACGCCGCGCACTGCAGCGCCACCTGGTGGGCCGCCAGGGCGGTCGTGCCCAGCGTGCCCATCATCACCGTCGTGACCATAAACAGGCTGGACTCCACGCCCCGCGAGGCCCCCATCGGGGCGCCGATGTACACGAGTTCCCGCAGGTACGTCGGGTCCGGCTCGCGGAGGCGCGTAAAGACCTCGTGGTCCGAAAACGGCGCGGTGCGGTGCACAAAGAGGGCAAGCATCAAAAACAGCGACGAAAACACGATCGTGCTGGCCCATCCGGTGCCCGCCAGCCCGAGGGCCGGGAGCCCCCAGTGGCCAAACATGAGAAGTTCGTTCGCGCCAATGTTCAGCCCCACCCCAATGAACGCGATCACCGTCACCGGCAGGGGGCGAGACAGCCCCTCCACAAAACTCCGAAGGGCCGCAAAGCCCAGAAACGGCAGGATGCCCCACCGGATCGCCCGTAGGTAGGCCATGGCGCCCTCTCGGGCCACCGCCTCCTGCCCCGTCCACCGAAGCACCGGCTCCAAGCTACTGAGCAGCCCCAGAATGACGAGGCCCAGCCCCAGGGCGAGCCAGAGGCCCTGCCGCACGCTGCGCCCCACCGCTCCCTCCTGCTCCGCCCCCACGGCCTGCGACACCATCGGTCCCACGGCCCGCACCATGCCCATGCCCATGATGGCGAAGAAGAAAAAGGCGGTGTGCCCCAGCGCCACCCCGGCCAGCGCGTCCGGCCCCAGCTGCCCAACCATCACCGTGTCCACGAAGCTCATGGAGATGTGCGCCAACTGGGCCGCCACCACGGGCCCCGCCAACCGAAGGGTGGCCCCCAGCTCACGGCGCAGCGCAGGAAACGACACAGAGCCCCAGACGGACACGGACAGAAGACGGTTGAATGAGTTGGCACGCGGGCATCCCCAACGTACCGACCAGACCCGCGTTCGCCCGCCCTGCGGGATTCGCCCGGAATCATGACGAATACGTCATCATCTCTCCGAGCGTCTAGTCGCCCAGCGCCCGGAGCGTGTCCGGCGGGGTGTAGAGGGGCGACAGCGAGAACAATCGGCCAAAACGGTCGCCGTCCTCGTGGGTGTGCCCGTAGTGACAGAACGCGTGCATGCCGTCGAGCTCATTCATGCCATGATGGGCCATGGGCAATCCCCTCGTGGTCGTAATCGGAGAGCAGTGGAGAGGACCACCCCGTCCATCCCCCGACCGGAACGGTGCCGCCTGAGCCCGATCGCTCCGGAAAAAACAGCCGAGGGCCGGAGGACGACGAAGCGGAATTCACAATTTGTGCACTAAATGCCAAAAGGTCAACTCTATCTTCACAATTGCGCCCTCAATTCCGCAAATGCCCTGCCCCTCATGAAAATGCCTCGGCCGGTTGACGCAGTGCCCACGCAGTGAGACTTTGAGGGCGACGCCATCTTTTCGGAAGCCCTTCTGCCTCATGCCCTCTGTCCTCCGCCCCGCGGCCGTCTTCGTAGCCGCCCTTCTGCTCGCCCTTCCCGTGCAGGCCCAAGACGACACCCGTCTCCTCCGCGAGCCGACCGTCCAAAACAACACCATCGTGTTTGCCTACGCGAACGACCTGTGGGTCGTAGGCACGGACGGGGGCGACGCCGAGCGCCTCACCAGCTTCCCCGGCACGGAGACACAGCCCCACCTCTCGCCCGATGGGGAGCGCGTCGCCTTTACTGGCGAGTACGACGGCGACACCGACGTCTTCGTCGTGCCCGTGGAGGGCGGGCAGCCGACCCGCGTCACGCACCACCCCAGCGCCGATCACGTGCGGGGCTGGACGCCCGACGGGGAGATTCTCTTCATGTCGCGCCGGCAGGGCGGCCCTCGCCTCAAGCCGCAGCTGTGGACGGTCGACCCCGAGGCGGGCGGGCGGCCGCAGCGCGTATCGGTTCCCCGGGCCTACACCGGCACCGTGGCGGACGACGGGCAGCGCCTCGCCTACGAGCTCGTCGACCCCTGGGACCCGGAGTGGCGCAACTACCGCGGCGGGCAGGCCCAGCCCATCCGCATCCTCAACCTGGAGACGATGGACCTGGAGAAGGTGCCCTGGGAAGGCGAACGCCACAAGAACCCCGTGTGGCTGGGCGACACCGTCTACTTCCTCTCCGAGCGCGACCGGGCGATGAACGTGTGGGCCTACGACACCGCCGCCGACTCGCTCCGACAGGTCACCTCTCACGACACCTACGACGTGAAGGGCCTCGCGGCGGGCGACGGCACCGTTGTGTACGAGCAGGCCGGCTACCTCCACCGCCACGACCCCGCCACGGGCCAGACGCAGCGGCTCTCGATCCACGTTCGCGGCGACCTGCCCTGGACCCGCCCCGACTGGAAAGACGTGGGGGACCAGATCCGAACCGCCGGCCTCTCCCCCACCGGCGAGCGGGCGGTGTTTGAGGCCCGCGGCGAGGTCTTCACCGTGCCCACCGAGCACGGCGACGTGCGCAACCTCACCGAGAGCGCCGGCGCGGCCGACCGGAGCCCCGCCTGGTCGCCGGACGGTCAGCAGGTGGCCTGGGTCTCGGACGCCTCCGGCGAGTACCAGCTGTTCGTGGGCGATCAGAAGGGCCTCACCTCCCCCGAACGCTACGACCTCCCCGGCCCCACCTTCTACTACGACCTGCAGTGGAGCCCGGACGGCTCGCACGTCCTCTTTACCGATGCGGACCGGTCGCTCTGGACCCTTGACCTGGACACCGGCGACACGACGAGGGTCGACACCGACCCGTACGCCACGCCGCAGCGAACCATCGACCCGACCTGGTCCCCCGACGGCGAATGGATCGCCTACACCGTTCGGCAGGACAACCTGCACTACGCCGTCAGGCTCTACTCCGTGGAGACCGGCAACACCCTGCAGGGGGCCACCGACCTCGTGGAAACGCGCCACCCCACCTGGGGCGCGGATGGCGACTACCTCTACTTTCTCGGGACCACCAACCTGGGCCTCAATACCGGCTGGCTCGACATGAGCAGCTACGGGCGCCCGGCCACCTACGGCCTCTACGCGGCCGTGCTCTCGGACGACGGCCAATCGCCCCTCCTCCCCCGAAGCGATGAGGCCCCTACCGAGGAGGCCGACGACGAGGCGAAGGCCTCCGAGGCTGAAACCGACGCCGAATCCAGTGCGGGCGTCTCCGTCGACATCGATCGGGACAACCTTTCGGACCGCATCGTGTCCCTCGGCGAGCCGAAGCGCATCTACAGCCAGCTTCAGGCCGGCCCCTCGGGCACCCTCTTCTACGTGGAGCAGCCGCAGGGCGATGGCGCGCCCGTGCTCAAGAAGTACTCGTTCGAGGAGCGGGAAAGCATGCCGTTCATGGAAGGCGTCCAGCAGTTCACACTGTCGCACGACCGGAATCAGCTTCTGTACCAGGCCGGCGGCACCTGGGGCGTTGTGCCCACGAGCGGCAGCCCCTCCGTGGGCGATGGGGCACTGGAGCTGGACCTGGAAACGCGCATCACGCCGCCCGAGGAGTGGGCGCAAATCTACCGCGAAGCGTGGCGCTTCCAGCGCGACTACTTCTACGTCGAGAACCTGCACGGGGCCGACTGGCCCACCGTCTACGAGCGCTACGAGCCGTGGCTCGATCACGCCCAGCACCGCGAAGACCTGAACTACGTCCTCGACGTGCTCGGGGGCGAGGTCTCCGTGGGACACTCTTACACCGGCGGGGGCGACATGCCGGAGACCGATGAGGTCTCCGTGGGCCTGCTCGGCGCCGACCTGCGGGCCAACCAGGGCTACTACCGATTCGCCCGCATCTACGAGGGCGAGCCGTGGACCGACGCGGCCGGGCCCCTCGCCGCCCCCGGCGTCGACGTGAGCACGGGCGACTACCTGATTGCCGTGAACGGGACGGAGGTGACGTCCGACATGAACCCGTACGCGCCCTTCGAGGAAACGGCCGGGGAACAGGTCATACTGACCGTTAACGACGAGCCGACCGCCGAGGGCGCCCGCGAGGTCACCGTGGTGCCCACCGACAGCGAGGCGGAGCTCCGGCGCATCGCGTGGATCGAGCACAACCGTGAGGTCGTCGACTCCCTCTCCGACGGCCGGCTCGGCTACGTCTACATCCCGGACACGGGCGGGGGCGGGTACGAGCGCTTCACCCGCAACTACTTCTCCCAGCAGGACAAGGAGGGGATGATCATCGACGAGCGCTACAACGGCGGCGGCTCGGCGGCCGACTACATGGTAAACGTGATGAGCCGTCAACTCCACGGGTACTTCAGCAACCCCGTGGGCGACAAGACGCCGTTCACCTCGCCCGGCGCCGGCGTGTGGGGGCCCAAGGTCATGATTATCAATGAGATGGCGGGCTCCGGCGGCGACTACCTGCCGTACCTCTTCCGCAAGATGGACATCGGGCCGCTCGTGGGGACTCGCACCTGGGGCGGCCTCGTGGGCATCTGGGGCACCCCGCCGCTGATCGACGGGGGCTCGATCACCGCCCCGCGCGGCGGCTTCTTCACCACCGAGGGCGAGTGGGCCATCGAGAATGAGGGCGTCGCACCGGACATCAAGGTGGAGATGACGCCCCGCCTCGTGGAGCAGGGACAGGACCCCCAACTGCGCCGCGCCGTGGAGGCCGGTCTTCAGCGCCTGGAGAGCGAGGCCGTAGAGTTGATCGACCAGCCGCCGGCCCCGGAGAAGGCCCGCCGCCCCTCCGACGGAGAGTGAGCCGTCACGCCCACCAATCGGTCCCGCCGCAAAACAAAAACGCCCCGCCTGCCGGCGAAAGCCGGTGGGTGGGGCGTTGAGGGGCCGCCTGCCCGGGAGGATTCGAACCCCCGGCCTCAGCCTCCGCAAGGCTGCGCTCTGTCCAACTGAGCTACGGGCAGAAAAATGGCTGTGAGACGGCGTCGTCCACAGGGAATTCTGTACACGAACCGCAATTCGGAAAAGATCCGGCGCTCATAAAGTGTTCACGACGCCGCCTCTTGAGCCGATCCCTCCAGGGCCACCGCCGACTCCGGATCCAGGTGGAAAAAGTGGTTCGTGGGTCCGCGCCCCTGCCCCAGCGGCAGGGCGTGGCGGATGGCCCCTGTGACGTAGCGCTTGGCCCGATCGACGGCCGCGCCGAGGTCGTGCCCGGCGGCCAGGTTGGCGGCAATGGCCGACGCGTACGTGCACCCGGTGCCGTGGGTGTGCTTCGTATCGATTCGCGGCGCGGTGAACGTGCGGACCTCTTCGGCCTCCACAAGCACATCGACCGCTTGGCCCGACTCGTTGAGGTGCCCGCCCTTCGCCAGCACGGCGTCCGGCCCCCTCTCGAACAGCGCCTCCGCGGCCCGCTGAAGATCGTCGGTCGTCTCGACGTCGATGCCCGTCAGGTGCGTCACCTCGTGCACGTTCGGCGTCACGACCGTGGCGAGGGGCAACAGCACGTCGACGAGCGTCTCGATCGCCTCCTCCTGGAGCAGCTTAAAGCCCGTCTTGGAGATCATCACCGGATCCACGACGAGCGGCTGGAGGCCGTGCGCCCGCACCCGATCGGCTACGGCCTCGATGATTTCGGGGGCGGAGAGCATGCCGGTCTTCGTCGCCCGCACGTCCAGGTCCTCCGCCACCGCGTCGATCTGAGCGGCCACGAGGTCGGGCGAGAGGTCCTGCGACTGCCGGACGGCCTCTGTGTTTTGGGCGGTGATGGCAGTCAGGGCCGAGGCGCCGAAGACGCCCTGGGCCTCCATGGCCTTGAGGTCGGCCTGAATGCCGGCCCCGCCGCCGGAGTCGCTGCCGGCGATGGTGAGCGCCACAGGTTTGGTCATGTCGAGAAGCAATCGGCTGTAGAAGAAGGGTGTGGATTAGGTCTGTCCAGCCGCCAGGGCCTGGAGGTACGCCCGCGTCGCGGCCGCCGGGGCGTCCGCCTCCATGATGCCGGAGAGCACCGCCACGCCGGCGGCCCCCGCCGTCTGGCAGGCCGAGACGCGCTCGGGCGTGATCCCCCCCAGCGCGAGGACCGGCGTGGGGGCGGCGGCCCGACAGAAGGAGCGCAGGCCGTCCACGCCCGTGGGGGCGGCGTCCGGCTTGCTGTCCGTCTCGAACACGGGACTAAAGAAGAAGTAGTCGCTTTCCTGCGTCTGGGCGGCCGTCGCCTCCGCCTCCTCGTGCGCCGAGTAGCCGATGAGGGCATCCGCCCCCAGCGCCGCCCGGGCCTCCCCCACGGAGGGACCGCGCCGTCCGACGTGGAGCCCCGTGTGCAGGCGCTTTGCTGCGTCCAGTTGCGTGTTGATGGTCACGCAAACCCCGTCCGCCGTCTCGCGGAGGCGCGACGTGAGAGGCTCGGCGGCCGCCTCAAAGGCCCCGGGGTCCACGGTGTGGTCGCGCAGGTGGACCCACCGCACGCCGGCCCGCACCGCGGCGACGGCACGGTCGGCCCGCTCCGGCGTCGTGAATCGATCCGCAATGAGGGCGAGACGAGGAGACGGGAGAGACGGCATGGAAGGTCTGTCTGTGCCGCAGCCACTACACCGCGTGCGTCAGTCGCCGACTTGTCCTTCCGTCGGCGAGGAGGCCTGCGCGTAGAGGCGACGCGGAATGCGCCCGGCCCGGTGCGCCCGGCGTCCCGATTCCACCGCCAGCCGCATGGCGTGGGCCATCTGCACCGGGTGCTGTGCCTCGGCAATGGCCGTGTTCAACAGGACGCCGTCGTAGCCCAGCTCCATCGCGGTCACCGCGTCGCTGGCGGTGCCAATCCCCGCATCCACGATGAGCGGCGTGTCCTCGACGACCTCCCGGATAATGCGCAGGTTGTACGGGTTGACGAGCCCCATCCCGCTCCCGATGGGCGAGCCAAGCGGCATGACGGCCGCACACCCCAGGTTGGCGAGCTTGCGACACGTGATCGGGTCGTCGTTGGCGTAGGCCAGCACGGTAAACCCATCGTCAACGAGCGTCTTGGCCGCGTCGAGAAGCTGCTCAACATCGGGCATCAGCGTCTCGTCGTCCCCGATGACCTCCAGCTTAATGAGGTCGGTGTCGAGGGCTTCCCGGGCCAACTGCGCCACGAGCACCGCCTCGCGGGCCGTGTAGCACCCGGCGGTGTTCGGCAGAATCTCGTAGCCGCCCCGGCGGAGCAGGTCGAGGTGACTTTCCGGCGCGGGGTCCTCCACGTTCACCCGGCGGATGGCCACGGTCACCAGCTCGGTGCCGGTGGCCTCCAGGGCATCAAGCATCACCTGCGGATTGGGGTAGCGACTGGTGCCCACGATGAGGCGCGAAGAAAAGTCGCGGTCCCCAATCGTGAGGGGGTCGTCGGTCGCACTCGCGACCGCCCCGTTTGTGTGTACGTCGTCAGCCATAAACCTCCAGTGTGTCTACAATCAACGCCCGGCGCACGGCGGTCCCCCGCCCACAAGTCATCCGCCCTGCTGCGCCTGAATAATCTCAACCGTGTCCTCCTCCGCGAGGGTCACGTCCGCCCAGTCCTGGCGTCGAATCACGCTTTCGTTGATCGCGACGGCCACGCCGGTGGCCTCCGCCGGGTCGATTTCCAGGTCCTTCAGCACCGCGAGAAGCGGGTACCCCTCGGGCACCGTGCGGGCCTCCCCGTTCACGGTCACCGGAATGCGGGGGTCGGGGGTCGAACTCATGAGGACGAGCGCGGAGATTCGGCGTCAGAAAAGCGGATGGGAGAAAACGGCTCCAGCCACTCTGAGGTTTCTCCCGTCCGGACCAGACGCGCAATCTCCTCGGCCGTCACGGGCGTCAGCAAAATGCCGTGGCGATAGTGGCCCGTCGCCATGACGATGCCGGGGGCAGCCGTGGGGCCCAGGAGGGGCGCGTGGTCGCGGCTGGCAGGGCGCAGTCCGGCCCAGGTGTCGTCGACTGGCAGGTCGCGAATGCCGGGCACCACCTCCCACGCCCCCTCCAGCAGGTCGTAGAGTCCACCGGCGGTGACGGTCGTATCAAACCCCATCTCCTCGCTCGTCGCCCCCACGACGATTCGGCCGTTCGACTTCGGTGCCAGGTACGCCTCCGGCCCCCGAATGACGTGGGTGAGGTCGAACGGGCGCTTGCGCCGCAACTGGAGCATCTGCCCCTTCACCGGCCGCACGGGGGGACGCGCGTCCGGCAGAAGGCCTTCCAGTTCGCGCGACCACACGCCCGCCGCCACGACCACGCGGTCGGCCCCCACCCGCTCCCCGTCCGCCGTGCGCACGGCGGGGCGGTCCGCGTCGGGGACGACGGCCTCGATTGGCGTCTGCTCGTGCAGCGTGCCCCCTTCCGCCTCGAACGCGGTCCGCAGGGCCTTCATCAGCCGCCGGTTGTCCACCTGGTGATCCGTTGGCGAGTGCACGGCGGCCGAAAGCCCCGGCGCCACAAACGGCTCAATCTCGCGGGCCTCCTCGCCGGTCAGCCACTCCACCTCCAGCCCCTGCTCCCGCTGAAACTCGTACCGCCGCCGCAGGGCCTCCGCGCTGTCCCGGTCGTCGGCCACGATGAGCGTCCCCTCCGTGCGGTAGTCGACGCTCGTGTCGGCGGCGGCCTCCACCCGCTCCACAAAATCGGGCCACCGACGCCGGCTCTCCCGGTTCAACCGATAGAGCGCCAGCTCTTCGAACCCAATTTCGGTGTCGGGGGCGAGCATCCCGGCCGCCTGCCAGGAGGTGCCCCGCCCGGCCCGGCCCTTCTCAAAAACCGTGACCGATGCCCCCCGGCGGGCAAGCTCGAAGCCCGTCGCGAGCCCAATGGTCCCGCCCCCAACAATCACAACGTCGTGTGCCATGGTGTCGCGCACTTCAGATGAGCGGATGGCGTGCGTGTCCTGTAAGCGAACGCCCGGCAACGGGTCCCGAACGCGGAGCCCAATCATGCGTGTGAGACGGGTCGATGGTCGCCTCACGACATCTTTTGCAAATGTCTCACGACGCCGACATACTGATCGTGGGGGCGGGGCTCGCCGGGGCCTGCGCCGCCTTCGTGCTCAGCCCGACCCACGACGTTCACGTGCTGGAAGCCGAAAAGCCGGGCGCGGGCGCATCGGGCGCCGCCGCGGGCCTCGTAAACCCGTTTATGGGACGGCGCGCCCGCCCTGTCTGGCGCCTGCGGGAGGCCCTCGAGGCGGTGTCCACACTGCTGACACGGGCCGGCGCCTCCGCTCTCTTTCCCCAGCGCGGCGTCCTTCGCCCGGTGGTCGCGGACGAGCAGGCCGCCGCCTTCCGGGAGGCGGCCGCGGAGCACCCCGGCCTTGCGACGTGGCTCTCCCCGTCGGACGCGCATGGGCGGTTCTCCGGCGTAGCGACTGAACAGGGCGCCCTCTGGGTTCCGCAGGGCGGGGCCATCGACGTGCGGGCCATGGTGAGGGCCCTCCTGGAGGCCGCCCAGGAGCGGAACGCGGTCGTCGAATCCCAGGCCCCCGTCCTCTACTGGCGCGAAACCCCCTCCGCCGCCGTCGTGGAGGTGGACCGCGGAGACGATACCGAGGAGCTGCGCGCCGACCGCGTACTGCTGGCCCTCGGGCAAGGCTATCCGCGCTTTCCCGAACTCCGGCGCCTCGGGCTCGACGGCGTGAAGGGACAGACCGTGCGGGTCCGGCGGCCATCCGCGCTGAACGCGTCCCTCCCTCCCCTCTCCGGCCGCGGCTACGTGGTGCCCGACGACGACACGCTCGTGCTGGGCAGCAACTACGACAACAACTTCGACGACCTGACCCCCGACCCCGACGCTACCGACTACATCCAGGAGAAGACCGCCCGCATGGTGCCGGACCTCGCGGGGGCCGAGGTGATCGGCGAGCGGGCCGGTGTCCGCGTGAAGCATACCGATACAAACAAGCCCCTCCTCGGCCCCCTCCCGGACCGAACCCGCCTCTGGACCTTCACGGCCCTCGGCTCGAAAGGCCTCCTCACCGCCCCGCTCCTGGCGCAGGCCCTTCCGACCTACCTGCAAGATCCGGCCTCCATCCCCGATCCGGTGTCCCTTTTCGGACGCTGATCCGTTTCGCCTCTACTGCCCGCCCTCTTCTACACACCCCCTTTTTCGCCTGTGTCCGACGACGCCCCGTATCCCTCCGTCGACGCCCTGCTGCACCGCGCCCTCGAACACGTCGAAGAATGGGAGCAGTCCTGGGGCGCGTTCGACCGCCATCCCTCCCTCGGCGTCGACCCGGACCGCCTCGACCGCGTGTTCGGCGAGTACCTGGAGCGGCTGGAGGGCAACTACCCGTTCCACCACCCGCGCTACGCCGGGCAGATGCTGAAGCCGCCCCACCCGGTGGCCGTCGCCGCCTACGCAGCGGCCCAGCGCATCAACCCCAACAACCACGCGCTCGACGGCGGCCCGCCCACAAGCCAGATGGAGCAGGAAGCGGTGGCCGAACTCGCACACATGCTGGGCCTCCCGGACGAGACGCTGGGGCACCTCACCGGCGGGGGCACGGTGGCCAACCTCGAAGCACTCTGGGTGGCGCGCGAGCTCCACCCGGACGCATCGATCGCCGTGAGCGCGGATGCCCACTACACCCACGAGCGCATGGGCCGGGTGCTCGACGCCGACGTGACCTCCCTGCCGACCGACGCCCGAGGCCGCCTGCGGCTCGACGCCCTCGAAGACGCCCTCCAGCACGAATCCATCGGCACGGTCGTCCTCACCGCCGGCACCACCGGCCTCGGGAGCGTCGACCCGATCGCGGACGCCCTCGCACTCTGCCGAGCCCACGGCGTCCGCGTGCACGTCGACGCCGCCTACGGAGGCTTCTTTCGACTCATGGCCGACGACGCCGCGCCAACGGTCGAGGGCTTTCCGGCGCGGGACTTCGTCGCCATCGAGCAGGCCGACTCCGTCGCCATCGACCCGCACAAGCACGGCCTGCAGCCCTACGGCTGTGGGTGCATCCTTTTTCGCGACCCCGCCGTCGGGCGGTTCTACAAGCACGACTCCCCGTACACCTACTTCACGTCCGACGACCTGCACCTCGGCGAGATCAGCCTGGAGTGCTCACGCGCCGGGGCCGCCGCCGGGGCGCTCTGGTGCACCCTTCGGGCCCTTCCGCTGGCCCCAACCGACGGCGTAGGGGCCATCGTAGGGGCCTGCCTGCGGGCGGCCCGCGCCTGGGCCGATCGCATCCGCGAGCGGGACGCCCTCACCCTGCTCACGCCCCCGGAAACCGACATCGTGGCGTACGTGCCGACGCCGGACGCGCCGACCCTCTCCGCCGTCGACGCCGCCAGCCAGTCGCTCTTCGAGCGCGCGATGGACGACCCGGACGAGCCGGTCTTTACAAGCCTCTACCGCCTGCCCGCCGAGGCGCTAACGACGCTCTGCCCTCAGTTCGAGGCCGACCAGGACGAGGCCGCGGTCCTGCGCAGCGTGCTCATGAAGCCGGAGCACGAGACGTACGCCGCGGACGTGGTGGACCGACTCGCAACCCTGGCCCGCCCCCCGACCGACGCATAGTGCGCCCTCACCGGATCACCGTCACCGTGCTCCGGGCGATGAACGCCCCCGAGTATTCGTCCTGTACAAATTTGAGCGCCTCCTCCGCCTCTCCCCGCTCCGCAAACGCGCCGATCCGCACGCGGTAGTACGGCTGCGAATACTCGACCACGATGGGGGGCGGCGAGCGGAAGACGGCGCTGGGCGCATCGTCCTTGACCTGCTCCCACCACTGGCGCACCTTCTCCCGGACGTCCTGGGCCGCCGTCTGGTCCTGCGCCGAAAACACCTGCACGCGAAACCCTTCGATCGTCTGCTTCACCCCCTCGTCGGCCCGCCCACTCAGCAGCCGGGGGGGCACCTGGTGGATCACCTCTTCCGTCCGCTCGGTGGGGGCCACGGTGTACGCCGACGGATCGAAGGATTCAAACTCGGCCACCGAGGCCCGGGCCGCCGCCGCGTCGTCGGTCCGGGCCGGGGGGTCCGTCTCGTCCTCCCGTTCGGTGTTGGGCTGGGACTGCGACGGCCCACTGCACGCTCCAAGCAGCAGGGCGAGGACGACGGCGGCGATGGGGAGGCGGGCGAAGGCCATGGGAAACCAGGGACTGATCGAACGAGAAACGGACACAAGACGCACCGGGTTAGCGCCCCACCGGGTGCCAGGTCGTCTTAAACTCGACGAAGGGCGCAATCCAGTAGGGCGACGCACTCTCATCGGAGCGCCACTCGGCGGGCGAGCGGTCCGGGCGAAACTCCATCCGGGTGACGCTCTCGGCCCCCTCCTCTTCCAGCACCGTGCGCTCCTCGGTCGACGCCCCCACACTCAGGACGGCATCCACGTCGCGGTGGCCGCCCACGTGGCCCCGCAGCTCCTCGCGCTGCCCCGTCAGGATGTTCACGACCCCGCCCGGCAGATCGCTCGTCTCCAGCACCTCCGCAAGGTCGAGCGCCAGCGTTGGGGCGTCGTTCTCGACAATCAGGATGGCGGCGTTGCCCGACACGATGATGGGCGCCAGGCAGGAGACGAGGCCGAGGAGGGGCGCCTGGCGGGGCGTGAAGGCCGCCACCACGCCCGTCGGCTCCGGCACCGTAAAGTCGAAGTGCGAGCTGGCCACCGGGTTCACCGACCCGAACACCTGCGCGAATTTGTCGGACCAGCCCGCGTACCACACCAGCCGGTCGATGGCGGCGTCAACCTCCGCCTCCGCCTCGTCCCGGTCGTAGCCGGCCACGTCCGCCAGCTCGCTCACGAACGCCGGTCGACGAGACTCCAGCATCTCGCCCATCCGGTACAGAATCTGGCCGCGGTTGAAGGCGCTCCGCCCCGCCCATCCCTCCTGGGCGTCGCGGGCCGCAACCACGGCGTCCCGAAAGTCCTTGCGCGAGGCGCGACAGATGTTGGCCACGAAGTGATCCTGCGGGTCGGTGACAGTTACGTATCGTCCGCTTTCGGTTCGGGGGAATCCCCCGCCGATGTAGAGCTTGCGGGTTTTGTAGACGGGGAGCCGTTCGTGGGTGCTGCGGTTCTGGGTTGCCATGACTGTGCGTGTACGTCTAGATACGGAAGCAGTCCGTGAACGCCCCCTTCGCGGCCGAAGCCGCTTTCCTTGTAGCCGCCGAAGGGACTGGCGGGGTCGAACTTGTTGTACGTGTTGCCCCAGATGACCCCGTTCTTGAGGGCCTGCGAGATCGAGAACAGCTTCGATCCCTTGTCGCTCCAAATGCCCGACGCCAGGCCGTACTCGGTGTTGTTGGCGCGCTCCACCGCCTCTTCTGGGGTGCGGAAGGTGGAGACCGTGAGCACCGGACCAAAGATTTCCTCCTGGGCAATGCGGTGCGACTGCGTGACGTTGGTGAAGAACGTCGGGGGGAACCAGAATCCCTTCTCAGGGAGGTCACAGGCCGGCTGAAACTTCTCGGCGCCCTCCTGCTCGCCCACCTCGACGAGCGACCGGATCTTTTCGAGCTGCTGCCGCGAGTTGATGGCGCCGATGTCGGTGTTCTTGTCGAGCGGATCCCCGACGCGGAGCGTGGAGAGGCGATGGCGCAGCTTGGTGATCACCTCGTCGGCCACGCTCTCCTGCACCAGCAGCCGCGAGCCGGCACAGCAGACGTGCCCCTGGTTGAAGTAGATGCCGTCCACGATGCCCTTCACCGCCTGGTCGATGGGCGCGTCCTCGAACACGATGTTCGCCCCCTTCCCCCCCAGCTCCAGGGTGAGCCGGGTGTCGGCCCCGGCCAGCTGCTTCTGAATCTGCTTCCCCACGGCCGTCGACCCGGTGAAGGCGATCTTGTCGACGTCGTCGTGCTCGACGATGGCCGTTCCGACGCCCCCGGCCCCGTGCACGATGTTGACGACGCCGGGCGGCAGGCCCGCCTCCTGGATCACCTCGGCCAGCTTGATCGCCGTGAGCGGGGTCGTCTCCGCGGGCTTAATCACCACCGTGTTGCCCGTCGCCAGGGCCGGGGCAATCTTCCAGGCGGCCATGAGGAGCGGGAAGTTCCAGGGGATGATCTGCCCGCACACGCCCAGCGACTGGGGCCGGCCCGGGCCCGGCACGGCGTACTCCAGCTTGTCGGCCCAGCCGGCGTAGTGGAAGAAGTGCGCCGCCACGAGCGGGATGTCCATGTCGCGCGACTCCCGAATCGGCTTGCCCCCGTCCATCGACTCCAGGACGGAAAACTCGCGCGACTTCTCCTTGATCATCCGCCCGATGCGGTAGATGTACTTCGCCCGCTCGCCCCCCGGCAGATCGCGCCAGTGCTCCTCGTAGGCGGTCCGGGCGGCCCCCACGGCCTCGTCGACCACCTGGTCGGTGGCAAGGCCCACCTCCGCCAGCGTCTCCTCCGTCGCGGGATTGATCGAGGGAAAGTACTCGTCCGCCTCCCGAAATTCGCCGTCAATGAACGGGCCGTAGCGGTCCGCCAGCCGGACGTGGTCGGCGGATTGGGGGGCCGGGGCGTACGCCCACTCGTCGCCGAAGAGCAACTCGCGGGCCGTGTCGGGGGCTGCGTCTACGTTGGCCATAAGATGCAAACGAATGATTCGAGGTCAGTGACGCCACACGTCGTCAACAAAAGCAACGCGTCGTATTCCGTATTTCGTACTCTTGGCTACTTACCCCAGGTTGCAGGGGACCCACGTAGTGCCTCAATGACGGCGGACCACGGACGGCCGACCGCCGAGCACCCCTCTATTCCACGGTCTGCGGTTCGCGGTCCGCTGTCTCCCCGAAAATGACGCCGGAGGGCGCAACTTGAATTACGTACGTGATACGCAACAAGAAATACGCAATACGAAATACGCGCTAGAGTGCTCTCCACGCAGAAAATCACCCGAGCGACAGGTACCGTTTCGAATGGTAGCGCCCGGTTCGCTCCTTCTCCAGCTGGAGGAGCAGGTCGTTCAGGAGCGACGAGGCCCCGATGCGAAACCGATCGGGGGTCAGCCACGCGTCCCCCAGTGTCTCTTTCACCATCACGAGGTACCGGAGCGCGCGCTTGGCCTTTCGGATGCCCCCCGCGGGCTTCATGCCGATCGCCTCTCCTGTGTCGAGATAGTGGTCGCGGATCGCCTCCAGCATCACGAGGGTGACGGGCATGGTGGCCGCGGGCGTGATCTTGCCCGTCGAGGTCTTGATGAAGTCGGCTCCGGCGTCAATGGCAATCTGACTGGCAAGGCGCACGGCGTCGTAGGTCTCCAACTCGCCCGTCTCCAGGATCACCTTCAGGTGCGCGTCGCCCGACGCGTCGGCCAGGGCGCTGAGCTCGTCGTGCACCTGCCCGTAGCGGCCGGAGAGAAAGGCGTTGCGGTTCATCACAACGTCGATCTCGTCCGCCCCGGCCTCCCGCACCCGCTCCACCTCCTCGACCCGCTCGTCGATCGCCGCCTGGCCGCTCGGAAAGTAGCTGGCGACGGAGGCGATGGCAATGTCCGTGCCGCGCAGCTGCTTGCGGGCCACCGGCACCATGGGCGGGTACACGCACACGGCGCCCACCGACGGGGAGTCGTGGTCCGAATCCGGGGTGCGGGCCTTCTGGCAGAGGGAGCGCACCTTGCCGGGGGTGTCCGCCCCCTCCAGCGTCGTCAGATCCAGCATGCCGACGAGCATCTTCAGCCCCTGCACCTTCGCCTCGGTTTTAATGCTGCGGGCGGAGAGGCGCTGGGCCCGCTCGCGCGCCGCGACCGCGTCGACCGTGGGCACCTTCGGGGGGCGGTATTCCGACTGGGAAGGCGGTTGCATGGACCAGGGGGCAAAACAGTGACCGGTGCTGCGAGGGGCGGGGCCGCAAGCGGCCGTCGGGGGAATAGAATTGGGCACGCCGCCGGAAGTTCGCGGCGAGGCGTCTACCGCTCCACGACCTCGTCGAGCTGGTACCGTTTGCGCTTGTCCCAGAGCGTCTTCTTCGAGATGCCGAGGCCATCGGCGATGTCGGCGTAGCTGTCGTCCGGGCGCACCTCCAGGGTGCGGCGAATGTAGGCCTTTTCGACCTCCTGCAGCGTGCGGCCCAGCGGAAACTGGAAGGCCTCGCCCGCGGCGTGCATGTCGTCGAGGCGGCCCGGCGGCGCCAGCGTCAGGTCGCCAACCTCGATTTGATCGCCGTCGGCGAAGATCATGGCGCGCTCCAGCACATTCCGGAGCTCCCGCACGTTGCCCGGCCACATGTGGTCCCGCAGTTTTTCCTCCGCGGCCTCAGTGAACCCTTTGACGGTGCTCCCAAACTCGCGGTTGAAGGTCTCGATCATGTGCCGCGCAATCAGCATCACGTCGTCGCCCATGTGGCGGAGCGGCGGCATCTTGACGTTCACCACGTTGATGCGGTAGAAGAGGTCTTTGCGGAAGGTATTTTCCTGCACGCTCTGCTCCAGGTCGGAGTTGGTCGCACACAGGATGCGCACGTCGGCCGTCAGGTCCTCTACGCCCCCCAGCCGCCGGAACTGTCGGCTCTCCAGGAAGGACAGCAGCTTCGCCTGGAGTGCCATGCTCATCGAGTCGATTTCGTCGAGGAAGAGGGTCCCTTCATCGGCGACCTCAATCAACCCCTCTTTCGAGTCGCGCGCGTCGGTGAAGGCCCCCTCCTCGTACCCAAAGAGCTCCGCCTCCAGGAGATTGTCGGGCAGCGCCGCGCAGTTGATGTCGGTAAACTGGTGCTTGGCCCGCGAGGAATTGTAGTGAAGGGTCTTCGCGGCCAGGTTTTTCCCCGTCCCCGTCTCGCCAGAAAAGAGCACCGTGGTGTTGGAGGCGCTGCAAAGCGTCTCGATGGTGTCGCGGACCCGCACGATCGGATCGCTCTGGCCCAGAATGCCCTCGATGGGGTACTTTTGCTGCTGCTGCGTCTTGATCTGCTCCAGCTCCTGCTGGGCGCCGTAGAGGTCGATCGCCTTCTCCAACAGCGCCCGCATCTCTTCCAGGTTGACCGGCTTCTGGAGATAGTGAAATGCGCCCTGCTGCATGGCCTCCACCGCCGTCTGCACCGACGAGTGGGCCGTCATGATGATGACCGGAATGTCGAGGCCCCGCTCCTGGAGGGTTTCCATCAGCTCCACGCCGTCCATCTCGGGCATCATCATGTCCGCCACCACCACATCGGGCGTGGCGGCGCCCTCGTCGAGCGCCTCCAGCATCGAGAGCGGGTTCAGGTACGACTCGACCTGATAGCCGTCCCGCTCCAGCACGTTGGAGAACAGATTGCCGATCTTCGGCTCGTCGTCGACTACGTAGATACACTTGTCCATACAGGCAAAGGAATGCGTGTCGGGTGCGCTCGCCTTGGGGCCTCAGAATCACCAACAGGCGCCGTCCGACGAGCAACCGATCATGACGAGGGACTACTCAAGGGTGGGGTTTGTACTAACACACAACCGGGACGCTCAGTGTGGGGCGGAAGATTCCCGCGGTGGGGTAATTTTACACGAAACAGGGGACCGTGTCAACGGTGTGGCGAGAGCGCGGCCCCTGCGCCCCCCATCAACAACTTTTGGTCGGGGGCGTATCAGGTCGCTGGTTTTCGTTGTGTCGCATTCGATTTCCTCCTGAGCATGCGCCTCTCCCCTGTTGTTTTTGCTGCGGCTCTGGTGGTTGCCGGGCTCGTGGGGTGCAGCGCAGATCAGGACGCGGCGCCGGCTGAGCTGACCGACGATCTGGGGCGAACCGTTCAGGTCGAACGTCCGGTGGAACGGGTGGTGTCGCTCGCGCCCAACCTGACTGAGCTGGCGTTTGCGGCGGGCGCCGGCTCCACGCTCGTCGCCGTTACCTCGTCGGACGACTACCCTCCCGCGGTCGACTCCCTCGACCACGTCAGCGCCCTCCCGGTCGACTTTGAGGCAATCACGGCCCAGGAGCCCGACCTGGTGCTGGCCACCGATCAGATCAACCCTCCCGGGGATACCGACACCTTCGACGCCCTCGACCTTCCGGTGTACTTCTTTTCCTTCTCGTCGCTGGGGGACGTGTTCGACGCCATCGAAACGATGGGGACGTTGCTGAACACGGAGGCGGCCGCACGCGACAGCGCACAGGCCCTCCGGCGGCGGGCCGAGGCCCTGCGCACCCAGACGGCCGACATTCCCCAGTCGGAGCGCCCGCGGGTGCTCGTCCTGATCGGAGAGGAAACCCTCTACGGCTTTGGTCGGGACAGCTACATCCACACGCTCGTGGAGATGGCGGGGGGACGGAGCATCACGGACTCGCTCGACGCCCAGGCCCCCACCCTCACCGAGGAATTTGTGCTAACGGAGAAGCCGGACGTGATCGTCGGCGCCTGGGGGCCCGACTACGACCCCGACCGCCTTCAGTCTCTCCACCCCACCTGGGACATCGTGCCGGCCCTCCAGAACAATCGGGTCTACAGCCTCCCCGACGACCTGCTGCTGCGTCCGGGCCCGCGGCTCGTGGACGGCGCCTGGCGCATGGCCGCCCACCTCCATCCGGATCGGATCGACCCCTCTTCGGCCCGCCCCGCCGTCGCTGATTCTGCTAGCGCCCCTTCGGCCCCATGAAACGCCCCTGGCTCGTCGGCTTGGGCCTCGCTGGGGCCCTGATCGCGACCGTGGGGGCGGCGGTGTCCGTAGGCAGTTCGGCGGTGGGGTGGGCGGACGTGTACCACGTGGTGCTGCATCAGACCCTCTCCATCGGCCCCGACCCGTCCCCCACGGCCCGCCGCATCGTGTGGCAGCTGCGCCTGCCCCGCGCCGTGCTGGCCTGCATCGTCGGGGGCGGCCTGTCCATCATCGGCGTGGCGATGCAGACGCTGGTCCGCAACCCGCTGGCCGAGCCCTACATCCTCGGCATTTCGAGCGGGGCCTCGGCGGGCGCCTCTCTCTTTTACCTCGGCTTCCTGCCCCCCCTGCTCTCAAAAACCCTCAGCATGCCCCTCGCGGCGTTCCTGGGGGGCCTGGCCTCCATCACCATCGTCTACCTCGTCGCCCGCGATGGGCCGCGGGTGTCCGTGGCGCGCCTGCTGCTGGCCGGCGTGGCGATGTCCGCCCTCATGGCCTCCATCACGTCGTTCATCACCTACTCGTCGCCCGAGCCCGACAAGCTGCGGGCGGTGCTGTTCTGGCTGCTCGGCTCGCTGAATGGGGCGCGGTGGGGGATTTTGCCGATCCCCGCGCTCACCACCGCCCTCGGGGTGGGCACGCTGCTTGCCCTGGCCCGGCCGCTCGACGCCATGCTGGTCGGAGAAGAGCCGGCCCAGAGCCTCGGCATGCCGGTGGAGGCCATCAAGCGGGGGCTCATTGTGCTGGCCGCCCTGGTAACGGGCACGCTCGTGGCCGTGTCGGGCGCCATCGGCTTCGTCGGCCTCATCGTCCCCCACGCCGTGCGCCTGCTGGTGGGCGTGCCCCACCGGCGCCTCGTCCCCCTCAGCTTCGCGGTGGGCGCCATTTTTCTCTGCGGGGCCGACCTCGCGGCGCGCACCGTCCTCCCGGCCCAGGAGGTCCCCGTCGGCGTCCTGACAGCCCTCTGCGGGGTGCCCTTCTTCCTGTTTCTGCTCCGGCGCCGGGCCTACCGCTTCGGATAACCGGCCGCTGTTACGCAAGCAGGCCGCCGCGCACAAACCTTTCCATGAGCCAGCCGTTCGTGGGGTAGTCTCTTTTCAATGATGATTGAAAACACGATGGCCAACGTCTCCTCGCCCCCCTCCGATACGCCCGCGTCGGACGATCGGGTCTCTGCCAACGGGGAGGCGGACGCTCTGACAATCGACCGCCCCGTCCCCACGACGCTGGACGACATCCGGACGCCGGTCGAGGACGACCTGGACGCCTTCCAAACCTACTTCCGGGAGGCAATGCGGGCCGACCACATGCTGCTGGACAAGATCACGCAGTACGTCCTCTGGCAAAAGGGCAAGCGCATTCGCCCCCTGCTCGTGCTCCTCTCGGCAAAAGCCTCGGGCGGGGCGCCCTCCGAGATGACCCACCGTGCGGCCGCCCTCGTCGAACTGCTCCACACCGCCACCCTCGTGCACGACGACGTGGTCGACGACGCCGATCGGCGACGGGGCGTCTTCTCCATCAACGCCCTCTGGAAAAACAAAATTGCCGTGCTGATGGGCGACTTTCTCCTCAGCCGCGGCCTCCTCCTGTCGCTCGACCACAACGACTATACGGTGCTGCACACCCTCTCGGACGCCGTCCGTCGCATGAGCGAAGGGGAGCTCCTGCAGATCCAAAAGTCGCGCCTGCTCGACATCGACGAGGACACCTACTTCCGCATTATCTCCGACAAAACGGCCTCCCTCATTTCCGCCTGCACCAAGAGCGGGGCCGTCAGCGTCTCCGACGACGAGGCCCTCGTCGAGCGGATGGCCCAGTTCGGCGAAACCCTCGGCCTGGCGTTCCAGATCCGGGACGACCTGTTCGACTACAGCGAGCAGGACGCGGGCAAGCCCGTCGGCATCGACCTTCAGGAGAAGAAGATGACGCTGCCCCTCATCGTCGCCCTGCGGGACGCTGGGAGGAGCGAGCGGAAACGCATCCTCAAGATCGTGGACCGCGACGACAAGGACCGCGACGACCTCCGGGAGGTGGCCGCCTTCGTGGCGGATCACGACGGCATTGCCTACGCCCGCAACCGGATGGAATCACTGGCCGCGGAGGCGAAGGGGCTCCTCGCTGCCCTCCCTCCCTCCGATGCCCGCGCCTCGCTGGTCGGGCTCACCGAGTTTGCCATCCAGCGCACCCGGTAGGGGCCGACGCGTGTCGATTTTCGAGGGCCGCCTCCATTAGGTTGTGATCCTTCACTCGCTCTCGTCATTCGGACCTCGTCCCTCCCATGCCTGCAGTTCACCTCCTGGGCACCGGCGCCGCGATTAGCGATCCGCACCGCACCACCACCATGCTGGCGGTGACCGATGACCGCTCCCCGCCCCGCACCCTTCTCGTCGACTGCGGCGGCGACGCCCTCCAGCGCCTCCAGCAGTGCGGCCCCGCCATCGACAGCGTCGGCGGGCTCATCGTCACCCACGCCCACATGGACCACGTGAGCGGCTTTCCCCTCCTCATGGAGAAAGTGTGGCTGGACGGGCGCGACCGGGCATTGCCCGTGGTCGGCATCGAGCCGGCGCTCGCCCAGGCCCGCCGCTCGTGGGACGCCTTCGAGCCCGTGCACCGCGACTGGGAGGGCCTCCCGCCCATCGACTGGCGCACGGTGGAGCACGCCCCCGGGGCGACGGTGTGGGGTGAAGGCGCCTGGACCGTGACGGGAGCGCCCGTCGCGCACGGCGATACGCCGAACGTGGGGCTCCGCTTCGAACACGAGCCGACCGGGCGCGTCCTGGCCTACTCTTGCGATACGTCCGGCCCCGCCGAGGGCGTCGTCCGGCTCGCCGAGGACGCCGACCTGCTCGTGCACGAGGCCAACGGAGGCCCGTCCGAAAACCACTCGACCGCCGCCGAGGCCGCCCAGGTGGCCGACCGGGCCGACGTCGAGCGCCTCCTGCTCGTCCACCTCCCGCCCGGCGACAAGAGCGAGGAGCTCCGCCAGGCGCGGGAGATCTTCCCCCATACGGACCTCGGCGAGGAACTCGGCACCTATTCGCTGTAAGCCTCAGAGCACGTAGAGCGCCACGGCCAGGTAGTGACAGAGGCTGCCCACGAGCACGAACACGTGCCAGATGGCGTGGCTGTAGCGGAGCGAGTGCCAGCCGTAGAACACCACGCCGGCCGTGTACGCCAGCCCGCCGGCCCCCACCAGCAGGAGCCCGCCGATGGGGAGCGCCGCACGCATCGGGTCCACAAACAGAACGCCCATCCACCCCATCAGGAGGTAGAGGGAGGTGGCCGCCGGGTGGTAGCGGTGCTCGGAAAAGAGCTTAAACAGCAGCCCGGCCAGCGCCAGCCCCCACACGATCGCGAGGAGGGTCCAGCCCCATCCGTCGCGCATCAGAAGGGTCGCAAACGGCGTGTAGGTGCCCGCAATGAGCAGAAAGATCGCGACGTGGTCCACGATGCGCATCGAGCGCTTCAGGCGCGGCGATCGGGCGCTGTGGTACGCGGTGGAGGCGCCGTAGAGAAAGACGAGCGTGCCCCCAAAGACCGCCGAGGCGGCCAGGTCCCACCCGTCGCCGGCCCACCCGGCCACGACGAGCAACGCGACCCATCCGACCACGCTCAGGACCAGCCCCACGCCGTGGGTGATCGCGTTCGCAAGTTCTTCCTCGTACGTCTGCCGCTTGCGCGGCTCCAGCGTCGGATCCATTCGATCGAAAGCAAATGGGGCAGGGCGTCAACAATACAGCCGCGGGACGGACAGGATAAGCAACAGGCCCCCCGGCGCTGTTATCTCGACGTTTTCTTTGGATCGTCCGGCGGCTCCGCCTCGGCCCCGTCCAGCGCCCGCCGGTCCCCACTCTCTTCCCGCCACTGCCGGTAGGCGTAGAGGTCCTGCTCCACCAGTGCCAGGCAGGCCGACACCACCGCCGCGTCGTCGAGCAGGCCGAGCACGGGCACGGCATCGGGAATCAGATCGAAGGGGTTGAGGACGTAGAGGAGCGCGAACCCGGCGGCGCTGAGGGTCCAGACGGGCACCTCGCGGTAAGAGCCCCGGCGCGCATCGCGGACCAGGTGGAGAAGCAGCCGCCCGTCCTCCATCAGCCGCCCCAGCGGCCCGTCGCCCCGGAACCGCCGCTCGATGGCCTCCGCCCGCTCCACCACCGTGTCGAGGTCCGCCTCGGTGACGTCGCGCGCCCCTTCCTCCACGTAGTCGGGATCAATCCGATCGAGGCGACCGGCGAGCAGCGTCTCCCGCGCTCGGCCCAGTTGAGCGGCGACGCGTGAGAAAAACGGCGGCCGGTCGTCGCGTGAATCATTTTCCGCCCTGTCGGGCGAATCGTTGTTGTGAGCCGAGGCCATCGTCATGAGCCACTTGTGGAAAGAGGATCATGGGTCCAACAGGGCGACCCACCGAAAAGCTCCCCACTGCATTCGCCGCTGGTATCCATACCTGGTGGTATTTCCGCCACAGGACTTGCATTTTACCAATTTCCCTGTCAGCCTGCATGACGATCTCATTTCTTCTCCCATCTTTATTCAATCAGATCTTGACTGACCCATGGATTTCGCCGAAAAGATCGACAACGTCGCCGACCGAGCCGAAGACCAGCTCGACCGAATCCGGAACGAGGAGTCCACCAAGCAGGCCCTCGTCATCCCCTTCATCAAGGCCCTCGGGTACGACGTCTACGATTTGAGCGAGGTCGTGCCTGAGTTCACCGCTGACTTCGCCGAGAAGAAAGGAGAGAAGGTCGACTACGCCATCCTGCATAACGATACGCCCTCTATCCTGATCGAGTGTAAGCCAACGGGTGCCGATCTCGAGATAAAACACGAAGAACAGCTCTTCCGATACTTCCAGGTCACCGACGCCCGCATTGGCATTCTGACTAATGGTGTGAAGTACCGGTTCTTCTCGGACCTTGAGGAGAGCAACAAGATGGACGAGCGCCCCTTCTTGGAGCTCAACCTCTTTGACTTCAATGAACAAGAGATTGAAGAACTCAAAAACCTCCGGAAGTCGACCTTTGACCTTGAAGAGATGGTTGACACTGCCCGGGAGCTGAAGTATCGCAAGGCGCTACACGAGTACCTACAGACCCAGTGGAATGACCCGGAGGAGGAGTTCGTCCACTTCATGACCCAACAGGTCTATGACGGTCGCGTCACCCAGAATCGCCGAGATCAATTCCGGCCGATCATCAAGCAGGCGCTCAAGCAACTCGTCCATAACAAGGTGAGAGGACACCTTACCTCTGCCCTGGCCGAGGAAGAAGCGAGTGTCGAGGATGACCTGTCCGGCGGCCAATCCGACGGCGAGGACGAACTCCCGGAAGGTGTTGTCAAGCAGGATGGGGATGTCGTGACTCTTGAGGAAGAAATTGAAGGCTATCGGATCGTGCGGGCGATTCTCCGAGAGAGGGTGGACGTGAACCGGATCGCAAAGCGGGATCTGAAAAGCTACTTCAATGTGCTCCTGGACGACACGAATCGGCAACCCATCTGCCGCTTCTACTTCCACGGTGAGCAGATGCGGATCGGCCTCTTCGACAAGGAAAAGAACGTGAGTCGGGTTCCGATCGACTCGGTGGACGACATCTACGATCACGCCGACCATCTTCAAAAGACGGTCACTTTCTACGAGGGAGAGTAACTTCCGCCATTAGACTGCCAGCCTCTCTCGTTCCATAGATTCAGCACACAATGAAGCGCTGGCTCCAAAGCCTTGTTACCGTCATCATTATCGGTGCAGTGTCCGTCGGCGACTACATGCACCGACATGCCTTCACTAAGCCTGGCTGGGAGGCGTAGCCGGCATCAACGAGGCGGAGATGAATATGTCACAGGCGCAAGGTTGCAACAAACGTGAGGTGCTTTCTTATATTCACAAATACGACTTTTTCAGATTGAGCAGACTGGCAACCGTTATCGATCCCTGAAGTAACCACAAACCATTTCGCCCACGAAAACCCCTCTCTACTACTCGTATTATCTGATTAATCACTACTTAGACATAGGATGACACGATTCACATATCTTGCAGCTTCGGTTCTCACAGTTTTGTTACTGGCCCGGTGCGTAAGCACGGACGTGACGCGACTCGAAAGTGCGCCAGAAGGTCTTGAGCCTGTCGACACATCGAAGGTAGCAATCTACGCCGATACAAGCTCGATCGACTGCCCCTACAACGAAGTCGCCTTCCTCAGCAGCACAGGAAGCATTTCTGGATTGGACGAGAAGGTCACCCGGAAGTCGAAGGAGAAGGCCGCCGAACTCGGTGCAAACGCACTTGTAATCGGGTCTATGCGGGCTGAAGGTCCATCATATTTCGACCGGTATGGGGATACGGAGGGGCGATTCCTTGCAGCGTATGAGGAACGCCCTTGCGGCAACGAGTGACCCTGCTAACGGCGCATGATCCCTCCGTCCCATGACCCGACTCAATCCCAATTTCCTCGACGGGTCCGTCAAGCAGGAGGGTCTCGTCTAGTCCCCCTCAAGGAGCTCTCCGAGATCTGACGCCTGGGGATCCACTTAGACGGAGAAAAACGAACCGCGGCAACTCCACATCTATGGGAATAAGCCGCTTCTCTTAACCCGTTAGCCTCCCTGACGTGCTCCTCATTCTTTGTTATCTTTCGTCTGTGTGTCTTTTTCCACTGACCCCCGCAACCGCATGACCCTCAGCCTCGAGCGCATCAACGACGCCATTCAGTTCCGCGGCACCAACGGCGACTACGACGTCACCATCGCGTCGTCGGGCGACCAGGAGGGCATCAGCCCCATGGAGATGACGGCCCTGAGCGTCGTCGGCTGCAGCAGCATCGACATCCTGATGATCCTGGACAAACAGAAACAGGAGATCGACGACTTCCACGCCGAGATCGACGGCGAGCGGGCCGAGGAGCCGCCGCGTGTCTTCACCGACCTCGACCTGCACTACGCATTCGAGGGCGACGTGTCGCCGGAGAAGGTCCGCCGCGCCATCGACCTCAGCCTCGACAAATACTGCTCCGTGTCGAACATGGTGGACCAGACCGCCACCATCACCTACAGCTTCTCCGTAAACGGGGAGCGGTACGAGCAGGAGGCGTAGCCCCGGGGTTCGCCACCGCGCCCTACGTCTGGATGACGCCGGGATTGAACCGCTCCAGCGTGGGGTTGTGGTCCACCACGTCGAGCCCCCGCGAGAGCCAGTCGCGCGTGTCGACCGGGTCGATGAGGGCGTCCACCCACAGCCGGGCGGCGGCGTAGTACGGCGTCGTCTGCTCCTCGTAGCGGTCCTGGATCGTGGAGAGCAGCTCCTCCTCGTCCTCCTCGGACAGCTCTTTGCCCTGCTTCTCCAGCTGGCGGACCTTGATCTGCTTCAGCACCTTGGACGCCTGCTGTCCCCCCATCACGGCAATCTTGGCGGTGGGCCAGGCCAGCACGAGGCGCGGGTCGTAGGCGCGGCCACACATGGCGTAGTTGCCGGCCCCGTAGGAGTTGCCCACCACCACCGTCAGCTTCGGCACGGTCGAGTTCGAGACGGCGTTGACCATCTTCGCGCCGTCCTTGATGATGCCGCTGTGCTCGGCCCGCTTGCCCACCATGAACCCGGTCACGTCCTGGAAGAAGATGATCGGGATCTCCTTCTGATTGCAGTTCATCACGAAGCGGGCCCCCTTGTCCGCCGCGTCGCCGTAGATGACGCCGCCGACCTGGATTTCGCCCTTGGAGTCGTGGTTCGTCTTGTTGCGCACCACGGCCCGCTGGTTCGCCACGATGCCCACGTTCCACCCGTCGATCCGGGCGTAGCCGGTCAGGAGCGTGCGCCCGTAGCCCTCCTTGTACTCCGTCCACGACCCCGCGTCGATGATGCGGGCGAGGATCTCGCGCATGTCGTACTGCTCGTTTCCCTTGCTGGGATACAGGCCGTAGAGCTCCTCGGCGGGGTAGGCCGGCCCGGTTGCTTCTCCCTGCGCATACCCGAACCGCTCCACGGGGCCGTGGTGGTCGACAAGGGAGCGGACCGTGTCGAGTGCGTCCTCATCGTCCTCGGCCTTGTAGTCGGCCACGCCGGAGATTTCGGTGTGCGTGGTGGCCCCGCCCAGCTCCTCCGCCTCCACATCCTCCCCAATCGCCGCCTTCACGAGGTACGGCCCCGCCAGAAAGACCGAGCCGGTCCCCTCCACAATCACCGCCTCGTCGCTCATGATGGGCAGGTATGCCCCCCCGGCCACGCAGCTCCCCATGATGGCCGCAATTTGCGGGATGCCCTCGCTCGACAGCTTCGCGTTGTTGCGGAAGATCCGCCCGAAGTCGTCCTTGTCGGGGAAAATTTTGTCCTGCATCGGCAGGTACACGCCCGCCGAGTCCACGAGGTAGATGATCGGCACGTGGTTCTCCAGGGCAATCTCCTGCGCCCGAAGGTTTTTCTTGGCCGTGATCGGAAACCAGGCGCCCGCCTTCACGGTGGCGTCGTTGGCCACCACCAGGCACTCGCGCCCGCTCACCGCCCCGAAGCCCATGACCGTGCCGCCCGCCGGGCACCCGCCCTCGTCTTCGTACATCTCATAGCCGGCAAAGAGACCGAGCTCACGAAACTGTTCGGGATCGTCGAGCAGGTACGCAATCCGTTCCCGGGCCGTCAGCTTCCCACGGTCGTGCTGCTTCTGAATCTTCTTCTCCCCGCCCCCTCGCTTCACGGTTTCGGCCCGCGTCTCCATCGTCTCCACAAGGGCCTCGTAGTGGGCAGCACGTTCCTGGAATGCGGCCGCGTCGGTCGGCGCATCGGTACCAATCGTATCGTCGGGCATGAAAGGGCTTCCAGTTTGCGAGCAGAAATGCGAAGGGCCAACGGCATGAGGGCCGCGTTCAAACTAACCGCCGCCCGGACCAATCCAAAACCAAGCCCCACAAAAAAACGCCCGCCCCGGCGGGTGCAGGGCAGGCGGGATGGTGTGCCGAAACAGGTGCCACAAGGGGCAGCGAACGCTACAGGATCGCACTCATCTTGCGCCGAATTTCTTCGGGGTCCTCCCCGGTCTTGTCGTGAATGAGCCCCACGATCTTCTTCATCTCACCGCGGGCGCGCTTCATTTGCTTGTCGTCGAAGTCGGCCTCCTCCCAGATCTCTTTGATCTGGTCCCGAATCCGACGCCACTCCTCGTTCATTGCCTCTGTCGCCATGGGTCGATCTCGCTGCTCTTGTGTGCAGGACTGTGAGTTAGATCAGGACTTGTACCGTCGCCCTGGCCTCCGGGTTTCCCCGTCCGAGACCGAACGGCCCTCGGCTCCGCTCGTTCATGCGTACGGTCTTTCTCCAAATCCTGTGCATGTATGTCGACTGTCGCAGTTATCGGCGCTGGCATTAGCGGACTGACGGCCGCCTACCACCTGCAGCGGGAGGGGCACACCGTTACGGTCTGGGAGGCGGCCGATCAGGTGGGCGGAGTGATTCAGAGTGAGTCCTCGGACGGGTTCCTGATCGAGCACGGCCCGAACTCCCTCCGCGCCTCAACGCCCGCGCTCGGCGCCCTGATTGCGGACCTGGGCCTGTCGGACGCGGTCGTGTCGGCCAACGAGGAGGCCGCCACCCGCTACGTGGTCCGCGACGGCCGCCCCCTGCCGCTTCCCATGTCCGTCCCCGACTTCCTGACGACGGATCTGTTCTCGGCCCGGGCAAAGTGGCGCCTGCTGGCCGAGCCGTTCATTTCGCGCCGGGCGGACGAAGAAGAAAGCGTCGCGTCGTTCGTGCGTCGGCGTCTGGGGCCCGAGGTCCTCGACTACGCCGTGGCTCCGTTCGTGGGGGGCGTCTTCGCCGGGCGCCCGCAGGACCTGTCCATCACGCACGCTTTTGAGCGACTGGCCGACCTGGAGTCCGATCACGGCTCCCTTCTCTGGGGGGGACTTCGGGCCGCCCTCAGCGGGTCGTCGACGGACAATGACGGCCCCTCCGGCCTCTTCTCGTTCCGCCACGGAATCGACACCCTCCCCGCCGCGCTCGCCGACCGGCTGCAGTCTCGGATTCATCTCAACACCCCCGTCCGCGGCCTGTCTCGCCCCGACGACCAGTGGCGCCTCCATCTGGCCGACGGACCCGCCCCCGAGTCGTTCGACGCCGTGGTGAGCACCGTGCCCCTCCACCGGTTCGCCACGCTGGACCTCGACACCCCGGTCGACCGCACCCCGCTCGACAAGGTGGAGTATCCGCCCCTCCGAGTCGTGGCCCTCGGCTACGAACGAGACGCGATCGCCCATCCCCTCGACGGCTTCGGCCTGCTGGTCCCTCCCGTAGAGGACTTCGACATTCTCGGCACCATCTTTTCCTCCACCCTCTTCCCCAACCGGGCGCCGGAGGGCCACGCGCTGCTCACCACATTCGTCGGCGGGGCTCGCGCGCCCGATCTCGCCCAGCAACCGGAAGCGACCCTCCAGCAGAGGGTAGAGGCCGACCTCGATCGCCTGCTGGGGATGAGCGCTCCGCCCGTGTTCGCCCGCCAGATCCACTGGTCTCAGGCCATTCCGCAGTACACGCTCGGATACGGGGCGGTCAAACGCACCCTCGACGCCCTCGAGGACGCACACCCCGGCCTCGTCTTCGCCGGCAACTACCGGCAGGGCGTGTCGGTGGGCGACGCCGTGGCCTCCGGCGCCGACGCCGCCACCCGCGTGGCGGCCCAGACTGGACCGTAGCCTACGCCTCCCCCATCTCTCGGGCGAGTTGGCGCACCAGCCGCCGCTTCACCACGGGCAAAAGCGTCTCCTGGTAGGGGACATCCAGCTCGATCCGGGAGAAGTAGGTGGCCGGGGCCGGAAGGTCCCGTCGCTCCTCCAGCAGCTGAAGCTTCACACTCGAGGGGTCCACGTCGAGGCCGCTTTGCTCCACCGTCTTGCAGTGCGTCGTCCGGAGCGTCCGGTGCGTCTCCCCCTCCTCCGTGAAAATCGACAGGGTGTAGCGGAGCACGTGCAGGGCGTCGGCCGACCGGTTGGGAACCATGAGGTAGCCCTCCTGCACGTACGACGGCATGATGCCCACGGTCTCCAGCGCCAGGTTTTCCTCCACGTGCTCGTAGACCTCAGCCCCCTCCTCAATCGTGCTCCGGATGTGCGGAAGCGCCCATCGGATGAGGTCCTCGACGACGGACATTTCGGCGCCCTCAAACTCGGGCCACTCGTAATCGATCGATTTCTCGTCCCAGTTAATCCCGGCGATGCGGCCCGTCTCGGGGGTGCGGAACCCCTCCGTCCGACTCAGAACGGTGACGAGGGCCCCGTGCAACTCCACGAGTCGGGCCAGGTGAGGGTACACGCGGTCCTCCTCGAACGCCGACTGCGCCCGCTGGAGCCCGCCCAGAATTTTGTACTGCGTCCGTTCGAGATCGTCTACCCCTTCCACGAAAAGGTTGAGGCTGAGGTCGTCCATGGTGGCGAGACAATGTTAAGGGGGCGTTGACCTAACGTATAGATACTGTGCACTATAACGTCAACGTCTCCCGCAAACATCGCACCGCCTGCCGGGATTTCGACCGGACGCACAGGCGCCCACCGTATTTCGCCCCCGGATTGGTCCGATCCAGGGACCGTGTGGGGCTTTGCCCCTCCCCCTCCCTCCTCTCAGTCGGGACGCATCTGCTGCATGAGGGCCTTCACCTGCTCTCGGGGCATGCGGGTGAACGTATTGAACTGCCCCCCCGCCGCCAGCGCCTCGCCCCCATCGAACGTGACGACCTCCCCGTTCATGAACGCAGACAGGTCACTGAGCAGAAAACTGGCCAGGGTCGCCAGCTCTTCGGGCTCCCCAAACCGACGCACCGGAATGCGCTCCCGCATCTGTTGCTCCAGGCTGTCATCGGGGACGAGACGGTCCCACGCGCCCTCGGTCGGAAACGGCCCCGGGGCAATGGCATTGAGGCGAATGTCTTCGCTTCCCCACTCCGCCGCCAGCGAGCGCGTCATGGCCACGATGCCGGCCTTCGACATCGCACTGGGCACCACGTAGGCGCTCCCGGTGTCCGCGTAGGTCGTCGCGATGGAGAGCACCGCGCCCCCCGTGTCCCGCTCCAGCCACCGCCGCCCGCAGGCCTGCGTGCAGTAGAACGAGCCGTACAGGTTGGTTTTCACGATGGCGTCGAAGCCGTTCGGCGAGATGTCCTCCGTCGGGGCCAGAAAGTTGGCCGCCGCGTTGTTGACGAGGCGCGTGACGGGGCCCTGTCGCTCCTCGGCCTCCTCCACGAACGCCTCGACGGCCTCGTGGTCGCGCACGTTGCACGGAATCCCCTCCGCCGTGCCGCCCGCGGCCTCAATGTCACTCACCGTCTCGGCCAGGGGGTCGGGCCGGCGGCCGTTGATGGTGACCGTCGCCCCGAGGTCGGCGAAGCGACGGGCCATCGCGCGGCCGAGGCCCGTCCCCCCGCCGGTGACGATGATGTGGTGGTCGGCGAGGAGGTCAGGAGCAAACTCATCAGGCATAGCGGACGTGCGGCAGTGAGAAAAGCTAATCAAGCGGAGGGGACCTCAACCATCCCGCAGCTACGCCGGTTCACGCGGCTCCGGTCGGTCGGTGTCCGCCGTGCCCTCATTCGACACGCCGGGTGCCCCCTCCGGCGCGCCATCGCCTCGCGCCACCGGCGCCTCCTCCTCCAGGTCGTCGGCCGTCACGGTTTCGTCCGTCACGTCGCGCTCCACGCCCTCCACGATGGACGAGTCGAGCGCCCCGCGGTCGGTCGGCTGACCGGGCAACATCCGACGCTGGCGGTACGCCTCCAGATCAAACTCGTCGACCTGAATGTAGCGCTCGCGCGCCTCGTCGGCCCGTCGGACAAGGTCGCGCTCCTCCTCCGTGATGACGCCCTCGGCCACGGCCTCGTCCAACAGCTGGTGCGGACGCTTCTTGGGCAGGGTGCCTTCGCGGATCGCGTCCTTGATGGTCTGCCCCACGTGGTAGGCGTCCCGACTGAGGCGGAAGGCGTGCTCCAGCTCGCCCAGCGGCTGGTCGGTGTCCTTGGGAACGTAGAGGTCCTCCGTCAGCCACTCGCGGGCGCCGTCTTTTTCTTGAATGGCCCGGGCAATGGCGCCGCCCAGCTCGTCGTTCGGCATCGAACCGATCGTGTTGAGGCGCGACCACGGCGCCACCACGCCCCGCAGAAGCCACGTGAGGCCCGGCACCTTCAGGTTGTCGAACAGGCCCTCAAACGCCTCCTGCATCTGCGCAAACGCATACTGCATGCTCCAGTGCAGGAACGGCTCCTGCTCCTTGGGACGGCCCTCCTTCTCGAACCGCGTGAGCACCGCCGTGCCCAGGTACATCCACGAGAGGATGTCGGCGAAGCGGCCGGTGATTTTCTCTTTTCGCTTCAACGCGCCGCCGAGGCTGCCCATCGCCAGGTCGGCGAAGAAGGCAAAGCTGGCCGACGCCCACGCCATCTTGCGGAAGTATGGGGCCGCGGGGCCGCTCACGGGACTGTTCGCCAGGCGGCCGCGGGTGAGGCTCAGGCCAAAGGCCCGGAAGCCGTTGCGCACCACGTGGCCGATGTGGCTCCAGAACGCGTCGTCGAATTTCTTTACGTCGCCGTCCATCAGCGCCTCAATCTCCTTGAGGGCGTACGGGTGACAGCGGATCGCCCCCTGACCAAAGATCATCATCGTCCGCGTCAGGATGTTGGCCCCCTCCACGGTGATGCTAATCGGCAGCGCCTGGTAGGCCTGTGCCAGCAGGTTGTTGGGGCCGCGCGAGATGCCGTTCCCCGCCAGCACATCCATCCCGTCGTTCACCAGGTCGCGCTGCATCTCGGTGGTGTTGTACTTCATGATGGCCGACACCACGCCCGGCTTCTCGCCCCGATCCACCGCCCCGTTCGTGTAGTTCCGCGCCGCGTCCATGATGTAGGTGTACCCGGCAATGCGCGCCAGCGGCTCCTCGATGCCCTCGAACTTGCCGATGGAGAGGCCGAACTGCTCGCGGATGGCGGCGTGTCCCCCCGCCACGCGGGTCACGAACTTGCCGCCGCCCACGGCCTGCGCCGGGAGCATGATGCCGCGGCCGGCCGAGAGCGCGTCCATGAGCATGGCCCAGCCCTTGCCTGCGCCGTCCTTCCCGCCGATGATGGCGTCGATGGGCAGCACCACGTCCTCACCCTCCGTCGGGCAGTTGAAGAAGGCGACCCCGAGCGGGTCGTGGCGGCGCCCCAGCTTCACGCCCGGCGTGTCCGTGGGCACAAGGGCGCAGGTGATCCCCAGGTCCTCGCCCTTGCCCAGGTGGTTCTCCGGATCGTGCAGCTTAAACGCCAGCCCAAGCACGCCCGAAATGGCGGCCAGCGAGATGTACCGCTTCTCCCAGTTGAGGCGCAGCTTCAGCTCGCCGTCCTCGTCCTTAAACACCGTCCCGGTCGACTCCATCGCCCCGGCGTCGGAGCCCGCATTCGGCTCGGTGAGGGCGAACGACGGCAGAATGTCGCCGCTTGCCAGGCGCGGCAGGTAGTCGGACTGCTGCTCGTCGGTGCCGTAGTGGAGCAACAGCTCGCCCGGCCCCTGCGAGTTGGGCACCATCACCGTAATGGCGAGGGGCACCGAGTGGCCGCCGAGCTTCTGCACCACCGCGCTGCGGGCCGCGACGGAAAAGCCCTTTCCGCCGTACTCTTTCGGGATGATGAGGCCGAAGAAGCCCTTCTCTTTCAAGTAGTCCCAGGTCTCAGACGACAGGTCCCCGCGCTGGTGCACCTGCCAGTCGTCCACCATCTCGCAGACCTCCTCGCACGGCCCGTCCAGGAAGGCCTGCTCCTCGTCCGACAGCTCCGGATAGAGTTGGTCGAGCGTCTTGTCGAAGTCGGGCTTCCCCGAGAAGAGCTCGCCCTCCATCCACACCGTCCCGGCGTCGATGGCCGTCTGCTCGGTCTCCGAGATGGTCGGCAGGAATTGAAGCGCTTCCATCAACCGCATTAGACCGGCGGACACCTGACGGCGAAGCGGACCGATATTAAAAACGGCCACGAGGACGCCGTACGGGATCCACACCCACAGCGGCGCACCCGCGCCGTAAAGTCCTGCGGCCCCGGCGAGCGCCCACGTCCACAGCGGCGCACCGGTATAGCCAAGCACAAAGAGCACGAGGAGCACGCCGAGGATGACACCAACCAGCGGCATGCCCGCGAAAAGGTCGAAGAGGGGAAGAGTCATGGCGGGCCTCCAGTCGGGCAAAGAATGTGGAACCGGACCGCCGAACATCCGGCCGCACAGGCCAGAGCCGACGGTTAACACTGTTAACTACTACAGTATACCTACTTAACGGTGTTATGTTGCACAATCTTCAGACTTTCGGTCTTCCGACCGATCAATCCGCAGCCGCAGTCGGGAGCGGGGGGTGTCTAGCTCGAGTGCCGACGGAACGCTGGGAATCCGTCCTGCTGGTCCGGCGATTCGTTTTCGGGAGCGGCCCCCTGAGCAGGCGGGATCGTCGCCCGTCACACCCGCAGGTTCTCAATCACGCCCGCGGCGCCCATCCCGCCCCCCACGCACATCGTGCAGAGGCCGTAGCGCACCTCACGGCGAATCATCTCGTGCAAGAGCGTGGCGGTCAGCTTGGCCCCCGTGCAGCCGAGCGGGTGCCCCAGCGCAATCGCCCCGCCGTTTACGTTCACGATGTCCTCGTCGAGCCCCACCTCCCGGATCACAGCGAGCGACTGCGACGCAAACGCCTCGTTCAGCTCCACGAGGCCAATGTCGTCTAGGGAAAGCCCGGTCTGCTCCAGCACCTTGGGAATCGCCTCCGCCGGGCCGATCCCCATGAGTTCCGGGTCGACGCCCGCCACGGCGAAGCCGCGGAGCGCCCCCAACGGATCGACGTCCAGTTCGTCCACCCGGTCGCCGCTCATCACGACCGTGGCGGCGCCGCCGTCCGACCGCTGCGACGAGTTGCCGGGCGTCACACTCCCGCCCGTCTGGAAGGCCGCGGGCAGCCGCGAGAGCACCTCCAGGTTCGTGTCGCGACGCGGCCCTTCGTCCACCTCCAGCGTCGTCTGGGTCTGGGTCGTGCCGCCGGCCTCGCCGTTCGCCGACTGGTAGTGCGTCTCCTCCACCGTCAGCGGCACGAGTTCGTCGTCGAAGCGGCCGCTGTCGATGGCGTCGACGGCCCGCTCGTGTGAGCGGAGGGCGAAGCGATCCTGGTCTTCGCGGCTCACGTCGTATTTCTCCGCCACGTTCTCGGCGGTGATGCCCATTGACACGTACGTCCCGATTTTTTCTTCGGTCATCTCCGGATCGGGCTGGAAAAAGAACCCGCTCATCGGCACCTGGCTCATCGACTCGGCCCCGCCGGCCACAATCACGTCGGCCGTCCCCGTCACGATGCGCTGCGTGGCCTGGGCGATCGTCTGCAGGCCCGAGGAGCAGAAGCGGTTCACCGTCGCCCCCGGCACCCGATCGGGCAGCCCCGCTTTTCCGGCAACCAGACGACCAAGATTCATTCCCTGCGGCCCTTCGGGAAAGGCACAACCCATCAGCACGTCGTCGATCATGTCCGGCTCCAGTCCGTCGACCCGATCCATTGCGCCCTTCACGGCCTCGGCGCCGAGGTCCTCGGGACGGTAGTTGGCGAGCGTGCCTTTCTGGGCCTTGCCGACGGGTGTGCGGACGCTGCTGACGATGTAAGCTTCGTTTTGTGCGTTCATTGCGTTGGAGGTTGGAACGTTGGAAAGTTGAAGGGGGACGGCAGAACGTCGGCACGTTGAAGGTTGAGGAAGGGCCTGCTGAGCGCGAGAACGCTCAGCGTCAAACGCGCCAACGTGCAACGCCTAATTTCGGAGGGGCTTGTTGTGCTCCAGCATGTGCTGGATGCGCGCCTGCGTCTTCTCCTCCCCCAGCAGGCTCAGGAAGACCTCCCGCTCCAGCTCAATCAGGTAGTCCTCGTGCACCTCCTGCGGGCTGCTGAGCGCGCCGCCGCACATCACCGTGGCGAGCTGGGTCGCGAGGTGCTCGTCGTACTCCGTGATGTAGTTGCCCTCGCGGTACTGCATGAGCGCCACCTTGAAGGTCGACAGCGTCTTCTCCCCCAGCACCTTGATCTTGTTCATGACGGGCGGTGGGGCGTATCCTTGCTCGGTGAGGCGCAGCACCTCCTGCTTGGCGGCGTACAGGCGCCGGTCCTCGTGCATCACGATGCGCGTGTTCTCGGGCAGGAAGCCCATGTCGATGCCCTGCGCGGCGCTTTCCGCGACCTCCGCCATCGCGACCGTCTCGAAGTACGGCCGCAGGTGATCCTGAATCGCGTTGTGGTTGTCGTTCGGGGCCTCCTTGTCCGCCTTCGCGGCGAGGCGCATGGTGCCGGTGCCCGCCGGGATGAGCCCCACGCCCAGCTCCACGAGCCCGATGTACGTCTCGGACGCAGCCACCGGGTGGGGGCAGGCCATCGCCATCTCGCATCCGCCCCCCAGCACGCGCTGGTGCGGCGCCACCACGACCGGTTTGGTGGCGTATCGCACCTGCTGAACGGTCCGCTGAAACTCGTCGATGTACTGATCAATCACGTCGAAGGCCCCCTCCGAGGCGGCCATCGCCATCTCGCCCAGGTTGGCGCCGACGGAGAAGTTCTTGCCCTCGTTGCCCACGACCATGCCGCGCAGGTCGGCGTCCTGCTCCACCCGGTCGATGCACTCGCGAAGCCCCATCATCACGTCGCGCCCCAGCGTGTTGGCCTTCGACCGAAACTCGAACAAGGCCACGCCGTCGCCGAGGTCGAGCAGCGCCGCATCGTCGTTGCTCCAGAGCTCGTTCGCGCCGTCCTGCTTGATCGGACCGAGGCGGAGCTCGTCGCTGGGGCGCGGATCGGGCTCGTGCCCGTCGGCGTGGGGCATAAAGACGGCCCGCTCGCCGTCCCGCGTGTCGTAGAACGCGTCGCCGCGGTCGTGCATCGACTCGACCCAGTCGGGGACGTCAAGGCCCTGATCGGCCAGGCCGTCCAGCACCGTTCCCATGCCCAGGGCGTCCCAGATTTCGAACGGCCCCTTGTCCCACCCGAAGCCCCACCGAATGGCACGGTCCACGTCGGCCGGGTTGTCGGACACCTCCCCGAGCCGGTTCGCGCTGTAAGCGAGGAGCTCAAGCGTGGTCTCCCGGAAGAACGTCCCGGCCCGCCCATCGTCCGCATACAGCGCCTGAAGCCGGTCGGAAAGCCCTCCAGCCCCCCAGATTGCCCCGAGGTCCCCGAGGGTCTCCTCCTCTGCGCTCGTGTACTCGAGCGTCTCCGGGTCGACGGACTTGATCTCCCCGTCCTCCTTCTTGTAGAACCCCGCCTTCGTCTTCTCGCCCAGCCGGTCGTCCTCCACCAGCCGCTGCATCAGGTCGGGCACCCGAAAGGCCGCACGCTGCGCCTCATCGTCGACCAGTTCGCGCAGGTTGGTCGCCACGTCCATCAGTACGTCGAGGCCCACGAGGTCGGCCGTCCGGAACGTGGCGGACTTGGGCCGTCCCGAGATCTTGCCCGTGAGGGTGTCGATCTCCTCGATTGTGTAGTCCCCGTCCGTGAAGTAGCGGATCGCCTGCAGCTGGGCGTAGACCCCGATGCGGTTGCCGATGAAGTAGGGCACGTCGTTGGCCACCACGATGCCTTTCCCCAGCCGCAGCCGCCCAAACTGCGCCACGCGCTCGGTGACGGCCGGGTCGGTGGCGTCGGTGGGCACCAGCTCCAGCAGCTTCAGGTAGCGGGGCGGGTTGTAGAAGTGGGTGCCCAGGACACGGCGTTGGAAGGCCTCCGACCGGCCCTCGGTGATCTCGTGGATGGGCAGGCCGCTCGTGTTTGTCGAGACCACGGCGTCGTCGGCCGCGTGCTGCTCGATGCGGGCGTGCACGTCGCGCTTGATGTCCATCCGTTCCACGACGGCTTCCACGACCCAGTCGACGTCCCCCACGCGCCCAAAATCGTCCTCGAAGTTGCCGAGATAGACCCGATCGGCGACCTCCTCGTGGAAGAACGGGTCGGGGCTCGCCTCGCGGGCCTGCTCGAACCCCTTCCGCACCACGGCGTTCGGGTCGTCCCCCTCCTCGGGTGCAATGTCGAGCAGGTGGACCTCCAGGCCCGCATTCGCGAGGTGGGCGGCAATCTGCGCTCCCATGGTGCCGGCCCCGAGTACGGCGGCCGTACGGAACGGGGGGTGCGTGGGCGGCGCGGCGAGGTCGAGGGCGCGGGTGTCGAGGGTCTGGACGGCCATAATGGGCGAGTTGGGGTGTGAGAGACAGAGAAGAAGCCCCCGGCAAAATTAACGCCGTTAAGTGGGGTCGTAAGAAAAGGAACGGAACCGCTTCCGTGCAACCGCTTTACGTGGCCGGCTGCGGCTGGGCGTGCGACGACGACTCTTCTAGTGCCACAATCACCGCCCCGCGCTCCGTGGGGCCGCTGGGGGGCTCGTCGTCGTAGTACAGGGCGTCGATCTCGGTGGCGTAGATCTCGTGCACCTTCGGACGCCGGACCTTCAGGGTCGGGGTGAGAAGGTCCGACTCTACGGTGAGTTCGTCCGGAACGACCGCAAACCGTTTCACCGTCGACCACGGGTCCATCCCCTCGTTTGCCTCGCGCACGAGCGAGCGAAACTCGTCGATGATTCCGGGGGCCTGAAGCAAAGCCTCGAGCGGCTGCTCGGCGTCGAGGTCCAGGTCGGCGGCCTGCGCCCGCACCTGATCCTCGGACGGAAAGAGAAGCGCGGTGCAGAATTTCCGGTCGCTCCCCACCACCACGGCCTTGTCGATGAGCGGCTCGCTGCCCAACCGATTTTCGATGGGCTGGGGCATGACGTACTTGCCCGTCGAGAGCTTGAAGAGGTCCTTCTTGCGGTCGGTGATCTTGAGAAAGCCGTCGTCGTCCACCTCCCCGATGTCGCCCGTATGGAACCAGCCGTCGCCACTCATCACCTCCTCGGTTTTGTCGGGCTGCTTGTAGTACCCCTTCATCACGTGCGGACCGCGCGTCAGGATTTCCCCGTCGTCGGCGATCGTCACCTCCACCCCTGGCAGCGGCTCGCCCACGGTGCCCGGCTTGTTGCGCTGCGGCCGCGTGTAGGTGATCACTGGGCTCGTCTCCGTCAGCCCGTAGCCCTGCAACAGGGTGATGCCGGCCGCCCCAAACGTGTTGACGAGCGACGGCTGCAGGGCGGCCCCTCCGACCACGATGTACTTGGGACGCCCCCCCAGGGCCTGTCGCCACTTGCTATACACGAGCCGGTCGGCCACGGCCCGCTTCATCTCGTAGAAGGTTGACATCTCCTCGTCGAGACGGTACTGTTCGGCGAGGTCGAGCGCCCACTCCCCGATGCGCTTCTGGAGGCCACTCAGGCCCAAAATCCGCTTGCGAATGCCGGCGTAGACCTTTTCAATCACGCGGGGCACGGCGGCAAACACCGTAGGCCGAACCTTGGGGAGCACCTCGGCCAGGTTGTCGGGGTGCGTGTAGTAGATGCTAATGCCGCGCACCATGAAGGCGTACTGCAGCATGCGGGCGAAGATGTGGGTGAGCGGGAGAAAGGAGAGCGCCACCTCTCCGTCCGCCCCGTTGTCGAACTCCTGGAGATCGCCCACCGACGTAATGGCATTCGACGTGATGTTTTCGTGGGAGAGCATGACGCCCTTCGGCCGCCCGGTTGTCCCGCTCGTGTAGATGATGGTCGCGAGGTCGTCGGCCTCAATGTGGGCGCGCAGGTCGGCAATCGCCGCCGCCTGATCGTCGGTCCCCTGTCGGCCTCGGGCCCGCACCTCGTCCAGGCTTCGGAGCGTTACGCCGTCCGGCAGGGCCGGGGCCTCGGCCTCCGCCTCGGGCTCGCAAACGATGACCGTTTCAATCTGCGGGAGGGTGGGCAGCAGCTCGGCGGCCTGCGCGAGTCGCTTCGGATTGGACACCACGAGCACCGTGGCCTCCGAGTGCTCGATGACGTACCGCATCTGCTCCTCGGAGCTCGACAGGTAGAGCGGCACGTCGATCAGGCCCGCAAGGAGGCATCCCATGTCGACGACGCAGAAGGGCACATCGCTCTCCTGCAGCATCGCCACCCGGTCCCCGCGCTCCAGGCCCAGCTCCCGGAGGCCCAGGGCCGTCTCTTCGGCCTGCGTCCGGAACTGGTCAAGGGACATCGGGACCCACCCGCCGTCCTCCTTCGGCTGGTTGAAGGCGCGAGGGTTCTCGTACCGATCGCATGCCTGGTAGAGCAAATCGGGCAGGGTTTTGCCCAGCACAACGGGGCCGGCATCGGACGGGGAAGTATAAAAGGGGCGAGACATGGGCGGCCAGAGGATCTGAAAAGAGGAGGGCGACCGGGCGGAGACGCAGGGATCGCCTCCTATGAGGTCGCGGACTGTGTAGAGGGGAGATAGCCCCGGATGGTCTGACGAATGGCGGTTGTGATGAAGGTCTCTCGGTCAATTTGCACGTCGAGGCGTTCGGCCAGCAACAACGAGACGGTGCCGTGGAGCGAGGCCCAGATGGTGCTGGCCGACACGCTGGCATCCTCCACGTGCAGACGCCCCGCCTCCCGTCCTTGCGTCAGGGCCTCGGCGAAGAACGTCAGATTGCGACGGGCGGCCCGGTACTTCTCGGGAGGGTACCGCTCCATCCGCTCGGGCCGGAGCTGGAACATCACCTCGTAGTACTCCGGATTGGACAGTCCGAACTCGATAAAGCACCGGCAGAGGGCCCGGAGCCGCTCAATCGGGGCGTCCGGATGCCGTTGGGCGGTCGCCTCGAGGTCGTCGTGGAGCTGCATCATGCCCTCGTGAATGAGGGCGTGGAGAAGCGCGTCCTTGCTGTCGAAATGCAGATAGATGCTGGTGGGACTGTACTCAATCTCGCGCGCGATCTTCCGCATCGACAGGTTCTGGTACCCCTCCTGCACCAAAAGGTGCCGGGTGGTGTCCAAAATCAGCCGCCGCAGGTCTTCGCCTGTGGAGTCGGTCGTATCACTGGTCGTAGGCATCGTGGGGTAGCGGGAGCGGGGCATGAGACCGCCGGCGCCAGCAGTACGCGCGGCGACATCCGGCTGCAAGCGGCCCTACCAATGTACGATCCGCTCGTGTATTTCCCAAACGTCCCGCCTCTATTTCTCGTCCCGGAGACGCACGCCACACAGGAGGGGCACCTCACAGACGCCCCCACCCGCCCACGCCCTGTGCCACCGGACGTCTATTGAAACTCAAAGAGCAGGGAGAAGCGAAGCGTGTTGGCCAGGGGACTGTCTCGCTCCAGCGTGTAGATGTAGGAGATGTCGACCCCAACGATGTTGTACCGGAGCCCCGCCCCGAAATTCAAGAACTCACGCCCGCCGTTGTCGGGGTGCTCGTAGAAATACCCGGTTCGGAGCGCAAACAGGTCGCTGTACCAGTACTCCAGGCCCGTTCCGAGCGTGAACTGCTCAATGAGGCTCAGGCTCTCGAAATTGCCGTCCGGCCCGCGGCGGCCCCGGTTCGTCCCCCAGGAGGAAAACAACGACTCGTAGAACGGATCCGGCGACAGCCGAGTGGTCGTCGTGTCGCCCTGCGGGACCTCCTCCAGTTCGTTGTTGACGAGCGACTTGTTGAAGTCGTTCGCAAATGTGAGGGAGTTATACTCGTCGAAGTCGATCGTGAAGGCGTAGCCGACGCGCATGTTCATGGGCAGCGCCTGCTCTTGCACGTCGTACTTCATGGTGCCCCCCATGTTGGCGATGTTGAGCCCCGTGGAGAAGGTTGCATCCGCCCCGCCCAGCGAAAAGGCGTCCGACCGGTACAGCCCGCCAAGGTCGAACGCAACCGTAGAGGCGGACCCGTCGTCGATTCCCAGTTGCGAGGTCGGGTCCGTAAGCTTTGAGTAGATGTAGCGCAGGTTGGTCCCGAACGAGAGCCGATCGGACACCTGTCGGGCGTACGACACGCCCATCGCCAGCTCGTAGGAGCTCGTCTCGCCCAGATTTTGTCCGTCGCCCCCCCGGCGCTCGGTGGTTCCCAGGTTCAGGAAGGTGACGTTTCCGCCGAAGGTCCCGACCCCTTCCACATGATACGTCCCCACCAGGTACTCGTAGAAGAGCCCGGCGTCGAATTCCGGAAGCCAGTTGGCGTGCGTCACACCCACCTGCGTGTTTCTCTGAAACCCCAGGCCGGCCGGATTCCAGAACATCGCGTTGGCGTCGTCGGCCACGGCCACGCCCGCATTCCCCATGCCGGCGGACCGGCTATCGGGCTCAATGCGAAGAAACAGCGCCGTGGCCTCGCCGAGTTGGGCCTGAGCGGGCGTCGCGACGGCCAGAGACAGGGCCGCCGCCCCAATCAACGCAAAAATCCATCGGGGAAGACTAAACTGAACGTCGTTCATCACTGTGTGCGGTTTCACGGACAGAAGAAATCGTGGCGACCCGTACACGAACGTAAGCCCACCGCCGCCCCCGGTTCAGAGGCACGACGGAGCTCGGATGGAGTCGCGATGCAGGGTCCGTATCGATTCAGCAGAGACGATGGGGCTGTTGCGCAGTCGACCAACGATTCAACCTGTCCGTAAGGATAGGAGGTCCCTTGGCAAGAAGCAATTCTGGGCCCTTCCGCGGAGCAGAGGTTGAGATAGGGGGCAAACTGAGAGGCGTCGTTAGAGTTCGCCCTCAATTTCGTCCTTGATCTGGGCGAGGCGATGCAGGGACGCCGCCATGCGCTCGGCGGCCTCCTGGATGTCCTCCGCCGAGGACTCGAACTGCGGGTCCAGATCTTCCTCCTTGCTTAGTTCAAGGAGAAACTGCGCGTTTCCGCTAATGATGGAGAGTGGATTGTTGAGGTCGTGGTGAACCGACGAGACGGTATCATGGACCTCCGACAGAAGTTCGGGGGCTTCGGTTTCGCTCATGGGACATGCAAAGAGATGAAAGAAAAGTAGACGGCTCAGCCGTCGACCGCCGATCTAGAGCTGATGAAGCGACCGAGACTGAGTAATTTGAAAACCACGGTCCGTCTGCTCGACGTTCGCGACCGCGACGTTCGGATCGTGTTCGAAGAACAAGTTCCATTCCGCATCTGCGGCCCGCTGCAGAAAATCGCGCTTCTCCTCGATGGTGACGAGTGGCCGCACGTCGTAGGCCATCGTCCAGGCCGGCGCCAGGTGATGCGTGGTCGGCAAAAGATCGGCCACGTACACGAGCGTCGTGTCCGCGTCGGCCACCGTAACGATCTGCTGCGCTTCGGTGTGGCCGTGCACCTGTTCGACGGAGATGCCCGGGAAGAGGGTCGTCTCCCCCTCCACCAGATGCAATTGTCCTGATTCCTGGAGGGGGACGAAGGTTCGATCCAGAAAAGACTGACGTTCTTTCGGATTTGACGTCTGCGCCCAGGTCCAGTGTGATTTCTGCACGTGGTACGTTGCATTTGGAAACGCCACCACCGCCTCCCCGTCGTCGGTTTGGCGCGTGCTCCCCCCACAATGATCGAAGTGAAGGTGGGTGAGAATCACGTCTGTGATGGCCTCCGGGGCTACGCCGTGCGCCGCCAGTTGTTGTTCGAGGCCTCCCTCGGGCGGGTCCACGGCGTAGATGTCCGCGTACTTCGTTCCGGCAAACGTGTCGCCCACGCCGGTGTCGATGAGAATCCGCCGATCCTCTCCCTTGAGCAGGAGACAGCGAGTGGCCAGCGGGATGCGATTGTCCGCGTCCGGCTCGATGCGTTGCGACCAGAGGGGCTTGGGGACGATGCCGAACATCGCCCCTCCATCGAGCCCCAGGGTGCCCGCCTGCACGGCGTGCAGTGAATACGGTCCGATCGTAGACATGTGAAGCGTGAGGCGTCCCTACGAGAAGCGATCCGCTCGACCTTAACCTACACCTCCTCGGGCGGAAAATCTTTGAAATGCCCGTTCGAGCGAATGCGACGTTGCACGTCGCTCTGTTGCTCGATGCGAGGGATCAGCTTCTCGAAATGATTAATGAGGTATTGTATTCGGTCGGCTTCGCTGGTTCGTTCCAACACCTCCTGTTTTTGTTTCTCTTCCAGGGCCGCATTTTGGGCGAGGACGAACGACAACTTCTCGACGTTGTCGTAGAGGTCGGGGCGCACGGTCCGACCGGCCAATTCCAGGAGCTTCATGTGCTGCGTGATCGCGCGCTCCTTGAGATCCAGGTCTACCGGTTCGGGGTCATCCTCGACGATGGTGACGTCCGCGGTGTAATAGCTTTTCTCGTCGTAGACCTCCTGGAGCCGGAAGCGCTCCTCGCCCTGCGCCAGAAGGTCGAGGCGCCCGTCGGCGTACCGATTCACGATGTCCTGGATGCGGGCCGTCGTGCCGACCGGTGCGAGGTCGTCGTCTGCAGTGCGGACGACGCCGAAGGGCACGTCGTGGTCGAGGCAGTACTGCGTCAGCTCTTTGTACCGCTCCTCAAAGATGTGGAGGGGCAGTTCCTCGTCCGGGTACAGCACGAGGTCCAGTGGGAAGAGGGGAAGTGAATCGATTGCGTCCATGAAAAGCGCGACGGTCAGCAGCACATGAGGACCGATCGAACCTTCCCCTATCGCGCCATGTTTCGGGAGACGGCGGGGGGAGGCGTCTTCCAACAGGGTTGTCACGTCTACCCGCCTCCCGTCCCCGCGGCGATACGCACTGGGCGCTGCGGACTACGACGACGCCTCCGACGGGCCGTCCGTGAGCTCAATGGCGTCGGACGCATCGGCGGGCGCAAGCTGGCCGTGCTCCAGCCGAAGCACCCGCTGTGCCACGGCCGCAAGCGCCGGGTTGTGCGTGGCCAGCACGAAGGTCTGGCCCATCTCCCGGCTGAGACGTTCGATTTCGCGGTGGAGCGGCTCGGCCGTCCGGGCGTCGAGGTTGCCCGTCGGCTCGTCCATCAGAACGAGATCGGGCGCGTTCATGAGCGCTCGGGCAACGGCCACCCGTTGCTTTTCGCCGCCCGAGAGGGCGCTGGGGCGGTGCTCGGCCCGCGCGCCGAGGCCGAGGAGGTCGAGAAGCTCGCGGGCCCGGTCGTGCGCCTCCTCCATCGCCTGGCGCCGGATGAGGGCCGGCATGGCCACGTTCTCCAGGGCCGAAAACTCGGGCAGCAGGTGGTGAAACTGAAAGACGAACCCGATCGATCGGTTGCGAAAGGCCGCCAGTTCCTCGTCGGTTTTCGAAAACACGTCCGTCCCCTGAAACCGGACGGTGCCGCCGGTGGGGCGTTCGAGCGCTCCCAGGAGGTGGAGGAGCGTGGACTTCCCGGTTCCGCTCTCGCCCACGACAGCCACAATTTCGCCGGCCTCAACGGTCAGCTGCAGCCGATCGAGGACCGTTAGCGGTTCGGCCCCACCCGTGTCGTACGTCTTGATCAGGTCCTGTACGTCGAGCAGGGGGGGGGCCATCGTAGGAGCAGTCGGTGAAGTCGAAGGGCACAGCCAGACGCGCCGGTCGGGCCGTCGGTTAGTCGTCGCGCTCGATGCCGTACTTGTTGAGCTTGTTGTAGAGGTGCGAGCGCTGGATGCCGATCGTTTCGGCGGTCTGACTCACATTCCAGTCGTGTTCGTTGAGCTTGCGTTCGATGAACCGCTTCTCGAACTGATCCCGCGCCTGGGAAAAGTCGTCGTGCGCAGCAATCAGTTCGTCGGCCGGACCGTCGGTCGCGGAGGTGGGGCGCACGAACTGGTCGACGTCCGCGGCGTCGATCTCGTCGTCGGGGACGAGAATAAGCAGCCGCTCGATCACGTTGTAGAGCTCGCGCACGTTTCCCCGCCACTCGTACTCCTTCAGACGGTCGAGCGCCGCGTCGGTGAACGTGGTGGGCGGAAGGCCGTTGCGCCGGGCCAGTCGCTCGGCCCCGTGCTCCGTGAGCAGCGGGATGTCTTCCCGGCGGCGCCGGAGCGGGGGCACGTCGATTAGAATGACGCCTATTCGGTGGTAGAGGTCCTCCCGGAAGTTGCCCTCCTCAATCTCCGTCATCAGGTCCTTGTTGGTGGCGGCAATCACGCGCACGTCCACCGAGATGCTGCGCTCTCCCCCCACCCGTTCAATCTCGTTTTCCTGGAGCACGCGGAGCACCTTGGCCTGCGCCGAGAGACTCATGTCCCCAATTTCGTCGAGGAAGAGCGTGCCCTCGTGGGCCTGCTCGAACTTGCCAATCCGCTGCTGGGTCGCCCCGGTAAACGCGCCCTTCTCGTGCCCGAAAAGCTCACTTTCGATGAGCTCGCTCGGGATCGCTGCACAATTTACCTCCACCATCGGCTCGTCCGCCCGAGCACTCTTGTGGTGGATCCACTTTGCCACCAGCTCCTTTCCCGTCCCGTTCTCGCCCGTAATGAGGACCCGCGCCTCGGTCGGGGCCACCCGGTCGATGGTGTCTTTAATCTCCTGCACCGCCTCGCTCTCCCCGATAATCGGGGGCAGGTCGCCCGTGCTCTGCTCACTGATCGCCTGGCGCATCCGCCGATTTTTGACCTCCAGTTGCCCGTGGTCCATCGCGTTGCGGACCGTCACCAGCAGGCGGTTCAGATCGGGCGGCTTCTCGATAAAGTCGTAGGCCCCAAGCTTTGTCGCCTCGACCGCCGTCTCAATCGTTCCGTGCCCACTGATCATCACGACGGGCAGGTCCTCCGTCTCCTCCGCGATGACCTCCAGGACCTCCATGCCGTCGCGCTTCGGCATTTTCACGTCGAGGAGAACCAAATCGTACTGATGCTCCCGGATCGACGACAGGGCCTCTTCCCCATCCTCCGCCTCCTCCACCTCGAAGTCCTCATACTCCAGGATCTCGCGGAGCGTGCGGCGAATGCTCGCCTCGTCATCGACCACCAGAATTGTAGACATGGGGCCACCGCCGGTGCCGTTGCAAAAGAGGGGTGCGTGGCTGCTGCTCTCCCGTCGACTACGACTGCTGGCCGCTGGACGCCCCCTGCCGGGCCTTCGACCGCGCCAGATACCGCTCGGCGTCCGCTACTTGATCAGAATCGGGATACTCCTCCACCACCCGTTGATACACCTCCGTCGCGGCGGTATAGCGTCCGGCCTCCTCGTACGCCTGCCCCGCCTGCACAAGATACCGCGGGGCCGTCAGTTCATTCTGGTACTGCGCCGCGGCCTCCTCGTAGTGGGTTGCCGCCTGCTCGTATTCCCCCCGCGACTCGTAAATGGATGCCTCCGCCGCCAATGCACTGGCCCCAATAAAGTCGTTGCCCTTTTCAAACTGCTGGTAAAACCCCAGGGCCCGATCGTACTCCCCTTGCTGGTACAGCGCATTCGCCGTGTAAAAGGTCGCAAGGTTTCCGGCGCTGGTGCCTCCGTACTGATTGGCGAGCTCAATGAGGCCGGTGGCCTCATTCGTCCCGTTTAGGGCCTGCTCAAAATTCCCCTGCTCGTACACCGGGAGAATCTGCCCCAGCATCTCATTGGCCTGCTCGGCCTGCTGGTCTTGATAGTACATGTACCCGGGCACGGCCAAAGCCAGGGCAACGACCGCGGCCCCAATCCCATATACAAGGGTCCGGTTGTCCTCATAGAACAGCAACAACCACCCGTACAGGTCGACGAGCCAGTTTCGACGAAGCTCTTTGCGACGGGACGTTTTCTCAGGGGTCTTGAGCGCGGTCATATGGGACAAAAGTTATGGAGAGACGAGCGAGCATGCACGGCGATCCCAGCCCGTACCGCTATCATGAGCACAGGCCGGACTGTCAGATTCGCTTTTACGTGCCGCCGCTCGTTCGTTTCCGCCCCGCCCAACCCGACCAATTTGGGACATGGGTTTGCACCTGATCTTTATAGTATGGAGTAGAGCGCGAGAAGGGTGTTCTGAGCGCACGCGGGCGCCCCGCTTCCAGCGCCGGAACGGTCCCGCGCTTCAGCCGGGGGAGAAGTAAATAGGTTGGATTCCCCATATTTCATACCTTCCTCCTTGCGACGCACCTCAGGCCCTGCTTTCTTAAGAACTCTACGCCGGATGCAAACGGACCACGCTCCGTTTGGCTCGCACACCTTCGAATTCAGACTGCTTTCCGCCTCATGTCTATCAAAATCGGCATCAACGGTTTTGGCCGCATCGGCCGCCTCTGCTTCCGCTCCATTCTGGAACGCGACGACCACAACTTCGACATCGTCGGCGTCAACGACCTCACCGACGCCGAGACGCTGGCCACGCTCCTCAAGTACGACTCCGTGCACGGCCAATTCCCGGGCGAGGTAAAACTTGACGGCGACGCGCTCGTCGTGGACGGCGACCGCTTCCCCGTGTTCGCGGAGCAGGACCCGACGAAGCTGCCCTGGGGCGACCTCGGCTGTGACACCGTCATCGAGTCCACAGGCGTTTTCCGCACCCGCGAGAAAGCATCCCAGCACATCGACGCCGGAGCGGACAAGGTCGTGATTAGCGCCCCCGCCAAGAGCGAGGTCGACGCCATGGTGGTCCTCGGCGTCAACGACGACATCCTCACGGGCGAGGAGGAGGTCGTGTCCAACGCCAGCTGCACGACGAACTGCCTGGCCCCCCTCGTCAAGGTGCTGGACGACGCGTTCGGCGTGGAGAGCGGCCTCATGACCACCGTTCACTCCTACACGGCGTCGCAAAACATTGTCGACGGCCCACACGGCGACCTGCGCCGGGCCCGCGCCGCGGCGGAGTCCATCATTCCCACCACCACCGGGGGAGCGAAAGCGGTGGGCAAGGTGCTCCCGCACCTCGACGGCGCCCTCGACGGCATGGCCATGCGCGTCCCGACCCCCAACGGCTCGGTGACCGACCTCACGGCGGTCGTCGAACAGGACGTCACCATCGAAGACGTAAACGAAGCGTTCCGCGAGGCCGCTGCGGGCGACCTCGACGGCATCCTGGCCTACAGCGAGGAGCCGATCGTCTCGCGCGACATTGTGCACGATCCGCACTCCTGCATCTACGACGCCCCGTGGTCGAACGTCGCCGGATCGCAGGTCAAGGTGGTGGGCTGGTACGACAACGAATGGGGATACGCCAACCGCACCGTGGACCTCGTCGAGAAGCTCCACACCCTGTCGTAGTTTCCGGGGACCGTCCGGTCCCCACCCTTCTTTCACGGATGCCCCTATCGACCATGTCGAAGCTCACCCTCGACGACATCGACGTTCGCGGCAAGCGGGTCCTCATCCGCGTGGATTTCAATGTGCCCCTCGACACCTCGGCCGACGGGAGTCCGACCGTGGCCGACGACACGCGCATTCGGGCCGCCCTGCCCACCATCCGCCACGTCCTGGACCACGGCGGCAAGGCCATCCTCATCAGCCACCTCGGACGGCCGGGGGGGCAACCCGTTCCCGACCTCAGCCTCACGTGCGTGGCGGATCACCTGGGGAGCCTCCTCGACGAGCGCGTTCGTTTTTCGAGCAACACCGTCGGCGACACGGTGGAAGAAGTCGTCGCCGCCATGGGGAACGGGAGCGTCATCCTGCTCGAAAACACGCGGTTCGACCCTGGGGAGAAGGCAAATGACGAGGAGTTCTCGCGGGCGCTGGCCGCCCTGGCCGACGTCTACGTGAACGATGCCTTCGGGGCCGCCCACCGCGCGCACGCCTCCACCGCGGGCGTGGCGCAGTTTGTAGACACGGCCGCCATGGGCCGCCTCATGGAATCGGAGATTGCGGCGCTCACCAAGGTGCGCGACGACCCGGAGCATCCGATGATCGCCGTCCTGGGCGGGGCCAAGGTGTCCGACAAACTCGGCACGTTCCGGGCCCTCAACGACACGGCGGACGACCTCCTCGTCGGCGGCGCCATGAGCTACACGTTCCTGAAGGCCCTCGGACACGAGGTGGGCGCCTCGCGCGTGGAGGACGACCGGCTCGACGCCGCCGAATCGCTGTACGAGGCGGCCGGCGGGCACATTCACCTCCCCAGCGACCACGTCGTCGCTGCCTCTCCCGACGCGGACGCCGAGGGGTCCGTTGTGGAGGGCGACATTCCTGAGGACCTGATGGGCCTCGACATTGGTCCCGCCACGCTCGCGGAGTACCAGGACCTCCTTTCCGGGGCGGCCACCATTGTGTGGAACGGCCCAATGGGCGTGTTTGAGGTGGAGCAGTTCGCCAGCGGCACGATGGGCATCGCCGAAGCCGTGGCCGACGCCACGGCGAACGGCGCCTTCTCGGTTGTCGGCGGCGGCGATTCCGTCTCGGCCCTCAACCGCTCCGGCCACTCCGACGACATCAGTCACGTCTCCACGGGCGGCGGCGCCATGTTGACGTTCCTGGAAGGCGCCCCCCTCCCCGGCATTGACGCCCTCACGGACGCGTAGGGGATCGACGCGTCGGCGCCCCTTCGAGTCGTCTTCTCCCTGCCTCTCCCTTCCCCGCGCCATGGCCTCTGTTGCCTCTCTTTCGCCCGTCTTCCTCCAGTTCTGGGCCCCACCGTTTACCTGGCGGGTCGTGCTGGCTGGGGCCGTCCGCGTGGCCCTCATCGTCGGTATCGCCTTCGTCGTCCTGAAGGTGGTGGAACGGGCCGTAGAGCAGTGGACGGCGCGCGTGGAGGACCTGCCGCCGTCCGACCCAAAGCGGCAGCGGGCCGTCACGCTCAGCGGCCTGGTGAAGTCCATCACGGGCTACGCCGTGTGGGCCGTGGCCGGCATTATGGTGCTCAGTGAGGTAGGGCTCGACATCGGGGCCCTGCTGGCCACCGCCGGAATCGCCGGCCTCGCCGTCGGGTTCGGCGCGCAGACGCTGGTGAAGGACGTGATTGGGGGCATCTTTCTGCTTTTCGACGATGTGATCCGCGTGGGGGATCTCGTGACGATCAGCGGCCACACGGGCACCGTCGAATCCATTGGTGTTCGACTGATCAAGCTCCGCAAGTTCGATGGGGAGCTGGTGATGATTCCCGCGGGGGAGGTGCGCACCTTCGGTAACAAAAGCATCGACTGGGCCCGTGTTGTGGTCCCTGTCGGCCTGAGTTACGATCAGGACATCGATGCCATCCTTCCCATCATGGAACGGGTGGCCCAAGGCTGGGTCGAGGATCACTCGGACATTGTGCTGGAAGAGTCGCCGCAGGTGCAGGGGCTTATGGACTTCGGCGACTCGTCGGTCACGGCCCGCATCGCCGTGAAGGTGAAGCCCGGAGAGCAGTACGCCGGCGAGCGCGAGCTCCGACAGCGCCTGAAGCGGACGTTCGATCAGCAGGGCGTCTCGATTCCCTTCCCGCAGCGCACCGTCCACCGCACCCCCGAGGGCGACGGCCCGCCCCGGACGCCCGACCCGCTCCCCGACGACGCCGACGCTTCTGCCGATTCTCTCGACGAAGGTGCCGACTGACCGACCGCTCTTATGCCCGCCGCGATTTCCGTCTCCGACCTCTCGAAGACCTATCGAACGGGCCTGCTCTCCCGATCCACCGTGAAGGCCCTTCGGGGCGTGTCGCTCGAGGTGCCCAAGGGCGAGATTTTTGGGCTCCTCGGCCCCAACGGCGCAGGCAAAACCACCCTGGTAAAAATCCTTCTCGGGCTCGTCCACCGCTCGGGCGGCACCGCGCGTCTGTTCGGCACGCCCGTTCAGACCCCGGCCGCGCGCCAGCGGATCGGGTTTTTGCCGGAGAACCACCAGTTTCCCGGGTTCCTCACCGCCCGGCAGACCCTGCACGTCTACGGCCGCCTGGCCGACGTGCCCCAGATCCGACGCGAGGAGAAAATCGATGAGCTGTTGCGTCGGGTGGAGCTCTATGAGCGGCGCGACACGAAGGTAAACACCTTCTCGAAGGGGATGCTCCAGCGCCTCGGGCTGGCGCAGGCCCTTCTCAACGACCCCGACCTCCTCTTCCTCGACGAGCCGACGTCGGGCGTCGACCCGGTCGGGCGCCGCACGCTCCGCGACCTGGTGCTGGAACTGCGCGACGAGGGCGCGACGATCTTTCTCAACTCGCATCTGCTGTCGGAGGTCGAGAAGGTCTGCTCGGGGATCGCCATTCTGCGCGACGGGGAGGTGGTGCGGAAGGGCACCATCAAGGAGCTGACCGCCGTAGAACGGGTGTACGACCTCGTGTCGACGCCCGTCCCCGACGATGTCCTCGACGACACGGTTCTCCGCTCCTCGCCGGACGGCACCGCCCCGGCCCCCGACCTCCGAGCGTACCGGCTGCAGGCCGACGACCGGGCGACGCTCAATGGCGTCCTCGACCGCCTCCGCGCCGCCGACGTCCAGATCGAATCCATCACCCCCCTCCGCCGCTCGCTGGAGGATTACTTCATCGACGTCGTCGACCCACCCGACGTCGACACCACCGGATAAGCCGTTCTGCCGTTTCGTTTCCTGCCCCTCATGCGCCCGCTCTACGGACTCTTTCTGCTCACATTTCGCGAGCTGTGGGCGAAGAAGGTCGTGCTCGGCCTCTTCGTAATCAGCTCTCTGGTGCTCCTGGTCGTCACCTTTGCCCTGAACCTGAACGTGGTGGAGGGGTCCCTCCAAGGGCTGCGCCTCTTTGGACAAGAGGCGACCCCGGACCCCTCCGCCAACGGCCAAGGGGCCTCGGAGGGCCCGCAGTTCACCTTGACAAACGTGGTGGTGACGGTCGAGGCGATCGTGGCGGGCATGGCCTACTGGATCGGCATCCTGCTCGCCCTTTTTGCCTCCGCCTCACTCTTTCCTGAGCTGCAGGCCCCCGGGCGCGTCGAGCTCCTCCTCTCCAAGCCCATCAGCCGCATGCAGGCGCTGCTGGGGCACGTGCTGGGCGTGTGGGTGCTGGTGGGCATCCTGACAGTGTACCTGATGGGGGGCACCTGGCTCATCATGTCGATCAAGTCCGGGGTCTGGCACCCGCGCTTCCTCCTCTCCATCCTGCTGGTCGTGGGGATGTTCGCGGTGATGTACGCCGCCGTGCTGCTGATGGGCGTGTGGACCGAAAGCACCGCCCTGGCCCTCATCGTGTCGTACGGCCTCATCTTCGTGTCGCTGGTCCTGGCCGGCGCCGAATCCATCGGGCCGCTCCTCGGATCGGTGGGGCGCCCCGTGCTTTGGGGGCTCTACCACGCCCTGCCCAACTTCTCGGAGGTCACCGAACTCGTGGTGCGGCTCGCGCGGGACGATCCCATTTCGTCGTGGTATCCGCTGTGGTCGTCGCTCGCCTTCGGGGGCGTGGTCTATGGCGTGAGTGGGTACTGGTTTGTCCGTCGGGACTTTTAGCCCCAGCCGCCGGACCGCACGAGACCAGGCCTGAATTTTCGGTCGTTCGCCCGTACGTTGAAGACGTTCGTACGCCCTCCCGCACCTGTTCTCGTCTTCCATGGTCTACTCCTCGCCCGACGCCGTTGATTTCTCCCTTGCGGACTGTCCGTCGCTCCCCCGGCCCGGACGCGTCGTGCTCACCACCCCGACGCACTTCGACGTGGAGTACGTGATCAACCCCCACATGTCCGACAACGTCGGGCAGGTCAACAAGGCCGTGGCGTTTCAGCAGTGGAAGGCGCTCCGGGCCGCCTATACGGCCCTCGACGTAGAGCCGATCGTGGCGACCGGGCAATCGGGCCTCCCCGACATGGTCTTCTGCGCAAACCAAACCTTCCCGTACTACGACCCGGACACGAACACCCACGGCGTCGTTCTCAGCCGCATGCACGCCGACGAACGCAAGCCGGAGGTCCCGTACTACGCCGATTTTTTCAAGCAACAGGGATTTGAGATCCAGCGGCTGCCGGAGGACCTGGACGCCGACTTTGAAGGCATGGGCGACGCAATCTGGCACCCCGCCCGTCGGGTGGTCTGGGGCGGGTACGGCTTCCGGACCACCCCCGAGGCCTACGAGGCCCTCAGCGACCGGCTGGACGTGCCCGTGATGCTCCTCCGACTGACGGACCCCGACTTCTACCACCTCGACACCTGCTTCTGCCCGCTGAACGAGGACACCGTCCTTATCGCCGCCGAGGCCTTCGACGAATCGGGCCGCGCCCTCATCGATCGCTTCTTCGACACCGTCATTGAGGCGCCGGACGCGGAGGCGCGCCATCAGTTTGCCTGTAACGCGCATTGCCCGAACGGAACCCATGTGCTGATCCAGGAAGGCTGCGACCAAACCAACCGCCGCCTGCGTGCCCACGGCTTCCGACCGGTGGAGCTCGACACGAGTGAGTTTCTAAAATCGGGCGGCTCGGTGTTCTGCATGAAGCAGATGATCTGGTAGCCCCGCTCCGTTCACAGTCTCTCCCCCGGCGTGCCCGATCGTTGTGTCTCCATCGTCATCCCCACCCTCAACGAAGCGGCCCACCTGGGGGCCACGCTGCGCCGGATTGAGGCGCAGTCCCGGCCCTTTGAGGTGCTGGTGGTCGACGGGCACTCGACGGACGACACCGTACACCACGCAGAGGCCGCCGGGGCCACCGTCCTGCACGCCGACCGGGGCCGCGCCCGGCAGTTGAATCGTGGCGCCGAGGCAGCGTCGGGCGACATCCTGCTGTTCCTGCACGCCGACACCCTCCTCCCCCGCAACGGACTGTCGCTGATTCGGGAGGCGCTCTCACCCTCCTCCGCCACGGCAGGGACCTTCCGGCTCGCGTTCGACCGCCCGTCTTCACTCCTGCGCCTCTACGCCTGGTGCACGCGCTGGCCGTGGATCCGGATCTGCTTCGGGGATCGGGGGCTGTTTGTCGAACGGTCTGCCTTCGAAGCCGTCGGCGGGTACCCGGAGTGGCCCCTTTTTGAGGACCTCGAGCTGGCCGCCCGTCTGCAGGCCGATGGGGGCTTTCGCTTCCTCTCCGCGGCCGTCACGACCTCCGCCCGCCGCTTCGAGCGGTGTGGGACCCTGCGCCAGCAGGCCCACAACCTGTACCTCTGGCTCCACTACATGGCGGGCACGGACCCGGAGCAGGTCGCCTCCCTGTACCCGTACCCGTCCGCCGCCTCCGAGGCCGCGGACCCCGCGTCCACACCCTCCTCTACCCCGAAGCGGTCGACGTCTCCTCCATCCCCTGAAACGCGTTCCCGGTAATCTCAAATCGGGCCCCTCCCGTCCGCCCGTCCGTGACCGTCAGGTCCGCCCCGTGCGCCTCCACGATGGTGTTCACGATGGCCAGCCCGAGCCCGGTTCCCTCCTCCGACGACGAATACCCATCCTCGAATACCGTCTCCCGTTTGTCTGACGGAATGCCTTCGCCGCTGTCCTCCACATAGAACCCCTCCTCGAGCCCCCCAACCCACACGGTCACATCCTGCCCTCCGTGCTCCACGGCGTTGCGGAACAGGTTCTCCAACAGCTGACGCACGCGCCCCTCATCGGCCACCAGCCTGCGGTCCCGCTCCACGTACAGCGTCGCCTGGGCCGTGGCCACGTTCTGCCACGAGGCCCGCACGGCCTCCGACAGGACGAATGACGTACACGCCTCCCAGTCCACCTCCACGCCGTCTCGGGTCAGCGTGAGCACATCGCGGATGATCTCGTTCATTCGGTCGAGCGCCTCATCCGCGGACGACAGGTGCTTGCGCATCGCGTCGGGCAGCGGGGCGTCCTCCCGTAAAATGCTCAACCGGCCCTTCGCAACGTTGAGCGGATTGCGCAGGTCGTGCGACACGACGCCGGCAAACCGGTCGAGCCGCTCATTCTGGCGCTCGAGGCGGAGAGTGTTTCGGCGCTGCGAAAGCTCGTAGCCCGTCCAGAGCGTCATGAGCTCCACCACCGTCCGCTCCTGCTCCGCAAAGGGCTCGGCCCGCGACCCCGAGGCGGCAAAGCAAAAGGTGCCGTAGAGCTCGCCGTCCACCACCACCCGCGACCCGATGTAGCTCCCCAGTTCAAACGCCTGGTAGGCCGGGTCGTCCTTCCACCCGTCGGCCGCCGCGTTCTGAACAGCAAGCAGGCCCTCCTCTTCCTTGATCGTCTTCCGGCAATACGCCTCCGACAGCGGGCACGTAGCTCCCTGCTGGAGCAGCGGGTGGGTGCCCACAGACTGCACGATGCGCTGCTCCCCCTCCTCAATCCGTGTCAGAAAGCCGTACGGAAGGTCAAGAAATTCGCGGCCCACCCGAAGCATGGTCGACACCTTGTCCTCGAACGGCACCTCCTGGTTCGCCGCAATGCGGTACATCTCCCGGAGGGCCTCCTGCTCGGTCTTCAGCGCCCGTTCCGCCTGCTTTCGTTCCGTAATGTCCTCGACCGTCCCCACGAGGTGCGGGCGCTCCCCATCCCCCTGACGCTGCTCCCCTCGCACCCGCACCCATCGCGGCCCCGCCTCACTGTCGAGGGGGACCTCCACATCGAATGGGGGCCCTCCCACAATGCTCGCCCGGGCCGCCCGGGTGAGGGTCCGCTGCGCCGGAGTCGGGAAAAAGCGAAGGGCGTCCTCCACCCCGAGCGTCATGCTCCCCGACGCCCCGAGCAGCCGCCCCAGCTGTCGCGTCCCCTTCACCTCCCCCGCCTCGGGATCGTATTCCCATCCGCCGGTACGGGTCGCGTCCCGCACCTGCCCGCGAAGTGTGTGGGAGGCAAAGCCCTGGTCCGTGTCGTGCCGCGACAGCTCGAAGCCAATCTCCTCCGCCAGGCGCTCGAGAAACGCCCGATCTTGCGGTTCAAAAACCGACGGTCGGGGCTCCCGGTCCACAAAGCAGAGCGTACCGTACAGCTTACGTCCCACCACCACTTTCGTCCCCAGGTAGCACCCCAGCTCGTGAAACTCGTAGGCGGGATCGTCTCTCCACTCCGTCTCCGCCACATTTCCGACGAGCAATGTGTCCCCGTTCGCGACGACCATCCGACAGTACGTCTCCGACAGGTCGGTCGTCTGCCCCTGAGCGATCGAGGGATGCGACCCGCGCACCTGCACGATCTCGTGGGTACCGGCCGCCGGGTCGATGTGCACAAGATGCCCGTTTTCGACCCCGAAGTACTCGGTGCCCAACTGGAGGGCCGCTCGGATTCTCTCGGTCGACGAGTGGTCCGTTTCCGAAAAGATCCGGTGGAGCCGGTCCGTGGGCCCTGCATCAGATGACACCGGAGAAGGATCCGCGTTCACAAGTTCTGAGCTGTTGTATGAATAACGAAGCCGACTGGGTACGTCGCTCGGCCGCCCTACGACCGGTGGGGTCCGCCACCGGACTCAGGACAGACAGAATCGGCAAAATCACTCAGGGGGGCCGCTGGGGAGCCGCAACGCGCGGGCCACACATCGGCGGGGGACGGCGTGGTGGGGGGCGTACCATGCATCGATACATCGATTGTTAACATACCGGACGCGAATTTGATTCTCTGTGCGCCCCCCTCCTACAGTTCCTCGTTCCGAATGGGGACCGTACATGTCACCGTCGTGCCCTCTCCTTCCGCCGACTCGATGGTGAGGCATCCGCCAATCAAATCCGCCCGATACTGCATCAGGTGCAGGCCAAGGCCCCGGGTCGACGCCCCCGCCCCGCGCTCCTCCCCATTCGACGGCCTCGTCAACGCCTCCTGCACCTCCGCCGGCACCCCCTGCCCATCGTCGCGGATCCGAAGGACAATGTTCTTGCCCGCGTCCGCCCCCTGCGCATTCGTCTCTTCCCCGCTCTTCCGATCGGCCTCCACGTCGAGATAGAGATCGACGCGGGACGCGTCCGCGTGAATGACTGCGTTGCGGAGGGCCTCCTGCGCGATGCGGTACAGGTGCCCAGCGATCGTCGCGTTCGACACCGCCGGCACCTCCCGGTCGGGAAGGTGGAGCTGGCAGGTCGTCTCGGACACCTGCTCCTGCTTGTCCGTCAGTTCGGAGAGCGCCTGCGTCATGTTCTCGGGACACACGTTGGTGCCCGCCAAGAGATGAGACAGCGAACGGGCCTTCTGCGCCCCTTGCCGTACGGACGTCTCAAGGTTCTTTAAGCGGCTCAGAAGATCCTCGTCGTCCACAATGTTCTGCTCGATCCGACGCCGCAGGTTCTCAATGCTGATCGTCGCCGCGATGAGATCCGACGCCAGGCCGTCGTGGAGCTCTTGTCCGATGCGTCGTCGCTCGCTTTCGCTTGCGGAGAGGACCTCTTCTTCCAGTTGCCGATGCTGCGTCTGGTCAATCCCCACCCCGACCGTGGAGCCGGGCTGCCCGTCGACCGCCGCCCGGGTCCACTCCACGTATCGGTAGTCGCCCGTCTGAGTGCGCACGCGGTGCCCCTGCTGCCGCCCGTCGCGCCCCTGTGCCCAGAACCGGCGAACCTTCTCCTGCTCGTCGGTCGGGGCGAGGGCGTCCCACAACATCGTGCCCCGAAGGTCCTGCGCGGCATACCCCGTCTTCGATTCAACCGCCGGGTTAACGTACTGGACGGCCCCCTCGGCGTCGAGCACCACCACGAGCACGTCGGGCACCGAAAGGAGCGCGTCGGTGAGGGCGGAGGCGGGAACCGGAAGGTCGGAAACAGGACAATTCATAAGGCGCCCACTGGCTCATACAAAAATCATACTTGTGAAGAAGTATAAAACTGGCGGCGGCACGTTTCATGAATCGCCAACTTTTGGACGCGTTCTTCCCGGGGACCCCGTGGGGTGGGAGGCGCCGAAGTGGCCCTCAGAAGGGCACGCCGGGCCCGGACAGGGAGAGGACACAAAGGGGACTCGGGTCCCTGTTTGCCCCCATCCAGGGTCACACCCGAGTTCCGCGGGACACACTCCGTCCCCCCACAAAGAAAAAGAGCGCCGAGCCCCCGTTCGAGGCTCGGCGCTCTCTTCTACCCGCAGTACGTTTTTCGATCTATCGCACCCGCTGCCGGGCCGGGTGGTCGGGATCCGGCTCCGTCACCCCGCGGTCGGCCGGATCGCCGTCGCGCTGCAGGCTTCGGTTCCAGTAGAAGATCCCGAGCCCAAACAGCAGTGCCGCCCCGAAGCTCATCAGGCCGTTAATGCCGGCAATGCGCATCTGCGTCTCCACGACGGGCGTCGGCCCGATCGGCTCCGTCACCACGATGGAGGGATTGGCCCCGGGGCCGACCCGCACAGACAGCGTTTCCTTCCCCTGCAGGGCGGGCACGATGCCGTGCGGCAGCGACAGTCGATCGCGCGTGAGCACTGTCCCGTCGGACATCGGGACGCGGAGGCCGACATAGTCGTAGGTCACCTGCGTCCGATTCTCGATGTGAATCGTCTGAACCTCGGCCGTGGCCTCGGTGCCGGTGGCGTTGGTGGTGTACAGATCGTACACCACGGTGCCCTGATGAAGAGCGATGCCCAGGAAAAACAGGGGAAGAAGCCAAGCAGCCTGAGCGATGCGTTGCGTAAGGGGCGTGCTCACGGAAACGAACGGGTTGGTGAGTAGACCGGCACGGGTCAAACGCCGGGCCGGAGTGCGGGTTGCGGGAGGGGCGGGGGGTTACGAGAGAAAGAGGTACGGCTTCCACGCCTCGTCGACCGCTCCCGCAAAGTCCCGAAGAAACATCACGTAGCTCGGGCGGAACGGCTGTCGGGTCAGCTCCATTCCCGCCTCCTCGGGCGTGCGATCTCCCTTCTGATTGTTGCACGATACGCAGGCCGCCACCAGATTCTCCCAGGTGTCGCGTCCGCCGCGGGACTTTGGGACGACATGGTCGATCGTGAGGTTGCTCGTCGCCCCGCAGTACTGACAGGTCTTGCCGTCCCGTTTCAGTACATTTTTTCGGGACAGCATCACCCGCTTGTACGGCACCTGGGCGTATTGCTTCAATCGAACGATGCTGGGCCACGGCATCTTCGTACTCGGGGAACGCACGAACTGCCCGTCGGCCGACTCGACGAGGTGGACCTTTTGCAGGTGAATGAGGATGACCGCCCGTTGCACGCTACACACCGTGAGGGCGCTGTAATCTTGGTTGAGCACCAGTACGTGTCCGTTCATTTCCAGACACCCTCCCACGCGAGCCCGTTCTCCGGCCTCCAACGTGTACTCATGCTACAGGACGGTCGGCTCAGCACAACAGAAACAGCAAAAAAACGGGTACTGAAGAGTCACCTCCACCGGACATCCGGCGTTAATTAGAACCGTGTCGACTCTGATTTATGGTCCACCACTGCCTATCGCGGACCCCGCACCTTTGTTTCTCTGGGAAGCGGGCGGCGGGCACCGCACGCGCTGTGTGACGGGTTTGTCACTCTATTTCCCGCGGATCCTTCTATTTTCCATGCCCCCCGCCTCCCGGGCCACACGGGGGGGTCGAGGAGCGTCCCCTCTCCGGATCCTTCCCCTTTTTCGTCGTTCATCCATTGCCCCACATCCACCCACGCCAAAAGTCTCCCTCGTACCGGACGAAGACCTGACGCGACCGGCGGGCGCACGAGCGACATTGGCAAATCCAGTTATTTTGCATACCAGGGCCCCGCCGCCGTGAGTGGTCGATCCGTTGCATTTCTTTTTGCCGTCGTGGGCCTCACGATTGCCCTCCTGCTCCCCACCCCCGGAACGGCACAGGACGCCGGTGCCGACTGTGCTGAACGCACGGCGACAAATGCCACCCTCCTCCTGCCCGAGAGCCTGAACGTACAGAACGAAGGGAGGCCGCTCTCTCCCCCGCTCGTCTTTTCCATCGTGAACGCCCAGGGGGCCTGTGCCGGACGGGTGACGTGGACGGGCACCGGAACGTCGCTGACCATCTGGGGGCGCACGAGCGACAGCGACCTCCCCTCCGCCGCCGCGTCCGGTCCGCTGGCGCCCGACGACTCGTTGCGCATGCGCCTCCACAACCCGACCGAGGCCGCCCCGCAGTCCACACGCCCCGTCACGTTCGTTCTTCGCGACGGGGCCGAGCACCTCGTCGGCCGCCCGCGCTTCGTGCCAAACGGCATCTACGTCGTGGACCACATCCGGGTGGAGCCGCCCCTCGCCTCAGACGCCTCCACGACACCGAATTGAGGGGCGCGGTGGGGCGCGTACGCCTCTGACACGATCCGGGCCGCCCGCCGCGGGGCCCCCAGGTGTTCCTCCTGTCTACCCCGAGTGTCATCCGAAGGCGCAGTAGAACAGCGCCAATCCTTCCGTAGGGGAGAGGGGGGAACGCGCCGCCCTCGTCCGATTCCTCCCCGTACCTTCGGTATTCCCAACCCCCCTTCTCTTCTCGACCACCGTGAGCACCGAAACCGCCCCGTCCCGTGTCGACTTCGAGGTCCTGCTTCCGAGTTTTAGGAAGTACTGGTATTTCGTGGCGGCCACTGCCCTCCTCTCCTTCCTTGCCTCCCTGCTGGAAGGATTCAGCATTGGAATGCTCATCCCCTTCCTGCAGACGTTCACGGAAGGAGATGGAAGTCCCTTTACCACCGGCATAACCTGGATCGACACCTACGTCCTGGGCGTCGGGGCGTCGCGTCTCACGCAGATGTACTACATCTGTGGCGCCATCCTCGTCGCCACCTGGCTGCGGGCCCTCTTCGCGTACCGGACCGCCATCCTGGCCACGGTGAGCCGGTCGCGCATCGTGGAGGACCTGCGCATGCGCCTCGTCGACCAGTTGCTGTCCGTCAACCTCAGCTTCTACAGCAAGACGCGATCCGGGCAGATCCTCAACAGCATCATCACGGAGATCGCGCGCACGACGACCGCGCTCGGCATCTTCTTCACCGTCGTCACGCGCGGCTCGTTGCTGCTGGTGTACCTCGGCCTGATGTTTTGGATTTCGTGGGAGCTGACCCTCTTCGTCCTCGGCCTCCTGGTGGTTTTGTCTCTCGGGCTCACCTCCCTCATCCAGCGCGTCCGCGAGCAGGGCTCCGTCGTGACGGAGGCCAGCGGCACGTTCACCGAACGGATTTCCGAGTTTATCGCGGCGATCCGCACCGTGGTGGCCTACAACCGACAGGAGTTTGAGCGCGACCGCCTCGAAACGTCCGTCAACGACCTCGCGGAGTCCGTCGTGGAGACCACACGGCGCACCTCCATCATCCGCCCCCTGTCGGAGGCCATCATCGGCACCCTCCTCGTGGTGTTCATCGTGATCACGGTGCAGTTCTTCGTGGTGTCCGGCGACCTCGGGATTGCCTTCGTCCTCACGTTCCTCTTTGCCCTGTTCCGCGCCCTCCCCATCGTCCACGAAATGAACGGGCTGCGGAGCAACTGGGCCGAGAACCGCGCCGGCCTCGCCAACGTGGCCGCGCTGCTGCGCCGCGAGGACAAGCCCTACCTGGCCGACGGCACGCAATCGGCCGGTCCCCTTCGCGACGGCATCACGTTCGACCACGTCACCTTCGGCTACCGGTCGGACGACCCGATTCTCAAGAACATCGACCTGCACATTCAGGCCGGCAAGATGACGGCCCTCGTGGGCAGCTCGGGGGCGGGCAAATCAACGCTTGCGGACCTCGTCCCCCGCTTCTACGACCCCGATGAGGGGCGCATCCTGTACGACGGCGTGGACCTTCGCGACCTGGTTCAGCACTCGCTGCGCGAGCGCATCGCCGTGGTCAGCCAGCACACCTTCATCTTCAACGACACGGTGGCCGCCAACATCGCCTACGGCCGTCCCGGCGCCTCCCCCGAAGACATCCGGCGGGTCGCGAAAGAGGCCAATGCCCTCGACTTCATCGAAGACATGGAGCACGGATTCGAGACATCGCTCGGCGACAAGGGGCTCCGGCTCTCCGGGGGCCAGCGCCAACGCATTGCCATCGCCCGCGCCCTGCTCAAGGACCCCGACATCCTCATTCTGGATGAGGCGACCAGTGCCCTCGACAGCGTATCGGAGCAACTGGTCCAGCAATCCCTCGACCAGTTGATGGAGGGCCGGACGGTGCTCGCCATTGCGCACCGCCTCTCCACGATCCAGAATGCGGACTGGGTGGTCGTTCTCGAGGACGGAGAAGTCGTTGAAGAAGGCCCCTACAGCGAGCTGCTCGCGCGGAACGGCCACCTGTCGACCTACCACGACATCCAGTTCCAGCTTGCGGGATCCTAAGCCGCGGCCCCTGCCTTCCTCCTCTACACGCTCGGTTTCCATGCCCAAAACCTACCTCCTCATTCTCGGGGCCCCACGGTCCGGCACAACGCTCCTCACCGCCATGATCGGCCGCCACAACGACGTCGCCATGCTGAACGAGGACTTTGGCGACGCCATCGACAAAATCATCAGCAAACCGATCGTGGGCAATAAGCTCTGCATTCCCAACCAGATCGAGCTGGACCGGAAAAAACCGGCGTGGGCACGACTGCTGGGACCCGCCGCCCACGATCGTCTGTACCGGCACGGATACTTCACCCGACGGCCCGAGGCCGCCCGTTCCATCAACGAGTACCTCTCGACCAAATCCCCTCTCAAGGTGATCGGGATTCTCCGGGACGGAAACGCCGTGATCTCTTCCATCGTCCGGCGGGGCGAGCAGACCGAAGACACCGCCACGTACCGCTGGCGACGAAGCCTGGAGATCCTCCACACCCTCTCGCAGCGCACAGATGTGGACCTGCTGCTCCTGCGGTTCGAGCAGCTGGTGCAGGCCCCCGAGGAGACGATGCACCGCGTGGCCGACTTCCTGGACCGCCCCTTTCAATCGCAGATGTTGGAGGGCTACGCCTTCACGCCCATTTACTCCAACCAGGGCATCGACCCCGAACGAGCGTCTCGGCACAAGGCGGAGGCGACCGACTTTGCCCTCGCCGACCGATTTCCTGCGTCCGTCGCGCTGTACGACGCGCTGGTGGAAAAGGCCGCCCCGGTCCCTGCCTAACCGTCCCC
>NCRC01000002.1 GCA_002894685.1 Salinivenus lutea
CTTCAAGTCGCTGTCGCTCAAGTCAAGCGTGATGTCGTCCTTGACCCGAACGCAACTGCCGCTGCGCACCTTTGCCCCGGACTGTTCGATGGTCACCTCGCTGACCGTCGCGTCGGTGTCGCCTCCCTTGAGAAGAATGCCCTGACTCCCGACGTTCTCGATGCGTCCTCCCGTGACCTCTACCTGTGCGTTGGTCACCGATAAACCCGCGCTGCCGATCTCTTTAATCTTAACAAGCTGTAACTGCAGTGTCGCGCCACTGCTGACTCCGTTCGCTGAGATGCCGGTGCTTGCGTACTCAATCTCAACGTGTTCGAGCACGGAGCTTTCCGGCACATTCTCAGTGAACGAGAGTCCGTTCCAGTCGCCCGGCGATGGATCCGACTGCCCCGATGTAAACGTAATGGGTGCGCTGTCTGTCCCATTCGCATCGATGACTCCATTGACTGTGACGGAGTAGTTCCCATTGACCTTGATGGTCGCCCCTTCCTCGATTGTGAGGGTGTCACCCGCCTGGACCGTGAGGTCTCCGACCACCGTCGTGATCTCGCTGGCCGAAAAGGTGGTGTCCTGAGTGATGGTGCCACTCACATCTCCAGCCCACGCTCTCGGCGTCCCAACGATCCCGAGCAAGCATATGCACAACCCAGTTACAATGAATCGGCACGACATAAGTCGAGAAAGATCGACACTCATGCTGTAGCGTTAGCAATGACCGAGAAATGCACACTGGAATCAGTTCCGCGCCCCCGGTACCCGAGGTTGCTCAACGTTTTAGTCGGATGCTCCGTCTAGCTTTACAAGAATATTTCCTTCACACGACTCTGCCTTGCTGAATTCTGACCTGTTGCTAAGACGAAGCGAGCTTGAAGAAGAGGGAACTGGATTCCGCTAGCAGCTGCTTCCGGTCTCATACCTCATACTAAATGCCCTCCCCTACACCACTGATGATCTTCTGACCCGGGCGCTGTCTCCGAAACGCCACGATGAGCCAGTGAGTCGAGCAGTTGATCATGGGTCCAATCCGTCTCATCCAACCGTAACTGCAAATCGTAGCCAAGGGACGAAATGACTCGCCGGCAACCTGAGTCCCATTGATGCCTGCGCCCATCCCTGGTAACGACTGCCACTGTTTTCGTAATCGGGTCCAGCGGATATACTATCCCATTGGATAGTCAGTTGGCCACTCCCTTTGTAGCGACAGGGTCGGAAAGCATAGGGTCCATTCCCTTAGCGGCGTATTCGGGCTCAAAGTCGTGTTTGAAATGTGACGGTAAATTAACGCTGCATAGCCCACCTCTAGTCTTCAGCGGATCTCCCCTCCGCTATCCATTCCCCCCCAGTCCAGTACTGAATCTTCCCCCCGAGCCGCTGCAGGGCCTCCGGCCCGGGCGGCGCATCCAGCCGCCCCTCCTGCACCAGCCGCTCCCCCAGCCGGTCGTATCGGCTGGAGGTCCCCACGGTAATGGGCCGAAGGTCCGGACCCAGGTGCATCAAAATACGGGGCCTGTAAGAAGTATTTTCTAGTCCACGGCCATCTTGGTACTCAATCCTGATCTGCGTCGGGTCGCGCTCGAACCATATATTCCGGACCATCGCAGTGGCTTTAGGTCGAACCTGTTGCACCCGTGACGCCGGAAATCGCAGATACGCATGATGGGGAGCCAGGCTCATCCCCTCCACCGTGTAGCTGCCGCGGGTCGGGGCGTGGCCCTGCATGTCGCCCGGATCAAGGACCGTGAGTACCGGGTCGCCGAACGCGTGATTGTGGCCGCCCGCCAGCAGTTCCTCGGTGCCGTCAGTATCGAGATCGAAGGAGTAAAGGCCAGTGACGAGATATCCGAAGTGCAGGTAGCGCTGTAACTCGGTCCCCGAACGGGGGCCAAGCTGCAGCAGCAGTTCCGGAAAGTAGGGACTGTGAGCCGTCGAAACGTAGAGTTTCGGGTGCCCGTCGCCCGTCAAATCAGCGGCCAGAAGGTCTTCGGCCAGGAAGGTGGTGCCTACAACCTCCGGCTTCTGCGGGAACGACAGGTCGAACTGGAGTGCTTTCTCCCATAGGAGGGTGTCGGCCCCGATCGCCTTGGCTCGAAGGACTTGCCGCTTGTCGTCAGGGTCGACATCCGCCACCCAGAAAACCTCGTTCTTGGAATCCCCGGTGACATCGGCAAACGCGACCGTTTTCTTACTGCGGCCGCCTTGAAATCGGTTTACGACCTTCTCGCCAACCTCGAATCGTTCAATGTCCTGTCCGGAATCATTTTCAACGATCATCATCTCCCCGGAGTAGCGAGCCCGGACCGGATTCTGGTCGAGCGGGCCGTAGATCTGCCACGCGAGGGCGACGGATAGAAACAGGACGAGTGCGGCCCCGGCGATGCCCCCTTTTCGCGACCATGCCTGCTGGACGGCGTACGTCGGCCAGGGCGTCTCCTTCTTTTCTGTCAGTCGCCGGTGGTCGAGCACGTCCCGCAGTCGCTGGGCGCCAACGATGTCGAGTCGGCCGTGGGGATAGCGTTCCTTGAGGGTCTCAAGGGCCTCCTCCGCCACGTCTTTCTGCTGTTCAGGGACCGCCAGGGTGCGTGTCGGCGAGAAAAATGCCACCTGCACTTTCAGCGGAAGAGTTTCCTGTTCTACCGGCCGGATCGCCCCATCCGCCCCCATGCTGCCCGTCAAGCTGGTCTCCGGACGGAGCGCAAAGCGTCGCCGTTCCCGGGCCTCCTCCAGGGCCACGCAGAAAAAGAGGGAACCGACGGCAAGCCCGGCCGACGCCCCCTCCAGCCAGGCCCCGGCCTCGCCGTCGCCTCCCCAGGAAAGATGCCCGTGCAACGAGCGGCTGGACAGGTGCGGCCGGCGGCGGGAAAGCAGGCGACGCGCCCCTCGGACCGGCCCATCGAAAGACGTTTCGACCGCCTGCCTCGCCAATCTCAGCTCGTCTGCTTCCGTCGGAGAGGGCCCGAACACTTCAAGGCGCATACAACGAAGGGCGCCGACCCGTGGAGGATCATCCGGGGGGACCGAACGCCCCTCCCGCCGGACCCAGTCCGGAAGGCGTTCGACCACGGGCACGAGCGCCTCCTTTTCGTCGACCTCGCGGGTCCACTGAGACTGAACCCATCGGAGCTCTTCCTTTGTGGCGGCAGCCGGCGCCCGCCGAAGAACAACCTCAAGCCGCTCTTGGGGAGAGACGTCCGGAAGGTCCTCCAGGTAAAACTCCTCCTCCGGCACGACGGCCCGGGCGGCCTCCACAGGCGCGCCCCCGTATGCCAGGAGCAGAGCGGCCCGCCGGCGAAGATCCTGCTCTACACGGGCAAACGGTTCGTTTTCTTCCCCCTCCAGACGATGCCGCAGCGTGCCGACCAGCCGGGCCGGACGAAGGAGCTGTCCAGGCCGCAGGCCCACCGGATCGAGCTGACCGGCCAGTTCCACAAGCGGCCCCGAGAGCGGAAGCAGGTAGGCCTCGGCCGTCGGCCCCAGTTCCGCGAGCTCTTCCAAAAACGCGGTCACCTGCACCAGTGCCCAGCGCCGCGACACGGGCCCTTCCACCACGTCAAAAAGGCGCCGAAACCGCTCCTCCCGGCTCAAAAGTGGGGAGTCTTGCATGTCGGTCGCGTTTGGCGATGCCTGGTCATGCAGTCCCGCGCAGGAGATCGCGAAATGGCTGACGTACGCGTCGTACCGGGTCTCTCTCAACAGCCTGCCTCTCTCCCCTGCAGAGATGTGGATCACAGGGGCGAAAGGGGGTGCACCTCAACTTCTACTCGTACGCCCGAAGGAGAACGGCCTCGCCTTGAGGCACCTTGGTAGCGACGTCCCCGTGCCTCAGGTGTAGGAGCGTCGGCGCAACGTCCCCCTCCGGCCAAGCAACGACCAGTGCCGGGCCGGCCCCTTGCGTTTTGGCCTCAAGCCGGTCCTCATTCAGACGACAGCGCACGGTTGGCGCGGAATCGGATGTGCCCTCCGGGCCGCCCGTGCTGGGCGTCCGGTCCCCGCTGCTGGTGCTCTGGCCCTCCCGGGGAGCTGTAGAATCGGATCGGAGTTGCGTTTCTTCGCCGGGGTGGAGTCGAGCCTCCACGATCGGGCGCCGCAGCAGAGCCGTCACGTCGGCCCACTCGCCCGGGGCCGTGTGTTCCGGAAGGTCAAACGTCGCGATCCCATGTTCGTCCGTCACGAGGTCCAGTCCGAGTTCCGGAAATGAGACGACTGCCCAGGCCGTCCGCTCTGGATCGTCGGAGAGAATATACACACGGCCCCGGCCCGTCTCTCGGTTTCCGATCACGCGGATGAGGACGTTCCCTCCCTCCGTCGCCAGGGTCGAAAACGTCTGGAACGAGCCCGACGCCTCTTCTGCTGGACCGGTTTCCGAACGGGCCGCCTCGGGACGCTCGTCTTTCGTTGCCGCGGCCAGGACCGTTGGGCCCGCCTCCCGCCGGGGCCTGAACGGGCGTGCTTCGATGGTGGCTGGCGGGCGGTCGTCAGCGGGCTCTTGTCCGGAGGATCCTTCGTCTGGTCCCCACTCGTCAGGTTCGGAGGTGCCTGCCTCCGGCGCCTCCTCGTGCCCATACAGTTCGTTGACGAAGCGCTCCACCCGCGGAGAAATCTCTTGCGCAGATGGTTTTTGCGTGGACTCCTCCAGAAGCGCGTAGAACTCCCGCAGGTGCCCCACGTACCGGGCCGCCCCCGCATCGGTCTCGACCATACGCTCGGCCTCTCGTCGCTCTTCAACCGAAAGCGCTTCGGGCTGACGGGCGAACCGGTCCGAAAGAAACTCTTCGTCAGGGTCCATCGGGCTGGGAGCAGCTTGCGTGCCCCTCGTCGGGTGAGTAGTCTTGTGGGAGTGCGGTAGACGCGCTAGCGGCGTAGTTTCCTGCAGATTCGTTTGCGTATGTGTTCCTTTCGATGGGGGATGGCTACTGAACGGCGAGAGGCGCTCAGGTAAAACAGGAGCAAAGAAAGCTCCCCCCTACTCCTCTTTCTGCTCTGCCCCCGGCACCACTTCGCGGAGGTGTTTCTTGAGCTCCCTCTCCGCCTCCTGATACAGGTACTCAAACCGGGCCCGGTGCTTCTCCCGATAGGTTGCCTTCGAAAGGTCGGTCAGGTAGTGAGCAAGGGCTTCGTAGTGGGTAAGGTCGTGGGGGGGCACGTCCCATTGGCGGGCCCCCTCGCGCGGGGGGTGGGTCTCTTTAGGACCGTGCCCCTCTTTCCCTTGCTCAACGCTTCCGTTTTCGGCAATGTCGTTTCCAGATACGGGAGCCGCCCTCCCCTCCCAGGCTCTTTCATTTTCCCGGCCCTCGTCCCCTGAGCGACCCGTATCGGGGGAGCGGCCCTCCTCGTCGTCTCGGCCGTCGGTCCTGGAGACATACTCCGCCCGGAGGCGGTCCCCGAGAGCCCGGAAGTAGGCGCGGTACATCTCCTCGCTCACCTTTCCGGCCTCCACGTAACTGGCGCGCTTTTGCTCTTGGAGCGCCTCCAGCGCCCTCTCAATCATGGCCTCGACTTCCCGGCATCGCATCGGGGGCGCTCCCGGGGTGGTGGTAGAACTGGCATGCTCTGTGGCAAACCCAGCAGCGGACTGCACCTGGGCACGGGCGCCCCGCATCGCCTGCGCAAGCCTCGTCACGGGGTAGGCGGTTTCATAAGCCCGGTAGGCCCGGAGCGCCCGAAGGGCTCGCTGGAGGAGATCCGCCGTCGAGCGCGCCTCCGCCACCGCCCCGGCCAGACAGGCCTCCATCGTCTCGATCGGCATTTGCCGCCCGCCGTCTCCCGCGTCCTCTGTCTCCCCAACGACCCACGGGGCCCCGTCTCGCTCCCCCAGGGTGGCCTCCGGACATTCTTTCACTGCTCGCTTCAGCGACCGGATCTGGTTGGAAAGGGAGCGGTCGGCCACCCGATAGGCCTCAAACAGCCAATCCCCCGCCGCGCTCCAAACCAGACGGCGCAGCGCACTTTCGAGGCTGGCCTCCTCGGCCGCACAAATCATGTCGTGGAGCTTCTCCTCACGAATGGGACCCTCTCCGTGAAAGTGGCTCCAGAAGTATTGCCGAAGTTCGGGAAACCGCCCCTCCTCATCCCGCTCGAAAAGATTAGCAATCGCGTCGAGGGCGAGATCTCCCACATCCTCGCCCAGGACCTCCCGCCGGACCGTTCCCGAACGGGTACGTTTCCGAAGATAGGCCTGGGCGCCCTGGTGACAGCGCTGCGCAAGTGCCTTGACTGCACGGCGGCGCGGGCACTCACTAAGCACGTCTCGCAGAAGGGCCGCCAGCGGAGGTCCGCTCCCCGAATCGTCACCGAAACGAACGTTATGCATCCGTACACCCTGACCTTGACGTTGACCTACCCTGTTGGACTGGTTCTGCACGACGGGCCGTGCAAAAACCTTCTAGGGCAGATGGAGGCATCTGTCTTTTCCTTTGGTCTTTGGGAAGTTAACGACTCGTCACAGTTTATATCAACCTTCAGTGAACGCCTTCCGTTGTCAAAAAGCGTAATATCCTGAATCCGCGAATGCAGTTGTCCCCCCGAGAAGACGATCATCTCTTTCCTCTGCTGCATCTCGTCGATGGAGAACGGACACGTCGGATCAACCGGTCGTGCAACGGGACCCGGCCCCACAAAAAGAAAACGCCCGGACCCCCACCAGGAATCCGGACGCCGGCAGAAATGAAACGCCGAATTGATGTGAAAGGCGCCGGGCTGACTGCCGCAGCGCATTTGTAACTCATTCCAAACGGCGGCCGGTGCTGACCAGCAAGTATGAAGACTTCTTCCACAAATGCGGTGGTCAGCGAACGAGCCTCCCAGACGGGAGCGTCGTGTTGAGTCTGCCCCCTTGTTAGGGAATCGCGTTTCATGAGCACACGTCGTAGCTTCCCCCGGATGCTCCCCGCGTTCGTTTCTCTTCTCGCCAATACCGGATGCATCGACGAGGAAATCCTCTACGAAGTGGCCTCCCGCTCAGACGTGAAGCCCTTGATACGGCGTCTCCACTGAACCTTTGATCGCCGCCGCGTCTTCGCCCCCCAGGGCCACTGCCCCACTCACTGGGCCCCCGTCGCCGCGCATCAAGGCGCTGAGCCAACTGCTAATCTTGAGAGCCTAGCTCCAGAAACGGACTGGGGGCGTCGTGGCAGGTCACGATCACGTCTCGCCTCGCACGGGTGACGGACACGTACAGCAGAGACCGTTCACGCTTCCGGACCTCCGTGCGGGTCGCCTCATCCTCCGCCTTCGAGAGGGCGGGGTCGAGGGGCACGATTCCTTCACTCGCGCTCGAACTCCAGGCCCTTCGCCCGGTGCATCGTCGCCAGGCGAACGCCCGATGCCGAGCGGTCCTCGGCCTGATCATTCCGGATGGGGTACGTATCGAGATCGGCCGCCCGGAGGGCCCCGCTGTAGCTGTCGAGAAGCGATTTCGTGCGAGCAATGATGCAGGTGTCGCGCAGCGCCTCGCCCGCCGCCTTCTTCTGCCGGAGATAGTCCGTGATCGCCTCGGTCTCGGCCTGAAACGTCTCGAAGGCCTCCACCCGCGGCTCGTCCCCTCGCATCAGCGACTTGTACACCGCCTGGTCATCGGCCCCGCCGTCCAGATCGTCGTAGTCGACGCCCTCCAGGAGCCCGACCGCCCACCGGCGGTTCTCTTCGGTCGTGCGGTAGTTGACGCGCAGCTTGTTGCCGCGCCCGACAATGTTGATGCCGCAGTGCCCGAGCACCACCTGACGGTCGTAGATGCGCTGATGGGCATCCCCGACGATGAAAAGGTCATTTTCCTGGTCGCCCCCCGGAATCATCTGCCGGACAAGCTTGAAGGCCTGCTTTCCCATGTCCTGCGCCTCGTCGACGAGAATGGACTGGTAGGGCAGGATGTCGCCCTGCTCTTCCAGCATGTGGCGGGCATCGCGCAGGGCGCCGGGCCGCTCCCGAAGCCTGTGCTCGTCGAGCAGCGACTGGTACTCGTCGAAGACGGGCCAGATCTTCGCTCGCTCCGAGCGCTTCAGCGGCGTGCCCCGTCCAATCCGGCGCACGCGCATGTAGTCCGCTTCGGACCGGATCCCGTTCGGCTGAATGACCTGTTCCCATTCGTTTCGGAGGAACGTTCGGTCGCGCCCCTCCGGCCCAACCATCAGGGCCTTGTCCCACAGGTCCTCGGCGCGGCCCCGGTAGTCAATCGTGTACTCATACTCCTGCCGCCGGAGAAACCGCGAGAGCCACGCGTCGAGGTTTGTCACTTCGATTCGCTCCAGGACCTCCGGGGAGCCGATCAGGCGGAGGTTCTCTTCGATGTCGGCCGCGAGGTTGCGGGTGAACGTCGTAAAGAGGAGCTGGTCCGCGGGGTCGGTGAAGACGTTCCCCGCGAGCCAGACCGCCCGGTGCATCGCCACGACGGTCTTTCCCGTTCCGGCGCCGCCGAGCACGCGGACCGGGCCGTTGGCGTGCATCGTGACGAGGCGTCGCTGCGTCGGATGCAGGAACACCCGCCATTTTTCCAGCGGCGCCTCCAGCATCCGCTCCAGCTCCGCATCGTCCTCAAGGACCGCAAACCGGCGCTGCGAGTTTGGGCGCTGCAACGCCGTCGCGTAGTCGTCCGTGTCGACCTCGTCGTTCTGGCGGGAATAGGAAAGTTCGTTGTCTACCTCCCGCCGGGAATACCCGGCTGCAAGGAGAAAAAGCGCCTCGTACGCTTCCTGCGGAAGATACCGCTGAAGGTCGTCGAGCTGCTCCTCGGTCCGAATGCTGCGGACGAGCGGCATCAGCTCCTCCGGCACGCCGAGGCGGACCAGCTCCCGGTCGCGGTGCTCGGCAAAGAGATCGGAGGCGTCGTCCGCATCGTCCTCGGCCGCCGTGTCCCCATTCGACACCGGCACCGCCCCCTCCTCCATCGGAATGACCTGGAGGCTCCCCGTATCCGGATGAATCTGGACGATCCGGTTCCGCGCCCACTGGTAGGCATCGTCGTGGTGGTCCACCCAGAGGAGCATGTACACATTGCCTGCGTCGGGCGTCATCACGATGCCCCGGTACGCCTGGTCGATGCGGACCGACCGCAGCTTCGGGTCTTTGGCCCCCTCGATTTTCTCGTAGTTGATGCCCGGCAATTTGGGGTTCTGCCGGAACTTGGTCATGAACCGACGGACCTTCTTCTGTTTGGTTTTCGGGACCTCGGAGAACGCCTCCAGAAACTGATCGGAGATGGCGACTTTGACGTCAGGCATGAGGGAGGAGACACCGATTCAGCAAAACAGAAAAGGGGAACGCAGAAGTGACTACGCCTCCGCAAGCAGGGCCTCAATCAGGCGTTCCGGCTCGTCCCCCACCTCAGAGAGGAGATACACGGCCCATCCGGTGTCCTCAAACACGTCTCGGTCGGTCTCTTGATCGGAGGCCAGAACGGCCACCTTGGCCCCCGGCCAGGCCAGTTCGGCCGTCCCGATGATCTGACCATCGCGTCGGGGCTCATAGGCCAGGTCCGGAGCCGGAATCTCGGCCTCGTACAGCGCCTCCAGGAGGCCCGACACCGGATAGGGCGAGTAGTCAGCCTCCGCAAAGGCTTCGTCCCACGCCTCCTCGTCGAACGCCCCCAGGTCCTCTCCCTGAGGCACATGGTCCGCGAGCGAATCCCGCCCCGCGGATCCAAGGAGCTCGTCGTAGCTCCGGAACGCATCGTCGTCGGCCGTGACGGGGTAGGCGGCGGGGACAAACTGGAAGAGATTGTAGAGGCGCAGGAATCCGTTCCAGTGCGCTTCGAAGTCGTCGGCCTGTTCCTCCTTCCGGTCATCGAGGTAGAGGGCAAGGGTGAGCCCGTGGCGCGCCCGGTCGACGTCCGAGGGGAGGGCCTGGGCGGCGGCCGGGGAAACAGCGGCCCAGAGGGTCACGGGGTCCTGGCCCGACGCCCCCTCCCGCAGCCCCAACAGCGTGTCTTCGTCGGCGTGCCCCTCCAGGTGAGCCACCAGCGGGTCCGGGAGCCGGGCCTGCGCCGCGGAGCGCCATGCCTCCGGGTCGGACTGTTGTTGCGCGAAGAGAAGCCCCTGAACGAGAGCGACGTTCTCGAAGAGCGATTCGTCCTGGGTCTCCAGGAGGCACACCAGCCACTCAAAGCTACCCCGATCCACAAATTCTTTGACCGTCCGCGACCGACTCTCCCCCGTTGCCGCCAGGAGCTCCGCGTAGTCATCCGACGCCGGCTTCAAAAAGTTGCGGGCGTGAACCGTGCGTTCTTTCATCACGTCGCGCCAGCTGAGCGACCACACGGTGTACTGCCCGCTCGCGCGGAGGGCCCTGCGTTGGGCGAGGTCCGTTCCGATCCGGGGTCGGTGGTACTGCAGTCCATCCAGCAAGACCGCAATCGGGCGCATCTCCGCGCCGTGCGGCCGGATCACGAAGTCAATTGAGCAGCGGCGCGCCACCCCGTCGGCGGGTCCCACGAGGACCTGCGGCTCGATGTCGTAGGTGTGCCCCGCAATCTCAAGCTCGTGCCCGTGCTTCTGCCCCACCGTCTTCTTGTCCAGGCGGGACGGCTCCACGTCGAGGGTCCGCAGCCGCTCCAGAAAGCGCGCCTCCAGCTCACTCTCCAGCACGCCGTGGACCGGAATCTCGTCCACGGTGTCGATTTCAACGAGGTCATCTCGGCGTGCTACCAGGTCCTCCAACAGCTCCTGGGCCGCCGACCGGGAGGTGTGCGGCATGTCGTAGTGATTGCGGTAGGCGTAGAGACAGCGGTAACAGCCGTCCCGGTCCGCATCCTCGATACAAGAACAGTTCTGAATCACGTCGAGGGCCTTTTCGAGAACCTTCAGGAGGATCTGCTCCTCTCGGAGAAGGGTGGCGAGGTACCCGGTGCCGCCCGGCACCGAATCGTAGACGAGAAGAAACCGCCGGCGGGCAATCTCCTGGTCCCCCGGCTCCTCCTGAATCGCCGTCTTGAGGTGATCGACCGAGCCGTCAAAGTATTCCTCAAGCCCCAGCTCAAAGGCCGCCTTGAAGGACTCCACCTTCTCCGGGGTCCCGGCGAACGACGTTTCGGGCAGCAGGATGCGGAGGGCTTCCGACTCGATCTCGCGGTACAGAAACAGAGATTCCGGATCGGGGGCCGCGCCGTTCTCCTGGCGGGTTGTGCAGGACCGCGTGTGCTCGATCGGGGCGTCGCCGACGGCCACTCGCCCGCAGGCCGGACATGTGAGGAAGGCCTCCCCCTTGATTTCCTGTCCGCCGACGTCCATCAGGGGCTGCTCGCGGGGCCGCCCGAAATTCACCTCGCGAAACGTCCCCTCCTGGATAAACTCGAACCCGAAGGGCAGGTCCTCATCGTCGATGCGGTAGGCCGTCTCGACCGCCTCCGACTCAAAACTGGCAAGGAGCTCCGTCTCGAAGAACTCCCGCTCCCGCCCGTCACTCGAGTCGTCAATCCGGCTCTTGCGGTCGGCGGTCGTCGCCCGCACCTCGTCGTGGCGGATGAGGGTCCGCTCCTGCCCCTGATCGCTCCATCCCGGGCTCCCACAGCGCGGGCAGGCGGTCTTCGGCGAATGGTCCGCCACAACCCGTTCCATGTAGGCACACTGGTCGCAGAACCGCCACCGTTCGAGCACCTCGTCGCCGGAGAGGTCAATCTGATCGACCTGCACGCGGCGTCCGTTGGCGTAGAACGTGGCGCCCGGCGCCAGCTCTCCGAGCGCCTGCGAGGCCGGACGCACAAACTCCTCGTCCCACACCTCCTGATTCCCCTCCTTCGGGTTCCGGTACAGAATGGAGCGCAGGGTGACGCCCGACTCCGGAAACGCGTAGTTCGGCAGCAGCCCCGCGTCGGTAAAGAAGTTGTAGGTATTCTTCTCCCCGATGCGCTGGTAAATGTCCTGGAGCGCAGTTTTCTCCCGGCGCATCTCGTCGAGCTCCCGCTCTTTCTCGCCTTTCACCGGGCCGTCCTCCCTCTTGCGGATCTCGCGGTACAGGCGTCGGCTCCGGCGGTGCAGTTCCGTTCTCCGCTTCTGAATCTCGCCCAGCCGCTCCAACACGCGGGTGTCGATGCCCCCGTCCGACGCAACAGCCTTGCGCAGGGCCTCGGCGCGGGCTGGGCTGAGCACATCGCCGAAGAGGTCGACGAATCCGTCGAAGAGCTCCTCCTCGTGATCGTCGACAAACGTGAGCCAGGTGTGGGGAAACACGTTCTCGTCGTCGAGCCCGCGCAGGACGGTACTGAGCGTAGAGGGCACGGCGTCCTCCGAGACGCCCCCCGCGATCCACCGGTCAAAGCAGTACGCGACGTACTGGCGCAGAAGCACCTCCACGGCCCCCAGAAAGACGCCCGGCGGCGCGATGTCCCCGTCGATCATCTCCGTCGGGTCCTCAAAGAAGTAGAGGTCGTGGGGCCGCCCGTTGGCCACGGTCACGTCGACCGCGTTGCCGGACCGGCGCCCCCCGCGCCCGATGCGCTGAACAAAGTTCGACGGACTCGGCGGCACCGAGCAGAGAAACACGCTGGAGAGCTGCCCCACGTCGACGCCCAGCTCCAGCGTCGGCGTACAGGAGAGGAGGTTGGGGTCCCAGGGCTGCCCGTCGTCCGCTTCGTCTCTCTGAAAGGAGGCCTCCAGCGCCTCCCGCGGGCCGCGACCGAGCAGGCCCGTGTGCTCCCGCGCAATGATTCGCTGCAGGTCGCCGCGGCTGTAGAGGCGTCGGTAGTAGTTTCGCTCCGACGCTTCGGGGGCGTACGTGCCCGTGCACGGGTAGCGCAGGCAGGGCGTCCCCGCCCAGTCGGGGGCCGCCGACCGGGCCACGGAGGCGTTGTGCCCGCACTGCCGACACCGGACCTGCGCGACGTCGTCCGTGACCAAAAGCGCATCCGGCCGGAGGCCCCACACGCCATGTCCCTTCCGGGTGGACCGGCGCTCCAGCAGGTTCGCCCCCACCAGGGCGCTCAGCGCCTGCGGGTACAGCGCGTCGAGGACGCCCTCCAGCAGGTCGTCGCGGTGGCGAAAGCACTTCAGGGCCCAGGCTTCCAGCCAGCTGTTTCCCTGCGCCCCGGAGGTCAGGATGGGATCGAAGCGGGAGGTGCTCTTCTCGGAGATAAAGGCGGGAAGGCGGGAGGCCTGTCTATAGTTTGGCATGTGCTTTTTGTGAGCCCCGCTGATGACGTAGCTGTCCCCTCCACGCTCGATGTAAGTTCCCAGCTCCGGGTGGAAGACGGCGCCCTGGTTCTTGAGGTGCTGCAGGAGCCCCGCGAGGAAGCCCCGCCCTTCGGTCTCCGTCACGTCCCGGAGGTTGCCCAGGTTCTGGAGGCGCGGCAGCAGCGTTTCGGTTGCGTCCCGGAGCCGATCCCGGTCGGGCCCCGCGACGGACGAGCCGGTCTTTTCGAGCGTGCGGCCAATGCGGGCCCGAAAGCCGTACTCGCTCCACACCTCCCAGCTCAGCCGACGGCTCAGGTCCGCCACGAGGGTCGCCCCGTCGGGCAACCGGCCCCGCTCCCGGAGCGCCTCGTACTCCCGAAACCACTCCATGTCCGGCGCAATGAAGGTGGAAACGAACGCCGTCTCGCTCATCCGCTCTCGGTACTGCGCCGCCACCTGTTCCTGCAGGGCCTCCAGGGACGTCGGCTCGCTCCCGTCCACGACCTTCTGGATCGCGCCCCGAAGATTGAAGCGGTAGGTCCGCGCCTCGAAAAAGCCCGCCCGGTGGGCCGCGTCCTGCACCGAGTCGGAAAACGTAAGCAGCTTTTTGTCCTCGTTGTGGGACGAGGCGTAGAGCTGAGAGATGAGGACGCTCGTTAGGCTCGCCGCCCGCGACCCGACGATCGTGAGGCCACCCCGCGTGCCGCAGAAGGGACAGTCGTTGCTCCCAACTTGGGTGCCGTCCTTTGTGGTCTTGCGGTTCTTGGGGCGGAAGACCTCCAGGAGTTTGTCGGCCCGGCCGCACGACTCGCAGTCGTCTGCGCGGCGGCCGCTAAATTGCAGGTCGTGCCCGCAAAGCTGGTGACGCGTCCCTTCGGCCTCAACCTCTTCGCCCGGCGCCACCGGAAAGGCAAAAGAAAAGGTCGGCTCGTCGTTGAAGTAGCGGCGGTAGATGCCCTTCAGGTCCGAACGAAAGCGGCTCTCGTTCTGCCGATGGATGCCGACCCAGCCCATTGCCCCGCACTCCAGGCAGTGCGCCACAGGCAGGTGCGGTTCTCGGCCCCGCGCCTCCGGCAGATCGTCCCAGAAGGTGAGCGTCGGATTCGCCTCGATGCTCGCCACCATGCGCCGCAGCTCGCGGAGCCAGAGCTGACTGCGCATCTGCACGAACGGAACCAGCTCCGTGTCCCCGTTCGCCTCGGTCGTGGAGCGGGCCCACGAGAGCAGCGCCAGAAAGCTGTCCAGCGCCGCCCGGCGGTACGCCTCGGAGTTGCTCTCTGGGAGAACGGAACGCGCCTCCAACGCCTCGGCGACCGCGTCCGCCGGCCGGGGCGCCCCATCCAGCACCGCCAGGAGGTCGCGGAGAACGACGTGCCCCCGGAGCGCCTCCCCCAGCCGGACCGTGCCCGCGTCCGTCCCGAGATCGGGCGCTACGCACTCCCCAAACCAGAGCTTCGCCTGCGCCTCCACGTAGGATTTCGGCGACGTGTACGCGTCGGGGCGCAGATCGTCGAGACGGTCCGGGCCGGGGATCTCGGTGTGGGTTGGCGGGCGCAAGAACGCCTCGGCGGAGACCCGCTTCTCCCCGATGACCGCGCCCGCCTCAAAGGGCTGGCCGAACACGTCCTCCGCGTAGTCGCGAAGCGCCCCGACGTCCTCCGCGCCCCCGAGCGTGGCCGAGGTGCCGACGCAGCACAGCGTGTCCGTCTCCGTGCCGAGCCGGTCCGTGAGGCGGCGGAGGAGGCAGGCCAGGTCCGTGCCCTGCGCGCCGTCGAACGTATGCAGCTCGTCGACCACCAGGTAGCGGAGCGTCTCCGGGTCGTTGTAGCGCCAGAGCTTCGCGTCCGCCGGGCGGGTGAGCAGGTAGTCGAGCATCTTGTAGTTCGTCAGCAGCAGGTCCGGCGGGTGCTGCCGGAGGATCTGCCGGCTCGTGATGACGTGCTCCGGGCCCATCCGGATCGTGGGGTTCTCGTCTTCGTCGCCCACGTAGAGCCCCACGCGCGTGCCCTCCAAGGCGTCGATCTCGTCGACCGCCTCCGCGATGCGCCCGGCCTGGTCGTTCGCCAGGGCGTTCATCGGGTAGATGAGAATGCCCTTGATGCCCTCCTCCCCCTTGTGCCGGCGCACGCAATCGAGCACCGGCCACAGAAACGCCTCCGTCTTGCCCGACCCCGTGCCGGTGGCCACCAGGGTCGACTGCCGCTCGTCCCCGCTCAGGCGCTCGAAGGCCTCCGCCTGGTGGGCGTACGGCGGAAAGCCGAGGGGCACCTCCGGAAAGTAGTCCGACCCGTGCCCGCTGTGCCGAAAGGGCAGGTCGACGTTGACGTACGGCCCCTTGAACACGCTGCCGTCCCGGTCCAGAAGCCGGTCCAGCATCCCGTGGAAGTGGGGCGTCGTGGTCGGGAAGGTGGTGCGCAGGAAATCTTCGACGCCCGTCTGGAGCTGCGAGGTGAGGACGGAGGGGAGCATACTCAGCGGACACTAAAGGAATCAGACTTTGTCCAGGACGATAGATCCCCTTCAGCGAAATTAAATCGTACGGGGATGGTCATCGGAAATGGCCTTCGCGAGATGCAGTGGCACCGGGTGCCGGAGCGTCCCTTCCCAGTTCAAGGCAAACCGGCAGAGAAAAGCAGCGTACTTGCCGAGGTTCTGTGCGTCGAACGGTCCTTCCTTGGCGACCCAGAATTCCCGCGCGACAAGGCTGTGTTTGTCCTTTCGCCGGTTGGATTCAGTCATGTGAATCCGAGAATGTTTGCGATGGGCTCCTGGCCTACTAAAGGTCTTTGATTCCGCCACGTAGTAGAATGCACTCGGCGCTGCCCCCTCTAGCACAAATCCAGTGTCTTTTCCTTGAGGGGGCTTCGGAAGCGTCCTTTCATCGAGCTCCTCCCATTTTCCGTTGCCAGCCGGTTTCGGGACAAGATCACTTCCAGAGCGCGACCGGACGACAGCGGCGTTCATACGCTTCAGCACCTCCGGAACGGAAGCATCGCTGTTCTTATCTCCGACGAAATTCCAGATGTGACTGAGAGTCTGATTTCCAAAGAGAATATAAGGCCCCGACATTTGTCGTTTTAGTTGCCGAAGGCCGCTCGCTAGTATGTTCCCTATCTTGTCGTGGTCACTAGAAAATCTGCTCTCACTGTGAAGACTCGTTGTCGCTCGACCTATGGGCTGCCAGCCATCTCCCTTGCGATGATCATAGGCAAGGAAGCGCTTCTCAGCCGGCTTCGTAGCAACAAGGACGAGGTCGTAGCCGGAGGAGTGCTGACGGTTAGCATTACGTTTCGAACAGTATGCTCCAATCAAACAAGGCGGCTCATTTGATTTGACGTTCCGAACGGAGAGCGGGACGGGAAAGAGTCCGGCGCCTCTCATCAAATCCCAGACCGACCGCTTGCCGGCATAGTTCGGCTCGTCGCTCAGTTCTTCCCGATCCACTGCATCCTTCGACTGGATAAACTGCGTGAGCACCCCCTTCTTCGCGAGTTGGGCTCGAAGCTGTTTTTTCGGATCAACAGCGTTGTTTCCGCCTCCTTCCCTCACCAGGTCACCGGAAAGCGTCTCCGCGATTACCAGTAAATTCCTGCCCGGCTGCTGATAGGAGTCTACGATCGGAGCAACGGCATCGATGGCCTTTGTGCCGTCGCTATACTGCGTCAGTACAGAGTCGGCGGGAAACGACTGAAAAACGCACTTCAGTCCGCAGACGAGCGTTGCGATTGTCCCGTCCTCTACGCTCAGTTCCTCCTCCGTTGCGTGGAAGACCGTTTTGAGCGCCTCCCGAACGCGGTGTTGTACGTCCCAGTTCTCGTACAACACAAGAATCAGCGGCGACTGCTCGGCTGCCTCGACCATATCAGCCAACCGCTCTTTTGAAGGCCCCTTCTTTTGTTGCTCCTCCTCATCAGTCAACTTAGAAATGTAGTACTTCGGCCCGCCCTGAAAAACCAAAGGATCGGCTTCCGGAACGGCTCGACGGAGCCAGTGGGCCACCGCGTCGTGAAAGAGCTGGGTCGCCCCTTTTCCAATCGGATGATTTCGGGAGTGGTTTTCGGGAATCATCCGTAGTTGGTCTCTCACCTCCCCTGGCTCTGAATCTGGATCGGGGAGCCCCTGATCAAAGTGCTCAAGAACCTCTACAGCCCGATCCCTCCAGGCTCGTGTCCCCGTTTTCCGATTTGCACGCTGGGACGGCTTTTCCCGGTCCCAGCCGATCTCGGCTTGCAACAAGAGCTTGTCTTTTCCCCGGTTCACCCAGCCCCGTTTTACCTTCTCCCCACGATGACGGGTGAGACGGGAAATAGACGGTGTTGCCTGTATGACAAGATCCTCAACCCCGGGCACTGTCATCGGATTGAGCTGCACACGATAATGGGCGTAGCCCCCTTTTGACGGCACGTGCAAGCGCTCTTCGCCCCAGCTCAGGAGCTCGCCCTCCGTATCGAGTCGCATTGGGACAGTAGACCCATCCTCAATGAGAAGCTTAGACGACCGAAGCCGCTGTGCCACCTCCCAGGTGGCAACGTTGTAAACCCAGGATGGGGGAAGGGGCGTCTGTTCACGCCTGTACTCGATTGCCTCATCCACAGAGACATGCCGTCGTCGAAGATTCCCAACCGCATTGGCGAGGCGAGTGGACGGAGTATCCGTGATGGTCATTTCCCAGGCGGCGAGAACCTCTGGAAGCCATTCATCCACCGGCTCCCGAGAGAGCAGAAACAAATCATCCCGCCAATAACTCCCCGACCCCTGAATAATTTGGACAAGATCAGTCACATGCAGGCGTAGCGCAATCTGCAAGCTGGCGGTCGGCATCCATTTTCTACTTCCCCGCGACCTTTGGCTTTGATGTCGATCTGTGCGGGCTTTGTGAACGGCCTTCCAGGCTCGCTGAAACTCCCTGCCTGCCTCGTACTGGTATATGCTTCCCAGTGATGAAGGCGTCGTTCGAATGGCACACGTACGCAAAAATCGATTTGACGGTGACATGAGCCAAAAAAGAGTTGGAGATAGGAAACTGTGAAGCGAAACAGGGCGACGTCATCCCTGCTGGCGGTCGGCAAGATCCTCCAAAGCATAGACGAGGGACCCGTGGAGGTCCTTCATTTGCTCGTATTCTCCCTCCCGCCTCCACCAGTCAAGAAGCTCAGAAACGATCTCCGGCCACGTCAACCGCCCGGTCCAAAATGCCCCATCCACGAGGTGCACGTCGGCGCGCGTGCCACCCCGTCGGGCCCGCCCGGCCAGTTGGAGCAGTTCAACGAGGAGATTGGCCATGAGATGGTGGCGAACCACCGGCTTCATGCGAGAGAGATAGGTGGCGTTGGCCTGAAACTCGTGCCGTTGAGCCTCTGCGCGACGACGAATGTCGTCCAGTCGCTCCTTCACACCGATACTCGCCCCCGTCTGCGCAACGCCGTAGTTGGCATACGCAAGAAGGGACGTGACATCTCCAACCGGAGGCACCGGGCGCACCATCAGGTAGATTGCCCCCAACGCGGAATTCCCCGACGCGTCCACGATGTTGTGACGGCGAGCCACCACCTTCAGTGGAGCAACCAATACGCTGGCCTCCGTTTCCGGAAACTGCTCGATGTCGTGGCGCCGAAAACGCCACGGCGCGTCGGTCGGGTCATCGTCAGGCAAGACCGTCCGAATGCCCAGGTCGCTCTCGGTCTCCAGTGCGCCGCTGTTGCGAAGGCCGCGTGTCACCCAACGAGCCTCGTCGTAGCTTCCCGTCACGGCGAGGAGTTGGTCTGCCGACGTGTCTTCATCACGCTTCAATTCCTCAACGTGTCGCCGAAGATCAGGAGCAAGCGTTTCGGCCGCGGATCTCGTCTCCTTCTCACGCTCGGAGCGCAGTGCAAGGCCGGAGATTCGATGAGACGGCCGGTCCGGTTCTCTTTTGTGCGCCTCCGTCCGATAAAATTGAATCTGACGTTTTCGATCCGGTTGCACAAGCCAGTTTGCTCCATCACAATCGAATAGAGGGCTGCCCGCAAAGTGCCCGGACGCGGACAGGCCGACGACGGCGCGTTTGTGCGCACAAACGCCCTGAGCCGTGATTCCGCCCAGTTCTCGCACTTCTCCGTGAGGATCGCCCGCAAAGCCCTGAATCTTCAGGTGTTGCACGTCACCGTCGTTCTTCTTAAAAGAGAACCCGTACGAATGTCGCTGTAAAAGCCCAGCCGGACTGGGGCTGACGGCCCCGAATCGCTGGAGGGCGTTGTAGAGCGTACGCCCGGCCTCCCGGTCCGCTGAAAGGAGGCGTGCGACGCGAGCCTGGATCTGCTGGAAGGCGCCTTCGATCTCTCCCAGAGCAGCCCGAAGAAATAGGTTTTTCTCAATTTGCTTGCGCTCGCGGGCAGACGGCTTCTCCTCCGGCCAACGCCACGTTTCCAGGGCCTCCCGGAGCTGCAGCACATGGTCGCGCACCCTCTCGCTGGGTTGCTTCAACGACCACGTCGTGATCGGTTGCAGGGCCGCCCGGACATTTTGCTCATGCGACTGCAACTCCGCTTGGCCGGCATCGCCAACCAGGCCTTCCAACCGCCGGTAGGCCGCCTCGCCGTCGTCCTCCGTCGGATCGACCCCGTACAGACGCTCGACCAACCAGGCATCTTCCTGCCCGCTCCACCGCATGGACTGCCACTCCGGCCAGTCGAGATCCCCCTCGTCAATGAGGGTGACGATCTCTCGGGCCATCAACTGGACAAACGCAAGTGGGCGGGCAAGATCGATCATTCCGTCTTGCAGCGCCGCCTGCTGCGCCTCTACGATCGTGGTGGGAGCGGTGTCGGCCTCGTACAGCGAGACACTGGACACTTTCATGTCCACGGCCACCTCCTGAAACGAATCGACCTCGTCGACCAAAACCAGCCCGCACCGATGGAGAAGCGATTCCTTAATGCTCACTTCCTGCGGTCCGCGATCCGACGGGTCGGGAAATTCCACAGGGTAACGGCATTGCCCGCTCAACAGGCTGTGATGGTTCACAACCACCACGTCTGCTTCCAATGCGTTGCGCTGCAGCGCCGGTCGGCCGCAGGAACCGCCCACGGGACAGGAGCGGAACGCTGTCGTCCCGTCTTCGCCTAACCTAAAACACGGCTCTTTTCCAGGATCTGGTGTACGGTCGGGATCTTGGGCGTACGCCTGTAGGAAGCAGGAATACCCCAAACGATTCAGGACAAACGATTCTCGGTCCCCTTCCCCATTCGACACGCTCCCGTCTCCATGCTGGAGCGCGTCCGCCGTTTTCTCAAAGAGGCTGCGGGGGGAAAAGAGCGGCGCGACCTCGAGATCTTTCCATCCGAGATCACGAGCATGGCCTTCGATGGCCTGAACCGTATCGACTACCTCTTGAATGTCGGAGACGACAACCGCCGTCGGGGTGCCCCTATGGGCCACGTCCATGGCGAACAGCTGGGACAGAATCGATTTCCCGGACGCGGTGGGGGCTACGACCAATTGCATCTCTCCATTTGGAACGGCCACCCCATCTGGATCAGCGGAGCCCTCTTGACGGAGTTCAATATTTTCGAGAAAACGATTGAGGACGTGAGGAATGTGCTCTTTCGCCTCCCCGTTTTGGTCGGCAATGCGCTGGGCAAGCGTCCGTAACCGATTCGGTTGAAGCACGACGTCTGCAGCGGGTGCCGGATCGAGAGCGACGGGGTCGAGATCATTCCTATGCGACGCGGGAATCTCATAAGTAGTATGACGATCCTGAACCCGAATGACCCGATCCTGTCCGCGACCTTGGAGACGGTCTCTCGACTGCTCGTCGGGCGGCTCGGCGGCTTCGCGGACCGACCGCTCTGCCTGAAACTCGTCCCAAAGGGCGTCAATCAGGGGGTCGAGCGGCTTTCCTCCGCCGTAGGTGTACCGTTTCTCCTCGGCCGACTCGATGAACCGGAGGTCGTACGTGCCGTCTTCGATCATCTCACCGGCCAGCCGCTCGAACCGGTTCCGAGAATCAATTGACGACGACTTCCGGAGCACGAACGTGGCGAGTTGACGCTGCACAGCGGGCGACTGCTCGCCCCACTCAGGCCATGCAGATAGCAGTCCGGTGGCGAAGACCGCCGCGTCTCCAATACGGGGCGTGTCGAAATGCCGGACGCCAAACAGCAACGCGAGAAGACAAGAGAGTTTCGTAAAGCTCATGCGGAGAGCGTGTGGGAAGTGGTTTACGAGGACGTGACTCGGTTCACGAATTGGGTCATAGTTTCGACATGATATCCAAGCGGCTGATTGGCCTCGTCCAGGGTTTTGAGATGATCCGCGCGCACATCCGGAACCACGACGTGCATGATTGGCCGGTCCGGGGAACGGGGCGGCAGCCGACTGATGCTGTATCCAGGCAGCGTCCAGTCCTTTACGTCTACCTGATACGACGCATCCGGCGTCTCTACCCGTAGATCGTAGGCATCAAGTTTCGGCCAAAGCGTTGTTTGAACGTTGTCGTGGCGCTCAAGCTGATCTTTAAGCTCAATCTCGATGAGACCGGGCAAGACGGTGTACCGCCAGATGCCGCGCCGAAGACATACCAACGAGCCCGCCTCCCAAAGCGGCGGAGCATCGTAGGATGCTCTTGCCCCAATTCGACAGCGACCGTCCGTCCATACATCCACCGCAGCGCCCTCATCTGCACACCGAGGCGATTGACATGACAGCCGAACCGGCTCCTCATTTGTGCTGTCTTGCTCACGCCGAAGGGGATACCCGCACCGGGGACAGGGTACACAGACCTCTTCTCCGTTTACTGACACGCGACAGGAACCCGGTATTTGCGTTTCAAACAGTTCGTAAAACGAAAGATCATGTTCTGTCGCAAACGCCATGGCATCGATCTTCGGACGGACTGGCTCCTCAATCAGATGCCGTCGAAACGTCCGGTATTTCTCCTCTGCATCCATCCGGTCGGAATTTCCTAAAAGGGACTGCCGTACGGTTTCCACCACCTTCTGGGCAACCTCCAGTCGGGGCTCGGGGCCGTATTCGTCCAGGAGAAACTCCGTGTAGCTGGTGACTTGCAGCCCGCTATAGGTTGATTCCAGAAGCGGAACCGCCTCCGCTTCATTGATCCATTCCCTGGTTGGCGCTCGAAAACGATCGAGCAGTGTCCCGGGCCGCCCGCTTAGTTGATCAACAGCGCCCTCCCGATATCGATAGTATTCGGCGCCCGCCCGCATAAGCTGCTGTAAGGCGGTCTCGCGTGAGATACTCGGGGCACACCACTGCTTAGCCGCCCGGGCGCACTCGCCGAGCAGAACATTGGTCTGCATGACCCTTGATGAGGCTTTTGATTCAAGAGGCATATCGAAAAGTAAGTCTACTCAAAAAAATTCCAGGGAACCAATATTTTTGTGGTGCGCAGAACGTCCTCGACGCCCGTCTGGAGCTGCGAGGTGAGGACGGAGGGGAGCATCTACGGTAGACGGGTCCTATGTCAGTGCTGGAAAGGAAGCTCTTTTGAAGAAAATATAGGGGAGACGCCTCTCGGTTGGAACAGTCTCTTCTGTGCAGTTTTCGTAAACAACCCGATTTTCCTACGTAGGAAAACCGTTGCCTTCACGAAAATGGCAAAAATCAGCCAGAATAGATTTGGACGCGTGCTCAGGGATCGGATCACTCAACGGGAGATGTATGCCCCGTTGAAGACCAGAAAATGTCAGTTTGAACCACCGTGCGTCGACGGACGCCAGCCTGATCTCGAACTCACGTTTGCGTGGGGAGATCGAGACGTCTCGTTCGTCGCTGAACTCCAAGCGCGCTCCTCTCCTCGCCAGGTAAAAGAGGCTCTTCGGAACTTACAAGAACGCTGGACTCGGGATCGGGGCAAGAATGCTCTGCTTGTACTGCCGCACATCTCCCCTTCTGTCGCGGACCTGCTTGAAGAAACAGGTCTGTCTGGAATCGACCTTAACGGCAATTATGTGCTTCAAACGGATGACTTCGTGGCGATCCGCCTTGACCAGGAGAACAGGTACAAGGAGGCTGGAGGCATAAAAAATGTATTCCGGGGCACGAGTTCGATTGTATGTCGGTACCTCCTTCACGAGCCCGGTCCACACGAGAGCGTGAGCCGAATCCACGAGAGGATACAGGGCCTCGGTGGGCGCGTATCCCTCTCGACTGTTTCGAAGGTTCTCAGCACCCTAAGCGACGAGTTGATTCTCGAAAAAGGGGATCAGATTCGGGTACTACAACCTGAGAAACTCCTGACGAACCTGCAAGACCAGTATCGTCGTCCTGAAGCTGTTGAGTCGATCCCCCTACACCTTCCCGACGAAAGGGAGGAGAAGGAAAACATCTTGACGGAATTGCTCGGCGGTGCACGTTGGATATGGGGAGGAGAAACCTCGGCTGCACGATACGCGACAACAACCCCTTCCCAGGAAGCCGTGGCATACACCCGAGACCTTCCTCGCAACGACAATCGGATCGAGAAGTATAGGGACAAGCGCTTCTACAACTGCCAGCTCCACGAGTCGCGGGCGGACTTTATCTACTTCGGACACGACGGGCACTGGGCCTCCGACGTGCAAACCTACCTGGACCTCATGCGCGGCGACAAGCGAGAGCGCGAGATCGCACAGGACCTGGAAGAACGAATTCTTAGCCGCTTCGACGCCGACACGACTGATGGATAAATGGATACGTTTGACCGACTGACCCGAGAACTGCTACGGCTGAAGGCACAACTTCCGGATACGCCGTTCTTGATTGGGGGTGGGATGGGCCTCTATCTCCGCTCCGAATATCACGACAGCGGTCGGTCCCCCCGCTACTCGCGACCGGTACCAACCCGCTCGACGAAGGACCTCGACGTGATTCTCTCCGCGGAGGTCATCACGGACGCGTCCCGTATGGATCGGATCCGCGACGCGCTCGACAACCTCGGGTACGAAGCGACAACGGAATATTTTCAGTTTGCGCGGGAACTTGGAGAATCCGGGCGGGAGGTCGAGATCGATCTACTCACAGCACCTCCGGCCGAGGGACAGGGCGATGCGGTAAAGCAAAGGGGTATCCGGGCCCGTCCCCGCGAAAGCGAGGACATCCACGGCCGGGTGGCGGAGGAAGCCCAGTCTATCGACCGCAACGCGATCCCCGTCGACCTCTCATCGGCGGCCGATCTGCACGGCGTCGACTTGGAGGATCCGACGATCTATATTCCCTCCAGCTTCAACTACCTCATTCTGAAGCTCCACGCCTTCTCCGACCGAAAGGACGACGCGAATGCCGACCACGGCCGCCACCACGCGATGGACATTTTCACGACCGTGACCGACATGTCGAAGTCCGACTGGCAGGATGCGGAGCAGCACTTCAACGAGGAATGTGATGAGACCTACCTCAAAGAGGCGATCGACATCCAACAACGGCACTTCGCAGAGGAGGACGACCTGGGAATCCTCCGGATTCAGGAAAATGAGGTCTATCAGCGGTACGAGGCGGAGTTCGATGAGTACCTTCCGGAGATCGTCGACGACCTAAACGATCTCTTTTCCGGACGTTGAAGGGCCTTTCTGCCCCCACTACGGAGTCTCTCGCCGCGCGAGACCGTTGTCTTCTCTCCCTCGGGAACGGATGTCAGAACGCCAAAAGGCACCTCCGGAAAGTAGTCCGACCCGTGTCCAGTTCTTCAATCGTCGTTTCTGCCTCCAGGAGTGTCCACCGACTTCTGAGTTGATTGAGGTAGAAATGATATGCCGGATACACCGTGACAAACCGGGGCGCCTCCGTTCTTTCCTCTTCAATCATTCAGACCGTTTGACTCTGCACATCCTCCGTATTCGGAGGGTAGATCGGGCCAACAACCACGTATTTTATGCCGTGACTCGTCTGCTCGATCTCCTCGATTTGGGCTCCCTGAACCACGCCTCGTAGCCCTTCACGAAGCCGATCTACGGCCGGTCCGGCGGATCGGAGAAGGGCGTTTTCTCGACCTCGCTGGACGGGCCGCTTTCCACTCCATTCGGGTTGACCGACGTCACCCGGTAGTAGTACTTTGTCCCGTTCTGGGCGGTGGTGTCTGCGTAGCTGGTCTCCGCGACGCCTGTCGCCAGTGGGTCTCCCTCCGCTCCCCCTGTTGAACTCGTGGACCGGTACACACGGTACGTCTCCGCGCCCGTCGCCGCGCTCCAGCTGAGATCGACTTGAGAGTCTTGGGAGGTCCCCTCCAATCCGCTTGGCACGGCAAACGGGGCCGCGCTCGCCTCTCCCGACGGGTCGCTCTCCGCGCTTTCTCCGCCCTCGGAGGCGACCGCAGTCACGACGTAGAAGTACTCAGTCCCATTCTCGGCGCTCCCGTCGGTATACCCGGCCGAGTTAATGCCAGTGCTCAAGGCGCTGCCGGAGACGCCCTCCCCAGAGGAGGTGTCCCGGTAGACGCGGTAGGTATCCGCCTCGCCTACGGCGTCCCAGCTCAGCTGGGCAGCCCCGTCCTCCGGAGCCGCGCTCAGGCCCGACGGCGCGGCCGGCGCCGAGAGGCCTGTGCCATCATCGCCGCCATCGTCACCGCCGCCGTCATCCCCATTTCCCCCATTGGCCCCTGCCCCCCCACAACCGGTCAACACCAATCCCGAAATCAAAAGAACTGTGATCAAGCGAAGAGCCGTCGCCAGTTGCGTGGAGAACGCCTCTCCCTGCGATGGTGTGGCCCCAAACAGAGACAACATATCCAGAGTCATTGAAGAGTAGTGTTGAAGAAAAGAGAGGAACATCCCAAGCGACGCCAGAGTGCTCGTGGGCGAGGAGAAGCGCGGCGCACTGGCATGTAGCTAGCTACCGCATGGGCAGCCCGGTTATCGCACGATAGTGATCTTCTGGGTCTGGGTCTTGCCGCCCACTCTCAGCCGCCCGAAGTAGACCCCACTGGAGAGTCCCCGTCCGCTGAACTTCACCGTGTGACGCCCAGCCTCCTTTCGGCCCCGGGCCAGCGTCTTGACCTTCCGGCCGAGGATGTCGTAGACCTGGAGGCTGACTTTCCCAGCCTCCGGCAAAGCATACTCGATGGTTCCTTGCTTTGTGACCGGGTTTGGGTAGGAGGCAAGTCGCACCTCCTCTGGGAGGACTGCCTCCCGCTGGCTGTCAACGTAATTGGAGGTTCCAATTGCAACCTTTAGCTTCTGTCGCTCCGTGCTCGACTGGAGCTCGATTGGGGCGTCCTCCCGTAGGTTATAGCTTCGCCCGGTTGAGGGGACGATCAGCGCCACCGAACGGCCCTCTACGGCCTCTAGGTCATTGGCCCTCAGCAGCGAGGCCCCTTCCACCCGGCGCCTGAGCTGGAGCGAGAAGACCGCTCCCTGCCCACTGGCCGCCCGCCGCTCTGCCATCAGGAGAGGCTCCTCGGACGTCTCCTCGTCAGGCGATCCCTCCTCAGACGATGCTCCCTCAGGCGGCTCCTCTCCAGACGGCTCCACCCTCCCGGTCTTCGCGCCCTCAATTCGCAGGCTGAGCGCCTCCAGCTGGCCGGGAGGGGCAAGGAGACGTTTTTCGCCGGCAGGCCTATCGGCAAGCCCTAGCCGTACTGTGGAGGCCAGATGATCAGCCTTCCCGTCGGTCCCCGGTTGGCGCACAGAAAGCCGAAGGAGCGGCTTCCCATCTATCAGGGCGGTCCTGTTCGAAGTGCTGCTCGTGTTGCTGCTTGAGGGCCTACTCTCAGTATCATCCGCGGGCGGATACGGGACCACAATTGAGTCCCGGGCGCTCCGCTCATTGCGCACGTAGTAGGCTTGGCCGCTCGTAGCAGACCTGAATGTTGAACTCGTGTCGTTGAACGCTCCCTCAAAGGGCCAGAGAGGCGAGAGGCCTCCCCCATTGGCCTTGACAACCCGGTCCCAGGACACGTCCTCCTCAAACGGATTGGCGACGATCGTCCACCCGCCGGGATTGACCGGAATGACCGCCGCCGTATCCGACCGAAGAGGTGCTGCCTCGATGCTATCCTCGATCGTCCACGCTTCCCGGCTGGTAAGCCAGAAGCCTCGCCCTTCTCGGAGCCGGAACGTCTCCGACCCGTCAAACTGGACGAAGCTCGACCCGTCGTCCCAATAGGCCTGCCACTCCGACCCGGCCTCCCCGCGTATCGCCCCCGATAAGGGCCGGCTTGGGGTTCCCGGGAGTGCCACCAGACGATAATCCCCCGGCCCCGCCGCCTCCCCGAAGGACCGGCTCACGGACGCCTCCACCTTATCCGGGTAGGCAAAGAGCGGCTCCGTCTCGCTTCCGAACGCGAATTCGCTAAAGCCGGACACGGTTGCCACCAGTTGGTCGGACCCTTCATCGTAGATGGTCTCCAGCGCCGAAAACGAGCCGCTTCCCGGCACGTCACGGGTGTAGATCGTCACCTCGTTCGGGTCGGATGCACCGTCAAGCTCTCCAGCATCGAATCGGATCTCAGTTTCCTCCCCCACCGAAAGATCTCCACTGATCGACACTTCGACCCGGTACTCGCTGGCGTTCCCCTCAATGCCGGTCGTCGTGGGCGGGGGATCCTCAAACCGGCTCACCGTAACGTCTCCGCTCCCGCTCGTGGCGGAGGAGAAAGCCACCGACGTTCCCGTCTCTCCAAACTCAACCGTCGAGCCTGCGTCGCTGGCGGCATCGACCGACTCGGTGGCCGTGACGGAGGGGTCCTGTACCTCAATCGTCACGGTCGCCCGGTCTGTCTCGTCTCCCCGAACCGCTTCGTAGTCAAACTCGTCGGTGCCGGAGAACCCCTCATCCGGGACGTACTCGAAGGACCCGTCCTCATCGAGCGTCAGGCTCCCCTCCGACGGGTCAGATACGGCTTGAGCCGTGAGCGACGAGCCGTCGTCGTTGCCCAAAACGCCGGGGGCTTCTACCGCCAGTGTCGTTCCGCCCCCCACCGCGTAGGTGTCCGGCTCGGCCGCAAGGGAGCGCTCCCGGATCGACACCTCCAGACTTTCGGCACGCAAACCGAGAGGGGTGCCTTCTGAGTCCTGGGCCGTGATCTCACGGACGTTGAAGGGAAGGTCGGTCTCGCCCGGAGCGCTGTTGGGAACCCGCATCTGAACCTGTGCCACCACCCCGTTGCCACTGACTCCTCCGTCTCCAGACTTCCGGCTTACCCCAATCCCGATCTGCCCCGCCACGCTGTCCACGTTGGACTGGTAAACCACGTCCGTCCCTAGAAACGGCCCGGCCTCGTCTCCGACCACCGACACTCGGTCCGCATCGTACCCGAGCGTGAAACTCGCCCCAAAGAGGTCGTCCGCCTCCACCGATTCGGTCCCCACCTCCACCTCGACCGAGAAGACGCTGTCGCGGGGCACCTCCGAGGGTCCGGTCGGGCGGATCGGGGGCCCTTGCTTTTTAAGGGTTATGCCCCCCCTCTCCTCCCTGAGCGGGAGCGGGCTCTCCTCCGGGTCACTGGCGGTGGCCTCCCGCACCTCCAGGGGCAGCTCTGTTCCCGGCGGCACCGTCTCCGCGACGGCAAACTCTACCTGAGCCACTGTCCCGCTGCCGCTTACCCCTCCATCTCCGGACTTCCGGGTCACCCCGATGCTCACCTCCCCGGCCTCCTCGTCGGTGTCGGACTGGTAGACCACATCGGACCCCAGAAAAGGCCCGGCCTCGTCTCCGACCACCGACACGCGCTCCGGGTCGTACCCGAGCGCGAAGCCAGTCCCGAATACGTCTTCGGCCGGGACGGAGTCTGAGCCAATGGTCACATCTACCCGGAACGTGTCTCGCGGAGTCACCGGGCCGACCACTGCCGGCCGGATCGGCGGGGCCGGCTGCACCTCCACCTCAAGGTCTTGAGCCTGAACGCCGATGCTATCCCCGGAGGGACTGGTGAGCCTCACGTCTCGGAGGGAAAAAGAAAGCGGGGTCTCTCCCGCGGCGGTGTCCGGCACGGCCACTTCAATCCGAGCCACGACCCCGCTGCCATCGATTCCTCCATCCCCAGACTTCCGGCTGACCCCGATGCCGACCTCGCCGCCCCCCTCGTCGATGTCGGACTGGTAGACCACATCGGGCCCCAGAAAAGGCCCGACTTCGTCCCCGACCACCGACACGCGCTCCGGGTCGTACCCGAGCGCGAAGCTGGCCCCGAAGAGGTCCTCCACCGATGCCGAGTCGGTCCCCACCGTCACTTCAACCTGAAACGTGGTCCCCGCCGCCTGCTCGGGACCGGCCGCCGGGCGAAGCGGTACCTGTGCCTCCGCCACCGGGCCGGCTAGGCCGACCAGACTGAGGAGGAAACTCGTGACTGCTGCAAGAAAAAGCCCCGGGACAGCGATTCTAGGGCCGAAGTCGCCGAGCGCACTTGTGATAAGAGAAGGTAAGTACACGGCAGAAGTGAACGTTGGCGCGAGAAGACGAGGCGAGGTGGCACCGCCGGGCTTTTGAGCCGCCCGGCAGCGGTCGGAGGCAGGAGGGCACCGGAAGATACTCAGCGCACAACCGTGAAACGCTTTGTCTTCGTCGTGCCGCCAGCGTCCAGCCGGTAGAAGTACGTTCCGGAGGACCACCCGGACGCGTTGATTTCCACCTGCTTCTGCCCGGCCTGCTGCTCCCGGTTGACGAGGACGGCGACCTCACGGCCAAGCACATCGTAGACCGAGAGCCGCACCTGACCGGACTCCGGCAGCGCGTAGCGGAGGGTCGCCGCCTGCCGCACCGGATTCGGCGCCGGGGCCTCCAGGCTCACCTCCTCCGGCAGCGACTCCAGGCCCCTGCCGGTCGCCAGCGAGAGCCGCTCCCCGTTCTCGGTGCTGGCCTGCGCGCTGCGGAGACTAATTTCTGGCCGGGGTTCTTCGGTGCGTACCTTGACACGCGCCACCGGTCCGTCGGCCTTCGGGGCAGCCCGTCCCTTGTGGCTCACGCCGAGGCCGAGCGTGCCGCTCTCCTCGTCGGTGTCAAACTGAAGGAGCGGATCTTCTCCCATCCGCGCTCCGGCCTCAACCGTCTCGACCGACACGACCGCCGGATCGAACGCGAGCTCCATTGCCGCCCCCGTGAGCGCCTCAACCTTTCGGGCGTGGATCTCAACCCAGAACGTTGAACCAGACGCCTCGTCGCGGCGAAGCGCAATTTTCCCGCTGGATTCGCTCTGAGCGGTGGCCAGAACTGCGGGGGAGGCTGTTTTGCTCCGGGTCTCCCCCCAGTTAAGCCCAAGGCACAGCACGTCTTCCTGGTCCACTGTGCCGTCGCCGTTTGCGTCCGCGTAAGTAGCGGCCTCCTCCGGCCACGGGCTCCCGCTTTGCCCCGACCAGGCACAGCCAGTCTCTTCACGGGCCGGCCCGCTGCTCCCCCAGTAGGTGCCCAGGGGGAGCACGTCAGCCTGATCAACCGTGCCATCATTGTCGGTGTCTCCCGCCCACACGGTCACCGAGTCCGGCGCCGCCGCCAGGGCAAACTCTCCGGACGGTTCGGCGGTGGCGACCAGCTCCCCCGCCTCCTGGTCGTAGGTGGTCTCTAGGCCGGAAAACACACCCTCCCCCGGAGCCTCTCGGCGGTAAATGACCACAGAACTTGTGTCTCCAACGTTGATCCCACTAACATCAACCTGAACCTCCGTCCCATCGCCAAAGCTAACACCGGGTCCGGCGTCCACAACGTAGCGGGCCAGCACGTCGTCTCCCCCGAGCGCGACAGAGTTGGACGGCGGGGTGAGATACTTCTGAATGGAAACGTTGTCTTCTCCACTGATGCTGGATATGTCGATGCCGAATCCTACGTCACGGAAGTCCTGCTCTCCGTTCGAGTCGACTGGCCGGATGGCAGTCGCAATTGGAACGTTCACCTCATACCTGTAAACACGACTGGAGAGTTGGGCGTCGTTGTTGTCTCGAGTTTGCGGAGATACCACGTCGGGACGATCATTTCCCGTGAAGTCCCCCGCCGCAATCCCCCCGTAGATAGATGAGAAGCCGCCCAGCCCCGCGTCCTGGTTTGGCGCGCGGAAGACGGCTGTTGGATCACTTGCAGACGGACCTCCCGGCCGGTACAAGATTGCGTTCGTGCCAATCCCAGACCCTTGCATCAATGCGTCAGATTCCCCAAACAGCGATATGGACTCCAGGGGGCCTCTAACATTGTTGGCGAGAGCGTCTCCGTCCCCAAATATGTTGCTCCCAACACCCGTTTCGACCGGAATCCTTAGTCGCTGATCGATTTCGTTATCGACGTTTGGCCCCCCCTCAAAGATTGAGATGTAGGCATTCCTCGGGTCGGTGTTCGAACTGACAAAGCGGGGCCGCACGGCGATGTCTCCGTGCCCGTCCCCATTAAAGTCTCCCCCTGCTAGGCCTTGGGAGAATCCATAAATGTTGCTCGAAAGAAATGCTGGCCGCAGCGTCAGGTCCGGACTTGAGAAGGACGGGTCTTCGCCCCCGAAGTACACGTCCGCCCGCCCCGTGGCATTCTCGTTGTCGGAAAAGGAAGGCCGCCCCACGACAAAATCATCAATCCCGTCCCCGTTTATGTCTCCGGGCGCTGCCAGGGTCTCTCCCGCGGAGGAAGAGCCATCATATTGAATCGTTGCGCCCGGCGTGCTCGGGAGCGGCGACCCGCCGAAGAAGACAGCCAGGCTGTCCGGACCGCCAAAATTAGATGCTATCAAGTCGTCGGCCCCGTTGTCGTTGACGTCGCCGATCACATCCAAGTCGTAGAGCCCTGAAATTTCGAGGTCGGACGCACTGATCGTGTGGTCTACCTGCCCATCGGCCCCCTCCCCGCCGAGAATGATATCAATCTTGGTGCCCGCGTTGTAGTCGGCGGCAATGTCGGCGGTGCCGTCTCCGTCGAAGTCTCCGCTGGTGATGGAGAGGTAATTCTCACCGGTCGGGGCCTCAATCGTCAGGTCCGGGGTCTGGCTGATCGAAGCCCCCCCGTAGAAGACCTCGACCTGCCCAAGGTCAAACCGCACCAGCGCAAAGTCCTCAGTGCCATCTCCGTTGAAGTCTCCAATCTCCTGGGCCGACAGAATTCGGTCAAAGAAGCGGCCCTCCGGGTACGACACGTCTGCGGGCGACAGAGCTGTGCGGGTGCTGTCAACCGAAAAGAAGCGCCGCCCGACCGTCTCATCCGGGTCGTCACTTAGGCTCAGTCCCACGTCGGGCCGCCCGTTTCCGGTCACATCCCCGAGTCCGCCCTGCGGAAGGAAGTCTACTCCTCCGAAGACGTCTTCTCCGTATGGGATTTCGGTATCGAAAGTCAGGCCGTCGGCGAGATCGTCCGGGCCGTAGGAGATATAGCGGATGCCCGGGTCCACGCTCTCGTCGAAGGTGTAAAAGTCGTGGTTTCCGTCTCCGTCAAGGTCGCCGACCGGCACCGCATCGTCCTTCTCAAGAGAGTCGGGCGTCTCGATGTACGTACCGTTCGTCGTGTCTCGCCTGAACACGTACTTTTTCGAATCAAACCGCCTGGCGGTGGCAAAAATTTCTCGTGTCCCGCTGCCCGTGATGTCAATCAGGGAGAGCAGATTTCGCTGGGCATCTCTCTGTAGCTCTTCGACCACGAAGCTTTGTACTTGAGTCAAGGATCGTCCGGTTTGACTTGTAATTTGAATGTCGTCCACCTGTTGCTCAGCAGAAGATCCTGCCCCGGTTCCACTGGACTGGTACCGAAAGGCAACGTAGACTTCGTTGGCCTGAAATTGGTCATCTGAAAGGTCAATCTCTCCGGATGAGACGTAATTCCCTTCTCCAGGCGAGAAGTTCTCAACACGATCAGTAATGTCGGTCCACGCGAAATTTTCCGGATTGCCCGACCCATCGTATTCGGTTGACACTTTCACTTGGAGCGACTGATCGACCCCATTATCATCGAAGCGTTTCGCGTTGCGAAACGTGAGCGTTTCTGCCTCAGAGACGTTGAAGTTGAGGCCCGGGGTAATGAGCCAGCTATTCGAGGCCTCAGACCCTCCGAAAGCATTCGCCACAGCAGAATTATTCCCTTCAACAGAATTCCTAATTCCCCATCCGCTTCCATCGGTGACGTTGTACACCGTCATCGGGACCACCTGACCATCCTCGAAGTCTTTGAGGAAGATCTCGTATTGCCCCTCTTCGATGTCAAATATCCGAGCCCTGACAGAAGGACTCTCTCCCCCAAGACGCACAATCGATCCCTGCCCGTCTCCATCCAGATCTGCTACGTTGTAGGTAAACCCAAACTTGCTGCTGGCAGGCTGATAGGTGTTGACCGTCACGGCGCCCAGTGAATCCGCTCCGTACAGAACGCTAAATTTTCCCTCTGAAGCAAAACTGTCGAAGAGAAGTGCGTCGCTAGTTCCGTCACCATCCAAGTCCGTAAATCCGACCACCCCGTTTCCGCGGAACGAAGACGGCGAGAATTCTAGTGAAAGCGTCTCTCCCGAGTCCACATACCCGTCCTCGGATCCCGTCCAGATACGTGCAGTGTTGTCCTCAATCTCTACCGCGTCGTCGTACCCATCCCCGTTAAGGTCACCCACCGGGCGCAGCTGCGCGTACACGAATTGATCTTCCGTTTTAGAGGGCATTCCACCATAGAAGAGCGCCGTCTTGCCCGTCGCATCTTCGAGTTCTTCCGGGGTGCGCTCATCTCGGGCGCTGGCCGTGGCGTAGATATAATCGTTTACCCCATCTCCATTCACATCTCCCGCAAACTGGGGCGTACCCGTCAGGTCAAAATTGAGTGAGGGTCTGGGATTTTCGTTAAGTACCCATGATTGATCCGATTTAATCTCAGGAAAGCCTCCGATGCTTTTTGGCGCCGGGGCTTGCCAAGTCTCCACTCTGTCGCCTCCGGCCTGCAGGCGCTCTCGCTGCCGCTCAATCTGCTTAAGCACCGGTCCAGGCACCCGCTCCTTCACTGAAGGTGGAATGGGCGCCTCAGGGTTCTCCAGGTAGTACGTAAGCCCTTTTGCTCCCTGTCCGGCAGGCACGTGCTGCTCTGATGCAGGCGCTTGCCCGCCGCCTGAGCCTGTCTGCTGGGCCCGGGCCGTCGTCATGCCGAACACCCACACCCCGAGGACCAGAAGGAGGGGCCCAATCGCGCACCAGGCGTTCCGGGCCGGACGCACATCAGGAAGATCTGCAGGAGATTGATTTGCTGGTTCGGAGAAGAAAGAACTCACTGTGTACATGAGAAGACTCGCCTTCAAAACGGTTGTGATGAAGACCTCCGGGCTTGTGTAGCCTCACGGGTTGCCCGCAGAGAGAAGCTTGGCCTCCCGTGCATTCTACGTGGGCGCTATCAGTTTTCAGCAACACGATATGAGAGGTGCTGAGTATCTGTTTTTGGTTCCTTCCACTAGTCCATCGCTGCTGAGCATTTTCTTTCTGACCGAATAAAGAAACATCAAAGAGATGAGTCGATCACCATCAGTTTCAGTACTCCCATGGAGTATCTCCTTCGATCCCCCCGTCAGTTTCCAGAAGTGAAGGTCCGCCCTCGCGACCGCCCATCGACAGTCCAGTTCTGGATCTTTTCTCCGTACCGTCGGAGGTCCTCGGGACCGGGCACTGCCTCCAGCACGCCGCGCTGGGCCAGCGAGTCGGCCACCCGATCATAGCCCCCGTCGGTTTCGACCGACCGCGGCCGCAGATCATAGCCAAGCATGGAAATCACCCTGGGCCGCCAATCATTTTCGCCGGGCCTCCGTCCATCCTGCCCCACAACCTGCAGGTCTTCTGTCTGCGCCTACGCAATGATCATGTGGTCGAGCGGATCACGGTGGTGCCGCGGAAGATCGACGTACGTCCTGTACTGCAGAATTTCCGGACGTGGAATGTCGAATGCGTTTTCCTGAACCTGTTCGGTGACGATCTCGCCCAGCGGCGCTGGAAGTCGCCGTTTCCCGATGTTGATCTTGATGGCCACCTTCCAAGGGCTCGCCGTGCTCAGATATGCGTCATTGTCCAGGTCAGCGATCGCGGCTTTCGCATCCACGCTCAAGCGGTTGTCGCCGCCCGCGAATCAAAGGAAACTGTGCGGACCCAGGAGAAGCCGCATAGAACGTTGAATTTAGGGACGGTTACTCCATGTATTCCTCAAAATCGTCGAGAGGCTCATCAAAGTCCTCGCTCATCCAGATCTCTCCCTCAACACTGCCGAACTGACGCTCTTTCCGTTCCGGGGACGAGCGTGGGGCGGTGAGACGCGCCAGGGGACGCCCCTCTTTCGTAATGACAACCTCTTCGCCCTTCGTCACGCGTTCCAGAAGGCGATCGAGGTCGCGTTTGACCTCGGCAACGTCAATCTGGGACACGGCGGCTTTGGCCGTTTCGGCGTGTGTCTATCGGGGAACGCGAGATGGGGGCACGTGCTCCACAAAACATCCTGGATGATGGCCTTTCGAGGGGAGCTCGTCACATTCTGTTCTATCGCCTCCGTGCTCCGGGCGGCGGAACGGCTGTTGGAACCGCAGTGTTTGAACGTTTCCTCCTCCGCCCCGATCTCGACGGCGCGGGCGCGGGGCCCTCGGCGTGTTGCCTCGTTTCTCCTGCCGGAACCATGATCAACGACTACATCGAAGTCAACCCTCGAAAACTGGGCGGGACGCCGGTCTTTCGGGACACGCGAATTCCCGTCTACGTCCTGTTCGACTATCTGGAGGAAGGCTACACGGTCGAGCAGTTTCTTGACGAGTACGACATTGATCCCGAGGTCATCCACGGGTTCATGCGCGCCGTTCGGGGCACGTTCGTTACGGAAGAGGAGGCGGAGGCATGAAGGTCCTTCTCGACCACAACATTCCGCACGCCCTCCGCCCCCTACTTTCGGACGCGCACGAGGTCTATACCACGGAGTACCTGGGCTGGTCGGATTACGAAGACGACCGGCTGCTGGCGTCGGCCGTCGAGGCGTCCGTTGCTGCAATCGTGACCCTCGATCGAAGCCTTCCCCATCAGCAGGAGACCCGGGCCTACGCCCTCGGCATCGTCGTGCTGGCCGTTCATCCGACCACGCCCGCGCACCTCACGACGCACATGGATCGCCTCCGCACGGCCCTGCCCCGCGCGGCCTCCGAGCAAACAGTGATCGTGTTGGAGTAATGCGACTGAGAAGGCACCGTCGTGCAGACCGGGCGACCGAAGATCATCCCGCCTTCGTCGCGCAAGCCACTTCTCCTTCTTCGGCCGGGCGGACCTGATCGGGACGCAAATCCACGACGGCGCGGGTCTCCCCGGTCAGGTATGTGAATTCGGCCGTGTACCCGTCCGGCCCCGAGTAGCCTCCCCGACGGCTGTCGGGATCGTGTACCATCACGATGGTCCCGAGCTCACCGGCGTGGAGCCCGTTCTCGGGAAGGTCTTCGGTCAACACAAAGCGGTCCAGTTCCTCCATCATGGCTACTCAGTCAATTGGGTATGCTGTCACGAGCCGTGGCACCGACTCGCCGGTGCGGATCATCCAAACGCTCCGAACGAGCGTCCCCGACAGGGGTCCCTCTACAACGTACGTCGTGCCGTGACGGGTTTCTTCTACGGATGCGACGGAGCCGGTGGCGTGGTCCCGAAGATCGTCTCGCAACGCCGTCCAGTCCTCGCCGTACTCCCCCCTGAAGAACGCACTCTTGCCCTTCGCGTCCGGATGGTCTCGGTTCAGGAGATACTCTGTCAACTTGCGCCGATCAACATGTGCCTGCTCGCAATTCGGGAGGGGCATTGGTTGTCACGGAAATGGCGTGTGCGCGACGCTCAAAAGCGGGGGTCGACAGGGTAATGCCTCACCCTGCGTTGGCCGCAATCACCTTCCCCCACGCTTCCTCCGCCCCCCACGTCCGAACGGCATCACGGATGCGCTCGTCGAGCTCTTTTGCGAGACGGTCACTGTGCGAGAGGGGATACCCGAGCCATTCCCCTGCTCCCGTTGCTTCTCGCGGATGGCGTCGACGAAGGCAGCCTGGACCGGGGGGACGAGTCGGAGCAGAACGAAAAATGCACGGGTCAACCGGTCCTCGGCATCTGCGGACTTGTTTTCAAAGCGGCCGAAGTAGTTGGTTCGTTTCATAACCAAAGAGTGGCCCTACTGCAAGAAGGGAAGCAAAAGGTCTTCGTGACAGTGTCTTGAAAGGTTCTTGGCCAGTGGTATGGAGAGCGTCTATCACTCTCTAGCCTTGGTCAATATCCGCAGTTACGAGACAATTGAACTGACGGCAAAATCGGCCACAATATCACCACATTCAACCAACTAATAGATCAGTCTTATTTTTTTTCAATATACCAAGCATTTATTTATCGAATTTGACGAAGGTAAGCAACTAGCTTATGCATGCGTGTTCTGGGATGCGGATCGTCAAATCTTCGTCCCCCATTTTGGCCCCACATTGTACGAGCATTACTAATTGCTCGATCCATGTTCGTCTTGGTTTCTTTGTATATATTCGGTTTTACTCTCTGATAATCGTCAATGTGAGATTCAGACTCAATATCCTGGACAACTCCAGAGCAAGGTGACCTGGATCCAGTGTAGTACTTAAGCGGACCCATTTGTCGAAAATGCAGAAGTATCCAGTACTCAAAACAAGGTATCGAATATATCCAGTAAACAGATCTCCCATTATTGGAAATTCGTTTTAAGCGTTCAATTGCGTCTCCAAATCTGTCGTGTTCATCTCGATCGAATACACAATACAGCCTTTCGTATTCGCTCTCTTCGCCATCACTAGGTAGGAATTTCCTTAAACCATAGCCTACCACGGACCACGGTTCAGATCTGGGAGCAGGTTCGACCACCACCGAAGGAAGGTTTTCATCTTGCCGTAAATCGTCAAGGTAATTCGGTTCAGTCACATCGTCCTCTGTGACGATCAGAATGCGAGGGAGCTTCCGGCGATCACCCGGCCTCCGCTCAGAAGTACGAGACGGTCTACTCATTAATGCTGAGAAATTTTGCTTTTTGGACGATTCTCGGGATCGGACACCCCCCATATCGACCCTGTCGATAGTTCTTTTCCAAAGCCTCAGACTTACGAGGAGCGTATTCCAAAAGAGCGGTAAGTTCGCTTGCTCCGTCCGAGAACTTCTCGGTTAACCAAATCTGATCTCGACGAAGGACATCTCTGTCGAATGGAGTCGTGTCGTGAAGGTTAAAGATGAGCTGTGCCCCATTCGGATTTGCTTCTGGATCGTTGAACAGATCAATGACCTCCCGAATGATGTCCGGATGGAGACTGGAATCAAGTTCGTCTACCACTAAGACATAGCCATTTTCCAGTACGTCTAAGAGGGGACCAGCTAAGGCAAAATACTGCTGAGTTCCGTGTGACTCTTCCTCCAGGCCGAGCAATCCTTGCTGGTCTTCTCTCTCCGTGTGCTGGAACCGAACTGATCGCGAAAGAAACTCTTCAATATCCTCGCGTTGACCAGATTCATCCAACCAACTCACTAGCTGTTCTGGGAGCTCTCCACTTATATCAACAGACTCTTCCTCGATATAGAGATCTTGTATCCCAACATCGGCAGCCTCTACTAGTCCCAATACTCTCTTTCTGTTTTCCTCCTCTTCGCAGAACTTTTTTGTGTAAGCACTTTCCAGGTTACTTCCGGCAATGTACCTCACGGAGTCCCTGAACCATTCAAATATTGGCTTCAGAAATTCATTATTCAACTGAACAGCCGTGGACAAATATAGTGCGTTCGGTCTAGTCGCCTCCCATATCTGCATCTTTTGTCCTCTGAGATGCTCGCCGGGATTCCACTTGCCTTCTGGATGATTAGCGTGGTGCTCTCGTTCATACAACCTTCTCTGTCGACCTTTGGGGAAACTGTAGAGCCATTCTTCGAGAACCTCCTCTCTAGTTGCCTCGAAACCATACTGATACTCGACATCATCGACCACGAAAGAGGCCTCGAACATGGTCGGTGAGTTTCGGCTCTGTTCTTCTAACCGGAAAGGATCGACAGGCTCAATGTCGTCTCCTTGCTGCAGACGAGAAGCGGAATGCGCAACAATCCACCTCATCGCTCGCAGACCCATGAGTAGATTTGTTTTTCCGGATGCATTAGGGCCATAAATTGCCGCTGATCGTAGCGCTCGGTCTTCTTCCGACCGTGGTACGGACATCGTGTGGGTCTCCTCATGCTCACTATTCTTCTCAGCGAGAAGAGTGAGAGTCTGCTCATCTCTGAAGGACCGAAAGTTGCGCAAGCTAAATTCCAAAAGCATAGACCTACCCTGTTAGCCGGTATTTTTTGCGAAAGGACTGCATTTTACGGCCTAAAAGGGTGTGGTTCAATCTATTTCAACCCGAGAGGACGTATTCCCCCGAACTTCGCACGCGGTAATAGCTAGTGCTGCGGCAAGGTGAACCTTCGGGTTGATCCTTTCCAATCGGCGCGAATTCTCGCCGTTGGCGACCACCTTTGAGCACCAGAGAGAACGCGAACACGAAAAATTCCCTTGACTGACCACTAGTAGATGGACGTATTTCGCTCTTCAAAAACCCCCCACGCCCGCTCATAATCGGCCTCCCGGTCGCACTTGTCAAACGGGGCCTCGTAGACGATCGTGCGCTCGACAGGGCCGCCCGGCTGGGTGTCGTCCTCGACCGTCTGCTCGACGGTGCCGGAGGTCATGTCCTTGACTTCGTTCCACTTTTTGCTCTTGAAGCCGACGCCCGGCAGGCCGCGGTTCTTGGTGTAGATGATGCGGCCGTTCCGGTCGTACCACGTGTTTTGCTCGTACTTGCGGAGGACGGGAAACTGCACGCGGTAGATCGTCTGCAGCTCCTCCAAGGTGAGGCCGAGGGCCTGGGCGGCCAGGACGTCCAGCTCCACCCGGGCCTGCCGCCGCGCGTAGCGGGTGCGCAGCGGGGTGTCCCAGTCCCACGTGCCCGTCAGATCCGAAAAGTCGGTGTCCGCGGGCAGGCGCGGGTCGTCTTTCGTCCAGGCGTCGTCGGTGAAGCCCTCCTGCCAGCTGTCTTCCCACAGGTCGGCGTAGTGGGTGGTGAGGCTGTTGAGGAGGAGGGTGCGAAGCGTGATGCGTGAATCGGGATCCGTGAGGGGAAATTGTCGGAGGGTGGATTCGTAAAGGTCGCTCTTTCCGGTGGTTTTGAGGAAAAAGTCGTAAGGGATCGACGAGCAGAGTCCATTGAATAGTACCATCTTCTCCTCATCACGGAAGACGGTGGAGAGGACAGTGTTAGGGTGTGCAGATCCTTTCGGAATGATAGTCGTAATTAAAGATCGCATCGAAGATGTCCCAAACATCCGCCGGTTTGCAAAGCGGTAAAAGTTCGTCACCGGCTTCTCCTCTTCGTCCTCGTTCGTCCACGGCACCATCGGCGTACGGCGGCGGTACTCATCGCGGGAGCAAGCGGGGACGTAGTTCGTGCGCGGGAGATAGTCCTTCGGAATCTTCGTAAGGTCGATCTCATCGTACGCCTTGTTGGACGTACAGGGGTCGCGGGGATTCTTGTAGAGGGGCGTGGCGACGAAGAAATGCGGACCGGACAGCACCCAGTCCTCCACGTCGTCGATGAACTGCGTGTCGCGCTCGATGGTGCCGTCTCGTCGAGCATATGTTTCATCAAACATCACGGTCGATTTGCATTCATCCTCAATGTCGCCCAGCCGTCGGGGCTGCTCTGCGAAGCAACGGAGCACTTCCAGAGTCTGCTGGGAGTGGACGGCGGAGAGCCGAGCCTCTCGGGGCGGCGTCCCCTCCTCATCGTAGAGCGTCGCGAAGAGTCGAAGTGCCTCGTCGTCCACTGTCACGACTCGCTGCGCGTGCCCCTCTGCATTCCAGTCATGATTCTCGTCTTTGATGCCCGGCACGGGACCACTCCCGTCGTGCTTAAAGCACGCGTCGATGGTCTTCGGCGTGAACAGGTTGACGATATTGGTAAACTGAACGTTATCCCGTGGAGCGTTTTGATAGACGTTTACACTGTAGTAATTCTGATTATCGATGTCAGCAAATAACTTAAACTGGTTTTGGAAGTGATAATGGCCGCGCAGACGAGGATAAACTGCCCTCCGAAAGTCACCTCCATTCGGGTCGTCGTAAATTCCATCTGGATGTAGAAACGCCGTATTTCCCTCGTCACGCCCAATGCGCCAAGCCTGCGGGAGAAAGCACTTGTAGGAGTTGGTCTGAATTCCTTTTAGTCGCGGGTAATTCTGGACCGCGTTCAGAAAGTTCTGTGTTGACTCGTCTCCTTCATATTCTGCGAGATAGGTGTCTCTCAAGTGGTTTTCCTCAATGACAGACATCCGGTTCTGAGAGACCTCTCGCTTCGACCAGTCTCTCACAGCTATTTTGGGTTCTGCATCACTGAGTACGCCGGTATCGTCCCAATCAACTCTCACCCACGGCGGATTGCCAATCGTCAGATCAAAGCCCCCGCGTCGCTCGAAAAGATCGGCGTACTCCAGCTCCCAATGATGAAACTTGTACCGGTCCGCTAACGCCCGCACGAGGCCGAGGCGATCGTTCTTCTCGCACAGCTTGTCCACGTTCACGAAGCCGTGCTCGTCCTTCAGGTCCATCGCCAGCTGGCGGGCGTCGGCCTCCATCGACTCGAAAAGCACCTGCTGCTCCCCCACCGCAGTGGTCTCGTAGAGGTCCCCCTCCAGGATCATCTGCAGGTCCATGAGCCACTCCTGGCGGGTGGGCACCGTGTCGTGCGCGTCGATGGGCCAGAACCAGAGGGCACACCAGTAGTCCATCACCAGCTTGAGGCGGCGGTACGGGCTCGACATCCGCACGCCCTCCGAGTGCATCTCGTGGTGCCATTTCTCATCCTTCCACCGCGTGGTGGTGGGCCGTCGCATCGAGTCGGGCGCCGGCTGGCCCCAGATCTGGATGGGGTCGGTCGTCTGCTCGCGGATGCGGCGCTGCTGGCGGATGTGCTTCTCCCAGAGGCCGTCGATGGCGTCCGACAGGCGCTGGAGCGTCTCCAGGTCCTCCGCGTCGTAGCCGCTCTTTTGGTCGCGCCGCCACGAGCGCAGGCTCTTGATTTCCTCTTCCGCGAGGTCGCCCGGGCCGCCGCTGGTGGAGTAGTTTGCCATCTCGTAGTCCGGCAGCAGGAAGTGGTAGACGTGCCCCTTCGGCCGCTCGTCGCCCGGCTCCACGCGCTCGGGCGGCGTCTCCATCCAGGCCGGCTTGCCGCGCCCGCCGCTGTCCGTCAGCAGCTCGGGGGCGTAGACCTGCCGCCGCGCCCCGATGAGCGAGTTGCCGGTGGTGAGCTGCATCCCAAACCACGGCACGAAGGCGAGGCCGCCCCGCTCGTGCTCGGGGTCCTCGGCCTTTTGCTCGTAGATCGTGTTCAGCCAGAGGGACACCTCCGCCAGCTCGGTGGCCACCGGGTTCAGGTCCACGCCGAAGACGTTGTTGTCCGCGAGGTACATCTTCACCTTCTGCTTCTCGCGGCCGTACGCCTCGTGGGAGATGTACTCGCCGGTTTCTTCCTGCTTGCGCTGCAGGTAGGCCTCCGCGAGCTGGTCGACCGCCTCGTTGAGGAAGGCCCCGCTCCCCATCGCGGGCTCGCAGACGGTGAGGTCCAGAATGTCGTCGGCGGGCAGGTCGTCGGAATCCTCCCCGATCAGCTCCTTGAGGGCGTACTTGACGAGGCAGTCGGTGAGCACCTCGGGCGTGTAGTAGGACGCCGATTCCTCGCGCTCCCGGCCCGCCAGGCGGTAGATGAAGGTGCCCTTCTCGTAGGTGAGCGGCGTGCCGTCGTCGTCAAAGACAATCTCGTCGTCGGCGTAGTCGTCCAGCTCGTCCGCGCCCACAAAGTAGGCCACGTCCAGCGGGTCGCGGCTTTCACCCGCCTCCTTCACCTCGTACAGGGGTTCCTCCGCAAAGAAGCCCGAGTAGGAGAGCAGCGCCTCGTAGACGGCCCCGAGCTGGTTGATGCCGAGCGCCGCGTAGCTCACCCGCTCCCGGCCGTCGCGCCGATCGGGGTCGGAGAGCGACATGAGGCGGATGACCGTCTGCAGCGTCTCGTTGCGAAACTTGACCTTGCGCAGGAGCGGCGTCCGCTCCGGGTCGAAGAGGTGCGAGCGCAGCGGCTCGATGCGGAAGGTGTGGTGCTGCGGGTCGTCGTCCTCTTCCCCAAAGTCCGCGGTGGTCTGTCCGTTGTCGCGGTGGGCCTGCCCGTTGGTGTCCACCTCGGGGTAGCCGTTGAAGATGAGCGAGAAGAGCTTTTCGACGGAGTGGTGGATGTAGAAGCCGTTCTTGGCCTCCTCGGTGGTCAGGTTCACCAGCTCCAGGTCGCGCAGGCGCTCCAGGCTGTAGCCCTTCAGGTACTCGTCGCTGTCCATCGGCGCGTAGCCCAGCTCGGGCCGCGCCTCGATGTAGAACAGAAAGAGCAGCCGGTACATGTAGCGCAGGCACTCGGTGGTGAGCTGGTCGGCGTCCAGCTCGTCGTAGGTCTTTTCTTTGCGCACCTCCTGCAGGTACCAGATCGCCTCGTTGCCGATCAGCTCAATGGATTCGCGGAGGGCGTACTTCAGGTCCTCCGAGACGGCGAAGGCGTGCTTGTGGGCGTTCTCGTCGAACGTGTCGAGCAGGCTGAAGCCCTCCTCCGGGCAGGTGCTCTGGCGGTGGAGGAGCGCGACGGTGGCCTTGAGGGTCTCGGCGTCCTTCCGGCCCAGGATTTCGTCGAGCTCAAACCGCAGGAGCCGCTTCTGCGACCACTTGTTGCGGTCGAGGAGCACGATCTGCGACGCGTGGACCACGAGCACGTAGCGCGGCGGCTCGTCGAGGGCAAAGAGCCCCTTTGTGATGACCTCCGCAAGGACCGTATCGAGCGGGCGGTTCTCCGTCACCTCGACGTCGGACAGGGCGGCGTTGGGGTCGGCGTGCTCCGGGCGCAGGCCCGCAAATTGCTCGGCGGTGAGGGTTTGCTCCAGCGGGTCGGGAGCCTCCTCCCCATCCGCCGGCGGGGCCTCCACCACACAGAGCTTGGGCGTGCCGTCGGGGCGGGTCACCTGTGCCAGGACCGGCAGCCAGCGGTCGTCGCGCAGGCGCTTGCACATCGGCTGGACGTCGTAGCCCAGCGCCTCCAGGAGCGGGGCCAGGAGCTCGCGCTGCAGCTGGAGGCGGCGGGTCGCCTCCGCGGCGTCGAGCAGCTGGTTGCTTTTCTGGAAGTAGTCGCCGCTCCGCCCGCCGAGGGCTTCGTGGGGCGCCCGGCGGTCCTCCTCCGCGCCCGTCGCCGTGGACTGCTCGGCCCAGTCGGCAAACTCGTCCTTCAGGTCTTTTTCGAGGACTTCGCGGAGGTAGTAGGAGGTGTAGAATTCGTTCTCGTTCTGGATGCCCGTGAGGTCGAGGGCCATGGAGCGGGAGCTGTGAAGCGGGAGACGTGATGCAGTGGGAAAAGGAAGGAGAGATCACTCGTCGAGGATCTCTCGGATGTGTTCTCGAAGGTCCGGAAGATCGTACTGGACGACCTCCCAGACAATGTCAAGATCGACGTTGAGGTAATCGTGGGCGATGCGATTGTGCACCCCGATGATGGCGTGCCACGGAACGGTGTCGTATTGATTCCGGAACTCGTCTGGAAGCTGACGGCTGGCCTCTCCGATAATTTCAGGCTGCCGAATGACCGCGTCCTGGACCATCGGCTCCGCATTGAAGGTCGCACGATCGGTATCGCCGACGTAGTCGTCGATCCGATCAACGGCATCCAATGTGTGACGGAGATACACCTCATTCGTCTTCATAGATCACCCTCCGGTCCGATTCAATGAAGGGGCGGACGTGCGGGCTGAGCACCCGCTCCGTTACGATCTCGACTGGGCGGCCGAGCCGTTGCCCTACTTCTTCTTCAAGCTCAAACCAGCGCAGTCCAAGACGGGGGTGTTCCCCTTCCGGTCGGAGAGTGACGAGGATGTCCACGTCGCTGTCAGGGGTATCGTCCCCTCGCGCCACCGACCCATACAGCTCAATCCGGGAGGCGTACGGGCGCAGAAGCATCACGATGTCGTCTCGCATCGTGTCGTCAACAGTAGAGGGCATTGGTCCGGAGGATTGATTGGAGTATTGCCGCTCACGTCGCCGTTTATTCGTCCGCAACGTCTTCCATGAGCACCGCCGTATCTGGGAAGGCGTCGGCCAGGTCTTGATCTCCGGTGACCAGGCGACAGCCGATTTCCTGGGCCGGGGCCCCGTACTCACAGTCATACGTGGGGTGGTCGGCCTCGTCGGCAAGCCGCAGAACATCGGCGCTCGACACGTCGTGAGTGGCGTCGCCCATGTCGGCCTCGACCGTCTCCGCGATCTGCTGCGCATCGGTCAGTAAAAGTCCCCGATGCGCGACGTGCAATGAAAGTACGTTACGGAATTCCGAGCGCCCCAGACGCGGAGCGTGCGAGGCGGGGTCCCGCTCCCGAACCGATCGGGCCGTCACCGGCCGATCGGCCTGCAGCCAAAAGTAGCTGATCACATCGGTATCGACGACAATCACGTAAGGCCCTCCCGCTTTTTCTCCTCGAGGAGGGTCGAGTCGAAGGTCTTCCCGATGCGATCATTGAGCGCTTCCGCTTTGGCAATGGCGTCCTCGGCGCTCATGCGCGACGGCATCAAGGCCCGTTCCAAGATGCGGATGGCCTCACTGTTCATGCTGCGACGGTGGCGCTCGGCGCGCTCCTTCAGGCGCTCGTGGAGCGCATCCGGTACGCGCTTGAGGGGCAGGTTGGGCATTGGATCCGCAGGTTTCGATCTGGTCTTAGACGTACAAGGGCCGTCTCCCTTCGTTTCTGCTTCACATTTTAGGCCATCTGAATGGCTACTGGGGACGGCCCGTGAGGACAGCGATCACCTGGAGGTAGGCCTCCTCTTCAATCGTCATCGTGTCCTCGGCCCACTCGAAGAAGTCGTCGAAGATGCGCTCGATCTCCCGGCGCTCTTTCTGCTTCTCGGGCTCGACGATGGAGGCCGGGCGGTCGCTGTCCGCGTACTTGCGTTCGAGGTGCCGTTCGTGCTCTTCTTGCAGTGCCTCCAGTTCCTGGAGGCGGGCGTTGAGCTTCGCGTTGAGTTCGTCGTTTTTCTCGTCGCGCCGCGCCTCCATCCACTCCCGGGCCGTGTCCACCGCCGGCGGAATGAGGGCTTCGAGCGCCTCCACGTCGAGGTCGGGCGCCGGGTTTGAGAGCCGCTCGTCGGCCAGGCCGGTCTCGTCTAGAACGGTCTCGAACGGCACCACCTTCGGCTCCAGGTCCTTCCAGAAGCGAACGCCGACCCACTCGTTGACGACCGACTGGCCCCGCCGGTTGGGCACGTTGCCCGAGCAGAGCACAATTGTCTCCGCCTCCCCGAGCGTCGGGAGCGTGAGCACGGGCGCCTCGTTCCGGTGGAAGTTGGCCACCACCTTGTCGTCGGCCCACTGGGAAAGCGGGTGCAGGCGCCAGAGGTACTGGACCTGCGGCCACGCGTGCTCCTTCGTCCGGGCGTCGACGATCGATTCCTGCACCTCGTCCGGGTCGGCGGAAAGGAAGAAGACATCGTCTTCGGGCCAGGCCTCGTCGGGCAGGCGCCGGAAGCGCTCCTTGACCTCCTCGTTGCCGGTCAGGCGCACCGTCTCGTCCTCCGGGTAGAGATCGAAGTCCAGCCCGGCGTCCTTGTGCTCGTTGAGGTGGCGGAGCGCGGCGCCCACGTAGTCGTACTCGCTGTCGTAGAGCGAGAGCGGGTCGGCCACATCCGCCCCCGGCTCCGGCGCCCCGTCCTCGTCGCCCCCGAGGAGGATGCCCATCACGTCGGTATCGTCCTCGTCCAGGTCCTCGTCGAAGGCCTCCGGCGACTGCCCGCGCTCGATCGCGTCGGCGGTGATCTGCTCTTCCGCCTCCACGTCGTAGACGCCCATGAGCGAGGCGGGGTCGTCGATGTTGGCCTCCGCCTGCTGCTCCTTGTTGATCAGCACCTGGAGGATCCGCAGGTCGCCGTGGATCGCCTCGTTTTTCGGGGTGGTCACCATGTAGCGGATCTGCGGCGCTTCGGTCTGGCCGTACCGGTCGATGCGCCCGTTCCGCTGTTGAAAGAGCATCAGCGACCACGGGATGTCGAAGTGGATGAGCCGGTGGCAGAGGTAGTGCAGGTTGATGCCCTCCGCGGCGATGTCGGACGCCAGAAGCAGGCGCACGTCCGCGTCGTCCTTCCCAAAGGCCTCCACCACCGCCTGCTGTTCGACGTCCGAAAGGCCGCCGTGGAGCTTCTGAATCGCTCCCTCCGGCAGATCCAGTGCCCCCCGAAGGTTCTGTTCGAGGAAGCGGAGCGTTTCGAGGCGCTCGCTGAAGAGGACGAGCCGGTCCTGCGGGTCGGTCCCGTCCCAATCGAGTCCCTCGGGCCCCTGGAGGAGCGAAAGAAGACGCTGATACTTGCTGAACTGATCCGGCCCGATGGCCCGCAGCTTCTCGGCCAGCGTCCGGAGCTGCCGCAGGTCGTGCCGGTACGCCGGGTCGCCGGTCGCCTCCAGCCGCTCGATGCGGTTCTCGACGGTCTCCCGGCAGGCGGCCGGGCTCGAAAACATCGCCTTCTCCAGCGTCGTGCGGAAGAGCATGTCGCCGCTCCCCTCCTCGTCGATGGCCGTAAAGTCGAGGCTCGTGAGCGCGTCGTACACGTCCTCCTCTTGTTCAGTGGAGTCGGCCGCACAGATGCCGAGGTCCCGGTCCCGAAACGCGCTGTCGACCTGGTGCCGGATGTCGTTCTTGAAGCGGCGCACAAAGAGGCCGTCGATGTCCGCCCGCGAGTAGTCCAACGGGTTGGCGATCGCCGTCGGGTCGAGCATGTTCATGAGGCTCGCGAAGCTCTCCGGACTCCCGTCGTGCGGGGTGGCCGAGAGCATAATCATCGTGTCGCACCGGCTGGAGAGCTGATCGACGAGGCGGTGCCGCTGGGATTCGTTGGCGCCGCGCTTGGCGGCGTTCTGGGCCTCATCCACCACGACCATGTCCCAGTACGCATCCTCGATGTAGGTGCGGTACTCGGCCCCGCGCTTCAGGGTGTCGATCGAGATGATGGTCTTGTCGTAGTAGTAGAACGGGTTCTGATTGGCCGGAATGCGCTGCCGGATGCGCTGGATGCCGCGGGAGTCGAGCCGCACGAGCGGGATCGTAAAGCGGCTCCACCACTCCTTCTGGAGCTGGGTCATCATGCTCTTGAGGGCCACGACGAGGACGCGCTTCCCCCGCCCCCGCTCCATCAGCTCGCTCATCAGAATGCCCGCCTCCATCGTTTTGCCGAGGCCGGTGGCGTCGGCGATCAGGATGCGTTGGCGGGGCTGCTCCAGCGCCTGCAGGGCCGGCGTCCACTGGTACGACATCTGGTCAATCGCGGCCCGGTGGCCAACGTGCAGCTTTTCGTCGGTCGGGGCTCGCTTCCGGAGCATGCTTTCCATGTAGAGCCGCGACTGGCGAAAGCCGGGGGAGGCGTCCTTCTGCAGTTCCGTCTCGGCCGGGTCGATCACTTCGAGGGTGTCCTCCTCCAGTTCGCGGAGAAACCGCGCCTCCTGGTCCTCTACGAGTTCGGAGAGACCGACGACGTCGAGCACTTGGCCGCCGTCGGACGTGCGATCGGTGCGCTTCACGAGCCACTCGGCGTCGCGGATGCGGACGCGGGCGCCGGGGGCGATGGTGTCTGGGGCCATGGAGGCGAAGAGGCGGATGGGAAGAACTGCAGCAGAGAGGCACCCCCAAGAAAGGACCCTCCGCCCCCTATTACAAAATTCCGACTGCGCAGGATGCCAGACGAGCGCGCCTCGTTCCTCCGCCTACGTCCGCGAGGCCTCTGGGGGGGGCGGCCCTGAATACGATGACGGCTCATCGGGAGCTACGCAGTGGACGGCAGGCGGGCATAGAGCCGTTCCAGATCGTCCTCCGAGAGGAGCCCCTTCGCCCGCTCGTCGGTCAGGTCGGCAAGAACCCGCTGCCACATCTCTTCCGCGGAGAGGGGCTCTTTTTCGGTGAGGTAGCCCTGATCCAGGAGGTACGCCTCCAGATCGTCGGCCTTGTTGGACCGGAAGCCGCTCACTCGCTCATCATCCCGCTCTCGGACAATCCGAAGCAGGGCCTCGGCGTCTCCCTCGAGCTCGCTCGCAATCTCGGCCACGCCCTCGATATAGGTGTCGGTCACCGCGTCGGTCTGCTCAAGGGCCGGGCGGTCCACCGGACGCCCGCGCCCGACCTGCCAGGCCTCTTTCCAGGCCGCCACGGCGCGGGCCCGGGCCTGGATGCGCCGAAATCCCTGCGCGTCGAAGGACGTCGCGGCGACCCCGGCGATCTGGTGGCGAGTCTCGAGCTGTCCCCACGTCCGGGTCCCGCTGTCGATAAGATCGAGAAGGGGGCCGGGCGACTCGGTCAGGTACCAGAGATGCAGCCGCCCCACCGGCTGACGGGGCGACCAGCGCGGGACGTCCAGCGTCGCCCGAAGCTCCTCGTGCGTCGTTGCGTCCGGATCCGGGAGCGTCTCCGGCCCCCGGCGAGCCGGCACCACGGCCTGCTCCCCGCCCCTCTCCACAAGGTCGCGGGCGTTGAGCTCCTCAAGTGAGAGGATGGTGTGGCTCGGACCGTCCGTGCCCTCAAGCCGCGCGTTCCACTTCTGGACCTCGTCGGCCTGAGCGGTCAGGTAAAACACCTGCCGCCCCTCCTCACAGATGGTCTTCACGGCGTCGATGATGGCGCGGGCCCGGTCCGCGTCGCTGTTGGCGAGGGTTTCGTCGAGCACCAGGGGGGCCCGGCAGGCCTGCTCCTGCGTTTCAAGAAATGCAATACGGACCGACAGCACGAGCTGAACCTTTGTCCCGCTGGAGAGCTCATCAAGCGCGAACGACTGCTCATAGTCGCGGTCGACGGCCCGGAACGACGCGGTCTCCTGGTCGAGCGTCAGTTTATAGCGGTAGTCCGTAATCTCGCCAAACAGCTCCCGGGCCCGGTGGAAGACCGGGGGAAGGCCCTGGTCCCTAGTCTCTGTTCGGAGGAAATCAGAGAGCACCTTGCCGACGGCTTTTTCGTAGTCCCGGGCTCGCTCGTCTGCCAGCTCGTCCCGACGCTCGCGGTACTTCGCCTGGCGCTCCTCCAGTGTCCCTCCCTCCCGGGCACGCTCAATCTCGTGCTCGATGCTGGTGATCCGTTCCGTATACTCGTCTATCGTTTCGGCAACCTCCTCGGCTGCATCGAGCCGTCGTTGGAGCTCCTCCGTCGTCGCCGTCTCCATGGTGTCCTCGTACGCGTCCCTGCGGCGGAGCTGCCGACGCTCGGCCTTCAACGTGGCCTCCGCGTCCCTCACCCGTTCGACGGCCTCCTGGTAGTCCTCGTATTGGCCGACCCGGTCGCGGAGGGCCGCCTCCTCGCCCTCCTCCAGGTTCAGGCGATTGTAGAGGGCCTGAATCTCATCTTGGGTCTCCTCCCGGTCCGTAGCGGCCCTCTCTTTCTGGTCCCGGGCGCGGTCAAGATCCCGGGTCGCCTCCCGGAACTCATTCCTGGCCGTCTCGAGCGTGCTCACGGCGGCCTCTGCCTCGCTGGCGTCGTCGATCGGGCCGAGATCGTATTCCTCCAGCGCGTCGTTGAGGCGTTCGCGACAGGCCTCCGCCTCGTCCTTCGCCGTGCTCAGCGCCGCCGTTTTGGCCTCCACCTCGTCGTATGCGGCTTGCCAGCGCGAGAGTCGCTCGAAGAGCACCGGGAGCGAAAGAGACCCGGTGTCCGGGTCCACCCCCAACGCCTCGGCCAGTCGCCGGCGCTCCTCTTCCAGTTTCTTCTCTCTTGACTCAAGGCCCTGGTACTCCGACTGCAGTCGGGCCCAGGCGTCCTGTTTCTCGGCGACCACGTGCGTCTTCCGGAGCCGGTCGAGCAGAGCGTCTGCGTGCGCCTCGACGGCGGGCCGCGACCAGTGGGCCGGTTCATCGAGTCCCAGCCGCTCGTACTCTCTTTCGTGGAGGGCCCGCGGGTCGTCGCCGTCCCCGTCGGCCCGCGTGCGTCGCCACCCTTCCGCCGCGGCAATCAGCACGCCCAGGGCCGCGAGGGCCACGCCCACGCCCGTGGCGCCCCCGGGGCCCAGCAGTCCCAGGAGCGCGCCCCCGCCGGCCACGAGAAGGCCGCCGACGAGGATGATCCAGTGCGGCCAGGTCGGGCCGGACGGGGACGTTGCGTCCGGAACCTGGAGCCAGCGATGGAGATGCTTCAGGCCGTCGCGCATCGTGTCGATGGCGGTGTCGGGCCCCTCCTCCCGAAAGAGCTCTTTGGCCGTCTCGAACGCCTCCCGCCGCCCCTGAATCTCCTCGACGGCTTTGACGTGGGCCTCGATTGTCTCCAGCTCGGGACGGTCGATGTCGGCCGCGGCCCGCTTGTCTACGCCTGCGGGCAGCCGCTCCCAGGCGTTCTGCTCATTCGTTTCCGCCTCCGCCACCTCCGATCGGTGCTCGCGGACCGTTCGCTCCTGCTCCCGGATGGTTGAACGGACCCCTCGAAGTTCTTCGACGCGTCCCTCCGGCAGGCCGTCCTCCGGAATTCGGCTCTGCCCAATCGTCTCCCGGGCCGCCTCCATCTGCGCCTCCGCCTCCTGGAGTTTGGTCTCGGCCTCGCTCACCGCCTCCCGCAGCGACTCGAGCTGCTCCTCTTCGGTGCCCTGGACCGCGTCGATCTCGTCGGGGAACTGGTCGAGCGCCGCCTCCGCCTCGTCGCGCGCCTGGCGGGCGGTGGCCACGGCCATGGCCTGCTCGAGCGCCGACGCTCGCTGCGCGGCACGTTCGGCCTCCGCCTTCTTTTTGCGGAGCTCATCGAGTGTTTGCTCGCGGCGGCGGAGGGCTTCTTGATTTCCCTTCGTCTCCTCCCTCTTCGCACGCAGCTCCTCCACCGCGGTGGTGATCTGCGCCCTCCGGCGGTTCGGCACCTCAAACCCCAGCGCGTCGGCGGCGCCCTCCACGTCAATGCCGCCCTGCGCCTCCCGCAAAATGTGCTGCGCAAACGTCGCCTCCCCCTCCTCGCGTCCCAGCAGATCGTGCAGGTAAAGGTGGTAGCGCGGCCCATGAGAGGCGGGCGGCAGGGTCGGGCGGCTCGCCGGACGCTGGTCTCTGGTGTAGACGCACCCTGTCCCCTCCAGCCCCACCCGCCAGGTCGACCCGTCGAGAAGAAATCGGCCCTCCACGATGGGGAGCTGTCCATCGACGTGCTCCGGCCACAGCAGCCCGCGAATCGCGTGGGCGAGGGTCGTTTTCCCGGCCGCATTGGACCCGTGGATGACATTCACTCCCTCACAGAGCTCCACCTCCAGTCCGTGCTCGATTCCGTTGAACCGGCGGACGCGAAGCTGCTCAAACCGGAGGACCTCCGAGGACGGTGTGGCGTCGGACGGCTCGTCTGAAGAGGACATGGGTGCAGACAATGGCTCGACGAATCAGGATGCAGATGTGTCGGACCTCCAGCCTCAGTCGCGCCCCGCAAGGAGCTCGTCCAGCAAGAGCAGGCCCTGTTGGTAGAGCATGGACCGAAGGTCTTCCCGGCCGGGGGGGTCCCGCGTCTCCGAGTCGCGCCGCAGGGGCTCGTATCGGCTCGATTCATGGACCTGCCGTGTGGCCTTGGAGGCTTCGCGGAGAACGCGCCGGGCCCGCTCGTCTGCTGCGTCCCCGCGCTCCAACGTCAGAAGCAGCTCTGCGAGCACGCCGGGCGGGTCGTCGGTGCGGGCCAACTCGTCAAGGTCGTGGTCCGGGCGGGTCTCGAGCCTGAACCTCTCGATGGTTGCGGCGACCTCATCCACCTCCCGGCGGACCGTCCCCACCATTTCACGGAGCGTCTCTTCGATTTCCCGGTGCAGGTGCGTGCGCCCTTCAAACCGGAGCCGATGTGCAACGTGACGCAGGTCGGGATACTGCTCGCCCATCTCCGCCGCCCCGTCCCGCAGCGTGTTGAGGACCGTTTCCTCCACGTCGTCCCTCGTCTCGCAGTCGGAGACGTCCACCGCCGTCTCCTGGTACCGAAGCGTGGCGAGTGGAATCTGCTCGGCCGTCACGTCCTGGTCGGCGACCTCCACCAGCCATGCGCCATGCGGGCCCGGTTCGCCCGGGTCGAGGGGCTGAAGCGAGCCCGGGTACAGCTGCAGCTGTCCCGCTTCTCGGTGATCAGTGGGCGCATGGATGTGGCCCAGGAGCCAGGCATCGATCGGCGCCCGGGCGAGCGCCTCTCGTCGAATCGGTGCGTATTGCCCCTCGCCCGCCCCCACCTCTCCGTGAAGGAGGCCGAGCGTCGGCGGGTCCGCCGCGCCTACGTCCAGGTCGTCGAGCGGGGACGAGAGCACGGTGGCCTGCGGAAAGGACCACCCGACGAATCGGACGGGGCGGCCTCCCCCTCGGGGGTCGACCTGGACGTGCTCCCAGTGGCCGCCCGGCCCGAGCAGGTGAAACCCCTCGGCGTCGAGGGCTCGGGCGAGGCGGGGAAACGCGCTGTGATCGTGGTTGCCGGCCACCGCCACGATCTCGATCCCATCGTCGAGGAGACGCTGGACGCCACGCTCGAGGGGACCGAATGCTTCGTACATCTGGTTCTCGGAGTCGACGATGTCCCCGGTCAGCGCGACCACGTCCACCGCCCGGTTGATCGCCGTCTCCACAAAGCGCTCCCAGACGTGGGACACGGAGAGCTCGTCGTCCTCAACCGGCACGCGGGAGGGCCGGCGGCCGAGATGCACATCCCCCGTGCATAGGATCTGACAGAAGTCAGCTGACATGGTGAGGACCTCACGAGAGACTGTGCACGCGATTCAGGCCGGATCGACCTGCACTTCCCCACAGCATACCACACGATCTACTCCGGATTCAAGCAAGGGGAGATCCCCGGGTCGGCTTCAGAGGGGCTCGTGCCGCGGACGCGGGGCGGTCAATGATCAAAAGAGAATGGGTACTACAAGGGCCCGACTGGGAGATGCGAACGACCGATCGTCGATCCTCCGGAGCACCAGCCCGCAAGGGTATCGGAGAGAGGACGTCGAAACGTTTCCGTAAAAAATTGCGCCCGGCACGACACCCGCCACAAATAAAAATCCCGCACCCCTGTGTACGACAAGAGGTTGCGGGAAAGAAGAGAAGTAGGCCCGGGGGGATTCGAACCCCCAACTCACGGATTAAGAGTCCGTTCGCGCTTCACACCCGCATGCGGGGTGGGTTTTGAGGGCTTATCTTACCAACGTTTTACCAAGATCGGGGCCGAAATTGTCTTCTAACACACGCTCGTCTCTTCGGGCAAGATTTTCCCAATCGTAGTGTGGGAGAGTGTATTTGCCACTCCATCCTACCTTCACCCCTCAGACTACGAAAGACTCAACGCCACGTCCGACTCAGTAGCATACGGCTCCGGCAAGTGCCAATCCAGTGGACTCTCCGGGTGCTTCCAGGGAGGCACGGTAAACATGAGCTGGGCGCCCGGCTGAATCGCTGCGCCGGCCTGGTCTTCTTCCACCCGCAAACCGGTGAGCGTGACCTCCACCTCACTGTTGGCGTCTTCTCCATCGGAATCTTCCCACTGTAGCTCCGAGAGGTCTGTCGCCGTGACGCCGGGAAACCACCATACGCCATCCTGGTCGACGGCGTGATCGCGCTTTTGAGAAGGGATGACCACGAGCGTCGGAACGTGCGATGAACTGACATCCGACCGGAAGAGTGTGCCTTCCTGAAACCCGATCACCCGGCCATCGGCAGTGGAGTCGTCAATCGACCCCTGCACGGTAATCGTCGTCTCGTCCGGGCCGGAGTCGTAATTAAGAGACAAGATCGCATAATCGCCATCGTTGCCGACGCTCTCTTCTATCGTGACGACGTCGCCGGCATAGACCAAGTCGGTTACGTCTCCTTCGACGCTTACTGTGTCCGCTGTCGTGTCCACGGCGGTAATTTTGGCGCTGAAGTCCGGGAGTACCGCACTAGACAGCACGGCGGCGAGGGCCCGCTGCTGCGCATCGAAGAGCGAGAGGGTCACCTGCGGCCGGGGCCCCCGATCGTAGACGTGGTCCGCCTGTTGCTGCGGTCCGATCGTGGAGCCTAGTGCTTTCGAGGTACCCGGGGCGATGGTCGCAGAGGGGATCTGTCCAAGGTCGAGCATTCCCTCCCCTCCTTCCTGGGTCGGATCTCCAATCAAGAGGTATGGGGCTGTCAGTAGAAGCTCCTCCTGGCTTCCAGTGAGCGTGGCGGGTTGCGATACGTCAGCTGGCATAAGCCTATACGTGATTTCACAGAAGAAAAAAGTCAAGGCTACTTGGTAGCAAAGCGTCTCACCGGCGTCTGCGGGGCCTCCACCCGGTGCGAGCCGCCGCCCACCTTTTCTGTGTCTGGTACTTCGGAGGGGGACAGTGCAGGGTCCTGGGCGTCGAAAGATTCGCAGAAACCTTGTATGTCCTCCTCTGCGGTCCGCACGTTGATGAGCGCGTAGTCACCCGTCGTGCCCTCCGTCGTGAGCTTGCCGTCGTCGGCGTACGTAGGCGCAGTCTCATACCACTGTCCTGCGGGGATAAGGTCGATGCCCTGCCCAAGCTGGTCGCCGTCCTGAGTTTCGACTACGGCTTTTTCCGCATACGGGTCGATGCCCGCGTCCTGCATCTCGCTTTTGAGGTCAGACAGGAAAGTGGAGCGGTTGGGGGAGCGAAAATAGTACGTCTTGTGTGCCATTAGCTCGTAAAGCTGTGGAGAGCAGAGTCGGAAAGCCTTGTGGGGAAATATGCAACCCTAATGATGGATACTGGAAGCCCCCCTTTCAGTATTCCTGGGCTAGTCTCATCACGTAATCGGTGAGGGGTGGATTGGCTTTTAATTTGACCATTTGCGGCTAAGGTATGCCCGGAGTCGTCGTGCGCGAGTGCCGTTACAGACCGCTCATGCGCAGGCAAAACATTGTCTATTGAAGTTACGATAGAGCCACTAAAGGTTCTAAGGTCAAAAGGTGTAGTATCACCTATTACCATTTCAATCCCAGAATTGGGCCAAATAGGTCGACCCGACTTTGGAGTAGAAAAACCACGTGGAATTATTTCATAGATCCACGTTTCATTCTCAGGGCTTCTCCATTCACTATCCTGTAGTAAATACGAATCAGATGAACGCGTCACCGTGCTTGAACCAGTGATGATAGGAGAGGAGGTGGGGGGCTCCTCTAACTGGACGTGATGTACGATCACAGTATCGTTCCCGTCGTCCGTATCTGGTCGTATCTGTACACGACGAGGACTGCCTGAATAGTCGTTTGGTGAGGTGGGATCGTACCGCGCTTGGATAAGCACGACTGTTCCACCATTCGGCCCTTGCTCAGAAAGCACTCGCCTGTGTCCCTCGATTACATTGTCTTCCCCCACGCTCACGGTATCAGTAGAAAAACTGTATTCTAACGAAGCGACGCCGAAAAAGCCGTCTTGTTCCCGTATACGTAGAATAAAAGAATCGCTGCCGTTGGTCGTGGTGTCTTGTTCAAAAATGCCCCAGAAGACTTTATTACTGCTGCTTAGCGTCCCCGCGCTTTGATAGGCGTTACTTTTCACTCCCCCACCAGTACCCGTCAATGGGTAGGCTGACTCTCCATTCAGAATGGACTCTACACCCGCTCCCACAGATACGTTATCTTTGTCCCACATATTTACGTCACTACTATGTGGAACGTGGTTTGTCCGTGCGTCCCCCTCCACGAGTAGACCCTCTGGATCGCCATTTTCTCCGTACTGCAAGCGTGGCGTTGCACCCCCCACTTGTTCGTAAAGCCCGTTCTCGTTTCGAACCCAGGCAGCGGAGGGCCGGGACCAGTTGTTTTGGATCTTATCCGGGATAATTTTGACCACCGGAAAGTCCAGCAAGTACGCTGGCTTATTTAACTGGTCTGGTCCTCCAAACTCTGACGGCTGGTGCACATCGCCCCGTCGAACGTTTCGCAAATCTGCTTCCTGCCAGGGCTCCGGAAGCGGGCCATAACGCCGCAGGCGACGTTTGAATGTATCCGACCGCTCGGCGGGCGTAAAGAATCGCCCCCACGCAAAAGCGTCTGAGAGATGGCCCTGAAGCGGATTTGCGCCGCCCACTTCCTTTCCGACTCCCACCTTCCCGCTTTGCGTGCGATCCACAGAATGGCTCGTAGACGCGGTCTCTCCGCCGACATGTAGAACGAGTGTCGATTCATCAACCGCCGCCACCACGTTCATGACCCCGAGGTGTCGATCGAGGGTCACGATGGGCGTCGAGGTCCCATCTGTGATGCGGGCTTTCACCGTGCCGTTGCCGTCCGTGTAGACGAGCAAACCATCCGCGTCGATCAGGGTTTGGCGTCCGCTCCCCTGCGGATCGGCACGACAGGCCACCGTAATGGCCGCCCGCGACTGGATGTCGTATACGTAGCCATCGTCCGTCCCGTCGAAGTCCAAGATGGCTCGCGAGAAATCCTCTACGAGTGCCCCATTGGATACGATGACAGGCTTTTCGTCGCTCGGGACGGAGGGAGTCTCTGCCTCCCCTCCTTGATCGATCAGAAGAGCACGCGCGTCGGCGTCCGCCACGTTTTCGGTGGCCCATGCCACCAGCGTGCCGTTCTGAATTTCGGAGAAGCTGAATGACTTGGTGGCTCCATCGTCGGAGCGCTCGGCAATAATCGTAGCCATAACTACGTAGTGCGGAGGTTACTGTGTAGGCTGAGAGCCACGAGGGGGCGGCCGTAGAGAGAGAATTCGAGCGGCTCGCCTCCTCGATCTTGTAGAGAGAGGGCGACGAGAGGGGCCTTGTGCACCCCGAGTAAATCGGCCGCGTGCGAGGAAACCCGCTTCTCGGTTACGGGCCGGCTTGAGGGCCGCGCAGCGGATTGAGATGGAGAGGTGGCGGCGCCCATAAGTCTGGAGGAGCTGGATGCTAGTTGTAGTTCGATCCTTAGAGAAAGCAGTCTGCCCCACCGCCCCGGACGTGCGCTCGGATCTCTGCGCCGTTCGGGAGCTGCACGGAGGCAACACCACTCGCCGTCTCCGCCAGGTCAACCAGCGATCCGGTTACCTCGTACCACTCGCTGGCACCGACGGGCTTCCACTCAAGCCAGGCGCTATGGGCCGCTTCGTTCGCCTTCGGAGTGCGGGCTGCAAACGTGAGGTCGGTCGTGTCGGAGGGCGCGACCGAACTCGTCGTCCCCTCCCCGTCCGAAACGCTTGAAAGCTGAGCCATGGGATTGGAAGGTTGATGTCGTGGTCATGAAGCAAACCGCCCATCTGCCCGGTGGTTGTGAAGATCAAAGCGCCGCTAGAGAGCCAAGGGAAAGAAGCAGTCCGGTGGCCGCGAAGACGTAGGAGGCTGGCTCTAGGAAGGAACGCCACCCGTCCCCTCGCCCCTTCACCTGGCCGGCCCAGAAGCCGACGAGGCAAAGCAGCAGGCCGGCGGACTGCATGGAAGGGGCAGCTGCAAAAAGTCCGATGCCTCCGAGTGGGAGCGCGGCGCTCCCCCAACGTCGAACGCTCCGCTCTGTGGAGCCCTCCGGCCGGAGCACCTCGTCGGCCGCCCCGAGCCACTTGGGCACCTGGTTACCCTTCTGGCGGAGCGTCTCCGCGTACTCCTCCAGGAACGACCGGAGCAACTCACGCTCCCCGGTCGTTAGATCTGCCTCGATCGGTCCCGCCTCGAAGGTCACGCCATCCGCCCGGTTGTGCCGGATGTCCTCAGCGGTGAGGTTCATCCGCGAGCGCACGCTGCGGGCCAGGCGCATCTCCCGGACGGTGTCGGTGCCCCCTTCCGTGAGGTGCGTGGCGAGGATGTATAGGCCGACGCGCTGGTCTGGGCTAAGCTGCATCATTGGAGCGTTCCGTCATCACTTTCTGTGGGCGTGGCGACCGACTCGTTCGAGTATCCGCTTTCGTTTCCGCTTTCGTCGAAGGCCGTGACGACATAGTAGTAGGTGGTGCCGGCCGTGACGTCTCCATCCGTGGTCGATGTAACCTCCAGCTCGCGAATCTGGGAATAGGGGCCGCCGGACTGCTGAGACCGATAGACCCTGTACCCGTCCAAATCGCCGGCCGAGACTGCATCCCAGTTGAGATCGACAGCGGGGAAGTCCGGGTTGTCGGAAGCTGAAAGGTTTGTGGGCGCTGAGGGAGGTGTCGTATCAGGCGGATCAAACACCGGCACGCGTCCCGCCCCATTTTCCGTTTCCACTTGCATGTATTCCTTCACGCCAGAGGGGACCGACTCGCCGCCCCCATCCGCCGCACTGCTGGCTGTTTCCCGGTACCCGGAAATCTTGTTGATCGAGAGGTTGCCCGACTTCGAGAGAAGAGCGGTCGTGTTGCCGGCATCGTCGGCGATGTATACACGCCGGTTCTCGCCGGCGGTGATGGCGAAGAGCGTATTCCCACTTTGCTGCTGGTGGAGCGATCCGGTGAACTGGATCGTGTTCGCAAACACCTCATCGACGTCAATCGCTTGGGACCTGACCGTGCCCTCCACGAGCAGGTCCCCATGTACGGTGCCGGTCGGCTGCCCGCCCATCGGGTTCGAGAAGGCGGGGATCGCCTCCTCATTGTCCCACTGCCACCCTTTGCCGACGAGAAGGTCCTGGCAGTAAAGCTCCAGAAAGTCGGCCGGCCCAGTCGTTCCGTCATAGCTCCCGGCTTCCGATCCGACGCCGATCATGAGATAGCGGGTGGTCCCACTCCAGCTGACGTTCGCGTTGTCAATGTCCTGGTTCAGAACCAGCTGCCCGTCGATGTAGATCAGCAGACGGGTCGTCGTCTCCTGGGCCCACCACGCCACCTGCAGGTGGTGCCAGGTCGAGTCGACGATCGCAGACTCACTTGAGTAGGTGGTCCCAAACGCTCGGATCTTCAGAACGCCATTGCCATCGACATACACGCGGTCATACTCGCTGGCATCATAGCTCCACAGGACGTTGGTGGACCCGAGCCCCTGGCCCTTCGGCACCCTGAACCACCCGGCCACGAAATGATTGGGCGAGGTGCTGCTCAGGCTGTGCTCCACAGGCAGGTAGGCGCCATTCCCGTCCAGGTAGAGCGCGACAGAGTGCGGGCCCACGTCGTCAACAAGATTGGCGCCTCCACGTAGCTTGTATCGCCGTCCCTCAATCGGGTCCGTGAGTTCGGAGCCGCTGGCCCGGTTGGGATGGTCAAACGTAACTCGGGCCTTGAGGCCGCCCTGAGCGACCGCTCGTTGGAGCGATGGGTGGCCGGCCGACAGGGCCGGGAATACGTCGAGCGATCCCTTCACGCTTGTGGCTCCGTCCAGCAGAATATGCTTCCCTTCGATAACAACGCCGTCCGCGTCCGCGATGGCGTCCACGTCGGCCATCGTCACGTAGGTGCCGTTCACAACCTGCGTGCTCTCTCCCTGGCCATCCTGCTGGGCGTAAGCGGTTGCCCCAATCGTGACTTCAGTCCCCGGATCGAGGCCAAAACTCGTGTTCAACTGCTGGGTCGGGGATTGGGCATTGACCGTATGGATTTCAGAGTCGTTATCGCCATCTGAAATGAAGAGCTCCCAGGACTGGACGTCATCGTCGCCCGTGGCGATAACCTCGGCCGCGATCCCGGGAAGAGTCGAATCATAGAACCACCGGACCTGAATCGACCCTTCCGGCGTCACGTCCGCATCGAAGACGAAGACCTGTCGGACGTTTTCTACGGCGGACGGAGTGACCACTCGCACCTCGATGAACGAGTTGTGCTTCGGGTCGATGGCGACCGTTTCGCTGTAGGGGGACGTGTCGTCCGTGGGGGGCGCGAAGTCGTCGGTGGCCTGCAGGTTGCGGCCGGAGGCCGTCCGAACCTCCACGTCCTCCATGAGCGCGTCCGGGTCCTCTACCGTCCACTCCACTTCGCCGGTGGACCCGCTCGTCGACGTCGTGGCATTGATCGTGGGCCGTTCCTCCGCAGGCAGGGTCTCTTGCACAGGGGGCACCTCGACCACAACATCCAGTGGATCAGCCTCTACGGTCCCGCCCTGCCCCGTCTGGCCGTACGCCTCACCCTGCACGCGAATGCTCTGTCCAGGCATGAGCGAGACGGACGGGTTGGCAATGAGGTCGGCCGAGCGGCCATCGGCCCCGGCGGAGTCTTCCAGCGTATTGTCTTGGTCAGGGTCTACACCGACCAGGTAGGAGGCCGTGTCTTCATCTCCACGCCCAATCACCACACACTCGATCGTATCCCGCGATTCGTTCCACTGCCACTCGACCTGGTAGGAGGCGTCCGGGATCCGGTCGGCATCGAAGGAGAAGACGCGCCGAACGTCGTCGAGGTCACCTCCAACGCGAAGGGCCACCTCGACGAACGAATCGTGCTGCTCGGCCAACCCGACCTCGACCTCATATGTCCCATCGGTCGGGCTGACCTGCGAGAAGCCGTCCCCAGAGTCGAGGTTGCGACCGTCTGCCGTCCGGGCGTCGACCTGGGTCAGGAGGCCGTCTGGGTCGTCCACCGTGAAGTGGAGAACGCCTTTCTCCTGCCCGTTGACGAGCTGCTGGTCGTACGTCTCGATTGTGATTGATGGCCGCCGGTCCGGACTCGTGGCCTCGAAGGTCGGGACCTCAATCACTTCATCGAATGAGTTCTCCTCTTCCTCGCCCTGCTGCCCTGCAGTCGCATAGGCTCTCGCTTGCACCCGAACCGACTCTCCTGGAGAGAGAGTTGTGGTCGAGTTTATGAGCTGCGTTGTCGCCGTTGCGTCGGGGGCGTGCGTTTCTTCGTTCGTTCCGTCTTGGTCGGCATCAAGGCCAAAAAAGAACGACTCTACGTCGTCGTCTCCGGTGGCGACTACCCGAAGTTCTGCCGACCCGCGCTGCTGATTCCAGCGCCACTGAAGCGAATAGTCTGCCTCTGGGCTCGTGTCCGGGTCAAAGGTGAAAACGCGCCGCACATTTTCCCCACTTGATGTGGTGAGACGGACTTCGACGAATGAATTATGCCCATCTTCGAGAGAGACCGTCTCCTCGTACGGCGAGGAGTCCGAGACTGTGGGCGCATCGAAGTCGTCAGACGAACTGAGGTTATCCCCCGCGGAGGTTCGGGTTTCTACGTCTTCGACCAGTCCATCTGGGTCCTCAACCGTGAAAGTGACGCGGCCGGTCCCTTTTGGGTCCTCCTGGGCTTTTGCGGAGACTGAGGGCCGCACGTCGGGAAGCGTAGCTTCGAAAGTGGGCACCTCAAACGTCTCGTCGAACGGTGTCTGCTCCGCCGTGCCGCCCTGACCCGGCTCGCTGTAGGCTTCGGCAAGGACCCCGATGGTGTCGCCCGGACTGAGGACGACGGACGGGTTCAGAAGCTCCGTCGTCGACTGCGCGTCGACCTGAATGGTGTTGTCGACCGTGTCGTCGTTCCCCTTATCGAGCTCGAAGAGAAAACTCTTGGTGTCCTCGTCTCCTACGGCCAAAATTTCAGCCTCGACGGTTCCGCGGCTTTCGTTCCACGACCATTTGACCTGGTACTGGCCGTTCGGCACCGTGTCGATGTCGAAGGTCCACTTCCTGAAGACCTCGTCCACCTGCGGCCCTGTACGCAGGGCCAACTCGACAAACGAGTTGTGCTTCGCGACAAGGCCGACGTCGAGGCTGTAGGAGCCCGCGCCGGACCCGATCTGCGTCCAGGAATCCGACGGATCAAAGTTGGCGCCCTCTTTCGTCCGCGCTTCGACAGCCGTGACGATGTTGAGCGGATCGGACACCCGAAACTCGACGGTTCCTGTGCCGCCGTCCTGGTAACGGTCCACGTCGGTGATGACGGGCTCGACACGGGGCGTGCCGCCCCCGCCGTCGCCGGGCGGTGGAGGCGGGTCCGGGTCAATGAACCGGTCCAACACGCCCTCCATCGGCTCGCCGAGTGTAACCCGGACGACGGTCGAGGGCGAGCCGGCAGACAACTCCTTTTCCGTGGACGTGATGCGCGCCTCCACGTCCGTCCCGTCGTGCAGCTTCACGGTCGCCGCGTCGCCGAGCATGAGCTCCTCCCCTGTGTTCTCGAGGACCGAGAGGTCAACGACCTCGCCGTCAAAGGTTCGGGACGGGAGCCCGCCCTCCTCGGCCATGTGGTCGGCGCCGCGCTGCCAGAGCCCACGGGGTCCCATGTACGGGGCGTATTGGACAGCGGTCGATGTGGGGGCCACCACGGCCGCGTCGAGGTAGAATGTCGTGTCGGGCTCGAGCTTGGTCACCTTCAAAAAGATCGTGCCGGCGGCCGGCTGCGCGCCCTGGATCGTGTACCCCCGAAGCGTATCCTCCCCGCCCTCAATCGTCTGGTCAGGGGGGTATTCCGTCCCCTCACTGTCAACCAGCTGCACCTGGAGGCGCCCCGTTTGCACGCGAAGAGCGACGTGGACGGAGAGCGTCGGGCCCTCCTCCTCCGGGTCGAAGACGAATGAAGAGGACCGAACCCCCTCTTCCTCGTCCGCCGCCGTAGTTTCAACCTTGATTGCTCCGTCCCCGTGCCGGGAATAATCGCGGCCGCTTGCAATCGAGAGCGCTGTATTTGAGCCGAGGGCGGCCCACCCGGTCAGCGTGTCCGCCGCCGCGTTCACCCCGCCTCGCTCCAGGAGGTTTTCGTAGGGGGCCACGTTGGAAAACCGCTTCGCCTTTGTGCGCTCCCCGATCGTATTGGCGGCGTCCGTGTCCGTGAGTTCGATCAGATCATCCCCGCCCGCATCCAGAAAGAGGAGCACCGACCAGTCGCTCACGTCGCCGGCAACCGTTAAAACATCCGGCCGGGTGGTGCTCTGGACCTCGCGGACGTCTCCGCTCCCGTCCGTGACTTTTGCGCGCAAAAGGACCCCGTCCTTCCAGAACGCCCGGTTCTCTAGCGTAATGGTCGTCCTGTTTGCGCCGGAGTCGTAGGTGGCCGTGTCGATGGGGAAGCGGGCCCCGGCCATCGTGCGGGTCTGGTCGTCTTGCCCCGACAGGGGCAGGAGCGCCGAAAAGAACTGGTCAGTCCGCTGCCGGTCGCGAAGCGAGAGGCGGTTGACGGTGTCGCCCTGCTGGTCCTCCCGTTCCCTAATGGTGCGATTCGTGGGGTCCGAGTCCCCGATGCGCTCGAGCAGGTCGATCTTGTACTCGCCCGCCCCGTCGTCCCACCGGGCAGTCCACTCGGCCCGCAGGTCATCGGCGACCGCGGCCAGGTGCTCCTGGTGCGTGCCGGCCGAGACGAACGTGTTGACGATCTCTCCCTGGAGGGCCGGCGCAATGGTGCCCCGCGAAAAGAGGGCGGGTGCGTTGTAGCTGCTGCCCAGGATCCGGTCGAGGGCGGTCTCCACCGGGACGGCCGTATGAGACAGGTCGGTCTCTTTGCTGCCGTCCGAGAGGGTGAGGTAGGCTACCTGGTCGCCGAGGCGGGCCCAGAGCGGGCGACACTGCACAACACTTCGGGCCTGGCCGTCCCCCCGACGAAACTGGTCGGAGATGATTTCCCACCGTTCAGTCGGGTGCTGCGCGTAGACGAGCTCAAGGACGCGCCGCTGCTCGAACTCCATCCACAGGGCGCTCCCCGGCGTCGGCTCGACCCGCAGGCTCGGCGCCTGGTCCAACGTCGTCGACCGGCGCACGCCGTCCACATCGTCCTCTACGTGTTGGGCCACGTAGGACGAGAGGTCCCCCGCCAGTATGTTGATGGCCTCAAGTGTCATGCGTCTTCAGAGCCAAGTTATTGCGAGCGACGCCCCGGCGTCCGGCGGCGGATGGCGTTTTCGATTTTGCGTGCAATCTCCCGGCCGTCCACGTTGCCGTCGATGTTGATCTCGATGTTCTGGGTGATCGTCTGCGCGTTGTTCTCCACATGCTTCGTTCGCGAGCGGTCTCCGCGGTCCAACATGGACCGAAGGTGCGAGGCAAGCTCCGCCCCGTCGGCCTGCATGAGGCTGCCGGTGAGCGAGTCGGCATCAATCGTGCCGTTCGAGGAAGCGCTGGACAGGCCCTCCGGGGAGGGGACCTCATCGGGACTTCCGACCTCCCCCGCAATGTAGTCCAGGATGAGGTTCCGCTGCTGCCCTTGTTGGACGAGCTCGCGTTGGAAGGAGAGGAGCTGGTTCGCCTGGTGCTCCGTGATGGTTCGGCTGACGGAGGCAGAGGTGGAGAACGATTCGCTTCCAGACTCGCCCTCTTGTTCGGTAAAAGTCTCCAGTTCTCCCAGGATGTCCTCGACCTGATTCGGGGTAAGGGAGCCGAGGTCCAAATCGCCGGCTGCCAAATCGTCGCTGATTGACGCAATCAGCTCGGACAACTGCTCCCGGCCTTCTTCGCTGTCGATGTCCAGAGAGGCGATTTCTTCCAGAGTTTCCTGAAAGTCCCCGCTGGCCTGCTGGACAATCGTGTCCATGAAAGTCTGAAAGTTCTCCGGGGCCTCGCTGTCGCCAAACTGGCGCATCAGGTCCAACTGATCGATTGCTCCGGAGACCGAATCCGAAAACTCTCCAAGATCATCCCCTAGTGAGTCAAGAATACTTCCGATTGGCTCAAAATCATCAGGAAGTAGATCCAGTAATTCTTGTGCATCTGACTCATCCAGAAAGTCTGTTTCCCCTGCTGCGGTCACAAACTCTGCTGGGGAAATTTGACCAGAGACTAGTTGGTTGACGAGCGTAGCTGCCTGGTCTGTGTCAATGTCCGAGAAGTCATCTGAGTCTACTCGCTCGAAAAGAGCACTCAGCATATTATCCACTAGGTCAGGAATCTGGTCGGAGATAAAATCAAACCGACTGAGTTCATCAAGAAGGTTATCGACCTCATCATGATCGCGATCTTCCACTGCAGCAAGGTATTCGTCAAAAACGGCCTGAGCCTCGGCTATAACCTTCTCAGAGACGTCTTCACCAATCTGCCCCTCGTCTAGGAGTGCGTTGGTGTTTTCCTCTAGCGCATCGACGTTATCCCGAATCGAAGAGCGTAATTCGTTGAAATCGGGCCCCTGATCCTGTAAAAGTGGCTGGATCATCGTCGTTAGCCCGCCAGCTGCTCCGATCAGAGCTGACGCCCCCGAGACCCCACTTCCAAAGCTGGAAAAAATATCTGCAAAGCCCTCGACATCACCTCGTTCGGTTAGCTCGACAATCCGCCCAACGTTGTCGAGAACGGAAGCAGTGCCCTGTATCGCTGCGTCGGCCCCATCGGACAAGTCGCCAAACTGACTGGCCAAGTCCCCAATGCCGCGTACCAGACGGGCCGTGTCCTGAATATTCTCACCGACCTCCGAGACCTTTTCACCGGTTTCGTCTGCTTCGTCCCCCATCTCTTGGAGCGCCTTCACCGCCGCTTCCGCCTCCTCGGCTGAGAGGAGGCCCATCTCTTCAAGCTTCTCGATGATCTCCTCCAGCTCCCGGCGGTACCGCTTGGCTGCCGATCGAGACCGCGCCGCAAACTCCTGCGCATCAATCTCCCCGCGCTCCAGCTGCGACCGTAGCTCGGTGAGGCGTTGGTTGTAGCCCTCCAGGAGGATCCCAAAGCCCGACCCGTCTCCCTCCACCCCGGCCAGGTCAACGCCCTCCATGGCCTCCTGGAGCGACTCCCCAACCTTCTCCCCCACGTCCGTGATCTTCTCCGGATCAATCACCGAGGGCCCGACAGTCCCTGTCGTCAGTCCCTTCAGGATCTCTTCCTGCTGGTCCTTTCGCCTCTCAAGATCGTCGATCATCTCTTCCGTTTCGTCCCGGAGGTCCTCGACCTGATCCTTCTGGGCACCGGTGGCCCCGATCGCCGCCTCGGCCAACTGCGCCCGGCGCTGCTCAAGCGTGTTGATCCGCCCCTGCAGATCGAAGATGTCCTGTAGGGTGTCTCGCTCTTCCTGGGTCGCGGCCGCCGACAGTCGCCGTTCACGCCGCTGCGTTTGCAGGGCCTCGCGGAGTTTCCGCTGCGCCTCCTGGAAGTCTGTAGAGTCAAAGTTCGACGAGGGGCCGCCGGCTCCCCCCTCGCCATCAGTCCCTGTGCCTTCGCCTCCGTCGTCCTGGACCTGTTGAAGCTCCCTGTAGCGCGCAATCAGATTGTCGATTCTCTCGCCCAGGTTCTCTTCCCGGAAGGCCCCAAATGCGGACGTCTGGGTCTCCAAAAAGTCACGGAGGGCTTCGCGATTTACGTTCATCCCGTCGGCAAAATCAGAAACGAGCGTTTTCGCCAACGAGTCAATGTCCTCATTAGCGCCCTGGATCTGCCCCTGAAGCTCCTTCCATTGCTCGACTTCGCCCTCTCCCAACTCATTCTGACGAATGCGGGCGCGGCGCAATTCCAGAAATGAGGCATTCAGCCGCTCCACCGCATCCGCCTGCTGCTCTTCCAGGCTCTCCTCAGCTGCCTCTCGGCGGAGGTCCACCAGCTCCTGCATTTTCCCAATGAGCGGCTCTGCTCCATCGGCCGTCTCTCGGAAGAATTCGTCCCCGACTACAGACTGTAGTTCCTCGACCACCTCGGTCGTATCCTTGTTCTCTTTCTTGAGTCGCTGGTACTTCTCGATCAACTTCTCTACCTCCGCCACGCTAGACATTCTAGTCTGTGCGTCGATGAGGTCTCGCCGCACCTCTTCCACTCCCCCCAGTACATCGTTCAGTTTCGAGAGGACGGTCTCCAGCATCCCGGTGAAGTTGGAGCCGAAGTCCGTCACCCAGCTGCTCAACTTCGCCGTGAGACGCCCCCACTCGTTGGCAACGTCCTTCGTCGTCTCGTTGAACTCTTCGGTGAGCGAGTTCACGTTGCGGCTCTCCTCGGCCGCCCGGCCGATTTGCGTGCGCAACTCGCCGATGTTCTGCACGAGAAGCGCCACACGTGAAGACTGCCGGACGCCAAACAGGTCCTGAATGGCGTTGGCCCGGGCCAGCTGATCCATTTCCTCGAGCTCCTCGAGGAACGAGAGAATGGCCTCTCGCCCGTTCTCCTCGAACGCCTGGACGACCTCTTGCTCGGTCATGCCCATGATTTCCCCGACCCGCTCGGCCTGCGGAAGGATGCGGCCAAAGACGGAGCGGAGGGTGGTCCCGGACTGGCGGGCATTGATCCCGAGGTCCTGGAGCGTCGTCGCAAACGCCGCGGCCTCATCGGCGCTCAGGCCGAGCGCATTGGCCGCCCCGCCCATGCGCTGTACGGCAGAGATGATCTGCTGTGTATCGGCCGCCGCGTTGTTGGAGAGCTCGTTGATCACGGCGCCGAACCGCTGGGCCTCCGTAATGTCCTGCTGAAACGCATTCAGAAGCTGCCCAAGGCCCTGCGCGGCCTTATCTGCACTCACGACTGTGGCGTCGGCCATCATTGCCACCGTTCGCGTGAACGACGCGATGTCGTCGGGCGACTCGACGCCCAGCCGGCCGGCCTGCGCCGCAATGCCGGCCAACTCCTGCTGGGATGTGCCGAGGTCCGCCTGAATCTCGAGAAGGCGCCCCTGCAGGTCGACGAACTCCCGCTCGGTGAGCCCGGCCGTTTTCCGGACCTCATTGAGCTGGTTCTCAAACCCGACGGCTTTCGCCGTGGCCGTAGCGATGGCCGCGCTGACGGCAGCGACGCCCGTAAGAAGCGTCCCCACCAACCAGGCCTTTCCGCTTTTCGCGAGTGTCTTGATCCGCCCCAGAAGCCCGCTGGTTTTCGACGTCGCGGCCTCAACGCTCTCGTCGTAGGCGCCCACCGATCGGGCCAGCCCGGCCATCGTGGCCTGCACGCCGTCGGGCTCCACCTTGATCTTTTGCTTCAGCGGCTCGAGTGGCATGGAGAATACTCGTTATTGGAGGTCGTTTTGTCCGCGGTGGCCCGCCTGTTTGAGGTCGGCCACCTTCCGCATCTTCTTTTGCAGCCACTTCTTCTTCTCTTGCTCCCCCTCCCATTCAGGCTCAACATCGGGCTCGTCCTCCTCGTCCAGTCCGGGGAAGCGCGCCCGCTTCGTAAGCGACTCGTAGACGTCTTCGTCTCCTACGCGCCCCATCATGGCCCCCTCGGCCATTCGCCGCTGCTCGCGGGCCTCCAGCCGGCTCAGCTGCCCGAGCTGGGCCACGAACGCGGGAAAAGGCTCCTGCATCACGTCCTCGAATCGAAGCCCGAAGTGGGCCCGGTACTGGGCCAGCCGGGCCTGCCAGTAGGCTGGGCCCGACGGGGTATTGGGCGCGCCTTCGCCTTCGGCCGCTTCCTTTCGTTCCTCCCGAAGTCGCGCCTGAAGCCGCTCCGCCATCCCCCCGACCACGAAGGACCGGATGACATCCAGTCGTTTCGAGTCGGTGAACCGCCGGGAAAAGAGCACGGAGTAGGTCGGGAGCGGCAGCCAGTCGGCACAGACCTCCCGGAACGCCTCCTCGTCGGACGGCTCGTCCTCTTTTGCGCGCAAAACCGTAAGCCCGACCCGTACCGTGGGCACGGGGACGCGAAACGTCCCCACGCCGTCGACAAAAAGATCCCGCTCCGTCGTGGCCGCTACGAGCTCGCGCATGCAGTGCGGTAGGCCTCAGGTTAGCTGGACTGCCCAAACTGGCCGGGGAGGTCGTGGTCGTGGCCGTTCGGGAGCCGAGCCGGCGGCACGGTATGGACGACTTGGGCCCCGTCGGCATACTCCACGCCGGCCTGGTCCTGGTGCCGCTGCAGGGCCGACATCGTGAAGTCGACCTCGTTGTTGGCGTCCTCCCCGTCTGCGTCCTCCCACATGAAGTCGCCAACGGAGGTGTCGACCACGGCCGGGAAGTGGTACACCCCGGCCCGCTCGATCGCGTTTTGCTCCTTGCCTTTGGGCACGACGATGAGTGAGGGCGGGTCCACCTTCTGGATCCCGGACCCAAAGAGCATGCCCTCAATGAATCCGATCACCTTTCCGTCGGCCGTCGAGTCGCTGAGGGCCTCCTTGAGGGTGATGGTCGTTTCGTCGTTGGCGTCGTCGTAGCTCGCGCTCTCGACGGTGTAATCGCCGTCGTTCCCGCTCGAGCCGACCACGGTGATGATCTCGCCCGTCGCCAGAAGGCCGCTCGCATCGCCGCTCACGGTGACCGTGTCGGCCGAGTCGTCGACGGCTGTGATTTGGGCTTCGTGCTCCGGGATCTCCGCGGCGCTCATCATGGCCGTAATGACGCGGGCCTGGACGTCCGCCAGCGTGATCGTGATCTCGGGGTTCACGCCCCGGTCGAACGTGGCGGCCGCCTGCTGGTGGCCGGCGACGTCGGAGGCCATCTGCTTGGAGGGGTTCATCGAGATCGACACGGAGGGCACTTGGCCCACCTCGAGGACCCCGTCTCCATCCGTCACGGTCGGGTCACCGATAAAGACGTAGGGCGCGGCGATCTGGTAGCTCTCGTCCGCTAGAAGGGTCGGGAGCTCTACGGAATTTGCCATGGAATCAGAGGATTGGTCAGAAAGTACGACGCCCGACTATTGCGGGCGCACAATCAGCTGGTACGTGTGCGTCAGAAACCACCGCTCAAGATCGTCGGCCCACCGGGGCGCCTGCTGAATCCGAGTGCGCTTCACCGGCTGCTCGACCGCGGCGTCCGCCAGGTCGGGGGCGCCCCCGGTCCACACCTCGAAGAGTCGAGCCGCCGCCTCCGCGAAGAACACTCGACGAGCCACGGCGTGACGAGAAGCGAGCAGCATCCCCTGGAGCGTCACCGGCTCGACACCCTTGAAGTGCTGAGACACCCCACCGACCTGCGTTCGGAGGCGGACCACCAGGTCTTTCGGGCCGAGGCTCTCGGGCGTGTGGTGTTTGTGGACGGTCTCGTCCGCCGGTCGGCTTGCCCCTCCGGTGAGGTGTCCCATCAGCTCCGCATCTGCCAGCGCCACACTCTCGGCCCAGTCCACGACCTCGTCGTGGGCGATCGTCCCTAAGTCCGGATCGAGTGACGTCGGCATCTTTGCGTGCAAAAGGGTGGCCGGAAAGGCTACTCGTTCTTGGGGAAGTCCAGGACCTGGTCGGATAGGTCCTCGTCTGGCTCGGGGGCCGCTTCCTCGTGGGTGCGGACGGGTCCATCGTCGATCTGGCTCTTGTAGTGGGCCGCAAGGTTGCCGGTGCGGTCGGCCCAGTGGCCCTTGCGGGCCGCCCGGCGCGGGCCGTCGGCTCGAATCGGCGGCCGGGTCGCGCCCGTCTGCTCGAGGAGCCAGTTGATGTATTCCGCGGCGGCCGTTTCAAGCGCCCCCTCGATGAGCTCATCCGAGATGGCGCCGTCTTCTTTCTCATCGATCGCCTTGAACTTCTCCCGGATGATGCGGGCAAGCTGTTCGTCGTTGAACACGAAAAACCCCTTCATCTCGTGCAAATAGACCGCATACTCCATCACGTTGGCCACCGTGAGGGTGTGGCTCTCATCGGGGCCCGTGTCAACGAGCGCGGCAAGCACCCCTGAAATGTTGGAGGTAAAGCTGACGGACATGACAGGATCAGGTCGAGTCTCAGTCCCAGCGGACGCCGACGAGGATGGTCACGTCCCGACGTCGGGTTTCGGTGGCGGTGCCGGTCCGGGTCTGGCCGCGGAAGGTCGCCTCGCAGCGGCTCTCCTGCAGGGCGTCTTCGGCCGTACTCTCAATGAGCGGGAGGACGACGATGGCGTCGGCCTCCTGAAACGCGTCCCCGTCCGCCTGCCGGCGCAGTTCCCGCGCCTGCGTGCGGACCGAGGCCGCCCCGTCGTAATGGACCGTCTCTGTTGCGTCGTACGCCCCCTCCGTCGTATCATCGGCCTCCATCGTAAAAAAGCGCGCCTCGTCCCGCATGGCGGCCGTGCGCTGCGTTTTGATGGCGTCGAAGGTCCCCTGCGGGATCATGGGCTAGACGAGTCGGGTGGTCGATGAACGGGTTTGGGATCGGGCCGGCTGGGGCTGCGGGTCGTCCGTCTCGCCCTCGATCGCCTCGAAGGACTCCCGCCGCTCGTCGGCCATCTCTTTGAAGGAGCCCACCTGCCGGTCCGAGTAGCGCAGGCTGCCGTCCTCCTCGAAGTCAGCCTGGTGCGGGTTCGTCGTGAGGCGAAGCCAGACGGCCTTGTAGGCCCGATGGTAGACCCAGTGCTCCTGGGCATCCTCGTCTCCGGTTTTGTCCTTGGCCTCCGAAAGCCACGTATCCACATGCCCGCCGTCGGCCTCCAGGTCATCAACCCCCGGAAACATGTCGTCGCGAAGCTCTCCTTCCGGCTCGGTAAAGTCGGCGGGCGAGAGGGCCATGGGTTACTCGTCGGATTCGATGGCGTCTTCAACGTCGGCCTTGGTCACGCGGCCGTCCTTGCCGCTTCCCTCGATGGAAGCGAGGTCGATGCCCTCCTCTTCCGCGAGCTCGGTCGCGCCGGACGTCGCGTCCACCTCTACGCTCTCTCCGCGGGCCTTCCGGGCAAGAGGCTCATCGATCCCGAACCGCGCCATGAGCTCCTCCAGGCCGTAATACTCGGCCTGGTTGGCCGTGACGAGGCCGGCCTCTCGGCAGGTCGCCCGCTCCTCCTCGCTCAGCGTGTCGGGGAGGGCCGGCAGGCGGTTGCCGTTTGCGTCGCGGGGCACGCCCCGATTGTCGAGCGTGACGCCGCCGGGGATGGTTTTCATAATGGCAGTGGGTCAAGTTCAAGAGTCAGCGCTACCGCCCCGCCCATCCCTCAGGGTGGCCCCCTCAAGTACTCCCGTCAGGTTAGAGGCTGGGGTCCTCGTAGCTGCCGTTGTCGTGGTAGTGGACCACGCCGTTTGTCCGGTTCCAGACCCCGACGCCGAAGTAGTGCTCCATCTTGTCGGTGTTGAGGGGATAGTCCCGGATCTGGGCCGCCAGGCGCAGCCCACGGAGGCCCGGGCTCTGGTGCTGACGGAAGCACAGCGGCGCCTCATCCGCCCCGATGTCCGTGACGAAGATGTAGCCGGGCGGCACCCAGGGCTTGATCCAGACCTCGGCGGAGCGGAAAATCCCGATCGCCCGGTTGTTGAGTGGGCGGTTGGGCGACTGCTGCTGCCGGGGCTGGTTCTGGTCGTCGCGCAGCGTGAGGCGGGCGTCGACGTACTCCTTGAAGTCGTCCAGGCCCTTCACGGTGGTTTCGTCCCCCTGGTTGATGTACATCTTCACATCGTTGGTGTGACCGTGGTGCATCAGGTCGTCCACCGAGTCATTGAGCCCGCCATTGGAGAGGCCGCTTTCGGCGTTGTAGTGGGTGTGCGTCGACCCGTCGAACGTCTGCCCGTTCGGCCCCGGCGGGATCGGGTCGCCGTCAGCATTGACGAGCCGCTTCACGTCCAGGGTGACCCGATCAATGAGGTGGTCGACGTACACGTAGTTGGACGAAAGGAAGAGGGCCGCCTGCATCCGGCTCCGAATCTTCGTGACGTCGGCCTTCTCGGCGTTGAGCGTGGCCTGCGCCATGTCGGCCGGCGTGGCGTTCACCTCGTAGTCGTCGCTCCAGCCGACGTTGTGGAGGAATTTCCGGAGCGGAAAGGCGACCTCTCCGGACTCGTGGTCCTCCTGGGTCGTGCCTTCGCCAAACTCGTCGACCTCCTCCATCTCGGTATTGCCAGACGCCCCATAGATCCGTTGCCGATCCTGAGTCACCTCCGCGATTTCGGAGACCATTTCCTCGGTCAGCTGGCGGTGGTTCTCGAGGTCGGTCTGAATGACCTCCTCCACCGTATTGCGGCCGAAGTCGGCGACCGACTGGTGCTCGACGTCGAGCAGGTCCTCGATCGTATGGGCTCCGGTCTTTGTGGCCATCCCCACCAGGGAGGTCACGAGGAGGCCGATCAGGACCGCGGGGCCCTCCATCGACCCGAAGATGGTGCCGGCTGCGACGGCCGGAGGGGCCGAGACGGCAAAGAAAACCAGCAGAAGAAACGTGCTTCGAAGCGTGCGCATGGGCACAGGTGAGTCTCGTGCGTGGAACGTGTCGGTGTGGCGCGGCCTCAAGCCGCGAACCCTGCTCAGTTGAGGCGTATGATCACGATGTCCGTCGAGCTCACGGCTCGGGCGACGCCGTTCGCATCGCCGGTGGTCGACGTGTCATCGAGCTCCCCATCGGCCGCCGCGACGTACAGCGTGTCACCCGGCGTAAGGTCGCCGGCCGCGTTGTACTGCATCCGCAGGCCGATGCCCATGAGGGTGATCGGCTCTCCCTCGTTCGCGTCCCGAGCGGCAAACCCGTCGACCTGGGCGTTCGCGTCGTCCGCCGACGCGTTGGAGCGGACGACCTCCCCATTGGAATCGACGCGGCAGGGCATCCCGCGCTTGATCCCGTCCTCCCCGGCGTGCAAGCCGGAGATCTGGGAGGCTCGGCGGGCGCTGTTGAGATCAAGGTCGACCTTGTCGCGAGTGATCTGGGCCATAACGTATCAGTGGGGCTACACCCCGTAGTTGAGTTGCTGTCGCTTCTGATTCCGAATGTCTTCGTCGCTGGGCTCCTGGTCGGGATTGTCCTGCCCGGCCGGCGTCTGCTTCGGGACCGACGACGAGGTGCTCTCGTCCTCGTCCTCCTCGTTCCCCTCTGCGTAGAGCGCGTTCTGGATCGGCTCCGAGAAGGACGACTCCACGTACTCGCCCACGGGCTGCCGGCCGTCGTCCGTCTCGACGTAGGCCGTAGCCTCCTCGTCTTCCCCGTCCGCCTCTTCCACCTCGAAGTCGAGGTCGTCGGGCAGGATGTCCTCCGCGGCGTCCTCGTTGAGCCCTTCCACCTCGTAGACCGTGCGGCGCTTCTCCTTGCGGCGGTACGCCTGAAGCTCTTGCTGAGCTTCTTCTGCCTCCTGCAGCCGCTCCTGCACCTGGTCGGCCTGTACCGTCCCCTCTTCGCCGAGGGCACCAAGCTCGCGGAGCGACTCCGCCTGCTCCTCGTCGAGCACGACCTGGTCGTCGTCGGGGAGCCGGTCGCGAAGGGTGCGCAGCTGCTCCCGCTGCTCATAGTTGTCCTGAAGGAGCTGGGTGATCTTTTGCAGGGCCCGGCCGTCCTCGACGGCCTGTTGGGCCTGCCGCTCCAGCTCCTCCTGCGTAACGCCATTCTCGGTTTCGTCCGTATCGGTGTTTTCGTCTGCCATCGTTCCACGTTGTACTTGATGTGCGCCTCCCTGAGGCGCTAAATGCGGCGAAAATAAAAAAGCAGCCTCCAGGCCGGACGAAGGGTCCGGGTGGAAGCTGCCATCAGCAGCGACGACTAGCGGTCGTCAGTCTACGAATGTGCGGCCACGAAGCCGTGGCGCGGGATTAAGTAGAATACGCCCCTACATCGCGGGTTTCAAGGGCGGTGGCGCTTGTCTTCACATTTAAGAGACTACAGGTGTACACCTGGGCTTAACCAGGACTGGACTCATCCCCACCTTCGCCCACGAGGACGAGCATCGCCAACACCCGGCGCTCGGCATCGGTCTGGGGCGTCCGGTCGCTGGAGTCGATAATCTGGGCACACCCTGCCATTGCCGCTTCGAGCTCGTCAATGCGGCGACGCTGCTGCTCAATGCGCTCGAGCAGCTCTTCTTTCGATGGGCTCATGAGAAGGGCCTATCGTCGGGTGAGCGACGGGCGGTGGGCTCAATACCTTAGGGGTGCGATTAAAACCGCGGTGGATGCCCTGACGTCGGCGCTGAATGCGTAATTTCAATACCTCAAAGGTGCGATTAAAACTCTTCCTCCGCCTCGAGCAGGGCCTCGGCCGTATCAATTTCAATACCTCAAAGGTGCGATTGAAAACGAGCCTATCACGGGTGTGGTGTATTACGGTATTCCTCCTCAAGCTCCGACCGCAGCTCTTCATTTTCTTTAACAAGTGCCACGATAGCGTCTTCGAGTGCTTTCACCTGTCCTGCTATGGACATTGTAGTACTGGGGCTGACACCCTCCTCCTTGCGCCGCCGATCAAAAACACTACGAACGATCGGGTTTCCCTTTCGAATTTCATGTATTCGATCCATTGCAAGATATGTAGCCGTTGGGATTAAGCGATCGTGTGATGTACATCTATGGATCGAGAAGCTTATCACTCGATCTATCCCCGCATCTGCGGGGCCACCGTTATCGCCCCGGCCGGGTCAGGAAAGGGGAAGGGACCATCCCCGCGTGTGCGGGGCATACACTGCGTCACATCTTCACGCACGATACGCACGTGACGCCTGCCTGCAGGTTCCGCTCAACCCCGCGGTTATTCGCCCCGCAGATCCGCCGCCAACTCCGGCGCCTCTCGCTGCTGTCGGACGCACCGACAGTGCCCGCCCCCCAGGCAAATCATGCCGGGCATTGGGCCCTGGCCGGGCAAGTACGGCCCCTCGTCCTCCGCCGTCGAACAGGGGGTACAGGTTGCCCCGTCGTCTACCGCGACGTAGTCAATCACCACCCCGGAGTCGTCGATCTGCTCCTCACTTTTCTCCCAGTACTTGCCATAGGCCTCCCCCTTGTACTGCCGGGCCCGGGCCGCAATCTCATCCTCCGTCATCGGCCGGCCCCGAAGGTCCTCGGCCAGCCGATCCACCGCCTTGTCGGGGACGTCTACGTCGCCGGACTCGTTCACAATGTCTCCTACGCGGCCGTCTGTCGCCTCCTCCAGAATCTCATCCGCGACATCGTCGGCTGCGTCCGTTGCCTCGTCCTGGGCCGCTTTCCGGGCCCGCTTCTTGAGACGACGACGGGCCACCTCTTCCGCGTTCTCTCCCAGCTCGTTGCGCGCGGCCACCTCGTCGGCAAAGCGCTTGAGAAACTGCGCCTGCTCCCGCATCGTCTCCTGCAGGTCGTCGAGCTCGCCGGGGGTGAGGGGCGCCCCCTTCCCCAGCTGGGCCTGTTGCAGAAGGTTTTGCCGGAGGCGAACGATCATCTGGGAATGCCAGTCTCGGCCGCGGAGGTCGCCCTGGAGAACGCGCTCCGCCAGGTCACCAACGTCACGGTCGAAAAGCTCCATCGCCTCTTGTGCGACCCGCGTGCGGGACGAGGGCGGGGCGTTCAGCGCGGTCGCCGGCACGACTCCGGTTTCCTCGATCACCGCCATGCTGGCCGCCTCGGCCGCCACCGTCTCGACTGCCCGGCCCAGGGTGAGCTGCGTAATCGGCCCCTGCGTCGATTCCTCGAACGGGAGAGGCAGCGTATTTTCCTTGATCGCCCCCGCATCGTACAGCTCCAGGAGGGCCGTGGCTTCTGCCTGCGAGATTCCGACCGCGCCATTCGTCTCCTCGTGGCGCTGGACGAGAACGGCAAGGGCGTCGAGGAATTGGTCGCGATTCATCAGTTATCCGTCGGGTACACTTTGGAGTAGTCTGCTTGCCCCTTTTCCGCGAGGGTCCGGCGCCGCGGAAAGGAAATGTCCACCGACATCGGCACGGTGACGTCTTCCACATCCGGGTTTGCCTCGTCGTCGAAATGGTCCGGGTCTCGAAAAAGGAAATCGAGAGTCATGATGACCTCCGTCCAGCCGTTACCCTCAATCAACTCCTTGAGAGCGCCCCGGATGGTTGCATTTTCGGTCAAGTGCTTCATGGTCTACAGTTTTGCGTGCAAAATTACTGGTCCTGTTCGGCCTGCCCCTCAATCTCCCGCCGGCGCTGCATGACCGACTCGGCGAACTGGCCTTGGGCCTCCTGGCGCATGACGAGCTCTTCCTCCTGCTCCTGCCGAAGACGCTCGATCTCTTCGCGGGGGTGGTCGATCCCGTAGCGGAGCAGTGCCGTCCGGAGGGACAGGAACCCGTTCCCCTGAGCCTTCCGGATCTCCGACTTCTCTTCCGGCGGGACGGGGCCCGGGTCGACGTTCGCGTGCAGCTCCATCGCTGCCTCGGCCGGGTCCATGAACCCCTCTCCGCTCCCCCCGGCCAACTCCGCAGCGAGGGCGTACGCGGTTTCCAGGGCCCAACTGCCGGCGCGGTCCAGCTTCTCGGCGAGGTTCTCCACGTCGGACACGTGGTCGTGCCGGGCCTGCACGCGGCTCACGCCACTGGCCGTCCCGTCCCCAAGGAAGACGTGGAGCTGCTGCGCGGACCGGTAAATCGAGCGGCGCGCGAGGTTTGCGTCTTCGCGGAGGCTTTCGTTGTCGACGGGGGTGGTCTCAAACACATCGGCCGTCCCGGTCCGCTCCTCCGTCTGGCCGGTCGGCGACTGGGCCTTTTTCGGGACGGAGACGTGGTACTGGATCTTTCCCGGCCCCCGCTCGGGGTCCACCTTGTTCCCATGCTCGTCTTCCGGCGGGTCAATGTTGACGAGGTGCAGCTCCGGGAAGCCGGCACGCTGGCCGGTGATGTTGATCATCGTCCGGGTCGTATTCAGCGTCTTCTGGTTGGAGCGGACGGACTCGCTTACGAGGAGCTCCCCTTCCACCTCGTAGTGGAGCAGGTTCCCCTGTAGGTCGAAGGTTTCCTCCTGCACCTGCTGAACGCCCTCCGGCAGATCGCTTCCCTCTTCGTGCTCGATACGCAGGGCCGTCTCGCCATCATCCGTGAGGTACGTCTTCTCGGTGTAGTCGACCTCGCCAGTGCTCGACTCCTCCGTCCTCTGAAACGCGATGACGCCCGTTTTTTTCTTCGTCCGCAGGTCTTCGTGTACGAGGCCCTGGTCCCTCGGAATAAGCTCGACGCGGATACCGGCGAGTGCCTCCTCGATCGAGTCCGCCCCATCGCGGACATCGTCGGCGACCACGAGGCGCAGGAGCGTCTCCTGCTCGCTACTGACGCGGGTGAGCACCTCCTGCCACCGGTCGGTCAGCTTCTCCTCGTCCCACCAGTCTCGAAGCAGCCGCTCCGCCGCCTTCGCCTCGTCGGGCTCCTCCTCGTCCTCCTCCGCCCCGGCCGGCATGACGTTGATTTCGGGCGGCTGGCCCAGGATGGCACTCTTGCGCCGCTGGATGACTTCGCTGATCAGGTCCTCAACCACAAACACTTCCTCCAGGGCCTCCATGTAGGCGTCCCGCGCCCGGTCGGTCTTGGACGGCTTCGGCCCTTTGAAGCCGTCCCCGCCCTGCCAGTGGTCGACGTCGCCGTCGAGGTCTTCGTGGGTGCCCACGAAATGGCGCGCCTCGTCGAGCCAGTCGGGGGCGTTGTTGCGGGCAAGCTGGTGGGCCTTGAGGGCCGTGATTTCGTTGGGAAGCATATTGGGGTCGGTTTTGCGTGCAAAAGGTCAGTATTGCCGCGATCGGGGGGCGTCAGGGTAATTCCCGCCGGCCATGCGGATCTCCCAGAACTGCGCCAGGGCGTCGGCCGCGTCCTTCTTGGTGGCGTCCTCGGCGTCCGTATCGTCGAGGTGGTTCAGGAACCGGTCGTTCCAGGGGCCGCGCACGAGCTTCACGTCGCCCCGCTGGGCGGCCGACGCCGGGGCCTGCCACCGGACCCACTTCGGGCCGGAGGGGCGGTGTCCCTCGACCGCGAAACCCTGAAGCACCTGTCGGGCAAGCGTTGAGATCTGCGACTTGCCGGCCTGGCCGGGCTCCTGTTCGATGTAGATCTTCGTCTCGCGGCCGTCCTGCTGGGCGACATTCTGGATTCGATCGTCGCGGGGGCCGGGGTCTTCCCTGAACATCCGGACGTCGAGGATGAACACAACGCCGTTCTTTTCGGCGGCCTTCACCCCGACCGTCCAGTCGGGGTCCGGGTTGTTTGGGGTCGGTGCGCTGCCGGCAAGGTCCCAGTGGCGGGACGGCCGCAGCCCGGACGGCACCTCTCGCGGGTCGACGACTCCGAAGTCCTCCCGGTCGAACACATCTCCGTCCGCCACCTTCTTCAGCCAGTTGCCTCCGAGGAGCCGCCCCTTGTCGGCCGACTCCAGAGCCATCAGGTTGGCCAGATAGTTTGGGTTTTGCTCGAGGAGGAGCTGGTTGTCGTAGACGGATGCGGGGACGAAGCTGAAGCTCTTGACCAGGTCGGCCGGCCGCAGGTCCGGGACATCTTCGACGGCCGTCTTGAGGTAGGGCGCCCGCTCGATTACTGATTCCTCGGTCGGTCCCCAAACAAGCTCGTCGTCCTGGTCGCGCGCAAAATACCGCACCTTCCCGGCCCGCTCGTCGATCGGGAAGCCGTAGCTCTCCGCGTCCTCGTCGGTTTCGAGCCACCACCAGAGCATCTTGGTGAGCCAGTGGTCCGCGCCCTGGTCGGGTGGGTTTGTGCCGCCCCGGACGCGGGGCCTGATGCCGCACATCGACCGGTTGCGCGAGAGCATGTAGAAGAACTGCCCCCGAGTGAAGCTGGAGAGCTCGTCGAAGCCGATGTAGGCGATCTGTGAGCCCTTGTATTCCCGCTTCGTTTTTTCGTATTGCAGGTGGGCAAACCGGATCTGAGCGCCCGTGTCGAACGTGAACTTCAAGTCCGACTCGTTGATGGCGACGTCGGGGTGAGTATCCTGGTAGAGGCTTTGCGCCTCCTCCCAGATCCCGTCCTCGCCCTTGATCTCGGGATACGTTCGGCGGAAGATGACGGCCCCAAAGTCGGGATACTGGTCGACGTACTTGAGCGCGTCGAGGAGGAGGCCCCACGTTTTGCCTCCGCCAGCAGCTCCCCCGTAGATGCAGATGTCGGCCGGCGACCGCAGAAACGTCGTCTGCGGGCCGGGTTGCGGCCGAATGGCACCCTCCGGAATGTCGGCCTCTCGGATCATTCATCTGGCTCCTCGTCAGGTTCAGCGTCGCTGGAGCGGAGTGCTTCTTCGTCTTCCTCTTCCGGCACGAAGAAGGCCACGCCACCCTGCTCTTCCGTCTCAATTGGTCCTCCGCCCTCGCCCATCAGCTCAAGCATTTGCGTGCTCGTGTACTTGCCGCCCGTCTCCTTTGCCATCTGCTCGAGCACATCTCGCATCTCCTCCAGCACATCGGCCCGGCCGAGCACGTTCTGGGAAGGGAGGTCCTCCAGGCTGTCCTTCAGGCGGTAGTACTGCTTCTCGAGCTCCCGCAGTCGGACAGACTTGTAAGACAGAGCAATCCCCTTCTGCTCCTCGAGGAAGTCCTCTCTCGTGTCCCAGAATAGGGTTTTCAGGTCTTCGGCCAACCCCTGCCCTTTCTGGTTCGTCGGGTCGTAGTGGGCAAGCTGCGACAGGTCGGCCTCCACCTCGTGCCGCTCTCGCAGTGCTTCCCGCACCTCGGACGGCCGGTCGAAGACCGCCAACCTCCTGACGACGAACCGCTTGTGTTTGGACTTGAGTCTGGCCATGTGCTTTAGAATACTGCGGAAAACTGCAACTCCACCAGTAAAAAAATCATCCCGTCACCGGCGCCCCACACCCACAGACGCCTCGCACAACGGCTTCGTCCGTGGACGGCCCCTTCTCGAAGGCAGTTCGGAGGTCTTTCAGCTCGTCACTATAGGCGCCGTAGCGGGCGACTTCATGGACGAACACCTCTGCATCGTGACCGGCAATCGTCCACTTCGGCCGCCCTGTCGCATCGGAGAATTCAGGGGTGCCGTATTCGTCGGTTTGCTGTGCGCAATGGCAGAGCTCGTGCTCAACGAGGGCACAGATGGCGCGGGCTCTCCCCTCCTCCAGGCAATTCGCCACGTACGGCTCGTAGAGGGTGATCAGGAAGTCGGGCGACTCTCCATCGAACCAGCCCCCAAACCACTTCGCCAACTGCTGCATCATGCGCCCCCGGTCCCACCCGTAGATTCCGTGTGGGGGCGGCTGCTCAGCTTTCCCGAGCACCCGCTGTCCACGCCGCTCGTACTCATGGCTGCTCCATAGTACAGCAATCCGCGCATCGCGGAGGTGGGCGTGCCGATCGTGGGACAGGCCCCCTTCCTCGTCGATAAACGTCTCCCGCATCCATTCGGCCATGTCGGGGGCCGGCCGGAACCCACTTCCCTCCGTCTCCGATATGTCAGGGAGCGTGTTCATGGGTGGGAGCTATAGCGGAAACGGTACGTCAATCCCTCCGGCGTGAAGGGCCAACAGGCACCCTGCCATTCCCTGAGCGAGGCCGGCCAGGACATGCCAGAGAGAGTGCCACTTCGAGTGCACGGCCGTCCCCATTTGCAGCGCGACAGCCAGGAGAATGAGTGCCAGGCAGAAGAGCGTCCACTGCCATCCGACACTCCCCCACATGAGGCCGACGACAATCAGAGCTTGCAGGGCGATGGCTGGATTGCGGCGCACGTGGTCGCCGTGGCGCCACCACCAGGCCCAGGCGCCGAGTACCAACGGCACCAGAACGTACGGCGTGACGTCGTACGCCGCGTAGAGACTGAGCCCGACAAGGGCCCCCATGACCCATTGGATCGAGATCGCGTCTAGAAGCTGGGACCAGAGCACCCCGTCGCGGGTGGCATGGTAGGCGATAGACCCCGCGCCCTGTTGGACGAGAGCGTACGCCACGAGTCCGCCCAAAACCATTACGGCTGGAGCACGGGTCATCCCCGCCGCTCCTGCGACTGCCATCGCCACGATCCAGTAGATCGTGTTGGTGACTATCTCACCCGCCGAATGTGCTTCCGGAATGTCGATGTCAGCGATTCTCATCGGGTAAACGGATACTTTGAGCGAGGGCTGCTTATTCGGTGGGCGCCGGGGGATTGACGACGGTTGCCTCGACCGGTGAGCGACGGAGCTTTACGTGCGAAACCGAGCCCACCGAGACCTGCTCGTATGCCTTGTCGTCGACCAGCTGCCGCGGGGTGTCCTCGTGGGCACAGACGAACGCGTGTTGGGTCGGGAGCTCCCGGTTGCAAAAATCAACGGGGGTCGCCCTGTAGTGGTAGAGCGTGTAGTCGTCCATGGCTACCAGGGGAGTATGGTGGTGAAGGTGCGAATGAGGTAGAACACCACTCCGATCACGACCAGCCCGCCAATCCAGGCGAGTCGGGTCGTGAAGGTTGACCAAAGCCCTTTTTCTTCTTCCGGGACCCGGGCCTGCACCTGACGCTCCTGCGGGCGGCCACGAACCTGAGCGTCCGGATATACCCGAACCGTGTCCCGAACGGTGTCGGACCGGGGCCGGCGCTGCCCGTATCGGGCGGCCTGTTTTTGCGGCTGAATGTCGAGCGCTTCGCCGAAACTCGGGAGTTCATACCTGTCGGTTAAGGTTCGACCTCCAACCTGGTATTGAAGCGTGACGTCGGGGTCGTCCGTCCGGCGATCGACCGTGAGGCGTTGCATGCGGAGCGTCGGGCCCGGCAGCGTGTCGCGGTGGATCTGCACTTCAATCGGCTGGGTTGGCACGCCGCGGTCGGGGACCGGCGGAAGGGACGGTAGCTGGAGCGTATCCGTCTGCGATCGAGTCGTGGGCGAGGGGGCCGGCACCGTCACCTGGCGCGTGGCCTGCCCGCTGCAGCCGACGAGGGCGGCGCATACGACCGCAAGGAAAATGGTGGTCACCAGGCTACGCATCCGAATGTCGGGGCACCTCGTGGTCACGGCAGGCAATTTGCGTTTCTGCGATAGCGATTTGTGTGTCCTCTATGGTCTCGTAGGCGCGCCCGGCCCGGGCGAGCACATCCCCCCGGTGGTCCAGTAGCGTCCAGGTATAGCCTTTCGCTCCGGGCACCTCATCGATCACAAACCCGGTCTCGGGATCCGTTTCGGACTCCTCGGTCCTGCGTTGCATTCGGGATGGGTCGGTTGGCAACAGTCAGCGAGGATGCTCTACCCCGTCGGCGTGAAGGCGACGATCCGGAAGTAGCTGCCCGGCCGGATGCATCGATCCCGGGGCCACACGCCGTCTCCGTCGCGCTGCGGGCCGGCGTCTCCGGGGCTCGTGTTGCCCTCCACCGTCCGGCCGCACTGCTCGTGCCATCCACGCACGATGCCGATATGGCCTCTCCAGGTGTCCCCTCGTCTCCAGATGGCGAGCGCCCCGTCGGGCACGTCGGCGGTGCCCCGCAGGACGCGTTTCGCCTGGACGGAGCGATCGGTGATGTAGTCGGTGGCCGCTGCGCTTCGGACGTCTGGCCGCTTTGCCAGCGCCTCGTCCAACATTTTGCGCGCAAAACCGGCGCACCAGCTGTACCCGTCGGAAAGGTTCACGCTGGCCATGTAGGCCTCGATGCGTTCGCCCTCATTCGATCCGGGTGGGGATTCGGTCGTCCCAATCTCCTGCAGGGCCGAGTCGACCACGGCGGGGCGGTCCGGGGGCGTCGGGCAGGGCTGGCCGGTGGCGACGGCCGGCGCCAAAAGCAGAGCGAGGGCAAGCAATGTGACGGCGACCGCGACATTCCCCTCCTTGAGCTCGCCGATTGTGTCGATCCCCTCGAGGAGGTACCGATCGAGCCCTTCGAACAGGAGAAGGATGATGGCCACCTTCAGGAGGGCGGCCGCGAAGGCGCTGAAGGCGACGGCGCTCGTAAAGGTGTAGGCCACGGCCCCGGTCGAAAGAGCCGCGAGGCCAACGATAAACGCGACGCGCTTGGTGATGAGACGGCTCAGCATGGCGGTTATTCGTCGTTGAGCGGATTTGTCGAGAGGTCCGATGGCCCGTCGGTCCCGAAGGGCAGCTCCGATACCTGGAAATCGTCGGGGTCTAGCGCCTCCATCCCCTGCTCTTCGCGGAGTCGGTTCAACTCGCGCACCAGGAGCTCGACACGGCGCGCGAGGACTTCATTGCGTAACTCGGCGCGGACCCGGGCCCGTTGCTCTTGCTGTAGGTCACTTTCGAGCTGATTTACACGTTGGCGAAGAGCCCCCACCTGAGCCATCAGGTCGTCTCGAAACTCTGCCTGGGCACCTTTTCGAAGGCCCGCGTAGTCGATGATGTATTCGGCAATCTTCCAGATCGCGCCCCCTCCCAATGCGGCAAAGATGATTTTTAGCGTTGTGGACATCGGCGGTCAGGTGCGTGGAAATAGAAAACGGGCGCCCTGACAGCCATGAGACTCTGTCGGAGCGCCCGTCATCAACGGGTAGGGTCGAAATGTCGAAGGTCAGGGAGGGCAGTCAGCCCTTCTTCGAATGTCGGTACGAATCGGGTGCGTTGAAGCGCCGAACGTGGTGGTCCCCCTGGCCGGCCGTTTGGACGAGAAGTGTGGCCCCGGGGCCGCCGCGCTCGTACTGTTCAGCCAGTTCCTGGAGGACATCCTCCACCAGGGGACGCGGGAGGCGTCGCAGCGCCTCGAGGGTGTCGTCGTCGAATGTCGTGCTCATGTGTAAAGGACTGCCGCCCAGGGCAGCACCCTCTATACTACCGTTCGCACGGGGTGATTCGCAAGCGGCCTTCACATCTGTGGGTGCGCTGGCTTGAGATCGTCCCGATGGGTAAGGTCGGCGCCGCACTCCGGGCACCAGTGCTCGTGGCCGGCGCCCTTGCAACGGTCGCAGGTGCGCCACACCGGCCCGGTTGACGGGTAGAGGACCGGATCCTTTTCACTGACGTCGTACCGCCCGTTCTGGCAGTCGATACTCGTGCATCTTTGCCAGCGGGTCGGGTGGTGGCCGCATTCAGGGCAGGGTCGTGGGTCAAACCGGAAATCGGGCATGGCTACTCGGTTACTTCAATGGAATCAACGTGTCGATAGCGCCTCTGACTACCTCCCGTCTCCACTTCAACGGTTGGATATGCGACGCCCGTCACTGTACCTATCTCAGTGAATACCCCCTCTTTATAGGGGACCCGAACCTTTACTCGCTGGCCGAGGAGCGAGCCACTAAGGGCAGCCGTTCGGCGACGGATGGAGGCGGTATCAGGCATCGTCAGGTCTTTTGCGTGCAAAAGAGTTGTCCTACGCAGCCTGCGGCTCCAACCGCCGCTCGATTTCCTTCTGCGCCGCCTGCCAAACCGTCTCCGGAAAGTCCTCCTTAGTCACCCTCTTCGACCGCCGGCGCATCTCTTTCGCGATCTCCTCGCGGCGCCACCGCTCCTGGCGGACGTCTGCGATGCGATAGGCGACGTACAGGCTCGCGATCGAAGCCTCCTCGGCCGCCTCCTGGTCCCACATCGACTCTGGGTCGTCGCAGTGGACGAGGGCGTCGACCTGGCCGGGGTGGACGTGGCCGACGGGGGAGCTTTTCGCGAGCGCTCGGGAACGGGCCTCCTGAAGTGCGTCAGCAGGAGTCGCTGCGCCGGTGACTTCGTACGTCTCATCGCCATCATGAAGTCGAGCGTAGTACCCCCTTTCTCCTACCCCGACCTGCCAGCCCAAGGAATCCCCCTCAACTGCGTCGATCAACATTGGCAGGTGGGCCGGATGGTCGGCGGGCGTCCCGTCCCCGCTGGATGACGCTACATGCCTTTCATCGGACGTCCTCTCCGCCTCGTCATCTGCTGCCGCATCGTCGACCGCATCATTGCCCGAACCGTCCACGGCTCGTGGCTCTTTTGGCTGTCCCTCTTGAACTCCAGACTCATCAGGTGCACGCCCATCCGCCCGTGCTCCGGCATACGCTCCACCATCAGCCGGCGCATCTTCTTCGTCAGTGGTTTCATCTGCATCAGTCTGGTCGGTTTGGGTGGATGGATTTGGTTTGATACCTGCAGCTTTCTTGATGGCCTGGTCGAGATCCATCGTGCGGACGTTTTCCAAGCGGTCCCGTAGCCACTTCGGGGCAGACTTGATGACCTCTTCGGCATCGAGACTCACCTCACCATCGACCTCTACGCGATCTGTGATCTCGACGCGTATCTTCCGAGCACGCGCCTTGTGACCGTTCCGTGCCGTTGGGCTTTGGTACCCACGCAAGATCTGGTGGGCAGCAACCAGGTCTCCCAATGCAAAAATTCCGCTGGAGTAGTCCACCTTCGTAGAAGGAGGCTCAATCAGAGACCGTAGATAGACCGCTGAAACACGCTCGTAGTCGAGGACGCCGGCCTTCTGAGCGGCAAGAGCCTTCTCCCTGACGCGGTGAACATCGGTTTCCTCACCGTCACGAGTAGTGCATGGCTGTCCTTCTTCCACCCCGCAGAATGCACAGGGAAGATCGGTGGGGTCATCCGGCTTCGCCTCACTCGCACTTTCCTCATCCTCACTGGGGTCACTGTCCAACTCAGCCTCGACTCGCTCGACAAAGTCCGTCAACTCCCGGGTCCGGTCCCGAATGCCGTCAGACGTCAAACCACCACGAACCGCCTGCTGCACCATCGTCCCGGGCTTCAGGTCGACGTTCACCTGCTCCACGAGGTCCCCGTGCTCGTCCTCAACGGCGAACGCAGTGGCGAGCGCCAGTCCCTGCCGTACCGACAGGTCGCCCTCGTGGACATGCTCCTGGACATAGCGGGGCAGATGAAGGAGCCGGCGGCGATTTGACACCCAGGACGGGCTCTTCCCGCCGAAGGCCTCCCCGATCTCCGGGTTGTGGCGGCCAGCCTCGGCGTGCTCCTTGATCAACCGCGCCTCCTCGATCGGGGACAGCTCCTCCCGCTGGACGTTCTCGATCGTCACGAGGTCGAGCATTTCCGTGCCATCGATCCGCTGCAGGTCGACCGGGACATACCCGGGCACTAGGCCGGCGGCCTCGAGGTCGGCATCCGTCACCGTGTCGTCCATATTGAGGTGGCGCACGGCCTCGATGCGGCGGTGCCCACTGGCGAGCTCGACGATCGCCAATTGATCTTCCTCCAGGTACCACTCCCCATCGTGGGCCTCGGTGTACTCGCTGTAGGACGGCTGCTCGCCATCTACAAGGAGGCGGCCCTCCGGCAGCTGGCGGAGTCCGTGCTCGAGGATGGACTCGGCGAGGCGCTCCACGTCGCCGATGTCAAGACGAGACTGGTGCGGATTCGATCTGATCTGGTCGAGAGGGACATATGTTTTGCTCATAGCAAACAGTTTATAGTTTTAGTAGCGGTTAGCGTAGTAGTAAACCTGTTGTGGTTTAAGACCGTATTCTTTACCGACCTCCTTTGCCGTTGAATCTGAGTTGTTATAAGCCTCAGACACCTCTTTTTTCTCGTCATTACTCAGGTTGACATCGTTTCTCTCTACACGGCCAGGAGAGAGTGCCTCCTCGACACTGCAGCCGGCATCTAGCCGTTTGTAAATCGTACTTCTACTGACTCCAGTCTCCTCAGCCCACTCAGTAACCGACTGAGTTTTGCCATCGTGGGTGATTAACCGGCAGTTCCGGTTATTCCTCGATTGCTGCAACGGGGTCGCCCACCGGCAATTCTCCGGAGTGTAATTACCATCATTGTCGATCCTGTCAAGACTATAATCCCCACCCGGATATTCGCCCATGTCGACTACAAAGCATTCGAGGCCTGACAGGTGTTCGGTGCCATTTTCCCAGCGGTCGCATACACTGATGCCACGCCCTCCGTACTTGTCGTAGGACCCATCATTTGGGTTTTTACATCGCTTAATCATGCCAGTATAGGGCCAGTATTCTGGCCACTGAGTGATGGGCACTTCGCGACGCTCCTCAATCAAATCCGGGACCGCGGGGTTGTCGCGGATTTTGTCGAGGGGGACTTGGGTTTTGCTCATGGTTTTGGGCGTTATTCAGTGGTCTGGCGAAGATCGTGAGTCTCGTGGTAGTCGCATTCCGGACAGTCGATGGAGACCTGTCCGCGGTACTGCTCACCGTCGATCCAGCCGGTACGGCCGCACTCCGGACAGACGATCAGCACCGATTGATTGCGGTCTCCAGTCCTGTAGCCAGGGACGACGTCGGGGGCAGCCATGGTCAATTGATCTTTGATTGCATTTGCTGTGCAGTCATTGTCATCAGACGGATTCCATCTTCCCGGCGCACGTTCGTCACCCAGTGCGCTTTCTGCCGGTTTTCTGGAAGGGTGAAGGCCACTGCCAGGGCTGGATCCTCGAACCCGTGAGCTTCAAACACCTTCTTGATGTCGTTGGCCAGGTCGGTGAGGTCTCCCTTATCAGAAGCGAGGGGGTGGCTCATATTCTGAGTTGATTTGCGTGCAAAAGGGGTGAGTTACTTCGCGACTTTCACCAGCTGCGGGTTCAGCTTGTAGGTCGCGTATCCTTTCCGGTGGTCATGCTCGTGAATCAGATCACTCTCGCGGCAGAGCTTTCGCCGCCTGTCCGTGATGTCGTCTACCGCAATTTCTTCCTGGTCACGCTTCGGGATGCACGCCGCCGCTTCCCAGTCGCTAAGGGCTTGTGCTTGCACCGTGTCCTCCATCATGCCGACGGGGTACCCCTCCTCTGCGCAACGCTTTAGGAGCTTCACGTATCGGTAGGCCAGCGCGTCACGACCCTTCAGGTAGGATAGAAGGTCGTCGGCGGTCTCTATTGTGAGGGTGTCCGTCGCGGGCATGAATGCTGGCTGGTCGTGTGTGACCTTAGCGTTGTTGGAGATTCTGAGATCTGCCTATCCTTCCTCCGGCGCCTTGTCGGCTGCCGCATTTTCCTTGTCCACGGCTTTATGGACATCGATGTCGGCTGCCTCGGAGATGTGAGAGAGCCCTTCAGCGTCCTCCCGCGTCCGGTCTGGAGGCCGCTTCTCATCCAGTTGCGGCCGCACCTCCCCGTCGGCCGTGTCCGGGTCGTTCTTGAATCGGAAAAGCGGCTTGTCCTGCACCGTGTAGCCGGCAATCCCGAAGTCCGAACGGCTCAGGTGCTGCGGGAAGTCGTTGATGAGGCGGTTCATTTCGTGGCGGTCCAGGAGCTGATCGAGCCGATTCCGCATCTCCCGGTGCTTGGCGATGACCCGCTCAAAATCCGAGGGCAGGATGTGCTTCTTCTCCCGGAAGCGGAGGGCCGTTGCCAGCTCGTCGTCGTACATGAGCTCCTCCATCGCGTAGGCAAGTTCGGCCTCGGTGTAGCCCCGGCGAACAACCATCTGGGCGAGGGTCCCGACGGCACCGTCGGACATGTCCGCCGTGGTCATCGCCTCGACGGCCGAGACCGCGTCGGCGGCCTGTTCGGGGGTGGCCTCGACAAGCCAGGCCTCCTCATCCCGAAGCGACGGCACGGCGGGCAGCTCGTCGTTTGCGTGCGAAACGCTCTTCAGGGCTTTCGTCTCGGTCGCTACCGCCGACTGGTCGCCTGGAATCGGGTCCGTCATAGCTGGAATCTGCTTCTGCTTGGGTAAGGATCACGTCGAACTTGGTCCGATCGCCGCTGCGGGTCTTCTTGCGGAGTGTCCCGATCGAGGCGATGAACCCCTCTCGGAGCCAGTCGCTCTGGGTGAAGAGCCAGTGGATGGCGTACCGCACCTCATCCCACTCGTAGTCGTCCTGCTCCTGAAGCAGGCGGAACGTATCGCGCCAGTCCTCCACGACGGCCTGCTCGTCGCGATCAATCTTTCGGCGAAGCATCGAGGGGATGCGAAAACTCTTGATTGCGTCTTCGGCGTCCTGGAGCAGGCGGAGCGACCACTGGGCAGCCATGTGGTACTGCAGGTGTCGCTCTGAACGCGCTGGGTGGTCCTTCGGAATCACCGCTCGGAGTGCGTGGTGCCCCGGCGGGAGTCCCCCAATCCATCCAGCAGGGCTTCTCGCCGAGTCTGCGGTCGAGATTTTCTCGACCACATCCACAGAGAGAGAGGAGTCGTGGGGGAAGGATTTAGGAAGGGGGTTATGAGAGTCTGAGAGAAAAGGGGGAAGGGAAAAGGAAGGGGGAGAAGAGGAGAGAGAGGGGACCGTATCAGATTGATACGTATCAGATTGATACGGTGACGTATCAGCCTGATACGTTTTACTCTCTGACTGGGGTTTAGAGCCGCCTCCCTCCTGTTCGCTCGTTTCCTCCTCTCCGTTCCCTTCTGACTGGGGGTCCGGCGTCGTCGGCCGCGGGCCCATGGGCGACTGAACCAGCCACCCGGCCTCCTTTAGCTCTCTGAAGTATCGGTTGGCCGAGGTCCGAGACGTCCCCATTGCCTCCGCCGCCTCCTTCTGCGTGAGCGGAGTGCCATCCTCCGAACGCGCAACGCCACGCTCGTCCGCATGGGCGAGATACACCGCATACAGACTTCGAGCTGCGTGCGTCATGTCACTCTGCTGAATGGCCAGGAGGCGCTGCTGCATGCCCAAGCGGGGAGGCGATTCGGTCTATGAGCGGAGGGAGTGTGACGTCAAAACGGGAGTTCCTCATCTGCCTCGAAGGCGCGCCGGTCGTGTCGGCCAAGCATCCGCTTTGCCTTCTCCTTGTAGGCCGGGGGCCAACTCTGAATCTGGTCGCGGCACTTCTCGACCGCGTCGGCCAGCTCCGCCCCGTCCTTTTGCGAAAGGGCCTCGTCCCACCTCTCGAGCGTTTTTCGGGCCTTCGGAGAAAGCTCAGTCAGTCCTCCCTCCTCGTTCGAAGATCCCTTCGCGGCCTGCGTGGTAGCAGATGCCTCCGGCACGGCCGGCTCGTGGGCGCCGTCCCCGGCCGGCGTGTCTCCTCGAGGTGGCGGCTGCTCTTGAGACGCTTCGTGCGGAGCGGATCTCGTAAAGCGCTCGGTCCACGGGCCGGAACTCAGGCCCATCCATTCACGGATCGTTTTCAGCCCGCTCACGAGCGCGTCCTTTTCCGATGGGGTCGAGTCAGGATATTGCTTCCCGCCGGCGTCGGTGAAGACCGACATGAAGAGAACCTGGTCTTTGTCGGCCGGCTCAACGCCGATCGTGATCGGCCGATCGATTTCGTTCTTCCCGGCCGCCAGAAGGCCCGACACGACGCCTCGGCCCGACGTGGCGGCCAGAGAGGTCTCGATGTCATACTGGGTGCGTCCGGCGTCCAGGGCGACGCGGAGTTTCGTGGTGGTGCCCTCGCTGCTCTCCTTGTCGTAGCAAACGATGTCGCTGAGGCGACCGCGGACGTAGCGATCCGTCACCGCAATGGGCTCTTCTGCATTCGGGTCCCAGCGGTACCAGCAGCAGTTGTCGGGGGCCTTGACGCGGTTCGCATAGAGGGTGACCGTGCCCGGCGGGTCGCTCCGCAGGCCCATATCCTCCCGCTCGGCAGCGCGCACGAGGCGGCGCAGGAGACGAATGGTTTCTGAGGAATCACTCATCGTGGCTAGGTGTACCTGTGATCGAAGAGAAAGCAACCGACGCCGCGCATGCTGTTGGAGGCGATGCGCGACGTTATCGCCCTTCGCCGGCCGGGCCGGCTTCGTGAGGGCTCATCAGGGCTGCTGTTAGGCCTATCCGCTGATGCCCAGGCGGTCTTTCTCGTAGGACTTCATGCCGAGCTCGCGGATGCCGTCCGCGTAGCTGGGCCACTGGTCTTCCCGCTCGCACTCGGCAATCTCGTCCATGAGCTGACTCGTGCGGCGTCGAACGCCGGACAGGTCTTTCCCGTGAAGCCGGTAACACTGCACCGCGTAGGGCGCGCTCGACTCGACGCAGGTAAAGACGAAGTCCTTGATCGTGACGTCCGACTCGGCTGCCTGCCGGAGCCCGAGGCTGTAGAAGGGCTGTTGCATCCAGTAGCCATACCGCGCCATCTTCCGCCGGAAATCCTCCGGGTGAGCGCTACGGGTACTTTTCAGGTCGACGATCGCCACCCCCTCTGGCAGGCCGACAATGCGGTCGGGCCGGGCCTTGCACATCAGACCCGTCGCCTCATCCTTCCAAAGGATCGTGACCTCGGGCAGGCCCGGGAGGTCGTAGAGGAGCGATCCGGCGTCCGGGTCCATTTCGAGCGCGCCCGCCATGCTTTCCACATCGCCGGCCGTATCCGACTTGAGGACCTCGATGTCGTCGGGCTCGCTATCGTTGGGGGCATGTGTTCCACAGTACCAGGTGCCATCATGCCGCACCTTGGCCGAGTAGCTGCACCGATCCCCGTCTCCTTTCGTGGCCTCACACTGCTCGGCTGCCACGTCGTAGGTCTCTTCGTACAGGTCGGGCTGTAGCACACGGGTATGGAGGGCCGTCCCCAGGCTGGCCGCGTCGGAGGTGTCCTCGCCCTCCTCTCCCTTCCATCGGTAATAGGCATGCAGCGGGCTCATCCGTGCGGCCTCGGCGAGCACGCTCCGGGAGAGGGCAGGGTGATCGTGGTATGCCTCCTCTGACACCCCGAGGTAAATGCCGGGCCCGACGTCGGGCTCCGAACCGGGATAGAACTCGTGCGGAGGAAGCGTGAGTCCGAGATTGGAAAGGGTTTCCTTTGCCGATCCAAGAAGGGCCAAGTCCTTTTCTGCCTCGTTCATCCCCTCCTCGTCCTCTGGAGGGGTCTCCTGATGCTGCTGTTGATCCTCCGCACCATCGGCCTCTGCCGGCGGGGCCGGGGGCGCGTTATCGAAAAGGTCGGTAGCTTCGTCTGGAGGTGACTTTGGCATGATCAGTTGCGCCTATGTTCGTAGAGGTGAGAGTCTAGGGTTTCCGGCGGGTCGTCCGGAAAGGGCGGGTCGCGATCGTCGGAATACCACGGCTCCGGCGTCTGTCGGGCCCGGTCCCACGTCCATCCCTGGAGCAAAGCGAAAAGCACTGACAGAAGGACGAAAGTGCTGACGGCCGCTGCGACGATCTGCGCGGGGCTCAAGTCTTGAAGAAACTCAACCATCGGCCACCCCCACGCCTGGGAGGGCGCGCTTGAGCTCGCTGATCAGCTCCTTCAGGCGATCGCTCGACAGCCAGTCGTACTTCGGAGGGGCGAAGGCCTTCACGACCTTGCGGGCCGCCTCCTTAAGCTGGTCGTGCTCGTCGAGCAATTCCTGGTGCTTGTTGCAGACGGTCTGGTGCGACTCCTCCAGCTCCTGCAGGGCCAGGCGGTAGTCCTCCCGTGTCCAGTGCTCGCGGCCTGAGCGGACGATCGTGCCGTTGGTCACAGCGTTACGGTCGGATCTGCTCACGTCGCATCACCTCCGGTAAGCACCGACGCCTTGACGATGGACACGAGGCGCTCGGCCCCGCCGACGCTCATGTGCAGCGTGAGGTGCTTGTAGGGATCGTTCCGCCACCGTCCACAGACGACGTCAGCATCGACAATCCCGTGGGTGTTGATCCAACTGGAGATGGCCCCGCTGTACCCGCGGCTGCGCACCTCGAAGAGGCCGACCGTGAAGCCCGCGTGGATGACGAAGGTCTCCTCCTCATCCGAGCCGGACGGCGTCGGAAGGGTCGGGGCGCTAGGCATGGCGCATCACCTCCGCGCCGACGGCTGTCGTGTCTTGGATCTGGTTCAGCTCGCGCCTCAGGTCCGCGTAGCCGTCCTGCCACGCCTCGAAGAGCCGCATCTTGAGATCACTCGTGATGTCGAGCTCCTTCCTGTGGCCCTTGACGTAGGCGTAGAAGGCGTTCATCGACATCACCTTCTTCCCCTCCGGGGTGACGACCGTGTACACGTACCCGGACGCTCCTCTCCGCTCGAAGCAGCAGCACACCGTCGGCTGGTCCGGGGCAAGGTCGTGCTCGCCCTGCCAAAGGTGCAGGCGGATGTCGCGCCAGGTGCCGCTGGGCGTGTTCATCTGCAGTTCCGCGTGGTTGTGAGGCGTAAGGCTCGGGATGGCGGAGGAACGTCCGTCCCCTGAATTCCTAATAGAGGTAGTCATAGGTGACTGAGATTGTGACCCGCCTCCACCTGTCTAAGCAGGTGGGGGCATTTCTGTAGCTGTCGCTACGTGCCCTGGGCGGGTCGATGAGCGGTTATGCGAGTGTCGAGCGGGCGGCAGGGATCGAACCTGCAGCCTCCAGCGTGGCCCGCTGGCGCTCTGCCGCTGAGCTACGCCCGCTGTCCGCTTTCAGGCCTTTCGAGCGCGGTTGATGAGAATGCCACCGAGCTCTTTAGCCTGTTCGGGAGTGAGGCCGAAAGAGCGGACCGACTTTCCGAAGTTGATGATCACCTTTCCCTCGGCATCTGTCACGCCAAACCGGATCTCTCCTTCATCGTGATCAGCGAGCTTGCCTTCGGGGTACTGGTCCGTTGCTCCGAAGTCCTTTTCCTTTGCGGCCTCATCAAGGCGGTCCTGCAAATGCTCAGGAATCCCGTCAGACAATTCTTTCTCGTCAGCATCGGGAAGCAAGTCGCCAGGAATCTCGTCCGGCATGTGCTCCTGCGAGTGGTGAGCCATAGTTAGGGAGTGTCAGTGGTCGGTGTGCGAGTGTCGCGGCCACGGTGGGAGTCGAACCCACATCGTCTCGCTCTGACAGCCCGTTCGTAGCGTCACCGCTCCGGGGCTGGCCCAAAGGGAGTGCTCTACCTTTGAGCTACGTGGCCGTGTGGCCAGCGCTTGTCGCGACCGCGGCTGGCCGGGAGGCTTTCGCCTCGGCGGTCCCCCTAATCGCGTCGGGGCGACGCAGGGCGCAGTGTGTATCTCGAGCGCGCCCTCCGGCCGACCGTGGGTTGGAGTTGCAGTCCGTCACGATCCGACCGGGCATCTCTGTAGCCGTCAGTAGGCCCCGGCCCGCTCCCGGACCGTCCGCGTGGCGATCTCCTCCCCCTCCTCCCATTCGGTCCGGCTGACGTGGGCGGCCGACCGGTCTCCCTCCTCTTTCGGGTAGCCATGGCTGTCGCGGATCGGAATACCCCGGCGGTTCAGCTTGTCGTAGAGGGTCGACCGGGCAATGCCGAGCTCGTCAGCGAAGTCCTGGAGGCGCGGCAGCTCGTCCCGCTCGGCCACCTGGGCCTTCACGTCACGAAGCTCCTGGCGCAGACCTCGGATCTCTTCCAGTATGGCTTCCGCTTTATCGTCAGACATGGCGCTATCGGCTGCTGGGCTGCGTGTCGCTGTTCTCTTCCTGCCGGTCGCCCGGCGGCTGCCCGTCGCCGGGCACCTCGAGGGTAGTCGCCCCGGCCATCCGCTCCCGAAGCTGGGCCTCTTCCTGTTCTGCCCGCTCCTCAACCATGCGCAGCTCCTTGCGGGCCTCGGCCATCGATTCAGGGTCGCCAGCATTGTAGCCCACTCGGAGACGCGAGAGCGCCTCCATCCCATCTCCCACCTCGTCGTCGATCTCTCCATTCGGCCGGTGCGACGGCTCCCGGTAGGCGTCGTAGACACCGGGCGGGCGGATGACATCGACCAGGCGGCTGTTGCCCCGCGACCAGAGCTCTTTTGCAAGCGAAAGGTAGTAGCCCAGGGCATTTGGGCCGCCGAGGCGCGTCTCGTCGCTCGTGAGGCTGTTGACCGTGGCCCTGCTCATGCCGGCGACGAGGTCGGCTAGAGCCTGGTCGGTCCAGCCGTCAGAGTGCTTCACCTTCAGCAAGGCCTCGCGGCACTGATCTATAAGATGGTGCGGCTGGTCGAAATCGGGGCTCATCAGAGTGACAGGCTTTTGCTTTGGGACGGAGGAGGTTACACGATACCCTCAATAACGAGGGGTTTTGCGTGCGAAAGAGGGCACTACACGACGGCCGCGCTGCCCTGGTAGTCGTCCCATCGTTCACGAATCCACTCTCGTACCTTCTGAGCCATGGGTTTGTCTTCGACCGCCGCCATCACCTTGAGGCGACGTCGCAGCTCTTCTGGCATTCGAATATTTAGGCGTACCTCCTCTTCCCTGTCGTCAGGGTTGTTCATGGCAGACCTCACCGCTATTGTGTGGGTGTCTTGTGTGTCGTCGCTTCATTTGGTAGAAGAGTGTAGGTAAGTGACCACACATTGATCCTTAGTGACCGTTCATTAACGAAAACTTCATAATGGATCAATTTGGAGACCGCGTTAGCAAGGCGGTCAATGAAGATCAAAGGAGCAGGGCTCAGGTAGCCCGAGATGCGGGGCTTTCTGATGCGACACTGAAGCGGTGGGTCAAGAGGAAGGAGTCACCCTCTCTTGACCGATCAGACACCCGTGAAAATCTTGACTCTCTTTGCGAGACGCTTGGAGTACAACGTGAGTGGCTACTGAAGGGTAAGGGGGATATGAAGAGCCCTCGCTCTGATCCTAGCACCTCCCTACAAACAGAAGAGGGTGCTAACGTACGAGATCTATTCCGCGACCAAGCCACAATCACGATCTTCACCGACGTCAAGGCGTCGGCTGGCGATGGAAGTGTGGTTTACCCTGACGATGCGCGGCAAAGAGTAGAAGTCCCACGTCACTTCATCTCCAAGTTACTGGGGGTCACACTCCCTCGCCGTGTCGGCGTCATTCAGGCCGATGGCGACTCGATGCGGCCGACAATCCAATCCGGCGACATAATCATTTACAAGCCGGTGGAGGAGATTCGGACGGGCGGGATCTATGTACTCCTCATCGACGGCCGCCAAGTGGTGAAGCGCGTCCAGCCAATCAGCGGAGGCGGATACAAACTCATCTCCGACAACGACTATGACGACTACGAGAACGAGCGCCTGGTGCCCAAAGACAAAAACGGCCAGACCCTCGTGAACGAAACGACTGGTCGCACGGTCGATATGCGGGTGGTCGGCTCGGTTATCTTCCCCGACCGTGATACGGACACGCTGCACGTCAAACAGGTGGCCCGGATCATCAAATCCGTGGCCGGCGGGGAAGTCGATGTCAACTCTCTCACGAAGTAACTGATGCCTAAACCCCACCTATGAGGTACCTCTCCCTCCTTTTCGTTGCAACACTACTGGTCGGCTGTGCCGGTTCCCAGCACACCGATGACCTTCCAGAGGGAGTTTCGGACCGGGAGGCACCTATGAGGGCCCAAACTGTTATCGTTTCAGCTGACACGAACGCCGACGCGGCCTACAAGGCCGCTGCTGCTGTATTGCAGGAGGAAGGATATGCTTTATCTAACACAGATCTAGAACTTCGCAGCCTGACGACTGAACGTAAATCTGCAGAATGGAACGGGTCATTTTTGGCCCTACCGGCACACCGATTGTCGGTCTCCGCCACAGGCGATCCGACACACATTCGCCTTAACGGAGCCTATTTTGAGGGAAGCGTTCAGAACGAAATTCAGAAGTACGGCAAATCCACCTCCCCACAACGGCTGGCATGGGCGAAGCTGATCACCGTGGCGGACGCTGTAGCCGAGCGCGTGAACGGGGATCTCTCTTTCGAAAAGTAACCATATTTAGAACCCCCCTTTTCGCACGCAAAAGACTCACCTAATGCGGTACCTCACTCTCTTCCTCGTTGCTACCTCCCTTCTTTCCTGTTCATCCACTGAGCCTCGAGACCGGTCTGTGCGCGTCAACGCTACAGACCTGACTCGCTACACTGAGAAGGGCTTCCTCATCACTCCGGACAACTACCCTGGGGAGTACCAGTCCGTTGGGTACGTCTCCGTAGAGGTTGAGCCGAAGGCAGAGGTGATGAAAGATGATACTGAGCCATATGATGGAATGGTCGAAGGACCGTTGGTCACTTCTCAGGACAGAGTCTACTACGATCCTCCGGAGTTGCGGGCCGCCCTCGACAGCCTCTACGAGAAATCAACCTCGATGGGGGCGGATGCAGTCATCAACTTCCAACAGGAGGGATATGAGATCGTCTATTCTGGGGCTTCACTTCCGGCCCTCCGCGTCTCAGGGTTCGCGATCCAGCGAAATAACAATGAGTGAGTGGCTCCAACCACTTAAAGATGTAGCCCCTTTTTATTGTGATCAGTGGGCTCCCGACGCGGATTATCCACTACTCGCTGAATTGTAGTAGGCAGATCGAATCGCTGGACATTTTGCTCGCAAAACCACCTCTGGTTGATGCCCACTTGCCCTGACTGCAAGGCTGACCTTGACAACGAGGCTAACTATTGTCCGAACTGCGGCGAAGCGATCGATGCCGAGGCCGAAAGCTACGCGGATCGAGAAGATTTATCCCCTACAGCACCGAGAACCTCCGACTCAACACTCGAGGGTCACGTTACACGCGTGAAGGATGGAGATACAATTGTCGTGTCCTTAGACGAAGGCCGAACGGTCGACGTCCGACTGTGGGGCGTTGATGCCCCCGAATCAGATCAGCCCTACGGCCCAGTGGCGACGAAAGCCGCCCGGAAAATCGCGAAAAATAAGACCTGCTCTGTTGTTGTCAGAGACCACGATCATCACGGGCGAATCATTGGTCGCGTCTTTGTCAGCGAGAAAAGTATCGACGTTGGCCACAGCCTAGTCACCAGTGGCTACGCCTGGCACCGGACAAAGTATGTTACGGGGCACCAGGAATTGTCCGACCAACTCGAGGAGTCCCAGGCGCAAGCTCGCCGTGAAGAGCTCGGGTTATGGACACAGTCGAATCCCATCCCTCCTTGGGAATGGCGAAAACAGGGAAGTCCCTCATCTGACGTAGAGGATGTAGTTCAGGCCGCGAAGAAGGGACATCGGTGGACCAAGTGGCTCCTCAGTTTTCTGCGATGACTGCGTTTGACGCGTACCAACGATACTTTTGCACGCAAAAGACTTCAAACCCATGAGCGACCACTTCAACGCCGGCCAGGGAGACGGGTCAAGTATAGACACTCCACCTCTCAACGAGATCTCTTGCAGCGAATGCACATTACCTGAACATGCCTGAGTCGTCAGACGAGTCCTCCTCAGAGGGAGAACCCGACATGTCCGAGTTCAAAGTGATCTACGAAGGAGATCAACACGACATACGTGCAGACGTACTGCTGGACTCGATCGGCTCGGTGACCGACCTCGTTTCCACGATCAATTCGGAGGTTGGGGGCGGCCGGGACATCAAGATTCGGATTTCGGCACCCGAACGAGGCTCTTTCGGAATCGATCTCACGGTCCTTACAGACATCGCGACGACGGTGATGTCCGAGGAGGTGGTCACTTACACCGGCTCCTTGGTTGGGACAATGACAGGTCTCTATGAGCTGCACAAGCACCTGTTTGGCGAAGACCCGGACCAGGTCCAGGAAGATGGGAATGACGTACATGTCGAGAACCGTGACGGGGACGTGAAGGTGTTCGACAAAACGGTGGTCAACATCTACAACGGGAATGACGATGCCCGTGACGACCTTGATGGAACGTACGAGTCCACCCTAAAGGACGACCGAGTCGAGGGAATCCGTATTGAGGACTCCGAAACCGGAGAGGAGAAATTCAGGGCCGACAGAGAGGAGTTTGACGAGCTATCGGGGGGAGACCGCGAAGATGAACTGGAAGAACGAGAGGTTCAAGACCGGGTCACCCTGACCGTGGTGCGGGTTATTTTCGATCCGAATCGAAAGTGGGAATTTCTCCTCGATGGAGAGAAAATCAGTGCCAAAATCGAGGACATCGGATTCTGGGCCCGGGTCAACAACCTCGAAGAGGAGTTCTCCAGCAGCGATCGGATGGAAGTTGAACTCGTTCGAAGCCAAAAGTACGACCCAAGCCTCGAGGATTGGAGTACGGAAGAGTATACGATCGTGCAGGTCTATGACCACTGGAAGGCCGGTGGACAGCAAGGTGACTTCTTCGACGAAGACGATGAGTAGTCATGGCCACCCTCCGCGAACTCAAGACAAAGTGGCAGATCCGCTATTACGATGGGTCTCGCTCGCCAAAGGAAACCACCGACTCAATTGACAAAGGGCAGTACACGGAGGCCGAGGCCCAGTCGGAAGCCGAGTATCGGCAACAGATGTATGACCGCGGCCGCTACGATCCATGGACGCAGGCAGAGCCGGGAGCGGCCGCCCGCGTCGGGGATGACCCCACCTTGAAGGAGCTCGCCGAGCTGTACGTCGAGGAGAAGCGTCAGGCCGGCCGGCGCGGCGAGGCCGGCGGGTGGACGGAGAACACATACCACTCTGACGCCCCCATCCTGAAAGATTTTGCACGCAAAACGGGCTCCTCCCTGCAGGCCTCCAGGCTCCGGACGTCTCACATCCGATCCTTCGTCTACCAGGACCAGCTCGCCAACGCGACGCGCCGGGGCTACCACCGTCGCGTCCGGGCAATGCTCCAGTGGGCGGAGCGGAAGGGCCTAGTGCCCGACCCACCGGACATGCCGCCCCCGCCAAAGAAGCAGAAGACACTCACCGAGGTGATCACCGAGGCCGAGCTTGAGGAGATCTGCGCCGCCCACCGGTCGATCCAGTACACAACCATCCGCCACAGCCTCATGTGGCGCTTCCTCTTCTACCAGGGGCTCCGGCCGGGCGAGGCCTACGACCTGCGCATCGGCAACGTGTACTGGGACGAGGGGCGCCTCCAGATCGGGGACCACACGAAAGGCGTCCGGCAGAAGAGCGGCGACGAAAGCCTCATCCCCCTCCTCCCTCCTGGCCGCTTCTTCCTCCGGCCGTTCCTCGAGCGTGAGCTCTGGGGCGAGGGCCCGCCGCCGACGTCGCCAGACGCGAGGGCGTTTGGAGCCGGCCCCGGGGCCCGGAGGCCCTCGAGTAGTTTCAAGCGAGCGGTGCGGGCAGCTGCTGATGATGACGAAAACTCAATCACCGAGGAGCGGGCGGAGCGGATGTCCATGTACACGCTTCGCCACAGCTGCGCGACCCACTGGCTTCGGGAAGGCAAGGCCCTGATTTGGGTAAACCGGCTGCTTCGGCACTCCCAAGTCCAGACGACAATGGAGTACGTCCACTTGGCCGGCGTGGACCTACAGGAGATGGGATAAATGGACCCTCAGTCGGCGCGCGTTGAGATCTTACCAACGGTTTACCAAATAATACCGGATACCGCTGGACAAAACGTGTCGATGCTGTCGAGACGCCCAAAAGAAAAGCCCCGCTGAGCGTCTGCTCAACGGGGTGGGATGCCGTTTGTCGTTGCTGAATGGGATGTAGGCCCGGGGGGATTCGAACCCCCAACTCACGGATTAAGAGTCCGTTGCTCTACCAAGTTGAGCTACGAGCCTATAAGTCGATATTCCAAACACCAGTTACCTACGGAGCGCGCCAAGGTTCAGCGAGGCGGGCGGAGACTGGGGGATTCTCCACGTATTCCATTGGGGATTCACGCATCTCACGGTCGGCCTCGACCGATGTATAGTTTCGATGAAAGGCGAGGAAGCCGTGTGACCATTTCTTGGGAAAATCGTCGACTCAATCCAGTGGGTCACTCACAATGCACATCTAATCAGATCCACACACAACCATGTCCAATACCGTTGATCGTCTTTCGGAGATCCGGTCCCTCTCCTTGCATTGGCTCTCAAGCCTCATCGTGCTCTCCCTCCTCTTCATGACGGGGTGCGATGGGGTTTCCGGGATCGATGACGACGAGGACCCCTCGTTCTCAAAGGAAGTCGCCCATGAGAGCCTCAGTGCGGACGCCCCGAAAACAGAGGCCGTCGCTGAGGGGCAGTACGGAGACCTCCAAGAGGGAGCGACGCTGGTCATTCGGAATCAGGAGGAATTTGCAACTCTCTGGGAGCAGCTCCACTCCCATCAGGAGACGGCGCCGACCCTGCCGGACGTGGATTTCAGTCAGAAAACCGTGGTCGCCATCATCATGGGCGCACAGCCAACTGGGGGCTATAGTGTCCACGTTGACGAGGTGCGGTTGAATGAAGACGAAAACGCGGCGCAGATCCGGTACGCTGAGGTGTCTCCCGGCGACAACTGCAGCGTGACGATGGCCACCACGTCCCCGTACGTGATCGCCTCCTTCGACACCCGCGTGGACGACACCTCCTTTTCCGGGAGGTCCGAGGTCCGCTCCTGCACCCCGTCTGAGTAGGAGCCTCGCCGCGTCGACTCAGACCGGCCCGAGACGGATTCCCGGGGGGCTTTTCCGGAGCCAATCGGACAGGGCCGCGCCTACACGTCCAGTTCGTCGGCCTCCCCGGCGTGCTGCATGATGAAATCGAACCGGGCGGAGCTGTCGCGGCCCATCAGGTCCGTGATCGTACGCTCGGTGACCATGCGCTCCGCATCGGGAATGGCGACCTTCAGCAGACGCCGGGAGTCGGGGGCCAGCGTCGTCTCTTTGAGCGTATCGGGCATCATTTCGCCGAGGCCCTTGAACCGCTGAATGTCGGTACTCAGGTTGCGCCCGTCCTGCTCAATCTCGTGGAGGATCTCATCGCGGTCGGCGTCGTCGAGGGCCCAGTGCGTCTCTTTCCCGGCGTCGATGCGGTAGAGGGGCGGCTGGGCAATGTACACATGGCCCCCTTCCAGTAGGGGCCGCATGTAGCGGAAGAAGAAGGTGAGGAGGAGCGTGGCGATGTGGTGCCCATCCGAATCCGCGTCCATGAGGAGGATCACCTTCTGGTAGCGAAGGTCGGACAGGTCGAGGGCATCGCCCAGGCCACACCCGAGCGCCTGCACGATATTGGAGAGCTCCTTGTTGCTCTGCACGCGGTCGAGGGTGGCCTGCTCGGCGTTCAGCACCTTTCCGCGCAGGGGCAGCACGGCCTGGGTGCTCCGATCGCGGGCCTGCTTGGCCGACCCGCCCGCCGAGTCCCCCTCCACAATGAAGAGCTCACACTCGCTCGGCGTGCTGGAGGAGCAGTCCGCCAGCTTGCCTGGGAGATTGAGGCGGCTCTTTGACCCGGAGCGGCCGCTAGACCCGCTGCTGCTGGAGCGCCGGGCGCGGCGCGCCTTCGCTGCCTGCACCACGCGGGAGGCGATGGCCTCTCCCGTGGAGGGGTGGTCGTTGAGATACTGCTCCAGTTCCGTCTTCAGGGCGCCGGAGACGAGCGAGCGGGCCGACGGGTTGTTCAGCTTGTCCTTGGTCTGCCCCTGAAACTGGGGGTCGACAATGAACAGATTGACGATGGCCACGAGCCCCTCCCGCGTGTCGTCGGCCGTGATGTCGAGCCGGTGGGGCACGAGGTCGTGCGTGTCCATGTACGACCGGACCACGGTGCGAATGCCCCCACGCAGCCCCTGCTCGTGGGTCCCTCCATCCTGCGTGGGAATCCCGTTGACGAACGTGTGCACCTGCTCCTTGGGCGCGTCGGTCCACTGGAGGGCAATTTCGAGGCGGCCCTCGCCCTCCAGGTCGTCCTCGGCCATCATGAACACGTCGTCGTGGATGGCACTGACCTGCAGATCGTCCACCATGTGGGTCAGGTATTCCTCAATGCCCCCCTCGTGGTGAAGCTCGTGCCGGTCCCCGCTCGTCTCGTCGACAAAGACGATCCTGAGGTCGCGGTTGAGGTACGTTTTGACCTCCAACTGCTCACGGATCCACTCCGCGTCGAACGTCACCGACTCAAAAACCTCGGGATCGGGCCGGAAGAAAATGGATGTCCCGGTGCCGCGCGTGCTTTCCTTTGTCGTCTCGAGCTCCGTGACCGGCGTCCCGCGCCGGAACTGCTGCTGGAACTCCTTCCCGTCCCGCTTCACGGTCGCCGTCATCTCCTCCGACAGCGCATTCACCACCGACACGCCCACCCCGTGCAGCCCGCCGGAGGTGATGTAGTTGCTGGAGTCAAACTTCCCGCCCGAGTGGAGCGTCGTCAGGATGAGCTCGACGGTCGGCACGCCCTTCTCCGGATGCTCGTCGACGGGAATGCCCCGCCCATTGTCGGTGACCGTCACGCTCGATCCATCCTCGTGCAGGGTCACCTCAATCTTCGAGGCGTAGCCGTTCGTGGCCTCGTCGACGGCGTTGTCGACCACCTCCCAGAGGATGTGGTGCAGGCCGGGCCGCCCGGTGCCGCCAATGTACATGCCGGGCCGCTTGCGCACAGGCTCCAGCCCTTCGAGGACATCAATGTCTTTTCCGGTGTACGTCGTCGCCATTAAGTTGCTGCGTCGTTCGTGTGGGGGTCCATCGAAAGCGAGGGCGGCCCGTTATCCGTCCTCGCCGCCAGACTGCACTACAGGGGTCGGAAACGCCTCGGCAAAGTAGCCACGCTTGATCACCAGCGTGCCCTTTGCCCCACGGTTTGTCACATCGAATTTTGTGGTCCGCACCGTCTCTTCCCGGCCGTTGTTCGTCGCCACCGAGAAGCCCTCGCGCGCCCGGTCGCTCAGGGTGAAGCCAAGCACGCGGTCGTCGGTCTCCAGCTTAATCGCCCGCACGCCCTTCGCCGCCCCCTTGTAGACGGACACCTGGTGTGCCGGAAAGATGAGCGCCCGACCGTCGTGGGAGGCCAGACACACGTTTTCGTGACCGCGGGCGAGTCGCGCCCCGACGGCCTCGTCCCCCTCATCGAAGCGCATGTACATGCGTCCCGTTCGGGTGGAGGGGTCCGTAAACCCATCCAGCGTGAAGCGCGTCGCCTGTCCCCCCTTCGAGATCGCCACGACGTAGGGCTCGTCCGGGGCGTCCTCTGCCTCCCCCTCCAGGTCGAAGAGCTGCCCCTGATCGGCCGGCTCCGGCGGCACCGGGTCCGGGAGCACCCGGTCGTCGAAGGAGATGGCCCCCACCACGTACTCCCCGTCATCAAACTTGAAAAGCTTCTGGACGGGGTCCCCGTAGCCGGTCGTGCTGGGGATGTCCGCAATGCGGGTCGTGTAGCACGTCCCGTAGTTGGTAAAGAACCCGACCGTCGCGCGCGTAGAGCCCGGCAGCACCCATCCCACCTCGTCCCCGTCCCGCACCCGGATGGAGTCGATGTCGGAATACGTTCCCTGCCGCTTCACCCACCCGTCACGCGTCACGATCACGTGCACGTCCTCGTCGACGATGTAGTCCTCTTCCGTGTACTCCATGCGGGCCTCCGGCCCCACCAGCACGCTGCGGCGCTCGTCGGCGTACGACTCGCGCACGTCCCGGAGCTCATCTTTGACCACCTCCCAACGAGCAGACGCATCATCGAGGAGGGCCCGAATCTCCTCCGCCCGCTCCCGCTTTTCGGCGAGCTCCTCGCGCACGGCGTCCACCTCCATCTGCGACAGCTTGTAGAGCTGCGTTTCGAGGATGGCATCGGCCTGGGTGCGGTCAAGCTGAAAGCGGTGCATCAGGCGCTGCGCGGCGTCGTCCTTGTTCTTCGAGGCCCGGATGATCTTGATGGCCTCGTCGAGCGCGTCGAAGATGGTCTCGAACCCTTCCAGAATGTGGATCCGCGCCTCCAGCTTGTCCAGCTCGTGCTGCAGGCGTCGCGTCACGACCTCCATCCGAAAATCCAGGAAGTGACGCAGGATGGTGCGCAGGTCGACCCGTCGCGGCGCCCCCACCTCGGCATCGTCCGTGGGGACCAGGCACGTGAGGTTCACGTGGAAGCGCTGCTGCAGCTTCGTGTGCTTGTAGAGGTAGGCCATGGCCGCCTCGGTGTCCGACCCCCGCTTGAGCTCCAGCACAATCCGAACGTCGTCGGTGGACTCGTCCCGCACATTTGAGAGCTGCGGCACATTTTCCTCCGCAATGTGGTCGGCGATCTCTTCGACAATCTTGCTCTTGTCGACGCCGTAGGGCACCGACTCGATAATGACCCGCGTCTTGCCCTTCTCGCGGTACGCGCCTCGCATCTCGATCGTCCCCTTGCCCGACTCGTACATCTCCACGAGCTCCTCTTCGGTGTTCAAGAGCCGCCCCCCCGTCGGAAAGTCGGGCCCCTGAATGTGCTCCCGCACGAGGGTTTCCGTCGACACCTCGGGCTCGTCGACCATGTGGAGGGCCGCGTCCACCACCTCTCCCAGGTTGTGCGGCGGGATGTTCGTGGCCATGCCCACCGCGATCCCGCTCGCGCCGTTCACCAGGAGATTCGGCACCCGCGCCGGAAGCACGACCGGCTCCTGCGTCGTCCCGTCGAAGTTGTCGCGGTAGTCCACCGTGTCCCGCCGCAGCTCCTCCAGCATCTCCATCGCCAGGGGCTGGAGCTTCGCCTCCGTGTACCGCATGGCGGCGGCGTTGTCGCCATCAATCGACCCAAAGTTGCCGTGTCCGTCCACCAGCGGCGCCCGAAGAGAAAAGGGCTGGGCCATCCGCACCATGGCGTCATAAATCGCCTTGTCCCCGTGGGGGTGGTACTTTCCCATCGTGTCCCCTACGACCGTCGCGCTTTTCCGGTGCCGCTTGTCCGGATAGAGATTGAGGTTGTTGAACATCGCAAACAGGATGCGACGCTGCACCGGCTTCAGGCCATCCCGAATGTCGGGAAGGGCCCGGCTGGTGATGACCGAAAGCGCATAGTTCAGGTACCGCTTGCGGGCGGTCTCCTGTAGCGAGATGGTATCGGTTACGGGCATTGGTGGGAATCAATAACAGAGCTTAAAAGAGCACACATAGTTTACTCACACGGGGTCGGAGATACAACCAGACGACGCCTCCGGGGGACCTCCCCGGGGTGGGACGCAAAACGCAGCGAATCTCCGGTGGATCCCAGGAAAGACGCCGGTCCCGGAAGCGCCCCCTTTTCGCCCCGTACGGGCGTCATTTCCGGGCCGGGTTTTTTCTTTGCAATAACAGAGATCGCGCCCGCCCCTCCTCGGTCAGTACCTCAGCGTAAAGTAATCGCCGTCCCCGTCCGCGTGCAGGTGCAGGAGGTCCGCCCGAGTGAGCCGGAGGAGCGTCTGCGAGGCCCGCTCGGACGAGATGTCGGCGAGTTGCGCGAGTTGGGAGACCGTAATCCGCCCGTAGTCGTCGAGGTAGCGCATCAGCAGCGATTCCGTCTCCCCAAACTCGAAGGTGACTCCACCGGAGGGGGTCTGGTTGCGGAGTTGCTGGACCGTCTCGTCACTCGCCACGACGCTGCGCTCTTCGACCCGCACGTAGGCCGGGCCCTCCCCGTTTGTGGTCGACTCCGCAATCACAAAGTGCGGCTTCGACGCGCTTTCCGGGACGACGACGACCAGCACGTCGCGCCGGTCGCCCACCACCACGCGCTCGGTCCGATACTCCACCGCGGGATCGCAGTGGCTCTGGGTGGCCTGGCGCAAAAGAAATTTCTCCTCCGAGGCGTCGGTGACGCCCGTGATCGTCCCGTCGTCGTCCACGCCGAGCACGATGCGCCCCCCGTGGGTATTGGCCAGTGCGACCACCTCCTTCGCGATACGCTCGGGCCGGGGCACCTGTCGCTTGAACTCGAGACTCAGTCCTTCGCCCAGCCCCACAAGTTGTTCCAGTTCTCGCAGAGTCATAGTGTTTGGCAAACGCGGAGAACGAGGACACGGTCCCACCCGTCCGGCACACACTACCTCGTCTGTTCCTCCAGCCCCTCGGGCAGCCAGTGCTCTCGCTTCGCGGACCGCGTCATGAGCTCTTCCACCATGGCCTGGGGCCGACGGCCCTGGAAGAGAACGGAGTAGACGGCCTCCGTAATGGGCATCTCGATGTCGTGTCGGTGGGCCAAATCGTGGATCGATTGCGTGGTGCGCACCCCCTCCGCCACCATGTCCATGCTGTCGACCACGTCCGGGAGCGAGCGCCCCTGCCCAATCTGTTCGCCGAGGTAGCGGTTCCGGCTGTGGGCACTCATGCAGGTCACGATGAGGTCACCAATTCCGGCCAGTCCGGCAAACGTCTCCGGCCGGGCCCCCAGGGCACGCCCCAGCCGGCGGATCTCTGTAATGCCACGCGTAATGAGGGCCGCCTTGGCGTTGTCCCCGTAGCCCACCCCGTCGCCAATGCCCGCGGCGATGGCGAGCACATTTTTCGCCGACCCGCCAATCTCCACCCCCATCACGTCGGTGTTGACGTAGACTCGGAGCCGTTCGGTCATGAAGACCCGCTGGATGCGCTGGGCCACGGCGTCGTCGGGGGCCGCGGCCACAACGGTGGTGGGGCGCCCCTGGGCGACCTCCTCCGCGTGGCTGGGCCCGTACAGGACGCCGATCTGGGCGGGGGGCACCGACGCCAGCACCTCGTCGAGCACCTGCGACATCGTGCAGAGGGTGTCGTTTTCGATGCCCTTCGCCAGGGAGACGACCGCAACCTCGGAGTGCGTAAAGGGACGCAGGCGCTCCGCCACCGATCGCAGGGTCTGCGACGGCACGGCGAGCGCCCAGAGGTCGGAGGCCCCCGCGGCCGCTTCCAGGTCCGACGTCACGCGGACGGACGAGGGAAGGTCGATCTCCGGAAGGTAGGCCGGATTGCGGCGCGTGCGACGCAACTGCTGGGCGGCCTCGGGACGACGCGCCCACAGGGTCACGTCCCGACCGGTGGACGCCAGGTGCACGGCCAGCGCAGTCCCCCAACTGCCCGCACCAAAAAGGGTGAGCGACGACATGAGCAGAGTGATACAGTCACACGACAGTGGAGGCCCCTACGCCCTGACAGGTCTCAGATCTCTCCCCGTCCCAGCATTCCCTGTGCGGGCCGAAAAGAGCTTACTCGGTTCTCGTTGCCCCGGAGCAGGCGACGAATGTTGGACCGGTGCGCCACGATGATGGCGGTCCCAATGAGAAGCCCAATGACCAGAAGGCTTCCGTCGAGGTCGGCCCCCATCCCGTACTTGCGAATCGCGACGAGCGTCGGAAACGCGATCGCCGACGTGATGGAGGCGAGCGAAACGTAGCGCGAGGACAGGAGAACGGCCGCAAACACCGCCATGGTGTACAGCATGGTCAGCGGCGTGAGCGCCAGCAGGATGCCCGCCGCCGTATTCACTCCTTTCCCTCCTTCAAACCGGGCGAAGATCGGATACATGTGGCCCACGATGGCCGCCAGCCCCGCGAGCAACCCGACGAGCACCGACGTCTCCCACCCGAAGACGCTGAGGGCCGGCAGGGGGTCGATGCGGACGTAGGAGGCAACAATCCCCGCAGACAAGTACCCCTTCCCCATGTCAACAATCGTGGCGAGCACCCCGGCGGGCCACCCCACCACCCGAAAGGCATTCGTGGCCCCGGCATTGTGACTTCCATACTGGCGAATGTCGACCCCGTACAGGGCCTTGCTCGACCAGAGAGCGCCCGGAATGGAGCCCAGGAAGTAGCTGATCAGGAGGATCACCAGAAGCGACAACATGGCGGCACTGGTGCGTCTTGAGCAAAGAGAACGACAGTCATGCGGGGCGTTTTTCCACAGTGACTACTGGAGGACTGCACTCTCCTACCCTTCCTCCGGCGCCAGATGTTCCGGTTCTGGGTATGGCTCATCCCGCGTCGGGGGACGCCGCCGCGGAGGCGTCCGTCGACACCACTCGACCAATCTCAATCACTTCGTCTCCCTGCTCCCGGCAGACCCGACGGGCGGCCTCCGCCTGTTGCGGGGACACCGCCGCGACGAGGCCGATGCCCAGGTTAAACGTCCGGCGCATGTCGTCCTCGGGCACGGCGCCCTCCCGCTGGATCAGGTCAAACACGGGCGGCCGCTCCCACGCCGCATAGTCCACCTCGGCGGCACACCCGTCCGGGAGAATGCGTCGGAGATTTCCGGGCAGGCCCCCGCCCGTGATGTGGGCGCATCCGTGCACGAGAGAGTCCTCTATGAGCGCTCGAATCGTCGCGAGATACGAGCGGTGGACGCGGAGGAGCGCCTCCCCAACGGTCTCGCCGTCAAGGGCCGCCGGTTGGTCGTCCACCGAGTAGCGGTCCAGGAGCACCGAACGGGCGAGCGTGTAGCCGTTCGTGTGAATGCCCGTCGAGGGCACCCCAAGGAGCACATCGCCCGGGGCGACCGCCGCCCCGTCCAGGATCTGCTCTTTGTCGACGACCCCCGTGATGGCCCCGACCAGGTCAAAATTGTCGTCGCCGTACACATCCGGCATCTCGGCCATCTCGCCGCCCACCAGCGCACAGCCATTTTCCTTGCAGGCAGTCGCAAAGCCGCGCACGAAGGCCTCGGCCACGTCGGGGGCCAGGTCACCCACGCCCACGTAATCCAGGAAGTACAGCGGCCGGGCCCCGCAGACGGCAATGTCGTTTACGCAGTGGTTCACGAGGTCCTGTCCGATTGTATCGTAGCGGCCCATCCGACGGGCCACCTTCACCTTCGTGCCCACCCCGTCCACCGACGAGACGAGGACCGGCCGGTCCAGGCCCTCCAGGTCCAGCTCAAAAAACGACCCGAACGAGCCAATATCGGCCAGCACGCCGGGGGTGTGGGTGTCGCGAACGAGGGGCCGGATGCGATCGACAGCCGCGTCCCCGGCCTCTACATCCACGCCCGCTTCCTTGTAGGTCGTCATGGGATCAAGATTGGATTCGGTAACGGATTGGGCTTCAACTTACCCGGGAGCGGTGCGCCCGAACATCACCTGGAGGTACACCTGCAGGCGGCGGAACCAGGAGAGGGACAACGGGGCCGACCACAGGTCAAAATCCCGCCGCTCCAGTTCGTTGAGGAGGGCCAGCGCTCCCATCCAGTAGTATTTTAGAATGTAGGATCGCCGAAACGACAGGACGGACATCAGCGCCCCGCCCTGGGCAAGCGCGTCCCGTATGCGGACCGTTTGCTTCCAGAGCAGGCGCTGCATTTCGTCCGCCTGCGTTCCCTCTTGAAGCTGCTCGACCGACACGCCGGCCCACTCCAGGTCCTCCGTCGGGATGAACACCCGATTCGCCCGCGCATCTCTCGGCAGGGTCCTCAGCCGCCCCAACAGGAAGAAGCCCCGGGCCAGCTCGTCGACCTGGCGGCGCTGGGCCGACGACTGGAGGCCCGCCAGCCCGGCCAGCAGGCGGGCGTGCGGGACGGCCCACAGCCGGACGAACGTGTCGAGCCGCGTCGCCGTCGCAAACCGAATGGGGCCGACAAAGGTGCGTGCGGCCTCCACCTGGGCCCCCAGGAGGGTGCGATCCAGCCCCTGCGCCGCACACGCCTCGTACGCCGCCGTCCAGACGGATTCGGACACGACGTGCAGGGGCTCGCCCGCCTCGGCCCGCGTCCGCTCGCCGTCAAAGAACGTGTCTACGGCCGCGGCGTCGTCCGCCGGCACCGGAACGGTGGGCTGCACGAGGGCCGAATGGAACGCCCAAAGGGCATCGGCCGCCGCCCGACGCTCCCCCCACCAATCGTCGTAGAAGGGACGGTGCGACCGCGGAACCTCGAACGTAGGCATAATCGCAGCTAAAAACAGAAAAACCTGGTGCCAAACACGAACGGGGAAGCCCGTCAAGGCTTCCCCGCTCAAATCGTATCGGCAATGGAGGCGGAACTACGCCTGCGCAAACTCCTGCTTGACCACGCTGATTTGGCTCCCTTCGAGAACCATCTGGAGCTCTCGTTCCGACAGGTCGTGCTCCACGACGTACGTCTCGTCCTTGTCGGCGTTGGTGACCTTCACATCCGTCCCCGACTTCACCTGTTCGCGCAGGTTGCGGAACTGGAGCGTGTCGCCCTGCTCGATGCTGTCGTAGGACTCATCGTCCTTGAACAGGAGCGGCAGGATGCCGAAGTTCGCCAGGTTCTGCCGGTGAATCCGGGCGTAGCTCTTGGCGATCTTGACGCGCGTGCCGAGCCAGCGCGGGGCGATGGCGGCGTGCTCGCGACTGGAGCCCTGTCCGTAGTTCGTGCCTCCGACCACGGCAAAGCCGTTGTCCTGATGCTCCATGGCGCGGTCGAAGAAGCTCTCGTCGACCTGCTCAAAGACGAATTCCGAAATCTTCGGAATGTTGGAGCGGTACGGCAGAATGCGCGAGCCGGCCGGCATAATTTCGTCGGTGGAGATGTCGTCGCCCACCTTCAGGAGCACCGGAAGGTCAAACGAGTCCTGCAGCTCCTCAAATTCGGGGAGCGACACGACGTTCGGGCCCTTCTCCAGCTCCATGCCCTTCGCCTCCTCCTCGGACACCGGCTCGACCAGCTGATCGGTATTGATGCTGATGTTCTCCGGCTCCTGGGCGTTCGGGTACTCCATGTCGTAGAGATCCGCCAGGTCGCGCGGGTCGGTAATCTCGCCGGTGAGCGCGGACGCCGCGGCGGTCTCGGGACTGACGAGGTACACCGCGTCCTCCTTCGTCCCCGAACGGCCCGGGAAGTTGCGCGGCACCGTGCGGACCGAAATTTGCCCCGTGGCGGGCGCCTGCCCCATGCCGATGCAGCCGTTGCAGCCGGCCTGGTGGATGCGAGCGCCGGCGCGGGTGAGCATCTGCAGGTGGCCCGTGTTCATCAGGTTCTCCAGAATCTGGCGCGACGTCGGGTTCACGTCGAACGACACGCGGTCGTGCACCTGGTGGCCGTCCACAATCTCGGCGGCGCTGGCAAAGTCGCGGAAGCCGGGGTTGGCGGAGGAGCCCACGTAGCTCTGGTAGATCTCCTGGCCTTCCACCTCGCGCACCGGAACGACGTTGCCCGGGCTGCTCGGCTTCGCAATCTTGGGCTCGAGCGAGGAAAGGTCGATCTCCTCGTGCTCGTCGTAGGTGGCATCGGCGTCGGCCTTGATCTCGCGGAAGGCGTCCTCGCGGCCCTGACGACGCAGGAAGTCGCGAACCTCCTCGTCCGCCGGGAAGACGGTGCTGGTGGCGCCCAACTCCGTGCCCATGTTGGCGATCACGTGGCGGTCCATGCAGCTCAGGCTGTCGAGGCCCGGACCGTAGTACTCGATGATCTGGCCCACGCCGCCGTCCACGTCGTGGCGCTCCAGCATCGTGAGAATCACGTCCTTGGCGCTCACCCAATCCGGCAGCTCGCCCGTCAGCTTCACGCCCCATACCTCGGGCATGTTAATGGTGTACGGCTTGCCGGCCATGGCCATCGCAACGTCGAGGCCCCCGGCGCCAATGGCGAGCATGCCGATCGCCCCCGCCGCCGGCGAGTGGCTGTCCGACCCGATGAGGGTCTTGCCCGGCTTCCCGAACCGCTCCTGGTGCACCGGGTGGCTCACGCCGTTGCCCGGGCGGCTGTACCACACGCCAAACTTTTTGCAGGCGCTGCGCAGGAAGAGGTGGTCGTCCGGATTTTTGAAGTCGGACTGGATGAGGTTGTGGTCAACGTACTGAGCCGACAGCTCAGTCTGGACGCGGGGGATTCCCATCGCCTCAAACTCCAGCATCACCATCGTGCCGGTGGCGTCCTGAGTGAGGGTCTGATCCATCTCCAGCTCGATTTCCTCCCCCGTTTCCATAGAGCCCCCGACGAGGTGGCTGTCGATCAGCTTTTCAGCAACATTCTGTCCCATAGTGTAGAAGCGTGGTGTTAATCAGCAAAATGCAATCGTGGCCCATTGCCGTTGATAAAATGTAACAGCCATGGATCGAAGATGGTAGTGGCACGCGTAAAGATTTCGTGCCGGACGGGCCGAGCACGGCCCAACCGCACGCACGACTCGGTCCCCGTGACGCGCAGGGCCCCCCTCCCGTCAGCCTTGATCCGCCGTGCCGGCCCGCGCCCACGGCGGCGCCTCGTCCTGGAGGAACGCGTCGATCCCTGCCTGGCAGTCCTCCGTCCCGCGGGCGAAGGCGTTCATCTGCACTGCGTAGTCGAGCGCCTCCTCAAAGCCCATCCCGGGCACCTGCGCGAGCATGCGCTTGGTGAGGGCCACGGCCGTGCCGCTGGTCTCCGTCGCCAACTCCTCGGCGCGCTCGGCCACACGGGCCTCCAGGTCCTCGGGCGGCACCGCCTCCGTAAAGAGCCCCTGGTCGACGGCCTCCTCCGCCCCCACCAGTCGCCCGCGCAGCAACAGGTCGCGCGCCGCGGTCTCCCCCAGCTTGCGCCGGACGAACACCATCACGATGGCCGGAACGAAGCCAATGCGCACCTCACTGAAGCCCAGCTTCGCCTCCGTGCTCACCACCGAAAAATCGCACACCGCGGCCAGCCCGCACCCTCCACCGATGGCGTGCCCGTTGACTTTTGCGATGATGGGCTTCGGGTGCTGGTACACGAGGCGAAAGAGCTCTGCCAAGTGGCGCGAGTCCCGCTCGTTCTCGCGGGGAGAGGCGTCCCGCATGGCCCGCAGGTCGGCCAGGTCCGCCCCCGCGGAAAAGGCCGTCCCCGCTCCGGTGAGCACAAGGACGCGGGGGGCATCGTCCTCCGCCCGTCTGAGCGCGTCCTTCAGGGCCGTCACCAGATCAGCGTTCAGGGCGTTGCGCTTGTCGGGGCGGTTGAGGCGAAGGGTGCGGACCTGATTGCGGGTGGCAGTCTGAACGAGATCGGACATCGTGGGGAGAGGCCGGTCGGACAAAGAGCGTGGGTGGAAAAACCTACCGGACGCTGCGCCGCTTGTCCACCGACGGCCCTCACGGAGCGGCGTCGGCGAGATAGAAGCGGTAGATCGGCCACACGTCGAAGACGAGGGCCAGCGCCCGATCGACGAGTTCGGGGCCGAGGGCCAGGGTCTCCTCGCGTCCAATGTAGTGCCGCACGTAGATTCCATCCGCGGCGTCCACGCTTGCGGGCACCGCGTCGAGCGGATCCGGGTGTACGTCCTGGGTTTCGTTTGAGCCCGAGCCGCGATGCGTGTAGAACTGCCAGCGGTCCTGCGCCAGGAGGGGGTTGACGAGGTCGAGGTACGTGGCGGATGCGTCGGCCACGCGGCGCTTGGCCTGCTCCAGGAGGTCGGTGGCGTGGGCCCCGACGTACACCCCGACGGCAAACCCATCCGGGGACACCCGATGCGTGATCTGCACGTCCTCCAGCCGACGCGTCTCGGGCCGGTAGAACGACATCCAGAGGTGGTCGTGGCAGCCGCCTGCCCCGAAGTCGTTCTTGAGGAGCCGACTGAAGACGTGCTTCTCTGTCTCAAAGCCGAGCCGATTCGGCAACACCCAGTTCACCACCAGATCGTCCCGGTAGCGGCGGAAGGGATCTTTGAGGTGCTCCGTGACGCCCGGCTTTTCTTTCTTGTACTGGTCGATGTGGGGCTCCGCCCGCAGCCGGTCGAGCATCGAAAACACCTCCGGCGTCCATCCGCCGAACGAGCGATCAATGTCTTCCGGGCAGTGGAGGTCCTCCACCGGGACCGCGGCGGGGTCGCGGGCGTCGTCGAGCATTCCGTCGGGGAGAAAACGTTGTGGCACAGCGGCGGGCCGCGTTCAATGGCCCCCGCGTCTATGCGTTCGCGGACGACGACTCGGACCCGCGGCCCTCAAGAAAGGCCCCGGCCCGCTCCACCAGGGACGGACTGCCGATGTACAGCGGGGTGCGCTCGTGCAGGTCCGTAGGGTTAATGTCGAGAATCCGCTGGTGCCCATTCGTTGCGCGCCCGCCGGCCTGCTCAACGAGAAAGGCCATCGGGTTGGCCTCATACATCAGCCGCAGCTTGCCCTGCGGATGGTCGGCGGTGGACGGGTACATGTACAGCCCGCCCGTCAGCAGATTGCGGTGAAAGTCCGAGACGAACGAGCCAATGTAGCGGGCCCGAATCCGGGCCCCCGTCTCGGGATCCTTCTTTTTCAACCAGCTCAGGAACGACCGCAGCTCGGGGGAAAAGTCCTCGATGTCGGCCTCATTAATCGAGTACATGCGCCCCTCATCCGGAATCTTCAGGTCGGGGTGCGACAGCATAAACTCCCCAATCGACGGGTCGAGGGTGAAGCCGTTGACGCCGTCCCCCGTCGTGAAGACGAACATGGTGGAGGAGCCGTAGGCCACATAGCCGGCGGCCACCTGCTCGCGGCCCGGCCGGAGCACCACATCCATCGCATCGTCCGGTTGCACGTGCTCGGGCAGGGTGTACACGCTAAAGATCGTCCCGACCGAAGCGTTGACGTCCGTGTTCGACGACCCGTCGAGCGGATCAAAAAACACGGCGTAGCGCTCCTTGGCCTCCCGATTGGGGTCGAGGGGAATGGTTTCCGGCTGCTCCTCAGATCCGACAAGGCAACACTCGCCCCCCTTCCGGAGGGCCCGCTCCAGCTCGCGATCGGCGATCCAGTCGAGCTTCTTTTGGCGCTCGTCCTGCACGTTCACCGTGCCCGTCTCGCCCCGCACGTCGAGAATGCCGGCCCGCCGAATGTTGTGGTTGATGATCTTGGCCGCCACGCTGACATCCCGGATGAGGCGGGCAAACGATCCGGTGGCGTGCGAAAACTTTTCGTGGCGGTCGATGATGAATTGCTCCAGGGTCATCAGGGACTCCGATGACGACGACTCACGGATCGACTCGGTAGAGGAGACGGACGACATGGTGCGAAGAAAAAATCTGAAAGGTCAATGAGACCCGTCCCCGCCGTGTCGGCCGGCCCAGTCGGTGATCCCGGCGGCCTCCCTAGTCGGTGGACGGAGACATGAGTTCGGGGCTCCCGGAGGCCTCCGGGAGCCAGTGCTCTCGCTTGGCCGAGCGGGTCATCAAGCGCTTCACCATTTCGGCGGGCTCACGCCCCTGAAAGAGAACGGAGTACACGGCTTCGGTAATGGGCATTTCGATGCCGTGGTGCTGCGCAAGGCCATAGATCGACTGCGTGGTGCGCACCCCCTCCGCCACCATGTCCATCTCGTGCAGGATGTCCTCGAGCGGCTCCCCGCGCCCGATCCGTTCCCCCAAGCGCCGGTTGCGGCTGTGCTGGCTCATGCACGTCACCACGAGGTCGCCGATGCCAGACAGCCCCGAAAACGTTTTCGGGTCCGCGCCGATCGCCTGCCCCAGCCGACGCATCTCGGCGATGCCCCGCGTCACGAGGGCGGCCTTGGCATTGTCCCCGTAGCCGACCCCGTCGCCGACACCCGCGGCGATGGCGAGCACGTTTTTGGTCGAGCCCCCAATCTCCACCCCAGTCACGTCGGTGCTCAGGTAAATTCGCATCCGCTCCGTCATGAAGGCCTTCTGGATGCGCCGGGCCTCCGGCTCCGTGGGCGCGGCGGCCACCAGGGTCGTGGGACAGCCCTCCGCCACCTCCTCTGCGTGACTCGGCCCGGACAGAACCCCGATTTGTTCAGTCGGCACGGCCCGGAGCGTCTCGTCGAGCACCTGGGTCATCCGGCGGAGCGTCTCGTTCTCGATGCCCTTCGAGAGCGAGACCACCCGAGTGGTCTCATCCGCGTACGGCTCAAGGGATTGGGCCCGGGGACGCAATTTCTGGGATGGCATCGTCATGCCCCACACCTGCGAGGCCGACGCGGCCTCCTGAAGGTCGGCCGTCACGTGGACGGAGGTCGGAATCGGAATCGACGAAAGGTATTGGGGATTGCGCGAGGTGCCCCGAATCGCGTCCACCGTCTCCTGCCGACGCGCCCAAAGCGTGATGTCGCGCCCTGCGGACGCGAGGTGCACCGAAAGGGCCGTGCCCCAGCTCCCAGCACCAAACAGCGTGATTGCGGACATAAGCGGTGTCGTCGTTCTGCGTGTTACTCAAATCCGGGGCGAGCGCCCGGGCGTGCTTTCACGTCGGGGTGGGCCCGGTAGATCCGCCGGCGCCGTCACCCGGACGCCGGGACAGTCGTCTCTCCCACGTCCAGCTGGTATTGCTTCGGGGTCTTTCCAACGTGCTCCTTAAACATGTCGATGAAGTAGCTGGTGCTGCTGAACCCCAGGGCGTGGCTCACCTCGGCCACCGTCGTCGCCTGATCGGTCAACAGCTCCCGGGCCCGGGCCACCCGTTGCTCTGTGATGTACTCCAGTGGGGACATGTCGAATTCCTCACTGAAGTGGCGGTAGAAGCTCGACTTGCTCATGCACGCTTCCTCAACCAACTCGTCGATGGAGATGTGGCGGTCGAGATGCTCCTGAATGTACTGCACCGCGGCCGCAATGCCCCCGTCGGCGGAGTGGCGCGCATACCCGGTCGTCAACAGGGGGCGGGCCGGGGTCTGGAGAAGGTGGATGAACAGCTGCTGCACATTCAGGTCGATGAGCGGATGTCGCTGCGGAGGCTCCTTCTCAAACACAAACGCAATCATCTGCAGCGTGCGGTGAATGCCCTCCGTCCGCTCAATTGAACAGTACGGCCGCTCTCGGAGTCCCCACTCGCCCTCTGCCGCCCCTGGAGCCGGGTCCAGCTCCTCCAGAAGGGCCTGGACGCGGTCGCGATTCACCTTCAAAGCAACCCAGTGGGTCGGGCTCTTCTCTCTTCCCCCCAAATACAAACGCAAAGACCGCAACGGCGGCACGAGAATCGACTGCCCCGCCTCCAAATGCCTCTCTCGCACATCGGGCCCCCGCACGGCCGCCTGCCCCGACAGCAGACCGTAGTAGACGAGGTACGGCGCCCGCAAGGACACCGACGAGGACGGCGAACCTGTGCGAAACATCGCCAGGGTGTGCTTCCGCCCCCCACGCTGCCCCTCTCCCTCCGGAATAAAGAGCCTCCCCGACGATCGATCGATGGCTGGCTCGTTGGCCATAAGAGTGAGTGCGTCCGATAGAGAAAAGTGAAGCCAGCAAGCGAGGAAGGGCCCGGTCCAAGATCACCGTTGGGCCCTCCTCGCTCGTCATCCAAAGGCGTACGGCCCTTCATCTTATAGCGTCAGGGTCAGCGCTCGAAAAATCGAGCGTGGAAGCGCTTTGGGAACATGGTGGCATTTTTCTGGAAGATCGTGTTATTCACCCTCTGAAAGCGCTTCCTATACTGAATCTCCATTCGAATGCCACCACGCGCGGCAGGCCGGGATTGCTCCCCGCGTGGGGGTGAATTCATAACTCTTCGCCTCGCACTGCACCCACCCATTTCCGCCCTCCGATATGCAGTACATTCTTTCCCTCGACCAAGGCACGACGAGCTCGCGGGCCATCATCTTCAACCAGCAGGGGCAGATCGAAACGATCGCCCAGAATGAGTTTCAGCAATTCTACCCGAATCCAGGATGGGTAGAACACGACCCGAAGGAGATCTGGTCCACCCAGGCCGGGGTCGCCGCCGAAGCGGTGAGCAAAGTCGGTGCGCGCCCCAAGGACATTGCCGCCATCGGCATCACCAATCAGCGAGAAACCACGATTGTGTGGGATCGCGAGACCGGGGAGCCGGTCCACAACGCGATCGTGTGGCAGGACCGCCGCACCGCTGAATTCTGCGACCGCCTCAAGGATCAGGGCCTCGTGGACCTGTTCCAGGAAAAGACGGGGCTCGTGCTTGACTCCTACTTCTCCGGCACGAAGGTCCGCTGGATTCTGGAAAACGTAGACGGGGCGCGTGAGCGAGCAGAACGCGGTGAGCTCGCCTTCGGCACCGTCGATTCCTGGCTGGTTTGGAATCTGACGGATGGCGAAGAGCACATCACCGATGTCACCAATGCCTCCCGGACGCTGATGTACAACATCCGGGAGGAGAAATGGGACGATGAGCTTCTGGACATCCTGGATGTCCCCCGCTCAGTCCTTCCGGAGGTCCGCCCCTCCAGCGAAGTGTACGGAAAGACGAGCAGCAACGCCTTCAGTGCCTCCGTTCCGATCGCAGGCATTGCGGGCGACCAGCAGTCCGCCCTCTTCGGGCAGGTGTGCACGGACGTTGGCATGGGGAAAAACACGTACGGGACCGGCTCCTTCGTGCTGATGAACACCGGCGAAACCCCCGTCAAGTCGGAGAACGACCTGCTCACCACCATTGCCTGGAAGCTGGGCGATGAGCCGACGCAGTACGCCCTGGAAGGCAGCATCTTCGTCACGGGGGCCGTGGTGCAATGGCTCCGAGACGAGTTGCGCATGATCCGCTCCTCGGCGGACGTGGAGTACCTCGCCAGCAAGGTCGACTCGACGGACGGGGTGTATCTCGTTCCGGCGTTTACGGGCCTGGGGGCGCCGCACTGGGACCAGTACGCCCGCGGAACGATCGTCGGCATGACCCGGGGCACGAACGAGTCCCACATCGCCCGCGCCGCCCTCGAAAGCATCGCCTTTCAGTCGGTCGATGTCATTCGCGCCGCGGAGGCCGACTCCGGCATTGACTTCAACGAGCTTCGCGTCGACGGGGGCGCCTCGCAGAACGACCTGCTGATGCAGATGCAGGCGGACCTGCTTGAGGCCCCTGTGGTCCGACCCCAGCTCCGCGAAACGACGGCCCTGGGCGCCGCTTACCTGGCCGGCCTCGCCGTCGGGTACTACGACAGCGTAGAGTCGATCTCGAAGCAATGGTCGGTCGACTCTCGCTTCGAGCCCCAGATGGACGCCTCCGAGGTGGAGCGGAAACGGAAGCAGTGGAACCGCGCCGTGGAGCGGTCCAAGGGGTGGGCGAAGATCCAGAAGGAAGAGGAGGCGGAGGTTGCCTCCTAACAACCACAGTAGGCGGATGCCTCTCTGGGCGCGACCCGACGGAGCGGGTCGCGCCCGGTACTGCCTCTCGTCCGATCGCACTTGTCTTTCGACTCCACTCTATGCAACGCGAAACCCAACTGAGCGCATTTCAGCAGCACGACGGGGCCTGGGACTTCGTCATCATCGGGGGCGGAGCCACGGGACTGGGGTGCGGCATTGAAGCCGCCGCCCGGGGCTACGATACGCTCCTCCTTGAGATGCATGACTTCGCAAAGGCCACGTCGAGTCGCTCAACCAAACTGGTGCACGGCGGCGTGCGGTACCTGGAGCAGGGCAACGTCTCCCTCGTCTTCGAGGCCCTTCATGAGCGCGGCTTGCTTCAGCAAAACGCCCCGCATCTGGTGTCGAAGTTGCCCTTCGTCGTCCCCACCTACAACTGGTGGGAAAAACCGTACTACGGCATCGGAATGAAGGTGTACGACCAGCTGGCCCGGGGATACAGCTTCGGGCGTTCCAGGAATCTCGGGCGCGACGAAACGCTGGAGCGCATTCCGACCGCCAAGTCTGATGGGCTGTGGGGCGGCGTGCTCTATTACGATGGCCAGTTCGACGATTCCCGCCTGGCCGTCAATATGGCCCAGACCTTCATCGAACAGGGCGGGACCGCCCTCAACTATATGAAGGTCACGGACCTGAAGAAAAAATACGGGGCGGTGCACGGTGTAGAGGCTGAATGCCAGGAAACGGGCGACACCTACACCATCGACGCAAAGACGGTTATCAACGCCACCGGCATCTTCACGGACTCGATCCGGAAGATGGATGACCCCTCGGCGGGCACGACTCTCCGCCCGTCTCAGGGGATTCACCTGGTCCTCGACCGCTCCTTCCTCCCGGGCGACTCGGCCATTATGATTCCGAAGACGGACGACGGCCGAGTGCTGTTCGCCATCCCCTGGCACGACCGCGTCGTGGTGGGAACAACCGATGAGGAAGTCGACGGGCCCGCCCTGGAGCCGGCCCCGATGAAAAAGGAGGTGGAGTATCTCCTCGATCATGCCGGGCGGTACCTTTCCAAGGTGCCGCAGCGCGACGACGTGTTGTCGGTGTACTCGGGCATCCGGCCCCTCGTGACGGATCCGAGCAACTCCGACAGCGGCGACACCTCTGACATCTCCCGGGAGCACGTCCTACACGTTTCCGAAAGCGGACTGGTGACCATTTCGGGCGGCAAGTGGACAACGTACCGCAAAATGGCGGAGGATACGATCGATCAGGCGGCCCGAGTGGCCAACCTGGAAGAACACCCGTCCGCCACCAAACAACTCCCCATCCACGGCTGGCACCAGCATCCGGAGCAGTTTGGGGACCTCTCCTACTACGGCTCAGACGCCCCCGCCCTTCTTGAACTGGTCCGTGAACGACCCGAGCTCGGAGAGCCGCTTGACGAGCGCCTTCCCATCCGGGCCGTCCAGGTCGTGTGGGCCGCCCGCCACGAAATGGCACGGACCGTCGAAGATGTCCTCTCCCGTCGCACACGCTGCCTGCTGCTGAATGCACAGGCGTCGATTGACATCGCTCCCGATGTGGCTGCGCTCATGGCCGAGGAGAAGGGCTACGATGCCGATTGGGAAGCAAAACAAGTCGAGAACTTCACCGAGGTCGCTGAGGGGTACTTGCTCTCACACATCCTCAACTGATCATCTCTGCGCGGGTGCAGCGCACGTTTCAACAGAGTCACCGCACACGTTCTCATCCAGCTACCGCTCATTAGAATTTCTATAACGCCATGGAAGCGCTTCTCGATCTCAACTGGATGTACCTCCTCCTCGCCGCCTTCGCCGGGGGCGCCTTCGGAGCCGCCATTGGGGCCCTGCCCGCCTTTGTTTTCACCGGAATCATGGTGATTGCCGGTGAGGCCGGGGGACTCGACGGCGTCACCGGGTCCCTCGCCTTCGGCGCCTTCTTCGGCCCGCACGTCTCCTTCGCCGGCGGGGCCGCCGCGGCCGCCTACGCCGCCAAAAAGGGGTACATGCAAACCGGCTTCGACTTCCACGAGTCTAAAAACATCACCGCCGCGCTCGGGCTCAACGTCGACGTGCTGGTCGTGGGGGGGCTGTTTGGCATTCTCGGTGTCCTCATTCGGCAGGTGTCCGTGTCGTTCGGGATGCCGTGGGACCCCATCGCCATGGGCGTCGTCCTGTCCGCCCTGTTCCACCGCCTCTTCCTCGGTTACAGCCTGATCGGCAAAGTGCACGGCGCCGGCTTCTTCGACATGGGCCCGTTCGAGCGCGAGGAAAAGCGGAGCTCCGACGCGGGAACGATCTCGGATCACATCAAGTCCGCCACGGATCGGTTCGCCGTAGAGCCGTGGCTCCCCCATCAGTACAAATGGAGCAACGTGGCCTTTCTGGGGCTCGTCGCTGGCTTCCTCGGGGCCTACGCCGCCCTCGAAACGGGAAGTCCCTTCCTGGCCTTCGGCATCAGTGCCGCCTCCCTCCTGTTCCTCAACCTCGGGGTTGAGAAATTCCCGGTCACGCACCACATGACGCTTCCCGCGAGCACCATCGCCCTGGCGGTTGTGGCGAGCGGCGACGGCGTGGAGGCCGGACTCCTCACGGGCGCTTCGGATACGACCGGGCTCATTTTCGGTGCCTTGTTTGGACTGATCTGCGCCCTGTTTGGCGAGGCCTTCCAGCGCATCTTTTACGCCCACGGCGACACGCACTGGGACCCTCCCGCAGCCGCCATTGTCTTCGGCACGTTCGTGATTGCCCTCCTCTACTTCGGAGGCGTACTCGGCACGACCGTCTGGGTCCCGACTCCCTAGTCCGCATGAGGGGGGCTTCGCCCCTCACTGGCTGTTCCCCCTTGTCACACTCTCTTCCCGAAACCGCGCACTACCATGCACTCTTCAGACACTACATTCGTCTCCTCTTCGACTGGACGGGTCGGCTCGCTCCTCCGCTCCCTCGGCGTCGGGCTCCTGGCCCTGGCCCTCAGCGTTGCGCTCCTCCCTCATGCGTCGCATGCGCAGTCCGAGGACGACGAGGATTCCTACCCCTCCATCGACCTGTCCGTGAACCTCATGCAGTCGGCGCAGGCCCTCACGGTCGACGACGAAAACCCGCCCATCTCTTCGGCCGGGGTCTCCTCCGGCAGCTACTCGGGCTTTCATCAGGTCCGCGCCGGCCTCAATGCCAGCGTGCAGTTCTCTGAGCGGGTGAGCGGGCTCCTGATGCTCGAAGCCGAACCGAATGACTTCGGGACAAATGGGTTCGCTCCCGCCGTGGACTTCGTGACGATTGACCTGGCCCTGACCGACCAGCTGACGTTCCGGACGGGGACCCCGGTCACCGGTCTCATCAACTTCCGCGGCTTCTCGGACGGACCGGTCACGCAGGGGAATCCGCTCATCGGCAACTCCCCCGCCGACATGATTACCGCCGCACACGGCGTGAAGCTCATCGGAACCTACGACACCTTCGGGTTCGACGTGACCGTCAACCGCTCGTTCGGCGAGGACTTCACGACCACCGACTACACCGGCGTCAACGTGATTGGGAAGGTCCGCTACACTGGCTCCCCCCTCTTTAAGGTGGGGGCGGGAGGCGCCTTCCACACCGGCGATGGGGTTCCCCCGAACACCCCGGAAGTGCAGGACGGGCAGAATGGACTGGTCTTCGCCAACGGAGACCGCGAAAACTACAACCTGATTGGCGGCGGCGCCACCTCCTCCACGCACACCCACGTGAACATGCCGTCGGGAACGATCGTCCAGGCCGACGCAAAACTTACGCCGGGCGTCGCCGACATTGACGCGTGGGCCGGCTTCGCGACCGACGACGAAGACGAGGTAGGAAACGACCGGAACTCGGCGTTCTTCGGTGGCATCGGCGCAAAGGCGAACCTGACGCCGGACTTCTACCTCGCAGGCCGCTTCACCTACGTCGGAAACACCTCGGAGGACGCCCCGGACGATCACACGTCCGTGAGTCGGATTCAGGTCGGGTTCGGGTATGAAGTGTTCGACCGGGCCCTCTTCAAGGTTGAAGGCGTTCGACAGGTGGAAGGCGTCAACTCGTACGGCCAGGTGGGCAACAACTGGTCGGGCGTCACGTCCGAGCTTTCGGTCAACTTCTAGATGCCCTCCGCCTCAACACCCACTGTCTCGACAGTCGGTCCTCTCCCGGGGGCCCGCCCATCACGCGGCGGCGCCCCCGGGTTTTTTGATTGAGGCCTTCTTTTTCTTCCCCGCAGAGGGACGCGGGACGCCCCCCGCGACTCCGCCTCAGACCCGTTCCGGCTCTCCCTGCAAAAAGGCCTCCGCGCGACGCACCATGTCGGCGCTTCCGATGTAGAGGGGCGTTCGCTGGTGAAGCTTCTCGGGCTGTTTCTCCAGAATGCGCGTGTGCCCGTCGGTGGCCCGCCCCCCCGCCTCTTCCGCAATAAAGGCCATGGGGTTTGCCTCGTACATGAGTCGCAGCTTGCCGGAGGGGCTTCCCTGCGTGGCCGGGTACATGTAGATCCCCCCCTTGATCAGATTGCGGTGGAAGTCGGAGACGAACGAGCCGATATACCGCGTCTTGGCCGGCCGGTTGGATTCGGCGTCGGTTTCCTGCAGCCAGTCGAGATAGTCGCGCAGCCCGCCGTCGAAGGAGTTGTAGTATCCGGCATTAATCGAAAAGATGCGCCCGCGGTCCGGCGTCTTCAGGTTGGGATGCGACAACAGGAACTCCCCGATCGACGGATCCAGCGTAAAGCCGTTCACGCCGTTGCCGGTGGTGTACACGAGCATCGTGGAGGACCCGTACACCACATAGCCGGCCGCCACCTGCTCGGTCCCCGGCTGCAGGGCCGCGTCGAGCTCCGGCTCTTCCTTTTCGTAATCGTCCGGGAGGCGGTAGATGCTGAAGATGGTGCCCACCGATACGCAGACGTCGATGTTGGAGGAGCCGTCCAGGGGGTCGAGCAGCACGATGTACTCGCCATCCCCTTCCGAGGTGGTGCTCAGCGGGATCGCTTCGGCGTGCTCCTCCGACCCAATCAAACAGCACTCTCCCCCTCGACGCAGGGCCAGCACAAACTCGCGGTGCGCCAGAGCATCCATTTTCTGCTGCACTTCTCCCTGCACGTTCGTCTCCCCGGTGCTGCCGTAAATATCGATGAGCCCCGCCTTGCGCATGTCGCGATTGACGATTTTTGCCGCGAGGCTGATGTCGCGCAGCAGCCGCGAAAAGGCCCCCGTGGAGTGCGGAAATCGATCCTGCTGCTCTAGAATGAACTGTTCAAGCGTCTCAAAGTCGCCGAGTTCGGAATCGATGGCCCCATTACTCTGAGAAGACACGGGCGAGTCAGAAGTAGACATGACGTTGGGGAATTGAGTGGATTCGAGAACCAACGGAGGGTCCGAAGACATCCGGGTAAGGTAAGCAAGAAGTGGAACCGCTTCCAAGCCTTCGGGGTCCGGTACGTCTTATTTCGTGGATGCTTCCGCAAGGCGATCCCGCAGATTCAGCGTGGCAACGATCCGGCGGGTGTTGGGCGCCTCGAGGGAGGACTGCTCCAGGTCGCGGAGCATGCGGCGGAGCGCCGCGGGGGTGTCGACGTCGTACCACTCCGGCAGAACAGTGACGGCCGCACTCGTGGATTTTGCTCGGGTCAGCGTATCCGCAAACACCCGGTCGTGGCTGTAGCGCATGCCGTCAAAAAGCGAAGGGAACGGCGCATTCATGCCCAGGAGATAGAACCCCCCGTCCGCACTCGGCCCGATGCAGAGGGCCGGCTCCTCCGCCAGGGCGTCGAACCCCTTCTCAATGAAGGCCGAAGGGAGCGTGGGATGGTCGGTGCCGACCACGGCGAGACGCTCATGGCCGGCGTCGAAGCTTTCCGCCAGGGCGTTCTGCATTCGGGCCCCGAGCCCCTCCCCTTCCTGCTCGTGCACGCTGACGTCCGACGGCATCCCCACGAGCCCGTTTTCGGGGCGGGGCGGCGCGATGTATAGCCGCACCGCGGCGTCGAGCCGTGCGTACTGGCGGAAGGCGTCGCGGAGAAAGGCAGTGTATACGCGGGCGGCCTCTGCCGGGCTGAGCAGTGGAGTCAACCGCGTTTTGACCTGGCCCGGCCGGGGGACCTTTGCGAAGACGAGCAGCGCCCGAGTCATTGGGGAAAGAAGGGGTCGTTGCGAAGGCAGAACGGATCCGTCGGCGGCCGCCCCCTACCCGAGCGCCTGCATCCGTTGAAGCGTGGTCTGGAGGGCCTCCAGCGCGAAATCAATCTCGTCCTCGGTTGTCTCCGTCCCAAGCGAGAAGCGGAGGGCCGCCGCGGCGGTCTCGCGGTCAAGGTCCAGGGCCTGCAGCACGTGACTCGGCTCCAGCGCGCCGCTCTGGCACGCCGACCCGGCGGACGCACAAACGCCCTCCATGTCGAGGTTCAGGATCAGCATTTCGCCGTCCAGCGGATCGTCGTCCCGGGGCGGAAAGGCCACATTCACCACGTGCGGCGCCGTCCGGTGCTCCTCGAGAGGGGTATTGAGAATGTACTCGCCCGGGACGGCGGCATCAAGTCCCTCGATGAGGCGGCGTTGCAGGGCCCGCAGCCGGTTGCGCTGATCCGCGGCCGCGGTCGTTGCTCGTTCCAGGGCCTCCGCGAGGCCGACCACCCCCGGCACGTTCTCGGTGCCCCCGCGCCGCTCCCGTTCCTGCGACCCTCCCTCGACCAGCGGTCCGAGGTCTACGCCCCCCCGAACGAAGAGCACGCCCACGCCCTTGGGGCCGTAGAATTTGTGCCCCGACAGAGACAGCAGGTCCACCCCGAGCGCGTCAACATCGAGATCGTACAGTCCCGCGGCCTGCACGGCATCGCAATGCAGCAACACGTCGTGCGCCGAACAGACCTCAGCCACCCCCGCCACGTCGGTGCGCACCCCGGTCTCATTGTTCGTGTGCATCAGCGACACCAGGGCCGTATCGTCGTCGATGGCCTCCTCCACTTGCGTCGGCGTGACGGCCCCGTGCGCCGCGGGCGACAGGATCGTCACCGGATGGCCCAGCGCCTTCAGGTAGCGGGCCGGCTCCAAAATCGCCTCGTGCTCGGCCGCCGAGGTGACGAGTCCCGTCGCGCCCCCCTTCGTCGACGCCGCCGCCAGAACCCCCTTCAGCGCCAGGTTGTCGGCCTCGGTCCCCCCGCTCGTAAACACAATCTCGCTGGCCTCCGCTCCGAGGCACGTGGCCACTCGCTCACGGGCATCTTCCACGGCCACTCGAGCCTGTCGCCCGAGCTGGTGGACCGAGGAGGCATTGCCGTACTGCGACGTAAAGTACGGCGTCATCTCCTCAAGCACCGCCGGATGCGTGGGCGTCGTCGCGGCATGGTCGAGATAAACTCGCGACATCGAGCTAGGCAGTCGCTGGGATGGAGGAACGATTGTTGCGGAGTATACGCATGGACCGCCGACCTGATTCTCTCGCCCCTGAGGACGTCCGACGCGTCGTAAATCCTCATCGGAGAGTTCCTTCTTATCGAACAATGAGTCGGGCCCCTGCATTCATTCTGCAGATTTGATTGGTCGTTGCGGCCGTTCCTCCTCACCTGTTGTGCCACCCGTTCCCCCCCTGCGTCCATGGACAAGCTCGTCGTGAATGGCGGCTCGCCGCTCACCGGTCCGCTCACCGTTGGCGGATCCAAGAACACCGCCCTCCCCCTCATGGCCGCCACCCTGCTCGCAGACGGCCCGTCGCGGATCACAAACGTGCCCGACCTCCGCGACGTCCGCACCTTCTCGAACGTGATCCGGGTCGCGGGCCCCGCGGTCTCCTTCGACGCCGAGGCCTACACGCTCACGATCGACGCCTCCACGGTGAACCATCCCGTGGCGCCGTACGACCTCGTGAAGAAAATGCGGGCGTCGTTTTACATGCTCGGGGCCCTGATCGGGCGAACGGGCGAGGCCAAGGTCTCCCTTCCCGGCGGGTGCGCCTGGGGCCCTCGGCCGGTCGACCTGCACATCGAAGGGATGAAGGAGTTCGGGGCCGAGATTGAGTTGGAGGAGGGATATGTGATTGCCTCCGCCCCCGGCGGTCGCCTCACAGGGGGCTCCTTCCGGCTGGCCCCCTCCAGCGTGGGCGCAACCATCAACCTGCTGCTGGGAGCGGTGCGCGCCGCGGGCCCCTCCCGAATCGAAAACGCCGCGAGGGAGCCCGACGTGGTTGCGTTCGGTCGGGCGCTGCAGGACATGGGGGCCCAGATCGACGGGCTCGGCACGCGGACGATCGAGGTTCAGGGCGTCGACACCCTCTCCCCCATCTCCGTCCGCAACACCCCGGACCGAATCGAACTGGGGACGTTCATGCTCATGGCCGCGAGTGCGGGGGCGCCGGGGCACCCCGTTGAGATCAACCGCGGGACCCACGAACACCTCGGGCAGGACTTCAAGGATCGACTGGCCGAGACGGGAGTCGACGTGGAGTACGAGGACGAATGCGTCACCGTTACGCGCCCCGATCGCATTGCGCCGGTCTCCATCGAGACGGCCCCCTACCCCGGATTCCCGACCGACCTGCAGGCCCAGTGGACCGTGCTGCTGGCCACGACAGACGGCACGGCCACGGTCACCGATACGATTTACGACGACCGCTTCAAGCACGTCCCGGAGCTTCAGCGGCTTGGCGTCGATATTTCTGTCAACGGAAACACGGCCACCGTTCAGGGCGGACCTCCCATCAAAGGCGCGCAGGTTATGAGTACCGACCTCCGCGCCAGTGTGTCTCTCGTCATGGCAGGGATGATTGCTGAGGGCACGACCCACGTGCTTCGTGTGTACCACCTGGATCGGGGCTACGAGGACCTGGAGGGCAAGCTCCGGCGAGCGGGCATCGACATTTGGCGGGACGAATACGAAGAACTGAGCGACCGCGACGAGACGGAAGCCCGGGAGGCGGCCTAACGCCGAGCTTTTCGCTGCGCCCCGGAAGCTAAAAGGACGCAGTGAGCTTGACCCGCACCGTGTGGATGGGATCGGCGTTCGCGGGGGCCCGTCCGTCATAGTTGAGGCTGGCCTCGAGGTTGTTCGTAATGACGTAGCGGCCCTGCAATCCCCACAGCAGCGACGTTCCGGGCCCGCGCCCATCCGTCAGGCGAAACTGCGCGAGTCCCCGGGCATCCCCCTCCAGGTCGACCTGCGCCCCCTCCACCGTTCCGTTTACCCGGAGCCGCCCCGCCCGCGTCCACTCCACCTCCAGCGGCACGCGCACCCCCTGCGCCCGCCGGTCCTGGAGGCGATCGTGCTTGCGGGACGCCGTCGCCGACAGGCCGACCGTGAGGGACGGCACCGGCTGGTACGACACCTCCGGGCGCACGTCGACGCTTCGGATGTCGTAGCTACGGGTATCCGCAAAGGCTTCGCTCCGCGACCGCTCGGTCCCACGCCCGACCCGTAGGCGCAAGAGCCAGCCCGTCGCCGGGCGCGCCCGGGCCGTGCCCTCCCAGCGGCTCCGAAACGTCCGCTCCGCCCCGGCCGCCCGCTCGGTGTAGCCGCGGGTCTGCCGCCACGAAAGGTCGAGGCCGTAGGCGCTCTGCGTCCGAAACAGCTCCACCTCCTGCTCAACCCGCAGGCGGCCGTCCAGCGTGGCCCCCGCCTGTCGAAAGCGACGGAGATTCAACCCGTAGATCTGCGCCACGGCGTCCGTTCGGGTTTTCTCCTGCACCTCCACCGTCGTCTGCGTCCGCACCGCCTGGAGCGCGCGCCGCCACCCCCCGGAGGCGTCCTCCCACAGCCGATCCGGCTGAACCGTGAGGAGTGTTCGGGCCTGTAGGTCCACGACCGCCTCGAGGGAGTCGGACGGGACAAAATTCCGAACGTAGGCCCCTTCGTTGGGGGTGGTCTCGGGCACAAACTCATCCACCTGCTGAATGCCGTCTCCGTTCAGGTCCCGCCACACGTACTGCCCCAGCTCCGGCCCCGTCCGAATGTAGACCTCCTGCAGCACAGGCGTCCGTGAGGTGGCGGCGTCGTAAAACGTCTCCACCTGCACGGCCCGATCCAGCGGCCGGGCGCTTCCCTCCAGCGTCAACAGCACCGATTCGGTGTCCTCCCGCCCCTCCCGCAGCCGAAAGAAATCCGTAACCCGTCGCCGCCGGTACCCGCCGCGGACCGACACCGAATACGGCGCGTCGGGGTCGTAGGCCACGTCCGACTCCACCGTCCAGCTCGTCGACTCATCTCGGAAGCCCCCCTGCGCGCCCCCCTCCTCGGTCCGGTACTCCACACTCGCCTCCGCCTCCAGGGCCCCGCGCCGATACCGCACCCCGGGCCGCACCTCGACAAACGAGAAGGCCTCGCGGGTGAGGCTGTCGGTTCCAAGCACACGCTGGCGACGGCGCTCCCGGTCGAGCGTCAGTCGGGGCGTCAGGGCCCCATCGAGAAGAGGCTGACGGGCCGAGGCCCGCTGACGAACCCACGTCCCCTGCACCGCCCCCGGCCGGTTGGTGCTCTGCACGTGCTCGCTGCGAAGGTGGAGCCGGGGCCATCCCGCGGCCCGGAGCCGCAGCGCCCCCTCCTGGCGCCACCCCGTGAAGGCCGACCCGATGGTAAACCGCCCAACCCCGCCCTCCACCCGAGACCCGCCGTCGGTCTCGAAGCGCAGCCGGGCCCGGTCGACCGCTTCCGCTCCCCGATCGCGAAGCCCGCGGGGCAGGCCCGAGCCGCTGCGCGCAAGGTTCCAGGTCCGCGCAAACTCGATGGGGCGGGTCTGGCCGAAGGTCTCAAAGTTGCGCCCGCGCACCAGCCGCCGCACGCGCCCGGACACCTCGCCCACCTCCGCCTCGCCGATGTCGATCGGCTGCGGCTCCAGTCGAAGCCCGGCCTCGTAGGCCTGCCCCCGGTCGTTGTCCGCGTCCAGCGACGAGAATCGATTCTGGTCATTCAGCGACTGCGCCCATTCCCCAAACAGCTCCACGCCCCGGACGGGCTCCACCGTCCCCGACACGTCGACCAGGCGCTGTCGGGTGGGGGCCGGAAGGGGTTGGACGGGCGCGTACGGCCCCTCCCCCGGGCCGACGTACTCGTACACCACCCCGTTGGCCTGCCGACCGCCCCGCCGGTACGCCCCTTGCCCCGCCCCCACACGGGTAAATCGGACGCGAAAAACCGACGTCCCCTCCTCCGGCGCGCGGTCCAGCGGCACGAAAACGGTATCCTCCTCGCCGCCCGGCGTACCAACCGTCGTGCGGCGATACTGCACGTACGGGGCATCCGGGGCAAACTCGACCCGTGTGGCCCCACTGCGGGTGGCGTCCGCGTCGCCCGCCTGAGTGAGGCGGAGCGAGTCCTGTCGAGACAAATCGAACGCCGTCTGGAAGTCGCGCCCGTCCGCCTGGCGAAGCACCGTCGCCCCGAGGGTCGCTCGGGGGCGGCCCTCGGCATCGGCCCAGGCCCCCACCTGGGCCTCCCCGCCCACAAAGGTCCGCGTGAAGGGCGTCGCCGAGTATTGAAACTCGACCGTCACCCGGCGGTCCTCCGTAATCAGGCGATTCGAGGTGAAGGTGAGCTCCCCCCGTGCGTAGTCGATCACGTAGTCGTTCGTCCGCCCCCGGGCCAGGCGCTCCCCGTCGAGATACACGCGCTCCGAGCCCGCCACCACAATGATCGGCGTCTCGCCATTGTCTCCGGTCAGCCGGTACGGCCCCTGCACCCCGTCGTCCAGCTCAAGGTCCTGCGTCCGGTACTGGCCCCGGCTCACCGCCCCCACCGCCTGCACTCGTCCCTCCTCCAGCCCCAGCCCCGGCCCAATCGACGCACTCTCGACGGTGGCGCCCTGCACTTTCCGGGAAAACTCGCCGAAGGTGTTGCCCCCCATCTCCACGTCCACATCCCCGAGTCGCGCCGTGCCCTGCGGAGCGCCGACCTCCAGGAAGACGCGGTCGAAGTCGCGGAGGCGCTGCGTGGTCCCCTCCGGTTGCAGCGGCGTGTTTTCGTCGGTCAGCAACGCCCGAACGGTCACGTCCTCGGCCACCTCCCCGTCGAGTTGCATCCGGAGCCCCGACGCCACATTCACGTCCCGATTGGAGCCGCCCACCACGCCGCGCGAGAGGGAGCCGCTGCGCTCAATCTGGACGCCCTCGAACGGGTCGAATCCGCGCGCGCCGGCCGTGTCGCGTTCAACCACCGCCACGGCCCCGGCGGTGTCGGCCGTCGTGGAGTCGGGGGCCCGGCGGCGGTAGACGGACTCAAGCGCAAAGGGCAGGGTGCGATAGGTTGCGAACAGCGTGTCCCGGCGCTCGACGAGGGCCTCGCGGTGAATCCACAGCCGGCCCCGGCGGGGATCGAGCCGATACTCGGTCGTGTCCAGACGCGTCTGCCCGACCCGGAAGCGCTCGGTGCCGGGGACGATGAGCGGGCGCAGGGCATAGGGTTGGGGCTGAAACGTGTCGATCGTATCCCGATGCTCCCCTACGTCGTGGAGGACGAGGGTCGAATCCTGCGCCACCGCCGGCGCGGCCCCGAACAAGAGGAGTCCACACACCATCCACAGAAGCCTCTGCCCCCCTTCCCTCGAACCGACGCGAAGCGGAACGAACACCAGATCAGAGATGGACCTCAACAGAAACCAGACGAGCGGGCCCGGCCCTCACGACGGAAGCGCGTCGCGCATCCAGAGGCGCGTCCTCGTGAGCAGGTACACCCCGTCGGCGAACGGAACGGCATCCACGAGCGGGGCGGGCAGATCAACGGGGCGCTCGGCCAGGCGGCGATCCGCGGCGTGCCAGACCAACACGCGGTCCGCACACACGATCCAGAGCTGCCCGGCCCGAAACGTGAGCGCCCGGACGTCGGGGAGGGGCGGGGTGGGAAGCTGTCGCTCGAAGGTCCCAAATCGATCGTACGCAAGCACCGCCTCGCGTTCCCGATCGGCCACGTACAAGCGGCGGCTGCCCTGCAGGGCCAGGGCCACGGGCCGTTCCAGTCGTCCCCTCCGCTGGATCTGCCGTCCAATAATCCGCTCCGGTCGCCGCTGCTCGTCCCACTTCAGGACGACCCCGGGGCCCTCGTCAATCGCGAACGTATGGTTTCCCACGCTGCTCGCCACCGCGATCGGCCGCCCGTCCCCGCGCTCGTCGGCTCCGTCGCGCCCGTCGTCCAGGGCCCGCCGGTTCCGCTCCGTCCCAAAATCGCGGCCCACGGGAAGGCTCTCCAGGTACTGTTGCTCCTCGGAAAAGCGCTGCAACCGGCCGTTCCCGGCGTCCGCCACAAGCAGGGTCTGTCCATTCGTCGGGTCCACCTCCAGCGGGTCCAGGAACTGCCCGGCCCGCGTGCCCGCGCCCCCCAGCACCGCCTGCTCCTGTCCCTGGGGCGACAGGATGACGACCGCGTCGCGCCCGGCATCCGCCACGTACAGCCGCCCCCGTGGATCCCGGGCCAGGTCTGTTGCCTCCTGAAAGCGGACCTGCTCGACGGTGTCGGACGCGGAGGCCCCGGCCCGGCGGTCCGGAGCGGGGCGCTCCCCCGCAGGAAGAGCCGGGCCGAACAGGGCCGGCACAGCGCCGCCAACGAGCAGGAAGAAGAAAAGTGTACGGGACCACACGGGGAAACGAGAGGGCCGTGACGGGTTACGTGTCGAGGTGAGCCATTCCCTTCTGGCCGATGTCTCGGCGCAGGGTCTTTCCCTGGAACTGGATTCGATCGGCCCCTTCGTACGCCCGCTCCAGGGCCGCCGGCAGGTCGGCGCCCCGGGCCGTGACGCCCATCACCCGCCCCCCGTCCGTTACCAGCACCCCGTCGGGGCGGCGGCGCGTACCCGCGTGGATCACAGACACCTCGGGGAGGGCGTCCGCGTCGTCGATGCCCGTGATCTCCATGCCCGTGTCGTAGGCGACGGGGTAGCCGTCCGATGCCAACACCACACAGGCCGCCGCGCCCGGGGTCGTGCGGAGGGAGAACTGCCCGAAGTCCCCGCGGACCAGCCGGTCCAGGACCTCGACCAGATCCGTGTCCAGGAGCGGGAGGATGACCTGGGCTTCGGGGTCCCCAAAGCGACAGTTGTACTCTACGACCTTCGGCCCCTCGTCGGTGATCATGAGGCCGCAGTACAGAACGCCGCGGTAGGGCACCCCCTCCGCCCGCATGCCCTGCAGGGTGGGCTCAATGATGCGGCGGCAGACCTCCGTGAGCGCCGTCGCGTCCAGGAGGGGCGCCGGAGCGAAGGCCCCCATGCCCCCCGTATTCGGCCCGGTCCCGCCCTCCCCGATCGGTTTGTGATCCTGCGAGGGCGGGAGCAGCACGTAGTTCGTGCCATCGGTCAGGGCAAGCACGCTCACCTCCTCCCCCTCCATTTTCTCCTCAATCACCACCCGGTCGCCGGCGGCCCCGAAGGCCCGGTCGTCCACGATCTGATGGAGCGCGTCGTGCGCCGCCTCCACGCTCGAGCACACGAAGGCCCCCTTCCCGCCCGCCAACCCATCGGCCTTCACGACGATGGGCGCCCCCACGTCCTCAATGTACGCGGCGGCCGCCTCCCCCTCATCCGCCTCAAAGACGCGGAACGACGCCGTCGGAATATCGTGGCGGCTCATGAATTGATTGGCGAAGGCCTTGCTTCCCTCCAACCGGGCGGCCGCCTGCGTCGGCCCCACAATCCGCAGCCCCTCCGCCTCAAATCGATCGACGATCCCGTCGACCAGCGGCTGCTCCGGCCCAACCACTGTCAGGTCCACGTCCCGCTCCGTGGCGAGGGCGAGGAGGCCTTCGAGGTCATCGGCCGCGACATCGACATTCGTGCCGCACTGGGCCGTCCCGGGATTGCCCGGGGCGATGAGAAACGTGTCGGTGTGGCGGCTTTTGGCGAGGGTCCGGGCGAGGGCGTGCTCGCGCCCTCCACTTCCGACCAGAAGGATTCGCATAGGCTTTTCGCTGACGAAGCGTTCGTTGGCTGTTAATCTGTGGGCGGACGTCCGGGAAGTCGTTTCGGACGACGCTACCAAATGATAGGCGACACCGGACACGGATGCACACACCTTGGTCCCGGCCTTCAATTTCTCACGGCACGGCTCCTCTCCAAAAACGGAGTCCCCTCCGGGTCGTCTTCCTGGTGGCGGTCCTGGTGGGCCTCCTGGGCAGCGTCCCTCCCGTCCAGGCACAGGGCTCGTTTCCGGGCAGCGGCACCACGCTGAACACAAATGTCCGCCTGTACCCGCTGGATGTGTGGGGGCCGCGCGTCGGGCCCGGGATCGGCGCCGGGCTCGTCGTGCACAACCTCGGCCGCCGCCACGCGCAGTGGCTCCTCACGGCCGCCCCCGCCCTCCACGAGCAGGTCGCCACCCTCTCGTTTGCGAGCGCACACCCTGGCACGGCCCGGCAATACGTGATCGCAACGGCCCGGGCCCTCCACACGGACCGACGCTGGTTCTACGGCCTCGGCCCGGCCGCCCCCCACGACGCCCGGCTATCGTTTCGACAACGCACGGGCCGGGTCCACATTGGCGTCGGGCAGGCGGTGTGGGGCCGACGCCTGCACATTCGGCCCCACGTCACGCTGCAGCACGTTCGCACCACCGGCCGCACGGGCGACGCGTCCGCGTTGCCCCCTCGGAGCCAGCGGCACGCCGAGCGGCTGCGGGACACTGAGGTCCCCGGAGCTCAGCAGACGGGCGTCCGGGCCGGCGTGAGGATCCGGTACGAGACCCGGTCGTCCGGAGAACGCACCGGATCATCGGCCCAGGTGCAGGGGGAGTGGGACCGATACGTAGATCTCAGCGGGGTTCCCCTCAGCTTCGACCAGCTCGACGTGAAGGTCCGCGGCTCCATTCCGCTGTCCAGCCGACACCGGCTTCTGCTGCGATCGAGCCTCGTGCGCACGTGGTCGCGTGACACCGCGCCGGTTCCGTTCTACCAGCGCCCCACGCTCGACGGCTCGATCGTGCCCGGCTGGGCGCGCAGTCGCTTCGTGGGGCATGACCGCCTCACCGCCACGGCCCGGTACGAGTTTCCCCTGATCGATACGACGCCCGTCTTCGCCCTCGACGGCCACCTCGGGGTGCACGCCGCCGGCATTTACGACGACCTCCCCGCTCAGTTCGAGCCGGTTCTCTCCTTCAAGGAGACCCTCTCGCCAGCGGCGTCTACGTACCCGCTCCGTCCGTCCGCGTCCGTCGGGCTCACGGTGCGTATGCCCATGCGTCCCCGAGCCACAGTGGATCTGGCCCTCGGGATGAGCCCCGAGGGGCTCTCGGCGATGCGCCTCACCATCGATCAGCCCCTCTCCCTCATCCGTCCGCCCCACCACACCTCGCGGTCACTCCGGTAGGGGATCTGTTCATTCCCCTCGTCGGTGAAAGGATCTCTCGCTGCTTTCTCGACGCGTCCCGCCAATTCCGTGCCGACCAGTGTTCTTCTTTTGCTGAGCGCCGTTGTCGGCGTCTACATCCTGTTTGTGCTCGGCACCGCCGTGGCCTTCTTTCGCGCCCAACGCTCGGCCCCCTCGTCGAGCACACCGGAGGCCCCGTTCCTCTCCATCGTGATCCCGGCCTCCTCCGACGCGTCCCTCGACGACCTTCTCGACCCCCTCCGAACGAGCGACTACCCCGCAGATCGCTACGAGGTGCTCGTCGCCACCCCCGACGAGACGGGCCGTTCTGCACCGCCGACGGCATCGTTCGCCGCGGACCGGGAGCCGTCCGTTCGGGTCATCGAGACTGACGCCTCCCCGGGCTCCGGTGCCGCATCCGAATCCATTGCGGACGACGCGTCGGGCGACGTCCGGGTCCGCCTCCCCCCACACGCCACGCTTTCCCCGGAGTGGCTCTCGGCCGTGGCCGCCCATGCCGGGCCCGACACCCGTCGACTGGCGACCGCCGTCACCTACGAGCACAACGACCGCTTTCTGCCGCGCCTCCAGGCCCTCGAGCAGGTTGGGCGCACGGCCGCAGCGGTCGGCGTTCGCCGCGGATTCGGCGGATCTACCCGGGACGGCCCTCCGTCCGGGGCGGACCCTCCCGCCGAGACCGTCTCCGCCACGGCCGCCCCGGAAGCACGGGTCCAACGCCCCGCGCCTGCTGCGTCCCTCGGGGCGTACGTGGAGGCCACGGCCCAGCGCTTCCGGCACACGGTCCGTCGGTCCGAACGCGGGGGCGCCTTCGCCGTCTCCCTCTACTGGCTGACCCACGCCCTCTTCCTGATCACGGGCACGGTGGCCGTCGCCCTTCCGGCCTGGCGCCAGCCCGTCCTCCTCGCCTTTCTGGCGAAGATGGGAGCCGACCTGGTGTTGGCCGTCCCGGCGGCCCGTCACTTCGGACAGCGCGGGTTGTTGCGATCCATCGTGCCCACCGAGCTGTTCCTGGTGCTGGCGGTGCCCGCCAGCGGACTCCTTGGTGCCTGGACCCACCTCCGCGACGCCCTTCGGTCTGACTAGCCCGCGCCGTTCATGCGCCTCCTCGTTCCCTACCTTGCGACGCACGGCCTCCGCCCGTTCCAGCGTTTCTTCCCGGACCTGCTGTGGCGGGTGGAGGCCCAGTCCCGCACCGCCTACCTCACATTCGACGACGGGCCCACGACGGAGATGACGCGCACCTTGCTCGACCTCCTGGCGACGTACGAGGCCCGCGCAACCCACTTCCTTCTCGGCAGTCACGCCCGCCAGCACCCCGACCTCGTCCGGGCGATCGTCGAGGCCGGCCACCAAATCGGGAACCACACGTTCACCCATCCGGACCCCTGGCGCGTCTCCAGTGATTCTCTCCGCCGGGAGGTGAAGCGAACCACGTCGGTCCTGGAAGACCTTGCCGGCCGTCCGGTGCGCGCCCTCCGGCCCCCGTACGGCCATCCCACGGGCGCCCTGCGGCGCTGGTGTGCCGAGCATCGACAGCGCATGGTGATGTGGGACGTGATGCCCGGCGACTACCTCCAAACGGCCACCGCCCGCCGCGTCTCGCGGTTCGTCCTCCGGCACATCCGCCCGGGGTCTGTCATCGTGCTGCACGACAATCCGACGTGCGAGGAGGTGACTCCCCAGGCGCTGCGCACCATCCTGAACACCCTGACCCCGCGGGGCTGGTCCTTCGACGCCCTCTGACCTACGAGCTGCCCTCCGGCACGGGCGTGCCCTGCAGGGCCTCCTCGTAGCGCTCCTCCCACGCCTCCAGGCTCTCCTCCGACAGGGTGTCGACTTCGTTCGCAATCTCCCGGATCGAGGTGCGAATGCCCTCCACCTCCCGTCGCAGGAGCTCCGGATCGTCGTCCTGCGGCAGGTACATGTCGATGGCGGTCAGGCGGTTTTTGATGACATCCGCCAGCATGGCCTGGATGTTCTGGATGGCCTGCCGCCGCACCTGCCGCTGGCGCCGGCGCACCCCCCAGAACAACACCCCGTGAAGGCTCCCCACCACCACGGCAATGATCGCTGTGATCCGCCAAAACTCCGTCCCCGACGGGCCCAGAAGCTCCGGAATGCCGAAGATCAGAATCAGGGCCGCCCCGCTCAGCCAGAGTTCGATGTGGTCGAGAAAGTTCTGCGGCAGACGATCCAGCATGCGTGAAGGGGGCGATGGAAAATAATCTTGCCCCCACCAACGGACCATCGGTGAGAGGGTTTACACGGCCGAACACGAACCACGGGAACGGCTTCCTTGGCCCTCACCGTACTACCTGATCCCTGACCTCCACGGAGGTCCGGGGGGAACACCGAAGCGCCCCCGGACTCTCCCTCCCGTCCTCTCTTTTCTCAAGCCTGTCGTTCTATGGCGTCGTCCCGTCGGTTCCTTCACCCATCCAGCGGCCTCGCCATTCTGGGGCTCGACTGGCTGTTCTTCTCCGGAAACGTGCTGTCTCTTGGCCTCTCCACCCCGGCCCTGGTCCTCGCCGGATTTGCGCTCGGCACCCTGGGCACCGGCGTCCTGCAGTCCCGGTACGGCGGCGACGGCCCGTGGATGAGCGTGGGCAAGGGCCTTCTGGGCGGCATCGCGGTGGGCATTCCGCTTCCGATTGTCGGGACGGCGGTGGGGGGCGCCATCCTTGCCCTCAGCGGCCTCGACCGCCGCGCCCTGCTGGGCCGGGACACCCCCGATTCGGATCGTACGGATTCTTCCTCGGCGTAACCCCTCCCGAGGGTTCCGCTCGCCCCGGCCGCCCTCTTCTCATCGAGTGCTTCCGTCCCTCGCACCGCGTTCGTTCGCCGTGGGCACCGCCCGGTTGAGAAGCGTCCGGTAGGCCTCCTGCACGGCCGGGGCGTCGTAGAGGCCGTTGTGGGTCCCCTCCTCCACAATGACGAGGTCCTTCTCGGACGACCCGGCCGCCTCGTGCAACTCGCGGGCCATGTCCGGATCCGTCACATTATCCTCCGCCCCCCCGATGGTGAGCAGGGGGACCTCAAGCGCCTGAACGCGCTCGCGGTTGCTTTCGCTGCGGAGCACCGGGTCCACGTCGACGCCCAGAAACAGGCGAACGTACCACGGGATCAGGTGGCCCACCCAGTCGTCCACGGTGGTGGCCGGATTCTCGAGCACAACGCCCGCAACCGAGCGGTTCGCCGCCACGTGGGTGGCCAGAAAACTGCCGAGCGAGTGGCCCCACACCACCAGTCGGTCGGGGTCCACGCCGCGGGCCTCCACGAGATGGTCGTACATCGCAAGGGCGTCCGCACGAAACGCCTCCACACTGGGAGCCCCCTCGCTCCGCCCGTAGCCCCGGTAGTCCCAGAGGAGCGCGTTTGCCGACGGGCGGGTAAGGGCGCGGAGATAGCCGCGGGACTGGACGAGGTAAAAGCCATTGCCACCAAAGAAGAGGACGGTCGCCCGCGCATCCGGCTGCGAGAGATGCCACGCGTTCACGTCCACCGTGTCGGTTACCGCCACCGACGTGTCGCGCAACGCCACATCATCGAGGTCGAACGTCTCGGGCGTCACCGACGGCTTCGGGTAAAAAACGTCCTGCTCCCCAATCGTGATGGAGGAGCAGGACACCAGTACGACACTGGCGCAGAGAAGGCTCAGGAGGAGGCGCATGAGGAGGTGCGAATTGCGGAACGTGCATGTAGGTCAATCAGACGCGCCCGGACGCCCGACGTTGGCGGTTCGGTGCAATTCCCTCGTAATGCCCCTCACCGAGCGGGCGCGTCCGACGGGTCGTACCAGGGATTCGCATCCGGCTGCGCCCGGCCATCGTGCACAGCGCTGTACCGGACATAGTTGGCGGCCCCCTCCTGAATCGACGCCACCTCCTCCTCCGTCAGCTCCCGCACCACCTCGGCCGGCTGCCCCAGCACCAGGGACCGCGGCGGAATCTCGGTGTCCTTGGTGACGAGCGCCTGCGCCCCCACGATGCTGTGCCGCCCGATCTCCGCGTGATCGAGGATCGTCGCGCCCATGCCCACCAGCACCTCGTCGGCGATGGTGCAGCCATGAATAATGGCGCTGTGACCAATCGTCACGCGGGCCCCGATGCGGGTCGGCGCGGTGCCGTGCGTCACGTGGACGACGGTATGATCCTGCACGTTGGTCTCTTCCCCAATGTGGATCCAGTTGACATCGCCACGGAGCGTGCAGTGATGCCACACGCTCGCGTCCGTCTCCAGGGTCACATCGCCCACCACGACCGCCGTCTCGGCAATGTAGTTGGACTCGTCGTAGACCGGCTCGGTCCCGAGAAAGGAGTCAATCATACCGTTCGGCCGTCGGTTTCTGAAATCCATGCGCGTCCTGCGGGCGGAAAAGCCCCGTGTCCGCTGGGTCGAGGCCCCGTCCCCTGAGCGACCGGTCGACAGGGGCCACACGGACCCTTGTCGTTTTTCTCCCACCGCTTTACGAGGACGGGCGCTAGTCGCTCACCTTCTCCTTCATCTCGGCGAGCTTCATCAGCGCCTCCACCGGCGTGATGCGGTTCGGGTCAATCTCGCTCAGCATCTCCTTGATCTCCTCGGCCACCGGATCGGGCTGGGCAAACAGGTGCATCTGGTTGGCCTGGCTGTCCTCAAGGTCCGGCACCGCGTCGGCGTCGCCCTTTTTCGCCCGCATGCCGTCGCCCGACGGGGTCTCGGCCTCCTCCGTCCCCGTCTCGCCATCCCCCACCTCCAGGTGCTGGCTCTCCAGATTGTGGAGCACCTCGCGCGCCCGGGCAATCACGGCGTCGGGGAGACCGGCCATCCGCGCCACCTCAATGCCGTAGGAGTGGTCGGCCCCACCCCGGATGAGCTTGCGGAGGAAGACAATCTCGCCCTCGTGCTCGCTCACCTGGATGCGGTAGTTGTGCACCCGGTCCAGGCGATCGGCCATCGCGTTGAGCTCGTGGTAGTGCGTCGCAAAGAGGGTGCGCGCCGCCACTTCGGGCCGCTCGTGCAGGTACTCCACGATGGCCCAGGCGATGGAGAGGCCATCGAACGTCGAGGTGCCACGGCCCACCTCATCGAGTAAGATGAGGGAGCGCGACGTGGCGTTGTTCAGGATGTTGGCCGCCTCGTTCATCTCCACGAGGAACGTGCTCTCCCCCGCCGCCAGGTTGTCCGACGCCCCCACACGGGTAAAGATGCGATCGACCACACCGATGTGCGCGGCGTCGGCGGGCACAAAACTGCCCACCTGCGCCAACAGCGTGATGAGGCCCACCTGCCGGAGCGCCACACTCTTCCCGGCCATGTTCGGACCGGTGATGATCAGGATCTGCTCGTCGTCCGGGTCGAGGTACGTATCGTTCGGGATGAACGGGTCGCCCGGCTCCAGGGTCTGCTCCACCACCGGATGACGCCCCTCTTCGATGTCGATGGTCAGGCTGTCGTCGACCGTCGGGCGGACGTAGTCGTGCCGCTCGGCGACCGCGGCGAGGCCCGTGTAGCAATCGAGGTGCGCCAGGAGCTCGGCGTTCTTTTGGAGAACCGGCGTCCGCTGGGCGAAGCGGTCGCGGAGGTCGTTGAAGAGCTCCAGCTCCAGGGTTTCCATCTTTTCCTCCGCCGTCAGGATCTTCTCCTCCATCTCTTTTAGCTCGGGCGTCACGTAGCGCTCCGAGTTGACGAGCGTCTGCTTGCGGATGTAATCGTCCGGCACCTTGTCGGCGTGGGTGTCGGTGACCTCCAGGTAGTAGCCGAACACCTTGTTGAACCCCACCTTGAGCGAGGGAATGTCGGTGCGCTCGCTCTCTTCCTTCTCCAAGTTGGCCACCCAGTCCTTCCCCTCCTGTGCAATCGTCCGCAGCTCATCGAGCTCCTCGGAGTAGCCGTCGCAGATGAGCCCGCCCTCGCTAATCTTGGCGGGCGGATCGTCCACGAGTGCGTTGTCGATCTGCTCGACGATCTCGGGACACAGCTCCAGTTCGTCCTCAATCTCGTCGATCGCCGCACAGCCCGTGTCGCTGAGCCGCGCTTTGAGGTCGGGGAGGCGGCGGAGCGTGTGTTTCACCGCGTTGAGGTCGTCGGGCGACGCGCGGCCGGTGGCCACCTTGCCCGCCAGCCGCTCCAGGTCGCCCATCTGCCCCAGTTGCTCCTGCAGGTCCTCGCGCAGGTGCCGGTCGTTCACAAACGCCTCCACGGCGTCGAGACGATGCTGGATCCGATCCACCTCGCGCAGCGGCCGCACGAGCCAGGCGCGCAGGCGACGTCCCCCCATCGGGGTTTCCGTCTCGTCCAGGATTTGGATGAGGGTCCCCTCGTGCCCGTCGTCCTGGATGGACTGCACCAGCTCCAAATTCCGCTTGGTCGCGGGATCAAGGGCGATGTGCTCCTCCTTCGAATACCGCTTGATCTTACGCACGTGGGGCAGCTTGCCCTTTTGCGTCTCCCCCAGGTAGTAGAGCGCGGCCCCCGCGGCCACCACGCCCTGGTCCATGTCGTCTACGCCGAACCCCTTCAGCGAGTGGGTCTCAAAGTGGTCGAGCAGCGTCTGGTAGGCGAAGTCGTACTTGAACACCCAATCCTCCTGCTCCGTCACCGTAAACGGAATCTCGCGAAGCTGCGCCTGCAGCCGGTCGGTCCGTCGCTTGTCGAGGATGACCTCCGACGGCGCTACGGTCTGGATCAGGTCCGTGAGTTGCTCCTCCGGCGCCTCCGTCACACTGAACTCCCCCGTCGTCGCGTCGATGAACGCGAAGCCGATCGTCCCCTTGTTCCGCCCGGTCCCAAAGTGCACCGCCGCCAGGAAGTTGGACTGTTTGGGCGTGAGCAGCTGATCGTGAAAGGACACCCCCGGCGTCACGACCTCCACCACGTCGCGGTCCACCACCTTCCCGCTCGAATTGTCGGCGTCCTCGGTCTGCTCACAGATCGCCACGCGAAGGCCCGAGCGGATCAGCTTCGGCAGGTGACTGTCGACGGCGTGGTGGGGGAAGCCGGCCATCGGCACATCGTCGGCCTCCCCGTTGTTGCGCTCGGTGAGCGTGATGCCGAGGATGCGGCTCACCGTTTTCGCGTCGTCGTCGAAGGTCTCGTAGAAGTCCCCCATCCGAAACAGCAGGATCGCCTTGGGGTGGCGTTCCTTGATCTTGTAGTACTGCCGCATCAGGGGCGTGCGGCCCTTGTTGGTCGTGGAGGAGTCGGTTTGCGCGTCCGCCATGCAAAAACGGAGATTGTGCCTGCGAAGAGCTGCGGAGAAATTAACGTAGCGCACGGCCACGGCAGTTACAACGGCCCTGCGCGTCGCGACGGAGGATCTGTACGACTTTTCTTTTGCAATAACAGAACCCCAGCGTCCCCACCGGAGCCGTGCGGCCGACACATCTCCCCTCCGCTCGAGGTCGCGTCGCCCCAACTACTCCGTCGTCAATTGACGCACCCGGCGACGGAGACTCCGAATCCAGCTCTCGATGGCCGCGTCCAGCGTCCCGGCTTCTTCCAACACCTGGTGCGCCTCCGATTCCCGCAGCCGCCGAATGGAGACGTCGAGCTCCTCCACCGCCTCTCTGAGCGCCTCCGAGTCGCGGCTCTCCTGGGCCTGCGACTGCGTCGGGAATCCCCAGTCCTCCAGGGCCTGGGCCGTTGCCTGCACCGCCTCGGTGTATCCCGACGCGTGGGCCCGCTCCAGCGCCTGGAAGGTTGCCTCCGCCTCGGCCCGATAGTCTTCCGGGACCCGGTCCGGATGGCAGTGCTTGCTTGCCTGCCGGAACGCCGCCTTTGCCTCGGACTCGGACGGCGCCGCGCCGGCACGGGCCTCTCGGAAGGAATCATACGCCCGCTGCGCATCGTGGTAGGCATTGCGAAGGCGAGCACTTCGCATTCGGGCCTGAGCGGCGGCCCGCAGACGCTCCACCCCGAGGCGAAGGACCTTCTCCTTCAGCGGGGCCACCTCCTCTCGGTACCGCGCCTCCAGGCCACGCACGCGCCGCTCCAGCACGGCCTTCTCCTGCTGCCGCTCGGCCAATCGACGACGGAGGGTGTGTCTCTCGGTATTCACGTCGGTGTCAGGGACTCGTCCCAGAGAACCCGCAGTGCAAATACAAAAATCTGAGGACTGAGATCCGATTGCGCGCTTCCTATATTGCCGATCGGTCCCCCTCTGGCGACCCGCACTCTTCTTTCATCAATTCCCTGAGCTCGCCATGTACGGCACCATTCTCATTCCTGTCGACCTCTCCACGAACAACGTCGCCGTGATCAACACGATGCGTCGGCTCGGCACCCCGGGCGACACCACCGTGCTCCTCCACCACGTCATCGAGACCCTTCAGGAGGACGAGCCGGGCGAGATGGACGACTTCTACGAGGAGCTTCGCGCCGAGGCCGAGGAGAAGATGGCGCGGTGGGCCGATCAGATTGCCAACGATGGATACGAGGTGCGTGCCGAGATCACGTACGGCCAGCGGGCCCCCGAGATCACGCGGTTCGCGGAGGCGGAAGGGGTCGACCTTATCGTGCAGCGCTCCCACCAGGTCGACCGCGACGACGACCCGGAGACCAGCGTGGGAACGGTGAGCCACCAGGTCGCCATCTTCGCCCCGTGCTCCGTCCTGCTCGTACGCGACGACGCAGAAGCAGAGCGTTAGGCGGCCTGCCCGGACTCCTGCTCCTGGATGCGGGCCAGCGACGCCTCCAGCGCATCGGTGGTGATTACCTGACCGGTGTTGGGATCCACCTGCCCGAACTCCAGCACACCCGTCGGGCAGCTCTGCACGCAGGCCGAGCACCGCACGCACTGCGGGTCGTCCATCGGCTCCCCCTTCTGCGCGAACGACATGACGTCGATGCCCTGGTGGCAGACGCTGGTGCACACGTTGCAGGAGATGCACTTCTTCTTGTCCGCCAGGATGCGGAAGCGGCTGAACCGGTGGTAAATGTGCATGAGCGCGGCGAGCGGGCAGAAGAAGCGACACCAGAACCGCCCACTGAGCCAGAAATACACCCCAAAGCCGACCATCCCGGCCAGGATGATGTCGACCACCCAGCTGTAGTTGAGTTGGAGCCCGAACCATTCGCCGGTGAGCCCCGCCCAGAACAGGGCCGTCGCGCCCGACCCCGGCCAGATCCACCCCACGATTCGAAGGGCCAGGAGCACGAAGGCCAACGCCATAATCACCTGCCCTGCGAGGTTCAGCTTATTCCATCCCTCGCCGTGCGGCATTTTCTCGCGGTGTTGGTCGCCCAGGGTTTCGGCGAGCGCGCCGCAGGTGCAGATCCAGCCGCAGTACGCCCCTTTGCCCCAGAAGTAGATCATGCCCGGGATCAGGACGAAGGTTTGCACGAAGCAGATGGCGAGCCACCACCAGAGGGGATCCGACGTGAAGACATTCCAGATGAAAAGGGGCCACGCCAGGATGAAGCCGTACGCCCGCCAGTACTGCCGCCCGTGAACGGCCGACTCGCTCACCGGAAAGAGGGCGTCCAGCAGCCCCGTGGGGAGCAGCCCATTGACGCCGAGATACGGAAGCACGATTTCCGGCAGAATGAAGAGTGGCAGCGTCTGCACGGCCATCAGCGTCAGGGTCTGCACCCGGATGTACGGCGTCTTCCGCCGGCGAATGCGCTTGACCCCGAAAACAACCACGAGGGCGGAGTACGCGAAGGTGTAGTAGAACCCCGGGTTCGACATCGACGCGAGCGTGACGTCTACCAGTCCGGTCCCGCTCCCGGGCGTCCAGCCAAACGGGAAGAGCTCGGCCGACTGCGCCAGCCGCCCCAGCCATCCCCCATCCTTCCAGCTGTAGATGGCCGCCATGAAGAGGAAGAAGGAGGCAAACGCCCCGATGCGCCCCCAGTTGAGCCGCCCCAGCCAGTCGAGGGAGGACACGGCGTCGCCAAGGGACTCGGGGACGTCGCCCCAGTCGTTGCGTAGTTGGACCCCGGATCGCCGGAAAAAGTCGAGCGGCGCCTCCCGTCCAATCATTGCGAACACCTCCCGCGCCGGCACCCGGTCGGTCGTTCCCTCCGCGTCCGAGAGCACCACGGCCTCCTCCTCCACCGCTTCCACGTCGGTCGGCATCCGAAGGGTGAGCGTGCCCGCAGCGTCCTCCCCTGCGGCCAGTTCGTGTAGCCGCTCCACGTTCTCTTCTTTCGGGCGGACAAATTCCGCCCGGCGGTACGAGAGCGTGACGTTCGCCCCGTGTTCGGTGAGCGCGATGGCCGCCTCCGCCGCCGAGTCGCCGCCGCCAATCACCACCACGTCCTCCCCCTCGCACCGGGTCGGGTCGTACAACCGGTGATGCACGTGGTCTCGGTCCTCGCCCGGCACCCCCAAGTCCCGAAAGTTCCCGCTGCGGCCGATCGCCACAACCACATTGGCCGCCGACACCCGCTCCCCCTCGCTCGTCACCACGTCCACTCCGGTCGCCGTTTTGTCGATCCGGTGGGCCTCGGCGTGGCGAACCGGAATGTCCTCCGTTTGCGCCTCCAGCTCTTCAATCAGCGCTTCCCGATCCTCGGCAGTGACCTGCAGGTCGCCCGCCGGCGTCATATCGTTCGGGTAGGTGTAGATCGGCTTTCCCTTCTGGAAGTCGTGGATCGTGGCGAAGCGACGGCGCGCCTCGAGCACACAGTAGGAGAGCCCCTGCTTCTCCGCCTCTCGGGCCGCCGCCATGCCCGACGTCCCGGCGCCCAGGATCACCACGTCGTACGGCTCGTCGCCCGGGGCCCCTCCCTCCGCCGCTCGTCCGTGCGAGGCCAGGTGCCGGACCGCCTTCACGCCGCCGTCGACCGAAAACTTGAGCAACGGCACCCCCGCGAGATCGCCCACGACGTACACCCCGTCCACATTTGTTTGGAAGTACTCATCGACGCGGGGGAGTTGCTCCACGTCCCCGGCCGGCCATTGCAGGTGCAGCCAGTGGGCATACCGTGCCAGTGGGCGCAGGAGACGCTGGATCCCGTGGAAGAGAAAGGAAAGCATGCGCGATTGAGCTTTGAAATGAAGGGGCTCCCTCCACACTACGGTAAGGGGCCCGACAGGAGGGGAACGTTACGCCGCCGCCTTGCTATCAGGGTCGGCGGTGCTCTTGCCGTCGTGCCTTTCTCTTAACGGCTCCGAGCCCACTGGGCTCCACACCTTGCCAATGATCTACGGTCTTGCGGGCAATCCAACCAAATCTGCCATCTGGGGCCCCGTGGCACAAACCATAGACTGGCTCCGAGAGCACGACCTGGACTTTTGGATTCATGACCCGATCGCCAAGGGCCTGCTCGAACACGACTATAGCCCCGACGGGCTCGTCAACGACCGACGCGTCGACGACATTGCGGCCGCGAGCGACCTCGTCCTCTCATTCGGCGGAGACGGGACCCTGCTCCGCACCGCCCACCAGACCGGCCCCAACGACACGCCCCTCCTGGGCGTCAACATTGGACGGCTCGGCTTCCTGGCCGACATTGAAGTCGACCAGTTGCCCGACGCCCTACAATGCATCGAGGCCGGGGAGTACACGGTGGAGGAGCGGATTGCCCTCCAGGTGCAAACCAGCAACCAGCAGGCATTCGACAGTGAATGGGCGGTGAACGAGTTTGTCCTAAACCGGAGCGGCTCAGCCGGCCTCATCAAAGTCAAAGTCGCCGTCGACGGGACGCCCCTGAACACGTACTGGGCCGACGGCCTCATCATCGCCACCCCGACCGGCTCGACCGCCTACTCGCTCTCCACCGGAGGCCCCATCATCACACCCGGGGTCGACGCCATCATTCTCACGCCCATCGCCCCCCATACGCTGACCGTTCGCCCCATGGTGTTGCCGGCGGACGCCACCATCACGTGCCGCGTGCTGGGCGACGAGCTGCCCTACGTGTTCGCGGCCGACGGCCGCAGCACCCTCTTCGATACGTTTCAGAACGAGTTTCGGATTCGCCGGGCCGCCCACACCGTAAACCTGGTGAAGCTACCGGGTCAACACTTTTTCCATACGCTGCGATCGAAACTGATGTGGGGCGCGCACCGTTCGTCCGATCCGTCTGAGGGGGCGTTCCCTACCGACGAGCGCAACGACGAGTACGGGGCGTGAAGGGGGCATTAAGCCCCGGTGCACCCGTTGATTCCGCCTCTCGATGTCGGTACCTTCGGTGGTGGAATGAGTTGACCAACTCCACATTCCGGGTCAGGTAGCTCAGGTGGTAGAGCAACGGCCTGAAAAGCCGTGTGTCGGCGGTTCGAATCCGCCCCTGACCACCCCCCCCACCCTCGCTTTTCGCCGCCAAGCGGCGCTGAGCGAGGGTTTTTATTTTTGACTCGTGTCATTTCCCGCTCGCGGGAACGTCACGCTCACCGCGGCCTGTCCCGTACAGCAAGACGCCCACGCCTAGTCCCAAGCCAACTGCCTATGCCCACGCCCAACGGTTCGTCCGACCCCGCCTCCCCCGACGAGTCCGACCGCGACACGGTAGCAGACCGCGAGTTTACCGGCGAGCGCCTCGTCATTGACGGGAAGCACTTCGTGGATTGTCGCTTTGAGACCTGTACCCTCGTCTTTAAAGGGGGAACGCCGCCTCACTTTATTCGATGTGAGTTTGCCGCGCCGCAGTTTGTGTTCGAGGAAGCAGCCAAGAACACCGTTCAGCTGATGAGTGCGATCTACGACGGCATCGATCCGCGAATCATCGAACGCACCTTCGATGTCATCCGCGACGGAATCGGCGACGAATAGCGGCCCGCTCACCGACAGCCTTCCCATCACACTCCGCCGCTCATGTCTTCCCCCGACCGCCCCGCACCGAACCTCCCGCCCGACGGGTCTTCGTCTGCCGAGTCAAATGCGACCGAGGTCGCGGTTGGCGAAAGCCTGCCCACCCGGCAGAAGGGAGGGCTGGAGATCAAGACGACGCGCTCGAAAGAACACCTCTTTACGACGGTCTACGCCGACGCGGACACCGGCGAGGTCCGCCTTGCCCTGCAGGTGGACATCCGAACGGGGCAGACGGCCATCGATCCCCGGCGACTGGACCGCTCCTTCTGGACCCTGGTTGTCGAAGAGGACAGGTACCCGGCCTCAAAACTGGAGCGCGTGCTGGGACACGTTCCCTCCCCGGGAATCGAGGTGCACCCCGAGCCCCGCGAGCTCCGAATCTATTCCGATCGAGACGCCCCCAACGCCCAGTAAGCACTCCCCCGGGCGGCGCCCCTCTCCTTCCGCACCACTGCCTCCACTGGCGGGAGCCGACTAGATCGCATCGCGGAGGTCCTCCAGAAAGGATCGGAGGTCCTGGAGCTCGTTCCGAATCTGCGTCCGCGGATCCGCCCCCTGTTTCCCCCGCCGGATCGCCTGCTTGGCCCCCTCGATGGTGTACTTCTCATCCTTGAGCAGGGCGCGGATCTGCTCCACCACCGCAATGTCCTCTTCCGTGTAGACCCGTCGCCCCGCCCGATTCTTCCGGGGGTCCAGCACGTCGAATTCCTGCTCCCAGTAGCGAAGAACGTGCGGCTCATGCCCCACGCGCTCGCTGACCTCGCCGATCGAGTAATAGAGTTTTTCCATGGGGGATTGGGGCCGAAATACATCGTGGATCGATAGGCGTACCCGCCCGGCCAAGGGCGTCCGCTTCCTTCCTACCCGCGCACCACCTCGAAGGTCGATCCGGTGGCCGGATCTTTCTCGACCTCAATGCGAACGGGGAACGCCTGCTTGAGTCGCTCAAGGTGGGTAATGACGAGCACTTTCGCAAAGTCTTCCCGAATAGACTGAATGGCCTCCACCAGCCGCTCAATTCCTTCCTCGTCCTGGGTCCCAAACCCCTCGTCGATCACAAGGGTCCGGACGCGCACCCCGCTCCGCTCCGCCAGCAACTGCGCGAGGGCCACGCGGAGGGCAAAGTTGACCCGAAAGCTCTCGCCGCCCGAAAACGTTTCGTAGGGCCGGGGCATGCCCTGTTCGTCGGTGATGATGATTTCGAGCGTCTCTTTCGTTCCGCCGCTCTTCTTTTCCTTCAGGGTCTCAAGGCGTACGTGCATGCGCCCGTCGGTCAGGCGGTCGAGGATGCGGTTGGCTCGCTCCTCAATCTCCGGCAGCGTCTCCTCAATGATCAGCGACGGAATGCCGTGCTTGCCGAAAGCCGTCCGCAGGTGGTCGTAGAGCTGGCGGTCGTGCTTCGCCTCGTCCCGGTCCGCCTGCGCCTCCGCCAACGCCGCGCGGTCGCGCTCGGCCTGGTCCAGGCGCTCGCTCAACATGCCGAATCGCTGCTGCAGTTCGTTGAGCGTGGCCTCCGCCTCCGCGACCGCCTCCGACACCTCTGAGAGCTCGTCCTCCAGCTCCTCGGTCGCCGCGACCGAGGCCTCGAGCGTCTCCAGGCGCTCCTGGGCCTCGGCTTTTTCCTGGCGCAGGTCCTCAACTTGGTCCCGTAGCCGCTGTCGCTGGTCGGCCCAATCGTCCCGGTTCTGCTGGGCCTGCTGGAGCTCGCTGTAGCGGGACGGCGCGTCGCTTAGCGCCCGCAGCTCCTCCCGCACCTCCTGGAACCGGTCCGGACTGAACCCGACCTCATCGAGCTTCTCCTGGAGGTCGGCCAGCTGCTCCCGGAGGGACGCAAAGGCCGTGTCGTCGTCGAGCGTCTCCCGGAGCTCCTGGATGTCCCGATCGTGCTGGTCGATTTTTCGTTCCAGCTCCTCCTGGCGCCCCTCCGCCTCCTCCAGTTCACGCAGCCGGTCCCGGTACCGGTCGACTTGAGCGGCCTCGTCCTGCAGGGCGTCGTACGCGGAGGCGTCGAACGAAAGCTCCGCCAGGCGCTGCGCGCAGTGCTGCCAGGTGCGGCGGGCCTCCGCGGCGTAGTCCCCCGCCTCCAGCCGCTCACGGAGACGGTGGGCCTGCTCCGTATGGGCCTCCAGTGCGTCGGCGGTATCCTCGAGGGCCCGGAGCTGCTCCTGGGCCGTGGCCCGCTTCTCCCCTACGTCCGAAAGGGCCTCCAGCTTCTTCCGCACCTCGGCGTACTGCGATCGCAGGGTCGCTCGCCGCTCCTTCTTCTCCTGGAGGTCGGCCCGGCGATCCTGAATCTGCTGCTCCAGCCTGTCGATCTTCGAGGAGAGCGTCGCCTCAACCTCCCGCCGGTGCGCCTCCGTCAGCTCCGAGCCGCAGGTCGGACACGTCTTGCCGTCCGCCGCCCGAAACCGCTCCAGCTCGGCCTGCTCCTGGGCGTGCTCTTCCTTTCGGGCCTCCAGCTGCCCTTGCTGTTCGCGAATGGCCTGTGAGACCGTCTTCCCCTCTGCCTCCAAAGACGCGAGGCGGTCCTCCAGCGTCCCTCGTCGCTCATCCTGTTCCGACAGCGTCGCCAGCGTCTCCTGGAGGTCCGACCGCTGCTCGAGCACCGTCCGCTCTTCCTCAATCTGGTTCCGTAGCCCCTCCAGCTCTCCGCGCAACTGTTCGCGCCGCCCCACGAGGGTGCGGCGCGCCGACTCTTTCCGTCGCTTCAGTTGCTCGCGTTGGTCTTTCCGGGCCGACAGTTCGCGCACTTTTTGCCGGGCGGCCCGGGCCGAGCGCAACTTGTCCTGCACCAGGGGCCGCTTCGCCAGCTTCGAGGCACACTCGCTCAGGGACTCCTCGAACCCCTCCCGTTCGACCTTCAGGCGGTCCAGGCGCCGCTCCAGCTGATTCGTCCGCTCGCGAAGCGTCGCCCGCTTTTGCTCAATCTGTTTTTCGAGCCCGCGGTGGAGGTCGCGCTTCTCGTCCAGCGCATCCCGCTCGTCCTGCAGCGCCTCGTATCGCTCGTGCGCCGAGCGGATCTCCTCGCCGTGGGCCAGAAGCGCATCCGCGTCTTCAATTCGCTCGTCCAGCGCGTCGATGTCGTCCGTCGCCTCCTCAATCCGATCGTCGATCGAGGCGACCGTCTCCCGAACCGACGCCGCCTCGCGGGCCTTCGCCTCAAGGTCCGCCCGCCGCTGGGTCAGGGTTTTCTCCGTTTCCCGGAGCTCCGCTAGGGTGCGTTGTTGCTCCTCGATGGCGGCCCGCAAATCGTCCCGCTCCTCCTCCCACTCGTCCACATCCTCGAGCGCCTCCTGCAGGCGCTCCACCTCCGCCTCCGCCCGCTGCAGTTGCTGCTTGGCGGACCGCCACCGGTCGCGGGCCCGGTCTTCGAGCGCCTCATATCGACTGAGGTTCAGGATGCGCACCAGGATGTCCTTGCGCTGGCTCGGGCTCTTCTGCGTAAACTCGTCCGAGCGCCCCTGGAGCAAGAAGGCCGAGTTGATGAACGTGTCGTAGTCGAGGCCGACCGCATCGTCGATCCGCCCCTGGGTCTCGCGCTGCGTGGACCCCGTGAGGGGGCGATACGCTTCCTCCTCCGGCGCGTACACCTGGAATTCCAGGTCCGACGTCGTCGTCTTCCCCGTGGCCGACTTCGAGAAAGAGCGCGTCACGCGGTAGCGGGTGCCCTCGAGGTCGAAGGTGAAGGTCACCTGCATGTGGCGCGTGCCGATGCGGATGAGCTCGTCGTCGGGCTTGCGCTTGCCACTGGACTTGCGGGCCTCTCCCCAGATGGCCCACGTCATCGCGTCGAGGAGGGCCGACTTGCCCTCCCCGTTGCCGCCCGAGAGGCACGCCACGTCGAATGCCTCAAAGTCGAGCGGCGGGGCATCCGTCCCGTAACTCAGAAAGTTCTTTAGCTCCAGACGAACGGGGACCATGCCCGGGGCAGAACAGCGCGGAAGCGTGCGATCATCGGGCCAACGAGCAGGGCTCGGGGGGAGATCCTACCGAAACTCCACGGGGGTGACGCTCACCGTCACGCGCACCTTGCGTTCGAGATCGGACGTCGACAGGAAGTCGCGGACGGCGTCCTCCACGGCCTCCGCCATGTCTGCCCGCGCCGGCATCGCAAACGCCGAATCGACCGCGGCCAGGGTGTCTTTCTCCCCCTCCACGTCCAGCTCCGCGACGATGCGCTCGCGGGGGACCCCACGGATCCGCTCGTCGACCAGTCGCACCGAGGGCGAGAGGCGAACCTCGGAGACGTCCTGGGCCTCCAGTACACGAGCGGCCGCTTGCTCGACGGCCTCGCGGACGCGGGCGGACACGGTGGGGTGGAGGCGGCTCCCGTCGCGCACCGCGTCCCGAATGGAGCCAATGCCCACCTGTTCGTTGCTATGAATATCGATGGTGACGTTGCTCCCGACGACAGCCATGGCGCACCGGACATCGTGTGGGAAGAACGACCGCTGGAAGGGCGACTCGGCTTCGCCTTGTGTTACATGATTGGGGAGCCCCCGGATGGTTTCAATCCGCTCGCAGGGCTACTCCGTCCCGTCCACCCGCGACTCGACCGACGGCCGCACCTCTTCCCCGAAGGATTCGGCGGCCCGCCTCACCGACGGCACGTAGTCGGCCACGACGGTCAGCGTGGTGGGGAGCGCCCCGGCGATGGGCCCATACAGCACCGACTGCTCCTGCGTCTCCCGCTCGGGAATGTCCACCTCCGCGAGGACCAGAAAGAGCACGCTTAGCAGAAGCGCCGCCTTGAGCGCCCCGAGCGCCCCCCCGGCGGCCCGGTTCACAATCGTGAGCGACAAGGCTTCGAGCACCTGTTCGAGCAGCCGCGAGATCGCAAAAAAGATCAGCCACACCCCGCAGAAGAGCACGACAAATCCGACGATCGGCGCGATCGACTCGGACAGCCCAAGGCTTTGCACGGCGAGGGCCCCCACCGCGTGCATGAGTTGGGCCGCAACCAGCAGCGCAAACACCAGTCCGATCAGGCTGGCCAGTTGCCGAAGGGCCCCGGCCGATACTCCGTGAAGGAGTCCCCCGGCAAGGACGGCCACAATAAATCCGTCGAGAAGGGTCATGACGTACGTGGAGGCGGTGACGGGGACGCGCGGAAGGTACGCAAACCAGCCCGCCCATCCGGAAGACCGTGTGGGGCCTCACTCGGACAGCAGGGCCTGCACCTGCTTCCGCACCCGATTCCCATCCACCCGCCCGCGGAGGGCATCCATCGCCCGTCCCATCACGGCCCCCATGTCCGCCATCGACTCGGCGCCCACCTCGTCGATGATGGCGCGGAGTTTCGCCTCAAGCTCCTCGTCCGACACGGCGTCGGGCATGTACGTGTCTAGCACCTCGAGCTCGTCCTGCTCCTTCTGCGCCAGGTCCTCGCGGCCGGCGTCCTCGTACTGTTCGATCGAGTCCTTCCGTTGATTGATCTGCTTCCGGAGCACGGCCAGCTGATCCTGCTCCGTGAGCGTCGTTTCGGTGCCCTCTGTGCGCTGGCCAATCTCCTCATTCTGGAGGGCGGCCCGGAGGGAGCGGAGGGTTCGGAGGCGCACCTTGTCCTTGTCACGCATGGCCTGCTTCAGGTCGTCGGTAATGCGCTCGAGAAGGGAGGGAGAGTCGGACATGAGAATGGGAGTTGGATGGTTACGGGGAAGAGACGTCGGGGGCGTCGAGAACGGCGTCGTCGACGTGTTGCGCGATCCATTCGCGGGCCTGCCGGCGCACCGTCTGGGCGTCGGAGGCCGCACAGGCGGCGGTGGCCAGCGCGTCCATCTCGGCGCGGGATACGTGTTGAATTAATCGCTTGAGGCCCGGCAGATGCGACGGCGTCGCACTGAGCGCCGTGACCCCCAGCCCTATCAGGACCGGAACGGCGTGGACGTCGCCGGCGCTTTCTCCACATACGGCCACGGGCGTCCCGGTGTCCCGTCCGGCGGCCGCCGTGCGCTGCACCAGCCCGAGCACGGCGGGGTGAAGGGGATCGTACCGGCTGGCCACGCGGTCGTTGTCGCGATCCACCGCCAGGACATACTGCGTGAGGTCGTTCGTGCCGATCGACAGAAAGTCGGCCTCCTCGGCAAACGCCCGCGCCTGCAGGGCCGTGGCGGGCACCTCGACCATGGCCCCCACGGGAAGCGTGGGGTCGTGCGCACGGCCCTCTCGCGACAGCCGGTCGGCCTCCTCCTGAATCATCGAGCGGACGCGTCGCACCTCGTCGAGATGGGTCACCATCGGCAGCAGGACGCGCAGGGTCCCCTCGGTGTTGGCGCGGAGGAGGGCGCGCACCTGGGGGCGCAGCAGCTCGTCCGGCCGGTCGAGCAGCAGGCGAATGCCGCGCCAGCCCAGGGACGGGTTCGCCTCGCGGGGCCCCTGGGAGAGCGACTTGTCGCCGCCCAGGTCCAGCAGCCGAACGGTGGCCGCGTGCGGATGCGCGGCCCGGGCCGCCTTTCGGTACACGGCCACCTGCTCCTCTTCCGTAAACGCCCCCGCGGGCCGGCTCAGAAACAAGACCTCCGTGCGAAGCAAGCCAATGCCGTCGGCCCCGTACTCTTTGAGGATCTGCAGCTCCTCCTCGAACTCCACGTTGGCCTGTACGCTCAGGGAGTGCCCGTCCGTCGTTTCGGCCGGCGCCGACGCAGCCTGTGCCTGCTCCGCCCAGAGGGATTGCTGACGGGCGCGACGGCGGCGGTAGTCCTCGAGCGTGTCGGCCGACGGGTGCACGATGAGACGCCCCGCCTGCCCGTCGACCACGGCCCGGTCGTGGGTTTCTACGGCCTCGAGGCGCTCCTCCGCCCCGATCACCGCCGGAATGTGCAGGGCGCGGGCCAGGATCGACACGTGCGAGTGGGGGCCGCCCCCAGTCGTCACGCAGCCGAGCAGTCCGTGCTCGTGGAGCTGAATGAGGTCGGTCGCCGTGAGGGCGTCGGCCACCACAATCGCGTTGGGCTCAATTTGCGCCACCGTCCGGCCCCGTTCCAGGGCCCGGAGCACCCGGGTTTCGACCTCCAGGAGGTCGTCGGTCCGGTCCCGAAGATAGGCGTCCTCGCTCTCCCCAATCCGTTCCCGATACCCTCGCAGCACGGCCTGGAGCGCCTGTCCGGCCGTCACATGGTCGGTCCGAATGCGCTCCCGCACCGGGCCGAGGAGCGCCTCATCGTTCAACATCATGCGCTGGGCCTCGACAATGGCCGCCTGCTCCGCCCCCAGGATGCGATCGGCGATGGTGCGCGCCTGTTCGATTTCTTGCTCCGCTCGCGCAAGGGCATCCTCGAGCACAGCCAGCTCGTCCTCGACCGCCTCCGGGGCAATCGGGGTGCGATCCACCTCCGGCGGGCCCACGTCGTAGCGATAAAGGGCCCCGATGGCAATGCCCGGCGCGACCCCCGTTCCCTCGATGATGCGTTCGGGGCCCGCATCGGATGTCGACGGGTCGGGAGGGGACGACATGGACGTGTAGGGGGTCGGTTCTGGACGATGGGCGTCGCGGATGGCCTACAGTTCTTCCCCAAAGCCGTCCTCGAACAAGTCGGCGATGGCATTGGCCGCATCTTCCTCGTCCTCCCCCTCGACGAGCAGCGTGAGCGTGGCCCCCTGCTCGGCCGCCAGCGTCATCACGCCGATCACGCTCTTTCCGTTGATCTCATAGCCGTCGCGGCGAAGGAAGATTTCGGCGTCGAACTGGGAGGCGGTGCGGACCAGCATGGAGGCGGGCCGGGTGTGCAGTCCCGCCCGGTTCCGCACCGTGACTTCGCGCTCGATCATGACGCCGAGGGGCAAGGCGAGAGAGAACTAGGCGTGAAGGGGCAGCGGCTCCGGCCCCGGATCCCCGGTCAGTGCCGTCGGTCTTCCATCTGGTCGATCAGCCAGCGGAGCGCCTCCGCGGGGGGCCCCTCTGGCAGAACCGACAGGGACTCGTGGGCCTCGGTTACGTAGCGCGAGACCGCGGTTTCCGCGTCCGAAAACACGCCCAGGCGGGCCATTCGTTCACGGGCCTCCGGCACGTCCTCCGGCGGCAAGCCCCCATCGGTGACGATGCGGGCAAACCAGTCGTGCTCGTCCCCGTCGGCCCGCTCCAACGCCCGAAGGGTGAGAAAGGTCTTCTTCCCGCCCACCAGATCGCCGCCCACGGCCTTTCCCCACGCCTCCGACTCGGCCGTAAGGTCCAGGAGATCGTCTTGGATCTGGAAGGCGCGGCCCACCGAGCGGCCCGCCTCCCGGAGCGCGTCCCGCGCCGGCGGGGGCGCCCCGCCCACCACGCCGCCCAGCTCAAACGCCGCCGCTAGCAGCGCCGCCGTTTTCCCGTCAATCATGTCGAGGTACGCCTCCACAGAGACGGCCTCCTGCGCCTCAAAGGACGCGTCGAGGGCCTGTCCGCGGCAGAGATTCTCGACCATCGGGTGGTAGACGTCGTAGAGCGCCTCGTCGTCTCCCGCCTCCACGCGCCCGAGGAGGTCGTAGGACAGCCCCATCATCAGGTCGCCCACCAGGATGGCCGTGCCCTCATCCCAGCGCACGTGGACCGTGGGGCGCCCCCGGCGTTCCTCCGCCCCGTCCATGATGTCGTCGTGGACGAGGGTAAAGTTGTGAAAGACCTCGACGGCCAGGGCGGCGGGCAGGGCCCGCTCCGCGGACGCGCCAAAGGCCTCGGCCACCAGCAGGAGCATTGTCGGCCGCACGCGCTTGCCGCCCCCCTCCAGGACATACTGTACGGGCTCGTACAGGACCGCCGGCTCGCGGTCGGAGACGAGGGTGGCGAGCGCGGTGTCAATTCGGTCTCGATGGGCCGACACGCGGTCTTCGGGGGAGTCCGGGGCAGACATACCGGGGAAACGGGGTGACGAGATGATTAGGCCGACGCACGGAGATCGTCCAGGACCTCCTCCACCCGGTCGTACACGTCCCCAATCCCCCCGGTCCCGTCTACAGTCTGGAGGAGGCCGCGCTCCCGGTAGTATTCTTCCAGCGGCTTTGTCTCGTCCCGGTACACCGACAGTCGGTTGCGCACCGTCTCGGGCTGGTCGTCGTCCCGCTGCACAATGTGCTGGGGGTCCACGTCGTCGGGGGGCGGGTCGTGGTCCAGGTGATACGTCTCGCCCGTTTCGGTGTGGACGCGGCGACGCGAGAGGCGCCGGACAATGACCTCGTCGGGGACGGCCAGGCTAATCACGGCGTCGAGGGGACGGTCCTTCTCCTCGAGAAACTCCGTGAGCCACGCCGCCTGCTGATCCGTGCGCGGATAGCCGTCGAGCACAAAATCGTCGTAGCCTTCGTCCGCAATGGCGTTTTCGGCAAGGTCTCGGACCAGAGAGTCCGGGACGAGTTCGCCCGCCTCCACGTAGGATTTTGCCTTTTTTCCGAGTGGGGTTTCATTCTTGAGGGCCTCCCGAATGATGTCTCCGGTCGCAATCTGGACGAGGCCCCGGCGCTCGGCCAGCAGTCGGGCCTGCGTTCCTTTTCCGGCGCCCGGCGGGCCAAAAAGCACAAGTCGCATAGAAGAGAAGCGTTGGTGGAAAATGTCGTTCTCGGAGGAGGCACCTACTGAAGCGCCTCCTCATCAATCAGTTCGTCGATGTCGGTGTTTGCCAGAAGCCCCTCGAGGATGTCGCGCGCAAACAGGCTCACGCCCGTCCGAAACACAATGCGGGCACTGTCGCCCAGGAGACGCGTCCACCCGTCCCCCGAGCGCCCGGCCTCCTCCGAATACACGATCATCGGCACGCGGTCGCGCAGGGCCTTCTGAAGAGCCGGCCCGGGCTCCTCGCCCCGGTCGACAGCCGTTTCGACCTCCGCCCGCAGGGCCTCGAGGTATTCCTCCACCAGTTCCTGGTGGCGACGGCGGCGACGCGAGCGCCCCCCACCGAAGAGAACCCCCACGGCCAGGCCCGCCGCCAGCATGCCGCCGACACTCTTGAGGGGATTGTTGGCCACCCAGTTGCGGATCGAGACGCCCGTCGATTCAACCTCGTCGCGGATCGAGTCGAGACGGCCGGACATGGCCTCCGCGGTTTCGTTCAGCTGGGCTTCAACGTCCGCCTTTTTCGATTCCGAATCCATGATGGGACGGTGTAGGGGGTGTCAGAAAGGGCAGCGATTGTGCTATTCCGAGGGTGGGGCCTCGGACGTCTCGGGAGGGCGGGCCTCGCGGGCGGGCCGGGCCGACGAGGCCTCAGGGTCGGAGTCGCCCCGCAGTCGCTCAAACAATTCGGACGGGGGGACGAGCGCGGGGCGGGCCGAGTACAGGGCCACCACGATCAGGACGAGGGCAATGGAGACCGCAAGGAACCCCCAGAAGGGGTGCCCCAGCAACCACCCGACCCCCAGGGCCACCGTCGTGAGAACGAAAAACACAGAGAAGAGGCCAAAAAAGGCCAGGGTGAGCCCAAGGGCGACCTCGTTTCGGAGCTCATCGACCTTCTCCTCCACCTCCAGCAACGCCAGGTCGAGGCGAAGGTCCATCCATTCGCGCAAATCCTCCACGAGGCCCTGCGTGTGGCCCGCGATTCGCCCCAGTGGTCCCCCTGTGGACGGTCGGGCGGGCGGCTCCGAATCAGGCCCTGAAGATTGGTCGTCAAGCGTCTCCATACCAACCGGGCGAACTGGAATGAGGAAGGCGATGTGGATGCGTTAAAAACAACACGGGGCGGGCCAGACGCAAGTGAATTCGACGTCTAACCCGCTCGCTGAACCCGCACCGGTGCGGGGCGTACGTGAGGGGCAAATTCCGTCTCGTTCCAAGGTGTTCGTGATCGTTCCATGCCCACCATTCACGCCGAGTCCACCCCCAATCCGCATAGCCTGAAATTTACGGCGGTCGACGGCTCGTTTCGAGACGAGGGCGTCGCCGCGTTCTCGTCGGCGGCGGAGGCGGAGAACCACCCGCTTGCGCACCAGCTATTCTCAATCGGCGGCGTTGAGGATGTGTTCATCACGCCGACGTTCGTGACCGTCTCGAAGGACGCGAGTGTGGACTGGAGCGCGGCGCAGCCCGAAATCAAGTCGGTGCTGAGCGCGTACCTCGACGGGCAGGACTAGGCGTCGGGGGCCAGGAACTGAGCGATGGCCCGCCCCTCCGGGTCGTCCAGCGGCGGGACCTGTCCCCCGCCGGGCGTCCGCAGGGGGACGTCGACGTCGAGCTGATCGTGCAGGTGGCGTCGCGCGATGAGGGCGCACACGTCGTCGCCCTGCTCGCGGAGCCACGCGCCCACCTCGTCCCGCTCCTCGTATTCGGCCCAGCGGATGTGGGCGGGCTTCTGGGGCGCGGGGTCGCCGCGGCTTTCGAGAAACTGGAGGTCTTCTGCGTAGGCGTGCGACTGGTCCTGGGCCTCCAGGAACGCCTGTTGCATCTGCAGGGTGCCGGGCGTATCGGGATGCGCCGGGTAGAGGCCGCGGAAGTGGGCCATCGACTCCAGGTAGGTGTCCGGCGCCAGCCCCTGGGGCGCCCACACCACCGCCAGCCGCCGGCGGCCCGTGCCGTCGAGAAGAAGCATGTCCTCTGCGAGTCGCTCCCGCTCGTCGTCCGTCTCGTGACCATCCACGACCCCCACGCTGTACACCGGCCCCTGCAGGAGCCGGTCGGAGGGGGGCACCCCATGCTTCTCGCACATTGCCCGAATGGTGTCGGCCGCGTCGTCTCCCGCCGGCCGGGCAAGCACACGATCGGCCGTCGCAAGTGCCTCCTCCGGCTCCGCAAAGGAGACGTCGAGCCCCGGGAGGGCCTCCGATAGGTCCTTCGCAAACGCCCGAACGAGCGCGGGCGAGCCGTCGGGAAGGGCGCAGGCGGTCGCGTAGCCGTGCCCCCAGGCGGCCAGCGCCATCCGAAAGCCATCCAGGGGCCCGGCAGAGCCGAAGAGCACCGCGATCGTCGGGGCGGACTCCGCGGCCCGTTCGCCGAGCCACTCCTCCAGCGCCTCGGCCGTAATCGATTGCATGCGCCGGTTGAGCACGTGCGCGAGCCCCTCCTCCGTCCAGCGGTTCGGCGCGTCGAGCGTCGCCTGCACGGCGCTGGCCCGCGGCTCATACTCCGGGTCGCGCCAGCGAGCAGCGGTGTCGGCGAGGGCGTGAAGGGGCGTGTTGGGCTCGTCGGTCACTCGACTGTCGGCAGTTGGGAAAAGTGCGTGCGTCGGATGCCCCGGTGGCATCTGGCCCGATGTATCGATCAACGGGGCGCAAGATTCTGCGGCCCTGCGGTCCGGTTCGGAATTTCGAATTCGCCTCCCTACATTGGCATCGGCTCACCTCCGCGACGACACTCACCGACACGCACACCCATGGCTGACACAGACGTTGAGCTTTCCCGAGCGCAATGGGGCTCTCGGTTCGGCTTCCTGATGGCCATGCTGGGGGCCATGGTCGGAGCCGGCAACATCTGGCGCTTTCCGTACATCGTCGGCCAAGAAGGGGGCGGGGCGTTCATTTTGGCGTATCTGGTATTGCTTCTCATCCTGGCCATCCCCGGCCTCATTGCGGAGGTGGCACTGGGACGGTACACCGGCCGCGGCGTGATTGGGGCGTTTCGGGCCGTCACCACCCGGCGCGGCCTCGCGGGATTTGGGGTGGTGGTGCTCCTGGTCAACGTTGCGCTGATGTCCTACTACGCCCCCGTCGTGGGGTGGACCCTCTACTACGCCGTCCATTCGGTACTCTTCACGTTTACGTCGGCCGGGTTTGCCCCTGAACCCTTCTGGACCGGCTTTCAGTCCACCCCCCTCCTTCCGCTGGGGATGCACACGGTCGTGATGGCCCTGGTCGGCTTCGTGCTGTACTTCGGGATTCGCCGCGGCATCGAGCGGCTGGTGGTCTACGCCGTGCCGGGCCTCGTGCTGGCCCTGGCCGCCATCGCCCTGCGGGCCGTCACGCTCCCCGGCGCGAGCGAAGGCCTGGTGTTTACGTTCGGGGTGGACTGGGGCGCCCTCCTGCGCGGAAGCACCTGGATTACCGCGCTGGGGCAGGCGCTCTTCTCAACCGGACTGGGCTGGGGCATCGCCCTCACCATTGGGAGCTACCTCCCCGAGTACGACGACATTCCGATCGGGGGCGGCATCTTTACCGTCCTGGGGAACTCCAGCGTGGGCCTGCTGGCCGCCTTTTCCATCTTCCCAATCGTGTTTGCCTTCGGGATCGACCCCGCCTCCGGCGCGGAGCTGACCTTCGTCTCCCTGCCGAAGGTCTTCCCCAACATGGCCGGCGGCGGCCTGTGGGCCCTGCTCTTCTTTGTCGGGTTCTTCCTCGCCACCTTCACGTCGGCCATCCTGATCACCGAGGTGGGCGTAAGCACCCTCGACGAAGAGACAAACTGGAGCCGCGAACAAACCGTCTTCGGGGTCTGCGGCGCCGTGTGGCTCCTGGGCCTGCCGAGCGCCTACTCCGGGAGCGTGCTCAACTTCCTCGACTTCGTGTTCGGCAACTTCGGCCTTCCCCTCGCCACCCTCGCCATTATCGGGCTCATCGGGTGGAGCCTCACCCCCGAAAAGCTCCGCGTCCTGGAGGTAAACCGAAACGCTGGGCTGTACGTGGGTCGCTTCTGGAACCCGATGATTCGATTCGTCATCCCCGCCGTGATGACCTTCATCGTCGGATACTACGCGTGGACCAACCTCGGCACGCCCGAGATGCTGGGGGGCGTCGCGGTGTTTGTTCTCTTTCCGCTCCTCGGCGCCGCCACCATCGGCCTGCTCGATACGCCCCGCGATCCCGCCTCCGGCTCCTCCTGAGCCCCGTCCCCGCCTGCGCACACGTTCCTCACTTCCCCCCTCCCGCCATGTTCGGACTTCCCGTCGACGCCTGGGTCATGATGACCTTCAGCATACTGGTGTTCTTCGGCGGCACCCTCTGGGCCCTGCTGCACACGCTCCGCGAAGAAGATCGGAAGCTGCGCCTCCTTCGGTCGCAGTCGTCCATCGACCCCCTCTCCCCCCGGGCCCTGCGGGACCTCCGGGCGTGGATGCAGGCGCACCCCAGCGACCCCGACCTCGACGACGGAGAGGCCCTCTACCGCGAGTGCATTGAGACGCTCCGGGCCACCGATCGGCACTTTTACGACTGGTCCGAGGCGGAGATCGAGCGGCTCGACACCCCGTAGGATCGCCCGCTCACTCCTGCGCGGCGGGGTCCACGTGCAGGACGGAGCGCCCCTGCGCCGAAGGTATGTCCGCGGGGGTGGGCGGCAGGCGGTAGGGCTCGTAGTCCCCGTTGAGGTAGGTGCTGATCTGATGGTCGTAGTGCGTCGGATCGAGCGGACGGCCCGACGGTCCCCCTGGATACACGCCCCGCCCCGTTGGGGGCGTCGTCGAGAAGTCGATGATCACGCGCTGGCTCGCGCTGTGGGTGGCCGTGCGCCCCCGGCTCGGCCACAGCGTGGAGGCAAAGCCGGGAATCTCGAACGGCCCCCGCCCCAGCGGCCGAAGCGCGTCGCTGCCGGTGAGGTGGTTGAGGCGGAGGCGGTGATGGTCGCCCCATCGCCACGTCTGCGGCGTCCACCCATACGTTTCGGCCATCGTGTCCGCCACGGCCTCCAGGGTGTGAACCAGGAGGTCATCGGCCGTCTCGCGCTGCTCCGTCGCCTGGATGTCGAGCCATCGAGAGCGGGGGGCGTTTCGGAGGAGATCAACGAGCACGGCGTCTTGGGGGTCGGGGGCCGCCGCAAACACCGATTCATCCCACGCAAATTGACGGAGCGCCGACAGAAACTCGTCCATCACGAGCGGCGCGCCCTGATCGACCGACGCCGTGCCGCCCCATTCCTGTAACAGTCGGCGCAACGTATCGGCCCGGGGCGACAGCCCGGAGCGCCCGTCCAGGAGCGGCACAAACACGTCCCGCTGCACCACCTGCACGTCCGTCTGATACGCCTTGAAGTCCGACGTGTCGTGGGCCGGGCGCGCCCGAAGCAGCTCGTTGATGCGCAGTGAGCGGTACCCATCGCCCCAGTCGTGGCCGAGGTAGTAGGGAAACGCCGGTCCCGTGGGCACCTGATTGGCGGCGGCGAGGTAGTTCTGACGAGGGTTCCGGGCCGCGGGAAGAGAGTCGAACGGCACACGGCCCGTCCAGGCGTGGGTGTCCGTCGAACCGTCGAGGAGGCCCCGCCCGTCGCCCGACCGTCGAACCGGGAGGTGTCCCGCGACCTGAACCGCAATATCGCCGTCCGTGCCGGCGTACATCACATTTTGCATCGGCGTGTCCCAGTCCCGCAGGGCGTTCGTGACCTCCGTCACACTCGTCGCCCGATTCATGTCCCAAAGGGCGCGCAGGGTGCGCGAGGGCTTGTGGGCCACCCACCGCTCCGCAATGGCCGTTTCGCCCCCGGTGTCCGAAAAGTGCACCGGGCCGTGGTGCGAGAAGAAGAGCGTGTCTCGGACCGGCGGGCCGTTGTTCACCTCGATCGTATCGACCGACCGGCGGAGGGCCCGCCATTCTCCTTCGAATTGGTAGCGCGTGCGGGTCGAATCGAGGGCCAGGGAATAATGGTCAATTTGGTCGGCGCCCGTGTTGGTGAGGGTCCACCCCACATGCTCGTTGAAGGCCTGGATGAGGACAGGCGCCCCGGGAATCGTGAGCCCGTACGCGTTGGTCGTGGGCGTGACGATGTGGGCCTCGTACCAGATGGACGGAAGGGAGAGCGACAGGTGCATGTCGCCGGCCAGCAGGGGCGCGCCCGTTGCGGATTTCTCATTCTGCACCGCCCAGCTGTTGGACCCGTTGGCGGGATCCGGTCGGATGCCCGTGTGGCGCTGGAGTTGCTCCAGGGCACGCGCTCGTGCCCCCAGGACGCGGGCCCCCTCCCCAGTTGCATCCGGCCCCGAAGCTGAACGCGCGTCGCGCTTCCCGCCCTGCTCCCCCGGCGGAACGACGGGCTCGAAGACGCCGGCGGGATGCTCAGGGTAGAGGGTGCTGTAGTCCGACTCTGATAGGTGCCGTCGCAGTCGGGTGTAGGCGGGGTCGTCCGTGTTGTACGTCAGGTCGAAGGCCATGTACTGGAGCAGACGAAGCCCCTGGATCGGCGCAAAGCGATCGGGCGCATAGCCCAGGAGCCGGAACTCCAGGGGAAGGTCGGCCGGGGCGGTGGCCTCCAGATACGCGTTGACGCCGCGGCTATACCAGCGGAGGGCCTGGTGCTCAATCCCATCGGCGGCCCGAATCCGCTCCAGGTTTTTCTGCGCGCCCCACTCCATCCCCGTCCGGCGCAGAAACCGATCCGTCGAGACGGCCGCCGGCCCCAGTGCCGCCGCCAGCCGCCCGGACGCCACCCGCGGAAGGAAGTCGAGCTGAAACAGCCGATCCTGAGCAACCACGTACCCGAGCGCGATCGTGGCGGCGCGGTCCGACGGCGCAAAGATGTGGGGCACGTGCCGCCCATCCCGCACGATGGTCACCGGCCGCTCCAGCCCCGGGAGCGACACCTCCGTCGTGTCGTCGGCAGGGGATGCCGAGCGGGCCGTCCGATAAAGCCCGTCCGCCGGGTCCAGAACCGTGGCGATCGACGGCCCGCCGCCGACCGGCACCGTCAGCCCGTAGAGCAGTCCGCCGGTCAGGAGCAGCAGGACGATCAGAACGAGACCAGACCGAACAGACATGGAAGGCCAGACCCCCAGAACAAGGCCTTACGAGTTGACAACTTCATTGGGAAGCGGCACATCGCCGGGCACCGCGCCGGTCGCCTCGCGGTCCTGCTCTTCCGTCTCCCCCCGAATGCGCCGCACCAGTTCGTCCGCCGCGTTCGCGTAGTCTCGCGCCCCTCGGGCCCGCGGGTCGTGATCGAACACCGTCGTTCCCCCCTCCCGCGACTCTGCCAGCGCCGTGCTCGTCCGAATGACCGACTCCAGCACGGCGGGCCCGTACTTCTCTCGAAGGTACTTCTTGTAGGTGCGGTGAATCCGTTTGCGCCCGTCCACCTGCGTGAGCAAAAACCAGCGCGACTCCAGCAGCGGATTGAGTTTGTCCTGCACCAGGTCCACCGTCTGGAACGTCTGCTCCGCCCCCACCACGGACTGGTACTCCGGCAGCACCGGCACCACCACGTGCTGACTCGCGACCAGTGCATTCAGGCTGTAGACGGTCACCGCCGCCGCCGTATCGAAGAGCACGACGTCGTACGGGAGATCGGCCCGCTGCAGCGCCTCCCGCACCCACAGGACGTCGGTCGGCTTGTTGAGGTCGCGCATCCGCTTCGTGAGCGTGTCGGACGACGGCAGCAGATCGAAGCCGCTGCGCTCCCAAAAGGGAAGCGCGTTCAGGTCGACCTCCGGATCAAAGAGCTGAGCGACCGTGCGCTCCGAGGGCGGGGCCTCAATCCCCATCGTGTGGGACAGAAACCCCTGCGGATCAAGATCGATAACCAGCGTACGCCATCCCGAGAGCCCCAGGGATGCCGCAAGGTGAATGGCCGTCGTGGTCTTCCCTGTCCCCCCTTTATGATTACAAACCGACAGGACTGTCATGTGCACTAAGACCGGTGAGCATCAACATGGACCCTAAAGTATGCGCCGGGGGCACCCGTGTCAAACCCACACCCGGGGGCCCTTGACAAAAAGGAATATAGTTCTCCTCCCGTTCCTCTCGTCCTCATGTCGTTCCCGATTCAGTTCACGTGTCCGTTCCTCCTGGCGTCCGAGTCGCCCCGGCGGCGGGCCCTCCTTGAGCAAATTCAGGTTGCGTTCGACGTTACCCCGAGCCCCGCGGACGAGGCGGTGGACGGCACGCCGTCCCCGCCCCCCCTGGTTCGTGACCTCGCCGGTCGCAAGGCCGCCCCCGTGGCCGACGCGCACCCCTCGGCCCTCGTCCTGGCCGCCGACACGGTGGTGGCCCACGGCCCAGACGTGCTCGAAAAACCGTCCGCTCCCGCCCACGCCCGGCGGATGCTCCGTCGCCTGAGCGACACCACGCACCAGGTCCACACGGGCGTCGCCCTCCACCACGCCGCCTCCGCCCGACAGGTGGAATGGGTCGCCACGACGGAGGTCACCCTGGCCCCGCTCACCGACGGCGAGATTGAGGCCTACGTCGACACCGGATCGCCCCTCGACAAGGCGGGCGGCTACGGGATTCAAGACCACACGGCGCCGTTTTTCATCGAGGACATTGTGGGCGACTACTACACGGTCGTCGGGCTCCCCCTCCGCTCCCTCTACGAACGTCTTCGGGACGACTTTTCGGACCTGGTGAAGCCCTAGTTCGTTCATACGGAGTCAACTTCTCCCCCGGGTGAACGTATAGGGATGTGTTCGACTCGCGGTCGTCCCGCAGCCGCCCCTCCTCCCGGCCCCTCGCCATGATCCGTTCGCCCCTCGCAACCACTCGCCCTCAGCTGCTCCTGATTCAGGCCCGGAGTGCCCCGGACATGGAGCAGCAGGAGCAGGAATGCTTTGTTGAGCGGTGTCGGGTGGGCCCAAACCAGTTTTCCCTGCTCAACGTGGCCCGGGGCGACATTCCCGACCCGGCCGTCCTGCGCGACATCGACGCGGTCTTGATCGGCGGGGCCGGCAAATACTCGGCCGCCAACGATTACCCGTGGATGGATGGGCTCCTTGCGCTCGTAGAGGACGCCGTCGATCGCGGATGCCCCACGTTTGGCTCCTGCTGGGGCCATCAGATCATCGCACGGGCCCTGGGCGGGCGGGTCGTTCACGATCCGGACCGGGCGGAGCTGGGCTGTCGATGGGTGGAACTCACGGATGACGGACGGGCCGATCCGCTCTTCCGCTGCTTCTCCTCCCGCTTTCAGGCCAACATGGGCCACCACGATCGCGTGGTCACCCTGCCGCCCAATGCCGTGGAGCTGGCCCGCAATGAACAGCCGAACCAGGCCTTCCGGCTCAACGAGGCCCCCGTGTACGGCACGCAGTTTCACAGCGAGCTGGACGCCAAGCGGGAGCGGGAGCGCATCCTCGCGTATCGGGAGTACTACCAGCAGGCCCTGCCGGACGACGCGACCGTGCAGAGCGTGATCGACGATCTTGCAGAGACGACGGAGGTCGACTCGCTCCTCTACGACTTCCTCGCCACGTACGTCGCAGGCCCTGCCCGCCCCGACGGCGCCGCCACCCTGTTGGCCCCGTCCTCTTCGGTCCGGCGTCCGCCCACCGACCAGCGCCGGACGCCGTCCACCTGAGACGGCGCGCTACCCCTCGCGCGACGGGTTGTCGATCTGGTACGTTGCCTCGGCCCGGTCGCAGGGCCCGCCCACCGGCGGATTGGGCTTTCGCACCGTCACCTCGATGCCCTCCACATCCGGGTACTCCTCCTGCACCGTGTGGGCAATGCGGTACGCCAGCTTCTCAATCAGGTAGAACTCATTTTCCGTGACGAGCCGCCGAATGAAGTCGTAGACCGTCTCGTAGTCCACCGTGCGGGTGAGGTCGTCGTGGCGGGCCGCCGCCTCAAAGTCCAGCTCCACCCCCACGTCGACCTCGTACCGCCCGCCGATCCGGTGCTCTTCCTGCATCACGCCGTGATGGCCGTAGAAGACGGCGTTGACCAGCCGCACGTAGCCGGTCGTGGAGTCCGAGGCGGCAGGCGCCGGCGAGGCGTCGTTGGATGGGGAGGAGGAAGTCGACATCGATTGAGGGCGTCCGGATCCAGGAGGCAAGGGGGCGCTACGCAGGCTCTCGTTCCAGGGGGACGAGGTTGGGGATGGCCGCCAGCTCACGGAAGGCCTGGGCGCGCTCCCCAATATCGATCGGGCTGAGATCGAGCAGGCGGTCCGGGCCGAAGGCCTCAACGACGTAGGACGCCATTACGCTTCCGTACACGACGGCGCGCCGCAGGGTCTTCTGGTCGGTCGACTCCGCACGAATGAGGTGGCCCGCCAATCCCCCCGCGAAGGCATCCCCTGCCCCGGTGGGGTCCTGGATGTCCTCCAAGGGATAGGCCGGCGCGCTGAAGACCGACTCGTCGGCAAACAGGAGCGCCCCGTGCTCTCCCTTCTTGATGATGAGCGTATCGGGCCCCATGTCCCGGATCTGGTCGGCGGCGCGCACCAGGTTCGGTTCGTCGGCCAGCTCACGGGCCTCCGCGTCATTAATCACGAAGCAATCCACCCGCCGCAGGGTCTTCTGCAGACTGTCGGGCGTGTTTTCGATCCAGAAGTTCATCGTGTCGGCAATCACGTACTCCGGCGCGTCGACCTGCCGGAGCACGTCGCGCTGCACCTTTGGGTCCAGGTTGCCGAGGCAGACGATGTCGCTGTCGGTGTACGCCTCAGGTATGGTGGGGTCAAACGCCTCCAGCGCATTGAGCTGGGTGTCGAGCGTATCGCGCTCATTCATGTCGTAGCGATAGCGCCCGTGCCAGAAGAAGGTCTCCTGCGACTCGTCGACCTCCAACCCTTCGAGGTCGACCCCGCCATCGAGAAGCATCTCCCGATAGCGGTCGGGAAAGTCGTGTCCCACCACGCCGACGAGGCGCACGTCGTCGGTAAAGTGTCGGGCGGCAAGGGTGAGGTAGGAGGCGCTCCCCCCCAGGACCCGCTCGGCGGAGTCGAAGGGGGTGTCGATCGAATCGAACGCAACGGTGCCGACGGCAAGTATGCTCACGAAAGGGGGGGCTCCGGCGAAGAATAACGAACAGTCGAACGTACGAAGGCGCGGGCGGGAGGGTACGCGCACAATTGGAATTCTAGGACAAAGTCGACCCGCCTTGTTAGAGCCACTGGCGGAGCTTGGTGGCCAGGTATCCCCCCGCCGCGAGGCCCCCAACGGTGAGCAGCACCTGCGCGACCGATCGCCCCTCCTCTTCCGCGTCCGCCCCGGCCGCCCCGGTAAGGGCCTCCACCTGCTCCTCGACCGCGGCCTCGGCCTCCGACGTCGCGGATGAGCCGGCGTCGCGGACCCGCTGCGCGGCGGACTTGGTGGCCTCCCGGACGGACGCCGAGGCGGCCCCACTGGTCTTCCGGGCCCGCTCAGAGGCCGACTGTGCCTCCGTCGCCAGCTGCTGCCCGATGTCCGCCGCGCGCTTCCGGAGCTCTTTGCCACTCTTGGCCGCCCGGTCGCCCCAGTCGCCCTGCAGGCGCTTGGCAATCTTCGAGGCATCCTCGGTAAACTGCTCCAGCCGCTTTTTGGCGCGCTCCGAGAGGGTGCGCGGCGGGCGGGCCCGCAGTCGCGAGATCCCCACGCCGAGCGCGACCCCGGCCCCCGCCGCGAGGGACGCGGACAAGACGGGATGGCGCTGGAACCAGCTGCCGCCCCCGGATTCGTTGCGGACCTGCTGCGCCCGGAGGCGCGTCACCTCGGCTCGCAGTTCGTCGAGGCGCTCTCGGAGTTCGGCGCGCGAGGGTTCTGTCTCTGAAGGGGCCGCGGACGAAGGGTCCGTTCGCTCCTCCGAGGGAGAAGAGTCGGTCGATTCCGGGGACGAGGTGTTGGAGTTGTCAGTCATGGGTCAGGAGCTGAGGTGGTCAGAAGAAGGAAGTGGTGGCCGGGAGTCGACGCCCCCGAATCAATCGCGGAGCCAGGCCCCGGCAAACACGCCCACCGCGAAGGCCCCGAGCATAGAGGCCTTCTGGTGTTCCCGAACCCACATCCGCGCCATGTCGACCGAAAGGGACACCTGCGGCCCCATCGCACTCCTCAGGTCGGAGAGGGGATCCGACTCATCGGGGCCTTCAACGTCCGAGAACGGGTCTGCGGGCGCCGAACTTGCGCTTTCTCGTGATTCGGTCATACCATGGAGGAAGAATAGACAATCGGAGCGGCGAACAGGTGCGGAGTGTGTGCGGGCCGGGGCGGCGTCTCCCATCGGGCGCTTGGCCCCGCCGGACAGTGTTCGACGGCACCTCCGGCTGTCCCCTCCGTAAGGGAAGGGTGCGAAGCCCGTCCGTGCGTGCACTGCCGCGAATATGATTCCCACTCCTGCTGAAATGGTTCCCCGACGGTTTCCGCTGTTGTTCGTCTCGGCGCTTGTCGCCCTCTTGCTCTCCGCCCCGCTGGTGAGCCAGGCCCAAACGGCACCGGATCCGGAGGCGGCATTTGCGCACGCCGTTCGGCTCCACGAACAACGACTCTACGCCGAGGCAATGACGCGCTTCGGCGCCTTCCGCGGCGATCACCCGCACCACATCCTGGCCGGAGAGGCCCTGTACCGCCAGGCCCAGTCGGCCCTCGCACAGGGATACGACGGCGAGGCGGTTCGCCTCTTTGAGGAGCTCGAGGCCTCCTACCCGTCCCATCCCCAGGGGACGAACGCGCAGCTGGGGCTCGCGCAGTACTACCTGGAGGAAGGAGAGACGGACGCGGCCCAACGGCAGCTCGACGCCGTCATTGCGGACGGGACGGGCCCGCAGGTGGCCCGCGCCCTGTACCTTCGGGCGAGGACGGCCCGTGACGCGGGCAACCTGACCGCCGCGCTCCAGGACTTCCAGCGCGCACAGGAGCAGCACCCCGACACGGACATCGCCCCGGCGGCCCTCTACGCGGCCGGCGCAACCCAGGTGCGACTAGAACGGTACGACGCCGCGGCGACCTCCTTCGAGCGCCTGGGCGCAACCTACGCCGACTCGCCCTACGCCGAAAATGTCGGGACGGCCCTGGCGGAAGTCTACTATCGCCTCGACGATTACGAATCGGTCCTCTCGGCCCTCGACGGCCGCGTGTCCTCCTTGTCCGGCGAGGAGCGCGCCCGGGCCCTCTTTCTGAAGGCCGAATCCCACAACCAGCTCCGGCAGGGGGAAGACGCGGTCGTACACTACCGGCGGGTGATTGACGACCACCCCGACAGTCCGTACCGCACCCCCGCTCGCTACGGGCTCGCCTGGCAGTACTACCAGGCCCAGCAGTTCGGCTCGGCCGCCGACGCCTTCGCCGCGGTCCGGGACGGCTCGGACGGAGCCCTGGCCGACCGGGCCACCTACTACGAGGCTGTGAGCCGCGCCCGCGCCGGCGACCTCTCCCAGGCGCTCGACCTGTATCGGGAGGTGCCCGACCGGCTCCCGGGGGATCGGCTGGCAGCGGAGGCGCTCTACGAGTCCGGCCTTCTCCTCTACCAACAGGACCGCTACGACGAGGCCGTCGAGGCCTTTCGGACGGTGACGGAGGAATATCCGGACGCGCCCCGGCAGGGGGACGCCACCCAGTGGCTGGGGCACGCCCTGCTCGCCGCCAACCGACTTGAGGACGCCGTTGGGGCGTACGAGCAGGCCCGCTCGCTCGATGCCGCCCCAGACTCGCTTCTTCAAGAAGTGCGGTTCCAGGAAGGGTGGACCCACTACCAGAAGGGCCGATACGACGCGGCGGCCTCGACCTTCCTCTCCCTGGCCGACGAACAGCCGCAATCCAAACGCGGCGCGGACGCCCTCTTCTGGGGCGCGGACAGTCAGTACAACCTGGGCAACGTGTCGGCGGCCCGGCGGCTCTTCCAGCGCTACCTCGACCGGTACCCGGACGGGGCCCAACGGGCCGGCGCGCAGTACGCCCTGGCCTGGACCCACTTCAAACAGGAGCGCTACGAGTCCGCCGCCCGGTTCTTCGAGCATTTCCTGAACACCTACGGAGGGACGGACGCCGACATTCCCTACCGACAGGATGCCCGCCTGCGCCTCGCCGACACCTACTTTGCCCTCAAGCGCTACGACGACGCGGTCGAGCTGTACCGCCGGGTGGAGGGCGACGGCGCAGACTACGCCACCTACCAGACCGCCGAGGCCCTCAACTACGCCGGGCGCTCCGACAAGGCCGTTCGGACGCTGGATCGGTTCCTCGATCGGTTTTCCTCAAGCTCCTGGCGCCCCGAGGCCCTCTACCGGCTCGGCACGATTCACTTTCAGGAACAGGAATATGCGGCCGCCCGGGACGCCTACCGGCGCTTCCTTGAGGCCCACGCCGATCACCAACTGGCCCCGAAGGCCCAGTACGACATCGCGGACAGCTACTACAATGCCGGCGCCATGTCGGATGCCGTCGAGGCCTACCGTGCGGTGCTCGAAACCTACCCCGACAGCCCGACGGCTGGAGAGGCCGCGTCGAGCCTCTTCTTCGCCCTCAGCGCCGCGGGCCAACAGGATCGGGCGGAGGATCTCATCGCCTCCATCGCGGAGGACCACCCGGAGCTAGAGGCCCAGCTGCGCTTTAGCCGGGCCCGCGCTGCCTTCCAGAGCGGCGAGTCGGAGCAGGCCCTCTCGCTATTTCGGGCGTTCGTCCGCACCGCCGACGCCGAGTCCTACCTCGCCAGCGCGTACTACTATCTCGGCCAGCTCTACGCCGATCAGGAGCAGTACACGGAAGCCATCAACTACCTCCAGCAGCTGGTGGACCGGCACCCCGAGAATGAGCAGTTTCCGGAGGGGGCGCTGCGCCTGGGCGATATCCATCTCGACCAGGAAAACCACGAGGCGGCCCTCAACGCCTACCGCGCCGCCGCGGAGAACGACCAGACGGGCGAATCGCTCCGGGCACAGGCCCGATACGGCGAAGCTGTTGCGCTGCTGCGGCTCGGGCGAAATGACGAGGCCCAGTCGCAGCTGAACGCGCTGCTCGACGAGAACCGTCAGGGGCCCCTCCAGGCCTCCGCCCGCCTCGGCCTCGCCCGCATCGCGGAAACCGAGGGCCGGACGCAGGAGGCCCTCTCGCTCTACCGCGAGGTCGTGGAGGCCTCGGACGGGCAGACGGGCGCCGAGGGCCTCTACCGGCTCGGCCGCCTCCTTCGTCAACAGGAACGGCCGCGGCGCGCAATCCAGGAACTGGACCGCATGTCGTCCCTGTTTGGGGGCTATCCGGAGTGGGTGGCCCGCTCGCTCCTCGAACAGGGGCGCGCCTACCAGCAACTCGGGGAGACCGGACAGGCGGCCCAGCTGTTCGACGAGGTGGTGGAGTCGTACCCCGGCACGCCGTTTGCCGACTCGGCCCGCACCGCCCGCGAGTCCCTCTAGCGTTCCCCCTTGCACCGCGAGACGTTTCAGTCGCTCTCCCGCTTTCTCCTGTTTATGCCGTCCCTCCCCCGCTCACTCCTGGCCTCCTGCCTGCTGCTCCTCCTGTTTCCCCTATCCGCCGCCCTGGCACAGGAACAGGACGCCGACCCAGAATCGGAGCAGGACCCGGCCGACGCCCCCCAGCTCCCTGAGATCGCTCCCCGAGAGTTCGAAATTCGGGGCGAGCTCCAGATCGCCTTTCCGGAGCTGAACCGACAACCCCTCACGGGCTTTGCCTCGCCCCCCTCCCGCCCGTCGGTTCCCACGAATCGGACGCCGTACGTGGCGCCCTACAAGCAAGCGCTGGAGGGCCTGCCCGACCGCCTTCCGGTTCCCGAAACCGTTTCGGCCCCGGTGCAGTCCGCCCCGTCCCCGCGCACCGGATTTCTGGAGGCGGGCACCGGGCGCTACTTCTCGCGCTTCGCCACGGGCCACTTTTCGGTTCCGCTCTCCCCGCACGAGCAGGTGTCCGTGCGGGCCGATTACACCGGCACGGAAGGATTCACCCCGTTCTCCGACCGCACCCTTGAAACGCCCTCGGACGCCCTCGACGGCCACATCCGACTCGACAGCCGGCGTGATCCGGTGCACCTATCGGTCGCCGCGGACGGCCTGATCGACGACTACACCCTGTACGGCGTCGCGCAGTCGCCGGGCGCCTCGTTCATCCCCGACCGCACCTTCTACTCCGGACAGGTCTCGGGGCGCCTCCAGACCGTCGGCACGACCCCGGCCGAACTGGGGGTCCGCTACGGGCAGAATCAGTACACCACCACGCGCTCGTCGACTGCAGAGACGACGTTTCGGGAGCGACGGGTGAGCGTGGACGGGGCGCTTGAGCTGTCGCTCAATGGCCGCGAGGGCCGCGTGGACGGGCTGTTTTCCCGCTCCGTCCTCGGGGGCGATGTGCCCGGCGGCACCGAGTTCGACCTCGACGCCGGGGCCTCCGCGCAGGTGCTCCAGTCGTCCGGGCTGACCGTGCGGGCGGGGGGGCGCGTGCTGTGGACGGAAGGCCCCTCGTTCCCCGAACAGGCGCAATCGCCAACGTCGTCCTCGACCTTCGTCCTCCCCACGGCCCGGGCGGAGTGGGACGCCGCGCCCTGGGCCACGGTATTTGCGGAGAACACCCCCCGCCTCGACGGCTCGTCCCTCCGGACGTACCACCACCAGAACCCCTACACCGAGCTCGCCCCCCCGGCCCGCCCCACCGTCTACACGACCGACGCCCAGGCCGGGGTCGACCTCACCCGGGGCTGGCTCCGCGTCCAGCTTGACGCGGGCTACCGCTATTCCCCGTCCTACCGATTCTACCAGCCCCAGAGGGGGCAATTTGCCGTGGCCTACGAATCCGCCCGCATCTTCCACGGGGGCGGTCGCCTGGCCCTCCAGGGCCTCGACCACGTGCAGGCCGCCCTGGGCCTGTCGCTCCGCGACGGCTCGCTTCCCGCCCGGGACACCGACATTCCTTACTTTGCTTCGGTCCGGGCCAACGGCATGCTGTCCGTCACCTTCGCGGACGGCGACGCCTCCCTTCAGGCGACCGGCACGCTGGAAGGGCGGCGCACCACGGACCTGACCGGAGCCGATGAGCTCGACCCCTACCTTGCTGTTGACGTCGAAGGGTCGTATTCAGTAACCTCAACGATTGACCTCATTCTCCGAGCCGAAAACCTGAGCCCCAACGCTCCGGAGCAATGGCTCGGGTTTCCCCGCCCGCCGACCCAGATTACGGGGGGGTTTCGGATTCGCTGGTGACCCCGACGCACGTTCCGCTGGACTCGACACGCCACTTTCCCTGCCCCCGACACTCATGAGTGATCCGTCCCCCGAAGAACTCGTTGAGGCTGTCGCCCACCTCATCCGCGATCAACTTGAACAGGGCACATCCGTAGACCTGCCCACGCTTGGGACGTTTTCCGTCGAGCACCGGCCCAGCCAAACTACGGAGGACGGGGCCCGCCTCCCGCCCCGAAACGCCATCACCTTCACTCCGGCCGACGCGGCCTCCTCTGACCAGTAATCCGCCGGCGTCATGCCTTCTTCTCTTTCCTCTCTGCTTGCGGACACGCTGGGCCTCTCGGAAGAGCACGCCCATACGCTCCTGGAGCGGTTGGCCCAGGCGATCCGGGATCATGCGGATGAGACCGGTGTGCACGTCTCCGGGCTCGGGACCTTTCGTCGCCGCGACGGGGCACTCACCTTTGAGCCCGAGGACGACCTGGCCCAACGGGTCAATCAGCGGTATGAGGGCCTGGAGGCCGAAGCGGCCCCCTCTCCGCCACCGCCCGCCGAGGCAGACGACTCGTCGTCCCCGGCCGTCCCGCTCTTCTCCCCGCGCTTCTCTCCGCCGCCGCCCAGCCGTCTGACAGCGCCCCTTGCCCTGACGGCACTGGACGAGTCGCCGCCCGGCCCCCCCGCGGTGTGGGAGCCTCGCCCGGACGGCGACGCCGACGAGGATGCATCCGACGTCCCCCCTTCCGCCCCGGCAGACGCCCCCTCGGCGGAGGACGAGGCCGGCACGGCGCCCCAGCGTCCCGCCCGCGACCGGTCGACCGGCCCCCGCGTGGCGGCCGCCGTGTTCGTTGTCTTGTTCCTGTTGGGGGCCGGCTGGCTTCTCCTCGGCCAGCAGGGGATTGTGTCCACGCCGCAGTCGGTCGTCTCGGGGGAGTCGCCCCCCCCGACCGCGGAGTCGAGCGAGGGCGCCGCCTCCAGCGCCTCCTCCGCCCCCACCGATACCGCCCCCGCCGATACCGCCGCCGCAGCCGACGACACAAGCGGTGCGCCCGGCGCTTCGTCGGACGAGCCGCCCGCCGATGCCCGATGGGGCCTTGTCGTCGCCTCCCGCGACACCCGTACGGCCGCCGAGGGTCAGGCCACTACCTTCCGGGACCGCCTCGCCGACAGGGCGCTCTCGGTGACCATCCAGACGGGCGAGGCCGACAACACAACGCGCCACCGGGTGGTCGTTGGGGACTTCTCTTCACGAGATGCCGCCTTGGAGGCAATGGACGAATACGACGCCCTGCTCCCCGAGGGCGTGTGGCTCCTCCGTCTTGAGTAGTTTCTTCAGACCTCGTAGTGACCGTGTCCTTTTACCTCCCCTCCTTTATGCTCCTCCAGTCGCAATCCGCCGTCGACTCGGCACAGGCCGCGGCCGATTCCGCGCAGGCCGCGTCACAGGCCGCACAGGCCACCTCCGTCCTCGACGTGCTCATCCTGGGCGGGTGGGTGATGGTGCCGCTTCTCCTGCTCTCGCTCCTGACGATCTACCTGTTCGTCGAGCGCCTGATCACCATTCGGCAGGCCGCCTCGAACCCTGAGACGATTACCGATCGGGTGCGGGACTTTGTGCGAAATGGGGACGTAGACGGCGCCATTGCGTACTGCGAGCGCAAGGATGTCCCCATCACTCGCATCCTGAAGCAGGGGCTGGAACGCCTGGGCCGCCCCATCTCCGAGATTCAGGACGCCGTGCAGGCCGCCGGCAAACACGAAACGTTTGAACTCGAGCAGCGGACCAACCTCCTGGCCAGTGTGGCCGGCATCGCGCCCATGCTCGGCTTCTTTGGCACCGTGCTTGGCATGATCCGCGCATTTCAGGAAATCCAAAACCTGCAGGGCAACGTGAACCCGAGCGTGCTGGCCGGCGGCATCTGGGAGGCGCTGGTCACGACGGCCACCGGACTGCTGGTGGGCATTCTGGCCCTCTTCGCGTACAACTTCCTGATCGGCCGCATCCGCCGCCTCACGAACGACATGGAGCGGTCCGCGACCGACTTTATCGACCTCCTGCAGGAGCCCGTCTCGGCCGACGAGCGTAGCGAACCCGTTGGGTAAACGTCCCCCCCGCCCCGTCTCTCCTGAGCGACCCCCGACCGCGGTATGCCCCTCGACTTCTCTCCCTCCCGGGAGCCGATGACGACGTTCAGCCTCGCCGGCATGACGGACGTCGTGCTCCTCCTCCTGATTTTCTTTCTCCTCACCTCCAGCTTCATTCCCCAGATGGGGATTCAGGTCGACCTGCCCCAGGTCGACAGCTCGGCCCCCCTGGAAGAACAGTCGATCACGGTAGCGCTGACGGAGGAGGGCTCGTACTACGTGAACGGCACCTCCGTCCCCGCCGCCCGGCTGCTCGACGAAATTCGCGCCGCCCGGACCTCCCAGCAGCAGTTCCTCATCCTCCGCGCGGATGAAGGCGCGACGATCGGACAATTTTCGTCCGTCGCCTCGGCGGCCCGCGCCTTGAACCTTCGGATTCTGGTCGCCACCGAACGTGCCGGTCGCACCGACTGACGCGCTCGGGGCCTGTCCTATCCGTTCCACCACCCCCGGTCGAGGGAGCGGTACTGAATCGCCTCCGATACGTGATTTGACTGAATGTGGGGAGCCCCCTCCAGGTCGGCCACCGTCCGGGCCACCTTGAGGATGCGCGTGTAGCCCCGGGCGCTCAGGCCCAGCCGGTCCGTCGCCCTCCGCAGGAGATTTTCGCCGGAGTCGTTGATCCCGCAATGGGTCTGCACGGCCTGTGCCCCCATCTGCGCGTTGCAGTGCGTCTTCGTGTCGGAAAATCGTGCGCCCTGCCGCTCTCGCGCCCGCACCACCCGCTCGCGGACCGCGGCCGAGGACTCCCCCTCCCGGTCCGCACTCATCTCGTCAAAATCGACCGGGGCCACCTCCACGTGCAAGTCGATCCGATCCATGAGCGGCCCACTGATTTTGCCGAGGTACCGCTGCACCTGCGCCGGCGTACAGACACACTCCCGGTTGGGGTCGTTCAGGTGCCCGCACGGACACGGGTTCATGGAGGCCACCAGCATAAACCGGGCCGGGTAGGTAACCGTCGACTGGGCCCGGCTGATGGTGATCTGCCCCTCCTCCATCGGCTGCCGGAGCACCTCCAGCACGCGTCGCTGAAACTCCGGCAGCTCATCCAGAAACAGCACCCCGTTGTGGGCCAGTGAAATCTCGCCGGGCGACGGGTGGGCCCCGCCGCCGCACAGGCCCGCGTCGGAGATGGTGTGATGGGGCGCTCGGAAGGGGCGCGTGGCCAACAGTCCATTCTCGGACTGCAGCTCTCCACTGACGGAGTGGATTTTCGTGGTTTCCAGGGCCTCGTCGGACGAGAGCGGCGGGAGAATGGTTGGCACGCGGCGCGCCAGCATGGTCTTTCCCGATCCCGGCGGGCCCACCATGAGGGCATTGTGCCCCCCGGCCGCAGCGACCTCCAGCGCCCGCTTCACATTCTCCTGTCCGCGCACCTCCCGAAAGTCGACGGTGTGCTGGCGCGCCTGTTCGTAGAGGGACGCCATGTCATTTTCGTACGGCGTCGGCCCACTGTGATGGCCCGGGCCCTGCAAGACAGCGAACGCGTCGCGCACGGTCTCCACGGGATACACCGTCAGGTCCTCCACCACGGCCGCCTCCGCCGCATTTTCCGCGGGCACGAGCACGCCCTCGCAGCCCTCCTCGCGGGCCTTCATCGCCATCGGCAGCACGCCGTTGACGGGGCGCACGGTGCCGTCCAGCGCCAGTTCGCCGGTAAGCCAGTAGCGATCCAGCACGTCTTCCCGGACCACGTCGGTGCTCGCCGCGACCCAGCCCACGGCCATGGGCAGATCGAACGCGGCACTCTCCTTCGGCACGTCGGCGGGGGCGAGGTTGATGGTGATCCGGCCCCACTCCACGGGAATGCTATTGTTTTCGAGGGCCGCCCGCACGCGGTCAAAGCTCTCGCGCACGGCGGCCCGCGGGAGGCCCACCACGGAGAGTCCGCGCATCCCCGACGCCACGTTGGTTTCGATCTCGACGGGAAGCGCCTCCACCCCATGCGTGGCGCTGCTCCAGACTTGACTTAGCATCGGGCGGCAGGGATGTGAAAACAGGAGCAGGCCGGACAGCCGATAGACACGAGGCGCCCGCCCAGTCTAACGTCTCCGGCCTGCCGCCCCTACCCGCGCACCTCTTCCGTCCGAGGAGGCGCGTCCCCATGCGCATCCGCCACCGAGCGAGCCCCCGCCCCTGCTCCCGAGGCATCGGCCTGCTCCTGCAAAAAGTCCTCGAGCTGCTCGTGCTTGCGGCGGGCATCGTGGTATCCGATGTCCAGCAGCCGGTCGATGTACGTCGGCGCAAAAAGAAGGACGCTGAGCCAGTCCGGACTCTGCGTCTCCTCCACGCCCAGCCCCGTGGTTAGGTACTGAAAGGCGTTGGGAATCTGGTCCTGGTAGTCGCGGGCCAGTCGCCCTAGGTCGACCGACGGCCGAATCTGCAGGATGTCCACCGGCTTCATCCCATGGCGCTTGCGGTCCGGGAGCTCCCGCAGCAACGCGTTCACCCGGCGGAGCGTGTGTGCGTCCTGGTCCATGGCGTCGACAAAGATCGAGTTCATGATCACCCCCATGATTTGCGCCGCGGGCGGGTAGGCCCGACCGTTGGCGGCCTGTTCGCGCTCGGGGCGGGTGCGCTGGTACCGCGTCGAGATGGCCAGGATGCGATCGGCCCCCAGGTGCACCGCCGGGGCCAGCGGGGCCGAAAGCCGAATGCCGCCGTCGCCGTACCAGTCGCTGCCGATCTGAACCGCCGGGAAGATGAGAGGGATCGCCGTAGAGGCCATCACGTGATCGACCGTCAGTTGGGTCTGCACCCCAATGCGATCCGGCCGCTCCCAGGCATCGAAGTCCTTCCCCTCCACCCAGGTCACCGTCTGGCCGGTGGCGTACCGGGTCGTCATCACGGCGAGGGCCTGGAGGCGGCCGTCGTCGAGATTGGCCTCCACCCCCGTGAGGTCGCCCGTCGGCGCGTCGAAACGGTCTCGGAGGTACTCCGCAAGGGGCGTGGTGTCGAGCAGTCCGTGGGTCCGGCGAACCGTGTCCGGGTCGAGCCCCGCCTCGGGGTCGAGCGGCCACTGTCGGGCCACCAATCCCCAGAGCATTCCGAAGCCCGACTCCGGCGATACGACCTGGCCGAGCTCCAGGCCCTCCCAGCTGTCGACCAGGTCGTCGGTCGCCGCCTCGAGCGTGCCGGTGTGGTTGCCCAGGTGGGCGGTGTTGATGGCCCCCGCCGACACGCCCGTCAGGATGGGCAGATACGTTCCCGGGAAGGCCTCTCCCATGTACCGCAACACCCCCGCCTGGTAGGCCGATCGGGCCCCGCCGCCGTTCAGAACCAGGGCATAGGTCGGCTCGTCGGGCGAGGGGTCCGTCTGCCACGCCCCCAGGCCCAGGGCGCGAAGGGCATCTCGAAACACGTGAACGCACTTGCTTTCGGAAAGAAGACCACGATCCGCCAACTTCAACGCCACCTGGGACAAGCGCAACCGCCCCTCGATCCCCCCGTAGAGAAGAGCCCCGCCTTGCACTCCTCGTCCGATACGCGTTCCCCCCGTGAAACGCCTTCTGTTCGTCTTTCTTGATGGGGTCGGCATCGGCCCCGGCGGACCTCAGAACCCGCTGGACTCCGCCGCCCACACGGCCCTTCGGCGCCTGGCCGGCGGGCGTCGCTGGACGGCGCCGTTCCCGACCGACACGGCGCCCCATCACCACATCGGGACCCTCGACGCCACCCTCGCGGTCGATGGACTGCCGCAGAGCGGGACGGGACAGGGCACCATGCTCACCGGCCACAATTGCGCGGCGCTGGTGGGTCGCCACTTCGGCCCCTACCCCCACTCCAGCACCCACGACGTTCTGGACCAGGCCGGCCTCTTCCAGCGGGTGCAGGCCCTCGACCTCGACTCGCCGGCCTTCGCGAACGCATTCCCCCCGCAGTACTTCGACCCCGATCGGCGGCACTGGGAGAGCGTCACCACCCGCTGCGTCCGGGCAGCCGGGCTGTCCCTCCGCGACCTCCCGACCCTCCTGGCAGAGGAGGCCCTCGCGGCCGACCTCACCGGACAGACGTGGCGCGACCAACTCAACCTGCCGGTCCCCTTGCGACGGGAGGGCGAAGCCGCCCGTGTGCTGGCGGACGTGACGCGTGCCCACAGCCTGACCTTCTTCGAATACTTCCTGACGGACAAGGTGGGGCACAACCGAATCGACACGGCGCCCGCGGCTCTTCTCGGCACGCTCGATCAGTTCTTCGACGCCCTCCTCGACACGCTGGACCCGTCGCAGGAGGCGCTCCTAGTGACGAGCGACCACGGCAACCTGGAAGACACGTCCCACACCCAGCACACGCGGCACCCGGTGCCGCTGCTCGTGTACGGCTGGGCCGCCCCGTACTTTGCCGGGGCCACCAGTCTAGCCGATGTCACCCCCGGCATTGTCGAGGCCCTGCGTGCAGAAAATGGGCGACGCCCGACGCCGTCACCGTGACGTAGACGCACCGGCCGGACGTTCTCCGGTGAGCTCCCGCACCAGCGGATCGGCCCCGTATACCGCCTCAAGCGCCTCCAGGATGCCGCGGCCGTCCACCGAGATGGCCCGCCCCTGCTGGGTCCGGTAGAGGTATTGATTCGGGAGCGCCTCCATGTTGCTGTCAAACACGAGCCCGACCACCTCGAGATCGCGGTTCAGAAGCGGCGACCCCGAGCTTCCGCCCGAGATGTCATTCGTCGAAACCATGTTGAGTGGCGTGCTGAGATCGAGCGAGTCCGGCGCCGGAACCCATTGCTCGGGCAACGCCCAGTCGCCCCCGCTTCGCGAGCGGTGCTTCTCATACATTCCGTCGTAGTCCGTAAAGGCCGGCACGGGGTCGCCTCCCTCCGACTGATACCCCTTCACGACCCCGTCGGAGATGCGGAGCGAGAACGTGGCATCTGGCGGGACGGACGCCCCGTACACCGCACGGCGGGCCGTAGACAAGCGCCGGTTCAGTGTGGCCTCCGAGCTGCGAAGGTCTCCCATCTGCCGACTCACGTTGAGGTAGAGCGGCGCCAGCGCCTCAATGACCGTCACCGACGGGTCGTCGCTCTGGAGATACCCCTCGTCCAGGAGGTCGACAAAGGACGTGGAGTCCATGAGCGCGCTGTTCTCGACCAGGTGTTGGGCCCAGTCCGAAATGGATCGGTTTCGGAGCAGGCGTTGCATCGTCGGGTGATCCGCCCCGTAGGCCGACCGGATCTCGCGGAACTGGGCCTCAATGAAGGCGCGCTCCAGGGACGCAGGCCAGTTGCCTATGGACTCGGCGTCCTCCCGCAGGCTTTCAATCTGTTGCGGATTGCCCCCACGAGTCCGCAGGAAGTCGTAGTAGTACCCGTGGACCGCCCGGCCAAGAATGCGAGAGCCCAGCTGGAGACTGGCAAAGGTCGTAAACGCCTTTTCTTTTTCGGCCAACACGCGCTTCGACTGCTGAAGCCGCTGGATCTCCCGCACGGCCTGACCGAGGGCTTTGAGCGAGTCCACGGACTGAATGGAGTCCTGCAGCGACTGGACGGCCTTGGCCCGACGCGCCATCAGGTACGGATCTTCAAGCCCCCGCAGCTGCCCCTGCAGGCTTTTGACGGTATTCTGGATGGAGAAATATGCATTTTGGAGGTCGTACGCCGCCGCCGTGTCGGGGTTGTTCGTGATGTACTCCCCCATCAAGGAGCTCCGGGAACGAAGGACGTCGAGCCGGCCGGGCAACCGATGATCGCGCTCGTACTCAAACTGCGACACCATGTCGAGGCGGCTGGTGGTTCCCGGGTTCCCCACCGCGAACACCGCCTCCCCCGCCTCGGCCCCGCCCCGATCCCACGAAAAGTGGTGCTGATTGCGAAGGGGCTCTCCCTCCTGGTTGTACACCCGGAAAAAGGCCACGTCCAGCGTGTGGCGCGGGTACGTGAAATTGTCCTTCTCGCCCCCGAAGAACCCGAGGGCCTGCTCCGGCACCATCACGAGACGAACGTCGTCGTACCGCCGGTAGGTGTACGCCGCGTACTGCACGCCCCGATAAAGCGACACGATGTCGACCCGCAGGTGCTCATCCTCCTCCTTCGCCTGAGCGGTCATCTGCTCTTCGAGCTGCCGAACCTGCCGCTGTCGCTGCGTCCCCCGCGTATCGCCGCTCTCCACCAGATTGTCCGTCACCCGGTCGGTGACCATCTCGATATCCACGAGCTGATCGACATGAAGCGAGCGAGTCCGCTTTTCCTGCCCGCTCGAGGACGCGTAGAACCCCTCCCGCAGGTAGTGCCCTCCCGAGTCGGGAAGCGCCGTCACGTGCTCCCGGGCGCAATGATGATTGGTCATGACCAGCCCGCGCGGCGAGACGAACGACCCCGAGCAATTCTCCCCAAACCGGAGGGCCGCCCGCATCGCCTTCGTGCGCCACTCCGCATCGGGCGTGAGATTGTACCGCTCCTCGAAGTATTGCGAGGGAAGCTCATTCGGCAGCCAGAGCTTGCCTCGATCGAAACGCCCCACCGTGACGGTGTCGTAGTCGCTGGGCACCGTCACCAGCGGCGCCGCCGAGTCCGTCGCCGGGGCGTCCGTCTCGCTGGGAGCCTCGGGACGGTCGGTGACCGTCACGGTCTCTCGGGGGGTCCCACACCCTGCCAGCCCCATGAGTCCCAGGAGGACAATCGCCAGAAGGGCAGAAAGCGAGGAGCGTAGCGGCATGTCAGGGGTCATTCGGGGAGAAAAAAAGTGATTCAGAAGGTGTTGGGACGGGCACGGATGCCCCAACGATCCCTGGGTGGGAGAGAAAAGCCCCGCGGCCTGCCCCATGCCGGTGGTGCACTGGAACAGTCGGGGGTCCCAGGCGGGAGAAGAATGCCCCCGCTCCTCCGCCGCCCGGTCCGTGCGTCGAGGGTACGCGCCCCCACGCGGCCCTCCGCATCGGCGCTAGCCCCCTCCCGCAACGGAAGAGGACGCCATTGTGTGCGTGGGTCAACTTCTTTTTTCTGTACCGTCGGTCTTCAAGACAGATCCCCGGAACTATTCGTTGGTTCCCCAATTCGGTCGATCTGTTACAGCTCGCAAAAGCCAAACAGCGAAAGTGGCGGAATTGGTAGACGCGCGAGACTTAGGATCTCGTGGGGGTCCTCCCCCGTGGGGGTTCGAGTCCCCCCTTTCGCACCGCCCCGAATGCCTCTCAACGCCTGCAAACGGCAATTTGAGGGGCGTTTTCTGTTTGGGCCTGTCTCCCCCAATCTTGCAACAAATCGCAGAATATCGCACCAAACTGAAAAGTTGTGGGGGAATTATGGGGGAACGCTCCCCCACAGTCTACAACCCCCCGAACGTTTCTTCCATTGCGCGGTCCATCACTTCCGGGCTGAGGTGGCTATACATCTCCGTGACTTGGGTATTGGAGTGCCCACAAATCTCTGATATCACTCGGAGGGGCACGGTTCGTTGTCGTTCTTTGCGGTGAAGTCCTCCCGATTGTACACCACGAAGGAGTGGTGCCTCTGAGAGCATAAATGGTGCTCATGGAGCAAGAGGAGACCGATTGCGGGGGGCGTCCCTAAAAGGCGCCAGAGTCGGTAGAGGAGACTTGACCCTCTAAGCCGAGCGCCATCTCTTACAGATGAAAGAGAAAGAATTATTTCGGACGTCAAGACTGGGCTTCTTCCTCACTTCTCTTCATGTCACTTATCACCACATTTTGATTACCGATGCTTTCCACCTCGATCCGCACAGCCATCCACGCTTCTCTGCTTACTTTCTTCGTCTTTCTTTCCGGATGCGGTTCACATCCTGAACTCTACGAGAAACGTACTGAGGCCAGTGGATACGACTTCACAAAGTACACTGATAGAGGCTTTCTAATCACACCGGAAGGATATTCTGGAGAATATCAGTCAGTTGGTGTTTTAAATGTTACCGTGTGGCCAACAGTAGAAGAATTGAATGCTGAAGAAGCGCCTCCTCTTACCGACCCTATAGACACAGGCTCCGGGTCAAAAAAGTGGTATATTACAGAGCCGGTCTCTCCTCAAGAGGCTGTAGATAGCTTATACACACTTGCAGATTCGATGGGCGCAGATGCAATCATCAATTTCGAAACAGAGGCTACCAAGCAGGATCTAAACGGTGGCGTCACGCGCATTGGGATCCGGGCGCGAGGATATGCAATTGAGAGATCACAGTAGAGTGGCTCTGGCCCTTTCCCCTTGAGTCGAATCAGGAGTCAGGGGGCTCGCTCGGCCCTCGGGGCCAGTCGGTCAAGCACCGGCCGCCCCCTTCGCCCACCTGCCTAAATGCCAAAAAGCTCGACGGTCGTGTCTGGGGCCCTCCCAGTGCCTGCTCGCCCGTCACAGGACCCGCGAGGACGTCGCTTGTCGCTGCCGCCGCCGCTCGGCCTCGGCCACGTGCTGAATCACATCTGCGACGCTGTCGGGAATGACGGAAATTGAGTCGATCCCGGCCTCCACCAGAAACTCGGCGAAGTCGGGGTGGTCGCTGGGGGCCTGCCCGCAGATGCCGACGGGGCGATCGGCCGCGTGGGCCTGATCGATAAGGTCGGTGATCATGCGCTTCACCGACGGATTGCGCTCGTCGAACAGGGCGGAGAGGCGCTCGGCGTCCCGCCCCACGCCCAGGACCAGCTGCGTGAGGTCGTTCGTGCCGATCGAGAAGCCGTCGAACCGCTCGGCGAAGTCGTCGGCCTGGAGCACGTTGGACGGGATCTCGGCCATCACGTAGACCTGGAGGGTGTTCTCACCGCGCGTCAGCCCGTGTTCGGCCATCACCTCAAGGACACGGTCCGCCTCCTCCGGGGTCCGGCAGAAGGGGACCATCACCACCACGTTCGTAAAGCCCATCGTCTCGCGCACCCGCCGGATCGCCCGGCACTCAAGGGCAAACCCGTCGCGGTACTCGTCGCTATAGTAGCGAGACGCCCCGCGCCAGCCCAGCATCGGGTTCTCTTCGTGCGGTTCGAAGGCCTGTCCCCCGATCAGATTGGCGTACTCATTGGTTTTGAAATCGCTGAGGCGTACGAGGACCGGGTGCGGGTACTGCGAGGCGGCGATCGTGGCGATGCCCCGCGACAGGTGGTCCACGAAGTACTCCGCCTTGTCCGCGTAGCCGCGGGTCAAACGCTCGATTTCCGTGCGGGCCGCCTCGTCCTCGACCTGCTCGAAGGCGACGAGGGCCATCGGGTGCACCTGAATGACGTTGTTGACGATGTACTCCATCCGCGCAAGCCCGATGCCCTCGACCGGCAGCTTCCACCAGTTGAGGGCTGCGTCGGGGCTGGCCACGTTGAGCATGATCCTCGTGTCGGTGTCGGGAAGGGAGTCGAGGTCCAGCTCCTTGGTTTCGTAGTCCAGACGCCCCGCGTACACGTACCCCTCCGTCCCCTCAACGCAGGAGAGGGTCACCTCCCGACCGTCCGGCAGCACCTCCGTGGCGTTGCCGGTCCCAATCACGGCCGGAATTCCGAGCTCCCGGCTCACGATGGCCGCATGCGACGTGCGGCCGCCCCGGTCGGTGACAATGCCCGCCGCCTTTTTCAGAATCGGCCCCCAGTCGGGATCCGTCATCTGCGTAACGAGGATGCCGCCCTCCTCAAAACGGTCAATCTCCTCAGCACTCTGAATCACCTGCACCGGCCCCTCGGCAATGGATTGGCCAATGCTCAGGCCCGTGACGAGCCGGTCCCCCGTTTCCTTGAGGCGGTACGTTCGCAGCACCCCGGCCGCCTGTCGCGACTGCACGGTTTCCGGGCGGGCCTGCACGATGTATAGCTCTCCGGTCTCCCCGTCGTGCGCCCACTCGATGTCCATGGGGCGGTCGTAGTGGGCCTCGATGATGCGCCCCCAGCGGGCCAGCGTGAGGATCTCGTCATCGGACATCACGAAGGCCCTTCGCTCCTCCTCGGTCGTCTCGACCGTCGTCGTGGGAGCGTCTCCCGCCTCGGCATACACCATCTTCTGTGCCTTGTCGCCCCGCCGCTTTCCGATGATGGGCACGAGCGACTCGCGGTCGAGGAGCGGCTTGAAGACGGTGTACTGATCCGGGTTGATGGTGCCCTTCACGACCGTCTCGCCGAGGCCCCAGGCGGCGTTGATGAGGATGGCGTCGGGAAAGCCGCTCTCGGTATCAATCGTGAACAGGACGCCGGCCTTGTCGGCGCGCACCATTTTCTGGATGCCAACCGAGAGGGCAACCTGCATGTGGTCGAACCCCTGCTCCTGCCGGTAGGTGATGGCCCGATCCGTAAAGAGGGACGCAAAGCAGTTCTTGCAGGCCTCCAGCACCGCCTCCGCCCCACGCACGTTTAAAAACGACTCCTGCTGCCCGGCAAAACTGGCCTCGGGCAGGTCCTCGGCGGTGGCGCTGCTGCGGGCCGCCACGTCGATTGCGTCGCTGTCGTACGCGGCACTCAGCTCTCGGTAGGCGGTACGGATCGCGTCGGCCATCGCCTCCGGCACCCGTCCGCCCCGAATGCACTCGCGAATGGCGGCGCCCGTCTCACTGAGCGACTGCTCCCCGGCGGCCATCGCGTCCAGATGGTCTGTCAGCCGGTCCTCCAGGTCGTTTGCCTCCACGTAGGTCCAGTAGGCGTCGGCGGTCGTGGCAAACCCATCCGGTACACGAATGCCCTGCTCTTTGAGTGCCCCAATCATTTCCCCAAGCGAGGCATTCTTGCCACCGACGAGGGGGACGTCCGCATTCGTGAGGCTGTCGAAGCGGCGTACAAAGGTGCGGGTCTGGGAGGGGGGCGCGACGGGGGCCATCGTGTGTTGAGAAGGGTGCGTTCAACGAGTGAATCGTCCGGAGCCCCCCGGCCGTTGCGGGCGGGGGACCGGCGGGTGTTGGGAGGAGGCCGGCGATGGGTCTTCGTGCCCGCCGGGGAGCGGCCTCGGCGCCCCGGTCCACGGAAACGCGGGCGGTGCGCCTCACTCCGCGACCGTAGTGGCTCGTGCGCGGGCAGACGGCACGAGCGACTTCCCGCTGGGCTTCACAACAAACACCGGCACCGGGGATTGTCGCAGGACCCGCTCCGTCACGCTGCCGAGCAGGATCCGATCGAGGCCGGACCGGCCGTGGGTGGCGATGACGAGGAGATCCACGCCGTTCGTATTCATGTAATCGAGAATCGTGAGCGGGGCATACCCTACCGTGGCCGCAATCTGGACATGCTCGTAGCCGATCTCGTCCCGCGCAATGTCCGCCAGGCGGTCTTCTACCGCTCCCACCACCTCCTCCGTGGGGAAGTACGACGCCTCGTAGCCGTAGACCGACGGGTACACCACCTGCTCGACCACGTGCAGCAGGTGGATTTCCGCTCCGTAGGTCTGTGCAATTTCGGTGGCGTGCTCGACGGCCCTCTCGGCGGCCTCCGAGAAGTCGATGGGCACAAGAATGCGGCGGATGGCCTGACGGGGGGCCACCTCGGCCTCAGTCCGGATCGTAAGCACGGGGCAGTGTGCCTTGCGGACGACCTCCTCGGTCACACTGCCGAGGATCATTCGCCGCACCCCACGGCGCCCATGCGTCCCCATCACCACGAGGTCGATGTCCTGGTCCTCGATGTAGGCGAGCAGGCGCTCGGCCGGGTCGCGCGAGGGGAGCTGCTTCTGCACGAGGGACAAGGATCCCAGCAGGGCTTCGGTCTGGGTGGGGCCCAGCCACTTGGCGAGGTCGCTGGTAGCGCGTGGAAGGCTCTCCTCGGAGGGCCCGTCCCCCGCCGTGACATTCACCAGGTGTAGCTCTGCCGCGTGCCAGTCGGCAAGGGCCACGGCCTGCGGAAACGCCCGGGCCGCGCCCTCGGAAAAGTCGGTCGGGAAGAGAATGCGTCGAATGGAAAGCATGGGCGAAAAGAGAAGGCGATGACATCTACGTCGAGACTCGGGGGGCATGATATCGTGTCCCCCGAGAGGCCCATAGAGCGGCGGGCGCGTATCCCTGTAGTCAAATGGAGCAGCTTTGCCTCTGGGCTGCGTTCTCTCCATCGTGCTTCCGCTCCCGCGGCGTCTTCAGCGCCTGAAGTCAGTGGCTGAAGACCGCCTCGCCTCCGGGCGGACGCCTTCGCCGTCAGGGGCAGCCGAGGGGGAACCCAATCACAGGCTTGATACGCCTCGCCAACCACCGCCCGGTGGATCGGATCGCCCCTCAGGACGCGACTCAATCCATCCGCTTCCTCGCCTCACGCTTGCGAGACGGCGCGGCGGTTCGAAGGGGACGCGGACTCGATCGCCGCAGCACCGTTCGCCCCACGCGGGCTTCCAGCTCGTTCAGAAGAAACGTCGCCACCTTCCGCCCCACCTCGGTCGGCCGCGACGAAGCGGGCCGGGCGTCGGGCACCGAGCAGTGCACAAACCGGCGGGGGGCCCCGTCCCCGAGCGCACAGGTCACGTCGTACACATTTCCCCCGACGTGCTCCACCTCGAACTGGACCGGTAGCGGGGCTCGGCCCGGGACGTGGAGCTCCATTTTCTTCCCCTCCGCCGTCCCCCAATCCACCTCCAAAACCCCCGAAGCGTCGTAGCGCCGATTGCACTTCCGGGCGAGGGCGGCGTCGAGGCTATGATGAAGCGTGCTGACCACCTGTCGTGCGGACGGCGGTACGGGGACACGATCTGTGCGATCATAGGCCATGACGTCAGGTTGTGCCTCTCGGGAAAGGAGCTCGGGGGCCATCGCCGCTTGGACGGCTGTGCCCGCGATACGGGGGGGAGTCACAAATTCGTCAAGATGTGGCGCCGCTGAGTATAGGAATCGCTCAGGTGACTGTGGGAGATCGACGCATACGGGATGTCACGGCCCCTGGCCGTTCGTGCCCAAGGCGGGCGGTCGTCCCCATGTCTTGCCTGGTAAGAGCGACTCGATTCTACGCGGGGTGTGGTAGCGTCCACTCCCTCCGCGTGCCCCTTGCGGATCGACGACTCGGCACCGGACGATCGGGCCGCGCGAGCCGCTGCGTTGAACGGAGACGCCGAGAGGGCCCGAACACGTGTCCGGTCTCGGCTTTCGAATTATTGTGCCAAGGGTGTCTCCGTCCCCTGCATCGGTGGGGGTGGCCCCACGACGAGGGGCCACACGCCGCCCTTGTCCCCGCGGGCCACAAAAAAAGAGCATCGGCCCGTTTCGCTAATCTGATGGACTCGACGTTGATCTCAATCGCAAACGATGGAGTCTTCGCCACCAGGGACCAGCTACTTCGGGCCGATGCTCTGACGCCATGATAACAAATGTTCTGCGGGACGAAGGGGAGATCTGACGCATGAATGGGTGGGTCTCCGCCCGCATTCTCCGTTCCTCCGGCGGCGCGCCTGCGGGGGAGCATCACCTCCCCACACGCGTACTCCGTCACCTCAAGCACAGTCGCAATTCACCAACGGCGCACGTCCTCTTCGTGTCGCGGCTTACGCGTTCACCTCCGCTGCGTCGTATCGTTTGGATAATGGTTCTTCTCCTCTTCCCCCAACTCCACATCTAGTCCCCTCATTCGGTCGGGCGTTTCGCCCTACAATCGATGGGAAGCTGAGCGCCTCCCGGTTCTCCTGCCCTCCTCTCGTCTCCGTCGTTCGCGTCGTCCGTGTCGGTGCCTTTCAGCAGTTGCCCCCCGAGCACGGCGCCTTTGACGGAGAGCAAAGGCCCGCCGCCCGACCCGACGCCCCACGTCCCTGCTCGCCGTCCGTCGTAATGTCCTCCACGTCCCTTCCCGCATCGCTCCCGGCTCCCCAGTCAACCAACCGACTGGTGACAGACACCGGCGTTCCCCTTCCTCTGGGCCCTCACTCTTGGAAGGGCGGAATCAATTTTTCCATCTTCAGCCGCAACGCGGAACGAATCTGGCTGGAGTTATTCGACCGTGCGGAGGACGAGGCCCCACAGCATCGCATCGAACTCACGCCCGAACACCATCGCACGGGCGACATCTGGCACGTCTGGGTCGAAGGGGTGGCGCCCGGCCAGCTCTACGGCTACCGGGCCGACGGCCCGTATGCGCCCACGGTGGGTCATCGGTTCAACCCCCACCGGCTCCTGATCGACCCCTACGCCGCGGCCATCAGTCACCACGACAACTGGGATTTTCGTCGGGCGCAGGGCTATGACTCGTCTTCTCCCCAGAAGGACCTTGTCCCCTCCACCGAGAACAACAGCGCCACCTCGCCCAAGTGCATCGTCATTGAGCGGCAGACGGGGTGGGAACCGACGCGGCCCCTCCAGCACCCCTGGGCCGACACGATCATCTACGAGCTGCACGTGCGGGGCTTTACGGCCCACCCGAGCGCCGGCGTCTCCCATCCCGGGACGTACCGCGGGCTCGTCGAGAAAATCCCCTACCTGAAGGACCTGGGCATTACGGCAGTCGAGCTGATGCCGGTACAGGAGTTTAACGAGCACGAACTGGTGCGGGTCAACCCCCACACGGGCACCCGGCTTCGCAACTACTGGGGCTACAATCCTGCGGCCTTCATGGCCCCGAATGGCTTCTACTCGAGTGCCGGCTCCCGTAGCGGCGAGCAGGTGAAGGAGTTTAAGGACATGGTCAAGGCCTTCCATACAGCCGGCATCGAGGTGATTCTGGATGTGGTGTTCAACCACACCGCCGAGAGTGACGAGCTGGGCCCCACCTTCAGCTGGCGGGGGTTGGACAACCGCATCTACTACCTCCTCGAACCGGGGCGGCGCTTCTACACGGACTACACCGGAACGGGCAACACCCTGAAGGCGGACCACCCCGTGGTTCGTGATCTGATCCTCGACGCCCTTCGCTACTGGGTCGTCGAGATGCACGTGGATGGGTTTCGGTTCGACCTTGCCTCGGTGCTGGGACGGGATGAGGAGGGCCACTTGCTCGCCGATCCCCCGCTCCTCGACCGCATCGCGCACGACCCGGTCCTCCGCAACGTAAAGATGATCGCCGAGGCGTGGGATGCAGCAGGGACCTACCAGGTGGGCCACTTCCAGGATCGCCGCTGGTCGGAGTGGAACGGGCGCTACCGCGACGATGTCCGGCGGTTTTGGCGGGGCGACCCCGGCATGCTGGGCGCCTTCGCCTCCCGCCTGGCCGGGAGCGCCGACCTCTACGAACACACCGGAAAGGGGCCGGAGTCGAGCATCAACTACATCACCAGCCACGACGGCTTTACGCTGAACGACCTCGTCAGCTACGAACGCAAACACAACGAGGCCAATGGGGAATTCAACCGCGACGGCCCGGAGGAAAGTTACAGTGCAAACTACGGCGTTGAGGGACCAACCGACGACCCCGCGATCAACAACGTCCGGACGCGCCAGGTTAAGAACTTCCTCCTGACACTTCTCCTCTCTCACGGCGTCCCCATGCTTCTTGGGGGGGATGAATTCCGCCGCACCCAACAGGGCAACAACAACGCGTATTGCCAGGACAATGAGGTCGGATGGTGGGGATGGGACCGGCTCGACGAACACCCGACCATCCACCGCTTCGTCAAGGAACTCATTATGACCCGCAAGGCCCACTCCCCCCTCCAGCACGCGGGCTTTTACACCGACGAGGACCTCCAGTGGATTGCCCCCGACGGCCAGACGCCGCACTGGGACGATCCGGACGCCCGGGCGCTCGGCTGCTACCTGCCCGACACGAACGATCTCGCGATTCTGCTCCTCTTCAACGCCGACCTCGGATCCGTCACGTTTACCCTCCCGCCCCTGCCCGCCAACCGCCACTGGAACCGCAAGGCGGACACGGCCCTTCCCTCCCCGGACGACATCTACCCACTGGGGCACTCCCAGCCGCTCGATCAGCAGGGCCACTACACAGTCGACCCTCAATCAAGCGCGCTCCTCATCGCCACGCCGTAAGTGGAGACGGACCG
>NCRC01000011.1 GCA_002894685.1 Salinivenus lutea
GAGGAAGTTGGGCCCTTCGTAGAAGCAGTCGACGGGGCAGACCTCGACGCAGTCGGTGTACTTGCAGTTGATGCAGGGCTCGGTGACGACGTACGGCATAGAGAGTCGAAATGGGGAAAGGAAGGAGGAATCAGAGGCGTGCGGCCTGGAGGGGCGGCTTCGTAATGCGGGGGCACAGCGGGGCCTGTCCCCCTCAGGCGCCGCCCGTATCCGCCTGACATTTGCAGAGGGCCTCGAGCCCGCGAGCGTCCACCACGAGCAGGCGCCGCCGACCGCGGCCCGCATCAAGGATGACGCCCTCGGCGGCTCGCTCTCGGAGGCACGAGACCACCGACGCGGGGGTCAGGCGAAACCACTCCGAGAACCGGCGGAGCGAGCCCACCGCTTCCCCGTCTTCCGCAACGTGAACCGTAGGGGCAGAGGAGCGCATTGGCATAGGGAGAAAGTTGGGAAAACCGTCCAACCGCAACAAGGGAACGCGAGCGGGGTCTTTCAAGTTTTCCGTGGCGATCGCCTTTTTATTGACATCTTCTACACAAACTGCTTCCTTGCGCGTGTAGACCACTACAAAAGTTCCTTTTCCGCCTGCTGTCCGTTCGCCCATCCCGCCCTCCCCCATGTCATTCCTTGAGCTCCTTTCTTCCGATACAAAACGGCGCCTGTTGGAACTGATGAACCGGCGCGGTGAGATTACCCTCGAGGCCGCCTCCGAGGCGCTCGACCGGGCCCCGCCCACGCTGCGCGAGCATCTCAACCAAATGGACCAGGACGGGCTGGTGGCCCGCCGCACACAGAAGCATGGGCGTGGCCGGCCGCGCATGTGCTACCGGTTGACCCCGCGGGCCGAGCGGCTGTTTCCGCGGCACGACGGGGCCGTGTTTGCGGAGTTCCTCCAGTACCTCGACGACCACGGAGAGACGGCGCTGATTGAGGGCTTCTTTGCGGACTTCTGGGAGGCGCGGCGGGACGCAGTCGAGCAGCGCCTGCCGACGTCGCTGGAGGCGGCCGACACGCAGCAGGTGGTCGATGCCGTACGCGCGGTGTTGCAGGACGACGGGTTCATGCCGCAAGTGCAGGTGGAGAAGGACCGCACCACGATTCAGGAATGCAACTGTCCCTTTGCGGACGTCGTGGAGGTGACGACGCGCCCCTGTGCCTCCGAAGGGTGTTTCTACGAATCACTCTTTGAGGAGGTCGAACGAACCCAACACATTCCGGACGGGGACGCAGTGTGCGCCTACACAATCGGATAGGCCGTGCGGGGGCGGCAGCGCGCCCCGCCCGTCGGTCCATCAGGACGATGCGGATCTGCCCGCGGCGTCGGTCCGGGACAGCAGGGCCGTCGGCGCCGCGTCGAGGAAGGGCGAGGGGCGGCGGTCGTAGCCGCGCTCCCGACGCGGATAGGTGAGCACGAGGGTGCGCTCGGCCCGCGTCATGCCCACGTACAGGAGGCGACGGCTTTCGCGTCGCCCCTCCGGGTCGCGGGCAAAGTAGGGCGGGAAGGCGCTGTCGTGCACGTCCATGCACACCACCCGCTCAAATTCCAGCCCTTTGGCGCTGTGGTAGGTGGAGAGCGTGACCACGTCCTCGCCCTTCGGCGTGGTGTCTTCGCCCCAGAGGGCGAGGTGGGTGAGCAGGTCGTCGAGGGCGTCGCTGTGGAGGCGGTCCTCGGCGTAGGGGACGAAGAGGGCGTCCAGGCGACGGGCGAGGCCCGGCTGCAGGCCGGCGGAGGCGGTCAGGAGGGCCTCCTCGTCGATAAGGGTGTACAGCTCATGCTGTCGGAGGCGGTCCGGGAGGGCGCGGGGGAGGAGCGAGCGGAGGTCGTCCCCGGCGGGCGAGGCGTCGCGCAGGGCCCACGTGTGGCCGACCTGCAGGAGCACGTGCGCATCCGGGGAGAGGGCGGCCGGGTCGGGGGATTCGTAGGTCAGGGCGGCGACGAGGAGGGGGAGGAGCGGCTCGTGGGCAAAGATGCGATTCTGGCGGGCCCGTTCGGCCTGCAGGCGCTCCAGGATGCGCTGCTGGTCGCGGCAGTCGGCCAGGGCGCGGTGGGCCGTGTCCGTCTCATCATCCAGCAACTGCTCGCGGAGGGCCGCGGCGCTGTAGCGTCGCAGGTCGGGAAACAGTTCGTGTGCGGCGGGGAGCAGATCGTACGTGGCGGCCCAGGGGGCGTCCGTTCCATGCTCCCTGGCGAGGCGACGGAGCACGCGAAAGTCGTAGCGCTGCCCGTTGTGCGCGGCGAGCGGGGCGGGGCCCACGAAGTCGCAGAAGTCGGCCCACACCTCGGCCTCGGGGCGCGCGTCCGCAAAGTCGGTGTCGGGGTCGAGGCCGCAGACCTCGCGCAGGGTTTCGCGCTCGTCGTCGGTCAGGTCGTCGGGAAGCTCGACGAGCGCCTCAAACGTGTCCGTCACCGTGCCGTCCTGCACCTTGAGGGCACCGATTTCGGCGATGCGACAGTGCCGCGGGTCGAGGCTGGTGGCCTCCAGGTCCACCATCACGTATTCGGGGAAGAGCGGCTCGGCGGCGGAGGGACCGGTGGCCTGCTGCAGGAGCTTGAACAGGCGAACGGAGGGGCTGTGGAACGCGTCGTCCGGATCGACCACGCGTACGGCGTCCGGGTCGAGGCCCATCAGGCGCTGCCGGTCGGGCGAAACGGCCGGGGCCCGATCCAGGAGCAGGATCTGCGGCCGGTCCGCGTCGGGGGGCAGGGCGCCGGTGCGCTCCGCCCAGTCGGAGAAGGCCTCCAGGTCGGTGGTGAGCACCACGTCGTCGGGGCCGAGCGGGGGAATGCCGCCCTCGGCGGGGCGGACGAACAGGGCCTCCTGGGCCTCGGGCAGCGGCGCGGGCGGGTCGGTTTCGATGCCGAGGGCGCGGCGCACGAGTTGTCGCCACAGCCGCGTGATCTGGGGCGTGCGGTGGTGAAGCAGCAGGCGGGCATCGTCCGCGGGCGTCTCGTGCCACCGGGCCAGCAGGGCGCCGGCCGTTTGAAGCGACGCCCACTGGCTGGGGTCGCGCAGCGTGTCGGCGTGGCGGGTGAGCAGCTGGAGCGGGTCGCCGAGCTGGCGCAGGGCCTCGCGGGCGAACGGGCCGATGGTGAGGGCGTCGTCCTGGGTGGTCTGGAGAAGGTTGGTGATGGTGGCGTACGTGCGGTCGAGCCGGTCGGCGGCGGCGGTGAGCTGGGCATTCTGCCGGGCCGACGGGTTGGAGACGAGTGTCTGAAAGGCGGCCCAGGTGCTTTTGTCGTCCATGTGGCGCTGCCGGAAGTCCCGGAGCCGGGCCATGACGTCGTCCGAGAGCATGCGCTCCAGCAGGTCGGTCATGGGGCCGTCGATGGGGCGGGTGCGCCGGCGGGCGTCCACCACGCGGAGCAGGGCGTGGAGCTTGCGGGCCGGGGGCGTGTCCAGCAGGTCCTCGCTGCTGCTGGTCTCGCAGGCGATGCCGGCGGCCAGGAAGTCCCGCTCCAGGGCCGCGAGGCGCTGGTTCTGCCGGGCCAGGACGGCCACCTCGCGTCGAGCGGCGCCGTCGTCGAGCCACGACTGGATTTGGTCGAGGGCCACTTGGCGTTCGGCTTCCGCGTCGGCACAGGCCATCAGCCGCACGGGCTCCACGCTGTCGTCCTGGGTGCGGATGTCGCCGCGCTGCTTGAGGCGGGTGCCGGTGTCGAGCACGGACTCGGCGACCGCGTAGATGGCGCGGTTCGAGCGGTAGTTGGTGGTGAGGACGTGTCGGGTGCCGTTCGCCTCCGTGCAGCCGAACGTTTCGATGTAGCGGTGGATGTTTTCGGGGCGGGCGCCGCGGAAGCGGTAGACGGACTGGTCGTCGTCGGCCACGCAGAAGAGGTGCACGTTTTCTTGGCCGAGGCGGCGGAGGAGGTCGAACTGGACCGGGTCGGTGTCCTGAAATTCGTCGACCAGCACGGCCGCAATCGCTTCGGCCACGGTTTTCCGCACATCGTCGCGGTTGCGCAGCAGGTCGCGGGTCTTTACGAGCAGGTCGTCGAAGTCGAGGGCCCCGCGCTCCTCGAGCATGTCGCCGTAGGCGTGGAGGCCGTCGGTGAGCCGGCCGGACACCGTGTCGATGCCGAGCTTGATGCGGCTGATATGCGTTTTGACCTGGCGGTAGCTGTGGAGGTCGTGTTCCTTGCACCAGCTCTTGTGGGCGTCGAACCACCGCTGCCAGAACGCATCGGCCACGGCGTCGTCGATCACGATGAAATCATCGGGCACGTCGGCGGGGGCCGTGTGCTCCCGCAGGAGGTCGTAGCAGAAGTGGTGGAGCGTACCGGCGCGGACGTGCTGGGCCTCGGGGCCCACCAGGTCGGCGAGGCGGTCCGTGAGCTGGCGGGCGGCCCGGCGGGTAAACGTGACGAGGACGAGGCGGGAGGGCGAGATGTCCTGCTTGGCGATGAGGTAGGCGGCGCGGCAGATGAGCACCCGGGTCTTGCCGGTGCCGGGGCCCGCCACCACGAGCTGGGGGTCCATCGAGGCCGCGACGGCGGCGCGCTGGGCGTCGTTCAGGTCGGGCCAGTCTGAGGAATCGGGCATCGGAGGAGGAGAGAAGGGAAAGGTCGTTGGAAGGGGCGGTATGGGGGGTCGTCAATGTGCGAACGCCCCGATTCTTCCCGGAGGCGCTGGGCCACTGGGCAGCGACCGGTGGGCTCGTTCCCGAAACGGGATCGTTTGTGCCTCAGACGCAGGCGCCCCCCGGACGGGGCGCTGCGGGCAGGGGCGTATCGAAAAGAGCGTCCCAGTTTCATTTCATCTTAGCGGGGGGCAGTTGCGGAAGACGCCGAGCACGTGTACCCTCATCGTACGTCAGGCGCCACTGTTAAGCCCATCCTCATTTCGAAGGGAGTAGGGACCAGGCCCGATGATCCCCTGGCAACCGTCTCGGCTCCGCCGGGAAACTGGTGCCCCATCCTGCCCCGCCCCCAAGCGGGGACCGATGAGCGGAGGGTCGCATCCAGAACGCGGGATGCCTCTTCTGCTCGTTGCGGAAGGGGCTTTTCACTGCGCCGTCACGTGCGCGACACGCCCGCTTTTTTGCTGGAGTCCTGACATGATTGTCTCTTTGTCGTTTGCGTCGGGGACTGCCTCCGCGACGTTCCCACCCTGCCCCCTTGCCCCCGCCCCGAAACCGTGTGGCGGGGATGGTCTCTGTATGGGGGAGATCTCCTGTCGATAGGGCGACTCGGCCCCGCCGCTGCGCCCCGGTCTGTGGTTCCTGCACGACGCAGGGCCCTTGTCCGACCGGTCCGTGTGGTCGCTGGGCGCTTCGTCGCGTACGGGGCTCATGACGTCCAGGCGGACGCGTGGGCCCAGTTCTCACACGCGCATTCTCGCTGATCTGATTTCCCTATACCATGCATACATTCGATACGTTGCTTTTTGCTTCTTCTACGTCGCGGCGTGGCGCCTTCGTGGGCCTGCTCGCCGGCCTGTTGCTTGCGATGGGCGGCCTCGGGCTTTCCACGGCGCACGCCCAGTCCACCGCCACCATTGAGGGGCGGGTCGTGGACGCCGAGACGGGCGATCCGCTCGTGGGGGCCAACCTGCAGGCGGTTGGCACCGAGCGGGGCACCGCCACGAACGCCGAGGGGCGCTATTCGCTGTCCGTCCCGGCCGGCTCCGTGACGCTCCGCGCCAGCTTTGTCGGCTTTACGGCGCGGCAGCAGGAGCTGACCCTTGAGGCGGGCCAGACCTACGAGGTGGACTTTTCGCTGCCGCCTGGCTCCACGCTCGAGGACGTGGTGGTCGTCGGAAGTCGAGGACAGGGGCGTTCGGCTCTGCGGTCAGCGGCGCCGGTCGATGCGCTCGGGGTTGACGAACTTGCCGCGGCATCCCCGCAGACGGACCTCAACCAGCTGCTCAACTACACCGCGCCCTCCTTTCAGGTGAACCGGCAGTCGTCGGCCGACGCGACGGAATTTGTCGACCCGGCGACCCTACGCAGTCTTCCGCCCGATCAACTCCTCGTGCTCGTCAATGGGAAGCGTCGTCACAAGAGCTCCCTCATCAACACATTGAGTACGGTGGGACGCGGCGCCGCCGGGACGGACCTGAACGCCATCCCGTCGGGGGCCGTCGATCAGATCGAGGTCCTTCGGAACGGGGCGTCGGCCCAGTACGGATCGGACGCAATCGCGGGCGTTATCAATCTGCAGATGAAGGAGGCGACGGATCAGCTGTCGGCCAGCGTCACGACCGGAACCCGCGAGGTGCGTGGCGGCGACCTCGTGAAGGTGGAGGCGAACTACGGGTTTGGGCTCGGCGAGGACGGCTTCGTCAACGTCACCGGCATGCTGGAAGATCGGCAGCGAACGAACGTGGCGGATGGAAACAGCCTGACCATCTTCCCGAACCGGGACGACGAGGAGGTCTTGCAGGAGCGAGGGCTGGAGCGGGAGGACTTCTACTACCGCATCGGCCAGTCGGCCATCCAGCAGGGGGCCGTCTTCCTGAACTCGGAGATTGGGCTTAGTGACGATGCGACATTCTACGCCTTCGGCGGGCTCTCCTACAAGAATGGGATCGGCGCGCCGTTTCGCCGTCTTCCCTCGAGTCCGGCGGCCATGCCCTTCCGGGCCTCAAATCAAAGCCCGTCCCTGTTCCCGAACGGCTACCAGCCGGAGATGAACTCCGATGTCATCGACCAGTCCCTCACGCTCGGGGTGAAGGGCACGATCAGTGGATGGACGTGGGACCTTAGCAACACGTTTGGCCGCAACAGCCTGGACTACCAGATGGACAACACGGTGAACGCCTCGCTGCTGCAGGCCAGCCCCACCAGCATCTACGCCGGAAAGCATGCCTTCAGTCAAAACACGGCAAACCTCGACGTGTCGCGCTTCTTCGACGAGGCGCTGGCGGGTGTCAACGTGGCCTTCGGTGGGGCCTACCGGATCGATCACTACGAAATTATGGCCGGGGAGGAAGCGTCCTATCGCGACTACGGCCGCGTGCAGCTGATCGATAACACGGGCCCGGAGCCGACGCTGGTCACCCGGGACACGCTCGGCAAAGATCCGGGCTCTCAGGGCTTCGTGGGCTTCCGCCCCGAAAATGAGGTCGACCGCACCCGAAGTAACGCGGCCGCCTACCTCGATACAGAGGTGAACCTCACCGAGGAGCTTCTGGTGACCGCTGCCGGACGCTATGAAAACTACAGCGACTTCGGACGCACGCTGACGGGGCGGGTCGCGGCGCGGCTCGGCCTGTTCGACGGACGCCTCAACCTGCGAGGGTCCGTAGGCAGTGGCTTCCGGGCCCCGTCCCTCCACCAGATCTACTTCAACGAGGTGCGCACGGACCTCAACGACGACGGCGAGCTGGTGAACATCGGAACCTTCAGCAACGACAGTGAGGTGGCACGCGTGCTCGGGATTCCGGAGCTGGAAGAAGAGCGCTCCCGCAACCTGAGCGTCGGCCTTACGGCCAGCCCGCTTGAAAACCTGGACCTCACGATCGATGCCTATAACATTCACGTGGACGACCGGGTGATCCTCACCGGCACCTTTGGCAGTAGCCCCGGTATCGCGGACCTGTTGCAGGAGGTGGGGGCGCAGAACGCCCAGCTCTTCGCCAACGGGGCCGACACCGAAACCCGGGGGCTCGACGTGGTGGCGACGTACCGTCTCCGCACCGGTTTTGGCAACGCGGAGCTTTCGGCGTCGGGCAACCTCAACGACACCGACATCGAGGCACTGAATGTCCCGCCGACCCTGCAGGGCGCGGAAGAAACGTTCTTTGGTCGCCAACAGCAGGGGTTCCTGACGGAGAGCAATCCGGAGTCGAAGGTTACCCTCTCGGCGGACCTCGAACGAGGGCCCGTCTCGCTTCTGGTGCGCACGGTACGTTTCGGGGAGCAGGTGCGCCCGGGCTTCGCCGAGGACCAGGTGCACAGTCCCGAATGGGTGGTGGACGCGACGGCCTCCTACCAGCTGACCGAGGCAGCGACCGTTAGCGTCGGGGCCAACAACCTCTTTAACAACTTCCCCGACAAGCAAATCGCGGGGAACTCCTTCTTCGGCGTGTTCGACTACGCGCCGGTGCAGCAGGGCTTTGACGGGGCGTTCTACTTCGCCCGGCTCAACGTGACGCTGTAGTCGGCCCGCGGCACATTGTAGAACCGGCACCGGCCCGTGTCGTCCGTTCGGACGAGGCGGGCCGGTCGTCGTTAGGGGCCGGTCGGCGTCTCGGCCTCGTCCTCTTCCAGGATGAACCAGCGGCTGCCCAGGTACAGCAGCGCGCCGACCCCAATCACGCCCAGGCCCACGAAGGACTCGACGGGGCGATCGATGAACACGTAGAGGAGCACCCAGGTGTTGAGGCCCAGGAAGAGGAGGGGGGTGACCGGGTAGCCCCAGGTGGTGTACGGACGGTCGACCTCCGGCCGATACCAGCGCAGCACAAACACGCCCGCCACCGTGAGCATCATCGAGAGGGTGAGGGTAAAGCCGGCGTAGATGAGCACCTGCTCGAACGTGGAGGTGTAGATGAACGCGAGGGCGAGAGCCAGCTGAAACAGCACCGAGTTCACCGGCACGCCCTGGTCGTTGGTGGTGGCGAGCCAGCGGAGGGCGCGGGTGTCCTCGCCCATGGCCTGCGTGACGCGGGGGCCCAGGTACACCATCGCGCTGACGGACGAGACGAGGATGAGGGCGATGAAGATCGACATCACCTGCCCGCCCACGTCCCCAAAGATGACGCGGCCCGACAGGTAGCCGACCTCCACCTCGCCCGCCATCTCGCCCGCGGGGACGGTGTAGAGGAAGACGAGCGTGAGCAGCACGTAGAGCACGGTGACGAGCGCCGTGCCGCCCACGAGCGAGAGGGGCATGTTGCGCGACGGGTTGCGAATCTCCCCGACGATGTAGATGGCGCTGTTCCACCCCGCGTAGGCGTACGTGACGAACACGAGCGACACGGCAAAGCCGGAGCTTACAACCTCCCCGAGGGCACCGGCGTCCGGGAGCACCTCGATGCTGTGCGAGGGCGTGGCCCAGAGGGCCGCGGCGATGAAAAACAGGATGATGAGCAGCTTGAGGCCCGTCACCGCATTCTGGAAGCGGCTGCCCCACGTGATGCTGGTGCCGTGGATGGCCGAGCACACCACCACGATGCCCGCGGCCAGGTGGGTGGACGACAGGCTGGGAAAGACCGCGGTCGTGTAGTCCCCGAACGCGATGGCGGAGAGGGCGATGGGCCCCGCAAACCCGAGGGTGGCGGTGATCCAGCCGACGATGAAGCCAAGCGAGGGGTGGTAGAGCTCAGAGACGAGGTGGTACTCGCCGCCGGAGCGGGGCAGGGCCGCCCCCAGCTCGCCGTACGCGAGGGCGCCACAGAGGGCCATGCCGCCCCCCACGGCCCACAGAAAGATGAGGGCAAAGGGGGAGTCGAGGTACTGCACCTGAAACCCCACGCTCGTAAAAATGCCGGTGCCGACCATGCTGGCCACGACGAGCGAGGTGGCGGTCACGAGGCCCACCTTCACGGGCGTCTGGTCGGGGGTCGTCATGGACAGGAGGGGGGAAGTCGTGGAGCAGGGGCGGTGGAGCGTCCAGACTGGACACGCCCACACGTAAGGCTTCCGTCCGGGAAAGGTCCGGGACGGGAGCGGGCGCCCGTCCGTCAGGGCGTGTCCGGGGACAGGGAGCGGATGTCGCACAGCGAATGGAGGCGGGACACCGTTCGCCCAAACTTTTCGGCCACGGCCCCGGCCACGCCGTTGTGATCCTCCGGAGAAAACCAGGCCTCGGGCGGGTGCCGGGCCGTAAAGTGCAGCGTTGGGGCGTCCGCCTGCAGATACAACGCATCGACCACGCGGAGCAGGCGGAACGCATCGTCGGTGTGCTGGATCGACACTCCCTCAATGAAGAGGTGGTCCAGCGTGGACAGGTCGTCCATGAGGGCCTCGTGGGCGGTCTCGGTTGTGGCCGTCCGGAGGTCGTCGAAGGTCCACCAGCGCACGGGGCCGGACGCGGACGCGTGGGTCGCCCGCATGGCCTGGCGGGTGGGGGCCGGTGGGCCAATCCAGCCGGTCCCCGCTGTGGACGCGTCCGCCGGGGGGGCCTCCTGCGTGCGGCGGTAGTCCGTCCCGTCGACGTACACGATCCGGTACTGCTCCCGAAACGACTGTTGAAGAAAGCGCTGGAAGCGACCGCCGCTGAACTCGCGGGAGAGGTGGTCGCCCGGCTCAATGTTGCTCGTGGCGAGGAGGGGGACGCCCCGCTCGGACAGGGTGTTCATCACCGCGGCGAGCCGCATTTCGTTGGCGGGATCGTCGATCTCCATCTCGTCGAGGCAGCAGACGGCCCACCGGTCGGCCAGGCGGTGGGCAAAGGCCGACGGGCGCTCGGTTTGCCGAAACAGCGTGCTGGAGTGGAGGAAGGCGCAGGGGACGTCGGTCGTGAGGGCCCGGTAGGCGGCGGCGAGCAGGTGGGTTTTTCCGGTGCCCGGCGGCCCAACCAGATAGAGCCCCTGGGCGGGGGAGGCCTCGGGCTCGGTGAACCACCGGCGCACGCTCTGCACCCATGCGGCCGCCCACGCAGAGGAACGGGTGGCGGCCCGGCGCTGCTGGTCTACAAACTGGCGGACCGCGCCAAGGGCCGTGCTCTGTCCCGACGTTTGGGGGGCGTAGCTGGCAAACGTGGCGTCCTCGAACCGCGGCGGAAGGGCAAACGAGGGGGACGAGGCCACGACGCAGGACGGCGCTGTCGATGTGGGGAGGGCGAAAGGGGGGGAGCGGCTCCGTGAGGCTGTGGATCGACCGTCGGCCCCCATCCCAAACAAAAAAGCCCGCCCGGCGGGATGCCAAGCGGGCCTGCGTGCCCGAGGAGGGATTCGTGTAGAACGCACCCTCTAGGGCGTCCCGAGAATCGTCGAAGTCTCTGTCCCTGTAGCCGTTGGGCCGAGAAGTAGCGTGTGACGTGACAAAACGGAGTGGGGCGTGGCAGAGAACGTATGGGGCTTCTCCGGTGAGCAAAAGACGATCAGGTTCCGGTTTCGTCCTTGGTCTCCCCCATGGCGTGGGCCAGCGCAGGCGTGTCGCCGTACAAATACGCGAGAACGTCGCCGGCGTCGTAGGAGGGACTGGCAACGGACCCGAGCGGAAGGTTGAGCAGGGCGTCGCCACCGGTGTAGAGCGGCAACTCGGGGCTGCCGTCACGATATTGGGGCAGGCCAATGTTGGCCATGAGGGCGTTGCAGAGGCACCCGCGTCCTTCGGTCGCCTCTTCGTCGCCCCCCTTGCGCACGTAGTCGTCGACCGGCTCGGCGGGGCAGCGGCCCAGGAGGCGGCCCTTTTCGTCGACGTACGGCTCGCGCAGGTAGCCGAGGTCGCAGATGCGGGTGCGGCGCTGGTAGTTTTCGTCCTCGGCGTGCGTACCGGAGAGGGTCAGTACCTTGAACGGGAAGCCGGTGGGCGACACCCGACCGTCGGTGTCGACAGACACGTCGCCTGTGTGCAGTCCTCGAATCAGCCGTTTGGTCATGTTCTCGGGGTAGCCCGACTCCTCGGCAAGCGAAAAGAGGGAGCCGACCTGAATGCCCGTTGCGCCTACGTTCCTCGCGTACTGCAGCCCTTCGGGCGAGCCGTAGCCGCCCGCGAGGTAGAACGGCTTGCCGAGGTCGCGGATGCGATCCAAGTCGGCCACGTCCTTTTCGTCGTAGATGGGCGTGTCGCCGTCGTACCGCTTGTTGCGGGGCGGAGCGTTGTGCCCGCCGGCTACGGGGCCTTCGATAATCCACCCATCCACATGCTCGTCGGGCAGCTTGGCGTCCATGATGCGGGCAAGACTGTCCGAGGAGATGATGGGGAAAAAGGCGGGGCGCGCCAGGGAGGGCGGGTCGCTGAGCACGTCGGCCGGGTCAAGGTCGTAGGTGTAAGTGTCTTGGAGCACGTCGTCGGCGGCCTGCGAGGTGTCCGGTTCCAGCCGCAGGCTCGCGGGCTCCCCTTCGGCCAGCTTCGGAATCTGTTTGGCCTCCTCCATCGGGATGCCCGCGCCGATGAAGACGAAATCGACCCCCGCCAGCATCGCCCCGTAGATGCAGGGGAGGGAGTAGCGCTTCAGCTTGGCCAGCAGGTTCATCCCCACGAGGCCGTCGTGTCCCTCTTTCGCCAGCTGCACCTCGGTGTAGGTGGCGGCGGCGAGGATCCGCTGCGATTTTGCCCGGGGCGTGAACTGGTGGATGGGGAGAAGGTCGTACGGCTCGTGCTCCGATCGTCCCTCGGGGTTGTAGAACCGGTCGATCAGGTGATCGGCGATGTCCTCGTCCGGGTACGACTGAAGGACCTGCCGGCGGCCGTGGGGGTCGCCGTCCTGCAGCTCGCGCACGACCACCGAGTCGATGGAGGTGCCGGAGATCACGCCGAGTTCGCCGCGTTGGGCGACCGTCCGGGCCAGGCGCCAGCTGGAGACGCCGATGCCCATGCCGCCCTGGATGATGGAAGGGAGATCGGACTGTTTGCGGTCGTTCCGAGGCATGAAATCGTGGGGGTTTGGGGGGGCGAAGTGTGGTCTGAGGGTGGCGGGGGAGCGTCGTGAGAAGACGTTTTCAGGCAGGGTCAAACGGCAGCGGGCGCATCGGCAAAACGAGCGGGAAGAAACGCCTCCAGCCACTCGGAGACGGTACCGGTACGGACCAGTGTGGCGATCTCCTGGGCCGTGACGGGGGTGAGTAAAATCCCGTGACGATAGTGACCGGTGGCGTAGAGCACGCCGGGCGCCCCCGAGGGGCCGAGCAGCGGCGCATTGTCGCGGGTGCCGGGACGAAGGCCCACGTCGCTCCGGCGAACCGTAAGCTCCCGGAGGCCGGGCACGAGTTCGAGGGCGCCTTCGAGGAGGTTGTAGAGCCCGCCTGCCGTCACGGCTTTCTCGAAGCCCTTCTCCTCGCTCGTGGCCCCGACGAGCACCCGGCCGTCGGCCTTGGGCACCAGGTAGGCGTCCGGCCCGCGCACGACGTGGCGAAGGTCGAAGGTGGGGCGGCTCTCCAGTTCGAGAATCTGCCCGCGAACAGGGCGAACCGGCGGGCGGACGGCTTCGTCCAGGCCTTCGATCTGGCGCGACCAGGCCCCGGCGGCCACGATCACCTGTTGGCCCTCGATGCGATCGCCTGCCGCCGTGACGACCGCCGGGGCGTCCGCGTCGGGGTCCACAGCCTCGACGGGGGTCTGTGAGTGAATCGATCCCTCGTAATTGTTGATGCCGGCGACGAGGGCTCGCACGAGGGCGCGGTTGTTCACCTGCGCGTCATCGGTGTAGACGGCCCCGGCCACGTGCGGCGCAAGGAACGGCTCGTGCTCACGGGCCTCGGCCCCCGTCAGGCGCTCCACGTCGGCCCCCACTTTTTTCTGGAACTTGTAGACCCGTTCCATCGCGGCGGCGCTGTCCTCGTCGGGGGCTACCGTGAGCGTGCCCTCCGTTCGGAAGCCGAGGTCGATGCCCGTTTCCCGTTCGAGCGTCTCGACGAACGCGGGCCAGCGGTCCAGACTTTCATGGTTCAGGCGGTACAGCTCGGACTCTTCGAACTGAAGCTCCGCGTCGGGGGTCAGCATGCCGCCCGCTTTCCAGGTGGCGCCGCGGCCCGGCGCGTCGCGGTCAAAGATCTGTACGGGCGTGCCGGTGCGGGCCAGTTCCCAGCCAATCGAGAGGCCGATGGTGCCCGCGCCGATGATGAGGACGGGAGGCACGGCGTTCGAGGAGGAAGTCATGACAGGGGATGGCTCAGCTGCAAGGGGGAGACGGAGTAAAGTCCGGATTTCGGATTTCGTATTCGTATTTCGTACTCCGTATTGCGTATTTTGTGTATCGCAGACGGAGTTGTGCTGCAATACGACATACGCAATAGTCAGACGGTTTGGGCGTGGACGGGCTGTTCGTTCTCTGCCGTCCAGTACGCATCGAAGGCCATGGCCACGTTGCGGATGAGGAGGCGGCCCGGCGGGCAGACGTGCACGGCCTCGGGGGTGAGCGTGACGAGCCCGTCGGCCTCCATCGGGCGGAGCCATTCCAGGGCCGTCTCGAAGGTCGTGTCGAAGTCGATCCCGAAGCGCTCCTCGACGGGGGCCTTGTCGAGGTGAAAGTGGCACATGAGCTGCATGATTACGTGTCGGCGCAATCGGTCGTCGGCCGTGAGGCGGTAGCCGCGGTAGGTGGGGAGGCGGTTCTCGTCGAGCCGGTCGTAGTAGGCCGGCAGCGCCTTTACGTTTTGGGCATAGGCCCCGTCGAGTTGACTGATGCCCGACACCCCAAACGCGACGACCTCGGCGTTGGCCCGGGTGGAATAGCCCTGGAAGTTGCGGTGCAGGTCGCCCCGGTCCTGGGCGCGGGCGAGCTCATCGTCGGGCCGGGCGAAGTGGTCCATGCCGATGAAGCGATAGCCGGCCGGTCCGGTGAGTCGCTCCAGCGCCCGCCCGAAAAGACGCATCTTCTCGTCCGGAGAGGGCAGCGCCTCCTCGTCAATCACCCGCTGATGCTTCTTAATTTCGGGCACGTGGGCGTAGCTGTAGAGTGCGATGCGATCGGGGGCCAGCCGGCAGGCAGTGTCGAGCGTGTGTGTGAATCGTTCGGGCGTCTGGTGGGGGAGGCCGTAGACGAGGTCGAAGTTGACGCTCTCGAATGCATGGTCGCGGGCCCACCGAACGACATTTTCAATCTGCTCCGTCGCTTGGACCCTGTTGATGGCCTCCTGCACTTTTCGGTTTACGTCCTGCACGCCAATGCTCATGCGGTTGAAGCCGACCTCGGCCGCCGCCGCGACGCGCTCCTCGGTGAGGGTGCGCGGGTCGGCCTCCAGGCTGACTTCTGCCTCCGCCGCAAACGTGAAGCGATCCCGGAGGTGCGTGCCGAGGTCCCGAATCTGTTCGGGGGACAGGTAGGTGGGGGTTCCGCCGCCCCAGTGCACCTGTACGACGGGTCGGTTGGGATCGAGGCGGGCGGCCGTCTGGTCGATCTCTCGCTTGAGGGCCTCCAGGTACCGCTCGATGCGATCCGGGTCGCGCGTGATCACCATGTGGCATCCACAGTAGTAGCAGAGCGACCGGCAGAAGGGGAGGTGGAGGTACAGAGACAGCGGCGTATTCGTCGATCCCGCGGTAAGGTCCTCTGCAAAGTCGTCCGGTCCGTACGCCTCCGTGAAGTGCGGGGCCGTGGGGTAGCTGGTGTACCGCGGGCCCGGCTGGTTGTAGCGGCGGATCAGGTCGTGATCAAGGTGCAGATCGGTCATTGCTTACAGCGGATGGCTCGACGGACAGAGAGAACGAACCCCAGGCCTCCCTCCCTGTACAGCTCCCTTCTTACTCGGCAAGAGAGCGGGCACGGGGAAAGAGGATGTTGTTTTCTTTGTGGATGTGTTGGTGCGTGTCTTTTTCGAGCTCTTCGAGTCCATCCATCGCGGCCTGAAACTTGGGGCACGCCCCCTCTGGGGGAGTATACTCGCCAGTTATGTCACGGAGGCGCTCGAAGGCCGCGCCGGAGTCATCGTGTTCTTTGATCATCTGCTCAACGCCGGATTGGTCGAGGGACGAAGACCCAGGCGACGGGGGAGCCTGCTCCAGCGTTCGGATTGAGGGGAAGACCCGCTCCTCCTCGGTCATCATGTGTGTCTGGAGGTCCAGCTTGAGCGTTTGGAAGACCTCCAGCGTCGGATCTAGCCAGGGCACGTCCTCGCCATGGGCATCCGTGACGGTCATCAGCAGGTTCTCCATCCGGGGAAGCTCGCGGCGGAGGTAGGCATGATGGGTATCAACGATGTGGTCGATGAGGTCGCCGAGTGACGCGTCGGACCAGTCCATCGTGTTGGAAGACCTAGTCGCGTCGGCCGCTACGTCGAGAAGCTGGGCGACCGTGTTTGGATCGAGGTCGTTCTTCCGGCAGGCTTCAGCCAGCGAGCGGTCCCCATTGCAACAGTAGTCGATGCCGAGACGCTCGAAGATGCGCGCCCGGTCGGGCTGTTCTGTGACCAGTTGGGCGACAGGAGTGTACGTCGGGACGGACATGGAAGAGAAAATCGGTTCTCAATGAAGGAGCACTTTTAAGTTGCTACGGCGAGGCGCGCGTCAGGAGGGTCGGATAGTGTGCTGTTCGGAAGGGGGCTCTGCGCGCTTTTTTCTTTCGACCATCTGGTTATGCAAGGGACAGGGCTCAGCCTCTCCACACCCCGGCAGTCCCGGGACCCACTCGTCAAGTACGTCTCGTCTGTCGATGGCCACGATGGCGTCGGAAATAGTGATCGCCTTGGGAGATTTCGCAAGGGCCACGCTCCCTCTGGGACCTCGGTGGGAAGGACGTCGGCCGGCCTCGTTGACCTGCTGAACGATCGTCGTTACAAAGGGGCGGAGATAGTCAACGCCTTACTGCTTGTGCGGAGGGGCACGGATTCCTCCTCGTCGAGCGATGCCAAGCAGAGCAGTACGCGAAGGCCATCCTCACAACTTGAGGAGCGCATGACGCGTCCGTCTGGCAAGGGGATTCTGGAAGGACATCGCAAAAGAGAGGAGTGGTCTCGCCGCCTGCTTAATTTCGGACCTATTTGTCTTAATTAAGGGAGGCGTCGTGGTTCCGAGGGGAAGCGCTGGGGGGGGGCGCTAGCGACCGCGCAGTTTTCACCGTTGGTCGGTGAAGCCCCAACCCGACCCTCCGCGTCGGAGCCATAGTCATTCTGAGGGCGCCAAAGCGTAGAGCAGTCCGTGGGGTCTCGGGCAGAGGAGGGGTGCGTTGGGAAAAACCGCGAGTGATGATGTCCACGCACGCCCTCCAAGCGAGGACGGGCGAGGCGTCCCTGCCTCGACGCTTAACGGCGCGAAGGCTGGAACGCGGGCCGGGCTCTCTGATTAGTTAAATTAGCCAATAGGCGTTTTAATTATCGGGGGAATCCTCCATCCCTCGTGCTTCTTGAGTGAACGGCGATGACGTCCGGACGACACGGTTGTGCACTACGCCTTCCGAACGGGGAAGGAGTCCCTGACGGGTCCGTGTCGCTTTCTTCCTGAACATGCCGCTTCTATGATTTCGACTCGTCGACTCAACACCCTTTCCCGTTTTGGGCTCATGGCGATGGGCATGCCTGCCCTGCTCAGTGGCCTCTGGGCCGGGCTGCTCCGCCTCGGCTGGTGCGGTCCCCTCTTGCAGGCGACCCTCCCGTCCGCGCACGGCCCGCTGATGGTTTGCGGCTTCCTCGGCACGCTGATCAGCCTGGGGCGGGCGGTGGCGCTGGACCGGACGTGGACGTTTCTCGCCCCCGCCGCGACGGGAATCGGCGGAATGCTGACGCTGGCAGGCGGAGGGCGCGTTCGGGCCCCTTTTGATTGCGGCGGGGAGCGTCGGACTCGTCGCGATCTTCGGGGTTGTGCTGTCGACTCAGGCCGTGCCCTTCGCGAGCAGGGCGTTGAGGAGGGGCGCATCCTTACGGAAGGGTGGGAGCAGGACGCGGTGTGACGTCCCGCAACGACATGCCGAAGAGGGCCTCCCAGTTTCCACGGAGGAGGGCAGAAACGGACCTACTTCGTTCCAATGACGAACTTGCACTCCGGACACTCCCCGTCGGCGTCGCACTGGCGCTCGACGGGGAGTTCTGTTAGTTCCGCAATGAGGGCCCGCGCAAGGTCGCACGCCGCTTCGCCGTGGACGCGGACGCTGGCGGCGATAGGGCAGCTTGCCCCTTCCAGGCGACACGAAGTGTCGTCTTCAACGACAGTTGGAAGGCCGCCAATCTCTTCAAGCACGTCTCGGGCCCGGGCCACTCGAACGGCAGGGTCGGACTCCAACTCGCTCGGTTTGTGAGCCTGGGCCACGCGTGCTCCCACGTCTTGGAGAATCTGCTCGGCGTTCACCCACTCTGTCTCGATGAGAACCGAGAGCACGGCGTTGAACAACGAGTCATAGGACTTTGGAAAGAGCTGTTCTGCCTTTCGGGTGAGGCCGTAGACGTCCTCCGGCTTTCGTCGGGTGGGGCGCCGGTCGGTAATCTCGACGAGTTGATTCGACTTCAGCTTCGAGAGTTGAGCCCGAACGGCGTTTCGTGTAAGATCCAGCTCATCAGCCAGTTCACGGACCGTCTGGTCCTGCGACCGAAGCAGAAGAACAATTCGGCGGCGCGTATCCCCGAGATGCGCGAGTAAAACGTTGTCTTCGCTCATGGATGGAGGGCGCAATAGAGATTGGTAAGCTGCTAATCCGCTGGGTTAACGGGATAAACAAAGGATATGTTTTGTTTTTATCCCCATGGAGGTTCCGACCGACAACCGGCCCGTGCCATGTGCAGCCGCTGTGCAGGGAGAAGGAAGAAGCCCCAAATCTATATTTGTTTGATTAGCCAAGAAACTAATTAAACGGACAGAGCATAGCGTTCTCCGCACGATGAGGAAGAAATATTCGCTCTTCCAGCGAAGAGTTGATTATGACATCCAGCAGCTTGCCAATTCGTCCTCGAAGCCTCGTACGGGGATCTTTCTGAAGAGGCTGAACCGCAGTTCAAGGCCCGTGGCCCGGCCCTCCTCACGATGCTGGTGACCATCATCGGCACGCTCCTCGCTGCGCAGAACATTGCCCGGGAAAAAGAAATCGGGACGCTCGAACAGCTCAATGTCACTCCCCTTACCCGAGGGCAGTTCATCGCCGGCAAGCTGCTCCCCTTTTTGGGCTCGGGCTGTTGGAGTTCGCGGGGCTGGGTCGGGCGCCTCTGGATTACGGGTCGGCTGACTCGTCCGGACGGACCTCGCGGATCTCATTCACCTCCCGCGGTACCTCGTCCTCTACACGTCCTGGAACGTGGGAGGGACGTCCTCTCTGTTCCGGGTCGGTTTGGGCTCTGTCGTGAGCTCATCCCATCGTCAGAGATCAGGGGGGAACAGAAATATTCGAGGATAAAGTGGTTCGGCGGTTCAGGTGGAGCCCTTCACTTTCAGAGGAATCCGAGGTTGTCGGTCTGCTTCCATGAGAAGTAAGAGCATTTCGGCCTTTTTTCCTGCTCGGCATCGGAATTGGATCGACATGCTCGGGCAAAATGTCTGGGCAACTGGGGACATGCATGGGCTACATCCTTCTGGACGAGGACCGATAGCAAACTGCGTGAAGTCCGGGGGGCGCAGGAACGACACGTCGGGGGATAAATTTACGGAATGAACGTTCATTCAAAGCCAAGCACATTAATCGGCGACACGAAAATCCAGGGCATCGCCTTCTCGAAGGGCGGTGTCCGCTCCGCGACGTAGGCGGGGCTGTTCGCCGTCTGCTCCCGCGTTGGGGGTCGCTCCGACGCGCAGCAGACAAAATCAAAAAGACACAGGCAGCGCTGCGACCGACGGCACCACCCTATCCGTCGCAGCACCCCTGTGCCACACGATCTATAGCACAACCATCTCCTGTCTAGACCATGCGAATTGTAACATCGAAATTCACAGCCGCGATCGCAACCCTCGCCCTTCTGCTGGGCCTTGCCCTGCCGATGACCAGCCAGGCCCAATCGCCCGTTGACCTTGGGGTCCGGGGCGGCGTCACGCAGGCCACCTTCTACGGCGACGACGTGGCCTCCAATGACTTCCGGCCGGGCTTTACTGGTGGGGTATTCCTGAACTACCAGGTCAACGAAGCCTTCGCCGTGCAGCCGGAGGTACTCTACTCCGTGCGGGGCGCGAAGAATCACTTCAACGAAGCCGGAACCGTGCAGGACGTGCGCGTCCGTCAGGACGTGATCGAGATTCCGGTGCTGCTGAAGCTCAGCGCCCCGACGGCGCCGGTGACCCCGCGCCTGTACGTGGGCCCGGCTCTCGGCTTCATCACTAACAGTGAGATCGACGGGGCAGACGCCGACGATAGCTTCGCCGATGTCGACTTCAGCGGGGTTGTAGGCGGCGAGATTGCCTACGCTCTGAACAAGGGCCCGCTGAGCGAGATTGCGATCGATGGGCGCTACAACCTTGGATTGGCCAAGCTGGGGGATCTTCCGAGCGCCGAGTTCGAGGATGTCTCGACCAGCTCGTTTACCGGCACGTTGAGTCTTCGCTTCAACCTCTAACGACCACATCCAGAAGAAGAGTCGAAGGGCCGTCCCGCTTTCGGGGCGGCCCTTTTGCTTTGGCGAAAATGTATTTTGGGCCGGCCCGGAACGAAAACACACAGCCTTCCGGCCGGGCGCTGCGCAACGACGGGGCCGATTGAGATGAGATAAAGGAGGGGCGAGCCCCACATGAATAGGGGAGCGCAGCGAAACGCGCTGGGTGATGCTGGGTTCTTGGAATGAACGTTCATTCGAAAACACCAAATGAATCTATCGAAAACGTACAGGGCAAACGAGGCGACATTCTCAGGGCGGGCCTGTGCCTGTTCGACGAGCAGGGATTCCACGGCACTTCTATGTCGGAGATTGCCGAGACGGCGGGGGTGGGCGCCGGAACGATCTACCAGTACTTCGACGGCAAGGACGATCTCGTCGACCAGCTGTACGCGGAGGCGCGTGCTGAAGCCCACCAGTCGATCCTGGACATGGGATTCGATGAAGACGCCTCGGTCCGGGACCGCCTCCGGATGACCTGGCGGGCCATTATCCACAACTACATGGCCTGCCCTCGGCTCTACCGCTTCATCTTGCAGTATGAGTCGTCCGCCTACCTCCGACGGACCCAACGAGCCCAGCCCGAAGACCTACAGCCTCCGTTTCGGAAGATTTATCGGGATGGGATAGAGCAGGGGCTCTTTCCCGACGTGCCCCAGTCGGTGTACGTATCGTTCTTTGTCGGAACGGTCACAAATCTAGTCCAAGAGCATCTCAACCGGGGGCCGGAACTGGACGAGGAGTTGATCGACCAGTCCTTCGAGATGCTCTGGGCCGCCTATACGAAAGCGTCGGTGGACCCTGAGACCACATAGGAGGATCCCCGCCGCTTCCCCCGTCCCCACCCGACGACATGGAGGGAGTTCTCCATCGTGGGGGCCCTCTCGATGTGGCATCCCGGCCCGGAGGCCAACCTTCGTTATCGCCAACGCCTATTCCTTCTCCATGGACTCCTTGGCTTTTGCGACTCGCCTGTGCGTCCCTCGTTGCGTTGCCGGCGCGACCCATCGGGTGCTTTCGGTAGTGTTTTTAACGGGTCTCTTGGTAGGGCTGGGCGGGTCCCTCCAGCAGACTGGGGCGCAGCCTACCCCCGATGAAGCAACAGAAATCGGGGTTGTGCTCAGCGACTCCTCTCAGACCCATCGGCGCGCCGCGGACGCCATTCGGCGGGAATTGCAATCGCTCATGAGGGGAAAACGACACGTGCGGTTTCCGGAGAAGTATCGGTGGGTGCTGGGGGCGGGTGAACAGGTGGGGAGGGAGCGCCTGGGCGACGGCGAGGCGGGCCCTGCGATCGTCATTGCCGTGGGACTCTCGGCCTCTCATCGACTCGCCACGAAGTCCGAGCGGAGCGTGCCGGTAGTGGCGGCCCATATCCTGGATTCGGACCTACAGGGACTTCCGAAAGCAGGCGGCACCAGTGGCGCGACGAACCTAACGTACGTGTCCGAACCGGGGCTTGTGCGTAAAAACATGGATCTGCTACGGTCGCTGACGCCGGCATCGGCCCCGGCGCTCCTGGTGCCGGCCCGTGTGCTGGAGGAGCCCGCGCTCGCCGACCGGATGCGCCGCCGGCTCAGTCAGGGAGACTCGTTGAGTGCCGACTGGCGCGTGGTGCCGGTGCGGTCTACGGCCGAGGCCACGCTAGAGGCCCTGCCCTCCGGCACGGACGCGGCCTACCTGGCGACGCCCCTGCCGCTCTCTTCCGTGGAGCGAGACCGTTTGATTTCGGGCCTGCGTACGCGGCAAATTCCGACGGCCGTCCACCGGGGGCGTGAACTCGTGGACCGGGGGGCGTTGGTGACGGCGTCCGCGCCCGCCGCCGATCCGATTCCCCGCCGCGCGGCCCTCCACGCCGCGGACCTCCTTCGGGGGGAGGTCGCCGAGTCGCTTTCCGTGGAGCTTCCGTCCCCGCGGACGCCCTACGTCAACGAGTCGACGGCCCGTCGGCTCGGCCTCTCCATCCCGAGCGACCTGCGTCTGCGGGTGACCCTGACCGGCACGCCTCCCTCGCCCGCGGCGGACTCCATCACGTACGCGCAGGCGGTGCGCCGGGGCGTGCGGGCCAACGACGGACTGGACGCCCAGCGGTCGGGGCTGGAGGCGGAGCGCCAGAACGTGCGGGTCGAGCGGGGCGATCTGCTCCCCCAAGTGCAGGCCGGGGCGCGGGCGCTTCAGGTGGATTCCGACCAGGCCGCCGCCAGCTTTGGGGCGCAACCCGAGCGGGCACTGAGCGGGTCGGTGTCGTTCTCGCAGACCCTGTTCTCCCCCCAAGAGTGGGGCGACCTGGAGATCGCGAAGCGCCAACGGGCGGCCGGCGCGGCCAACGTGGACGCCGCCGAGCAGGACCTTGCCCTTCAGGTGTCGAGCGCGTACGTCTCGGTCCTACAGGCCCGCGCCCTCGCTCAAGTGCGCCGAAGCAACCTCGCCCTCAGCCGAGAGAACCTGTCGATCGCTCGGTCGCGCCGGGCGTCCGGGCAGGGGGGGCGCCAGCAGGTGCTCCGCTTCAAGACGCAGGTGGCTCAGGCGCGGCGCACGGTTCTCGACGCGAGGTCTCGGGTCGACGTGGCCCGGTCCCGCCTCGCGCAGGTCCTGGCTCGATCGCCCGACGAGCTTATGGGGGTGGCCGGGCTGTCGCCATCCGACTCCATTCTGACGCTTCCGGAATCGGTCTTCGCAGAGTACGGTCACACCTCGTCCTCCCGCCAGCGACTCACTGACTTTTTGCTGGAGGAGGGGCTGTCGAATGCCCCTGCACTGCAGGCGCTCGACGAACAGATTGCGGCGGCCCGTCGGGGTGTGGAGGCGGGGCGGCAATCGTACTGGGCGCCCACCGTGGCCCTGGAGGGACAGCTTAACAGCCGCGTGCTGGAGGGCGGGGCGGGCACCGAGTCGCTCTCCCTGCCGGGAGGGCCGCCGGGCGGGGCCGCCCTTCCGCAGGCGCCCAATACCACCTGGAACGTGGGCCTCTCCCTCAGCCTGCCGCTCTTTACGGGACTCAAGCGCGACGGCCAGATTGAGCGAGGGCAGGCCCGGCTCAGCCAGCTGAAGGCCCAGCGCCGGGAGGTGCGCTCCAGCCTGGAGGAGCGCATCCGTTCGCGCACCGGGCAGGCCACGTCCGGCTACCTCAGCCTGCGGGAGGCGGAGGCGGGTCGGCGCACGGCTCAGGAGACGATCGAGCTGGTGCAGGATTCCTACACCGCCGGAGCAGCCGACGTGCTCGACCTGCTCGACGCCCAGGAGGCGGTCCTGAACGCCCGGCTGGCCGAGGTGGACGCCCGCTACTCGTTCCTGCTCCGCCTCCTCCAAACCGAGCGGGCCATCTCGCGCACCGGACCGTTGCAGACGGCCGACGAGCGGGCGGCCGTCCGGACCCGCCTTCGTGCCTTCATGAAGGAAGAGCGGTAGAGCGCTCGTCTATTTCTGCTGTTTTCTTTACCGACGCCCCTCTCCATCGATGACTACGTCTGCTTTTTCGGTTTCGCGCGCCCCGGTGCCGTCGTGGCTTGTGCTCGCGCTGGTGAGTGGCGCGGCCGCGCTCGTGCTGACCGCCTGTGGCGCCGAGAGCACGTCCGCCCCGCCGCTGGAGCCCCCGGTGCGTCCGGTCAAGATGCACACTGTGCAGGGGGAGCATTCTACGCCGGTGCGGGAGTACCCGGGATCCATCTCGGCGGGCGAGACCGCTACCCTCTCGTTCGAGGTGCCGGGCACGGTCGTCGAGTTGCCCGTCGAAGAGGGAGAGCGGGTTAGAGCGGGCGACCTCCTTGCCCGTATTGAGAGCGACAATGCTCGCTCGCAGCTGAGGTCCGCCCGTGCGACCCGGAACGCGGCCCGGTCGGCGTACGAGCGGGCCAAGTCCCTGTACGCGCAGGGCATCGTGTCGCAGCAGCAGTTGGAGGCGCGGCAACGAGAGTACGAGGTGGCCCAGTCGCAGCTTGAGCAGGCCCAAACCCAGGTGGGGGAGACGCGCATCACAGCCCCCTTCGACGGGCGCGTGGCCCAGAAGATGGTCGAACTCAACGAAACCGTAGGGCCGCAGCAGGCCGTCGTGACCGTGCAGGACCTTTCCCGCATGGAGGTGGTGATCGATGTGCCGGAGCAGAGCCGGATGCGCCGCGCCCTGGAGTCGGAGTCGCTCGCCGTCACCGTCTCGATGCGCCCGGATCTCCGGGTCCCCGCTACGCTCAAAGAGATCACGACGACGGCGGATCCGCGCACCCGCACGTACGAAGCGACGCTCACATTTCGGCCGCCCGCCGACGCCGGCCTCCTGCCGGGCATGACCGCTCGGGTCCTTGTAGGGGGCGCTCCGGCGTCCCGCTCCGGGGCATCAGGGACGGTTTCGATTCCGACCAGTGCTGTCTTCTCGAGGTCGGACGGGAGCGCCTCCGTCTGGGCGGTGGACGACTCGTCGATGACCGTGACCCGTCAATCCGTGTCGCTGGGAACGATGCGCGACAGCACAGTCGTCGTCACCTCGGGCCTCCGGGCGGGCACCCGCATCGTCGCGACCGGGGTGCACCAGCTCACCGACGGCCAATCCGTTCGCCCCCTGCAGTAGCTCGGGCAGGCGTCCCCCTGCGGTCGACCGCTCTCTTTTCACGTGTTTCGCTGTGATCCACCATGGACATTGCCAAGGCAGCCATTGAGAACCGGACGCTGACGTACGTCACCACGTTGCTCGTGGTGGTGGGGGGCGTCATCGCGTTCCTGAACCTGGGGCGCCTGGAAGACCCGCAGTTCACCATCAAGCGGGCCCTCGTGGTGACCCAGTATCCCGGGGCGACAGCCCACGAGGTGGAGGAGGAGGTGTCCGACCCCCTCGAAGAGGCCGTCCAAGAAATGGGAAAGGTCAAGGAGATCAAGTCTCGCTCCAGTCGCGGGCGCTCTACGCTGGAGGTCGAGATGAAGAGCACCATCATCGGGGACGCGGTGACGCAGGCGTTCGACGACCTGCGCGACAAGGTCAACGACGCTCAGCGACGGCTGCCGCCCGGAGCGGGCCCGTCCGCCGTGGAGGACGACTTCGGGGACGTATACGGCATCTTCATGGCCATTACTGGGGAGGGCTACAGCAAGCAGGAGTTAGAAGACCATGCGGAAGACCTGAAGCGGGAGCTGGTACAGGTTCAAAACGTCGCAAAAGTCCGGATTTTTGCGGACCGGCAGGAGGTCATCTACGTCGAGCCGAACCGCGACCGGCTGTCGAACCTGGGGATTCCCGTCGACCGGATCGCGGGGAAACTGCGCACGCAGAACATCGTCGTCGATGCCGGGCGTGTGCGGGTGGGGGACAGCCACATTTCCGTGCGTCCGTCGGGGGCGACGGCGTCCGTGGACGACTTGCGGTCGATCTTGATCGCGAGCCAGGGGGGGCGTCAAATCTTTCTGGAAGACATCGCCACGGTGCGCCGCGGCTACGCCGATCCCCCGAGCGCACTCATGCGGTACGACGGGCAGCCGGCGATCGGCCTCGGCGTGTCGACCGTCGACGGGGGCAACGTCGTCACGATGGGGCGAGCCGTGCAGGATCGGCTCGACGACCTGAAGGCCGATCGTCCCCTGGGCATCGAGTACAACTACATCAACTTCCAGGCCGACGACGTGAGCGAGGCGGTCAGCGGCTTTGTCTGGAATCTGATCACCGCCATCGCGATCGTCATTGTCGTGCTGTTGCTGGCGATGGGGTGGCGCAGCGGGCTCCTGATGGGGTTTGTGCTGGCCGTCACCGTCCTCGGCACCTTCATCCTGATGTACGCGACGGACGTGGTGCTGCAGCGGATCTCGCTGGGCGCGCTGATCATCGCGCTTGGCATGCTCGTCGACAACGCCGTGGTCATCGTGGACGGCATCCTGACGCGCCTCAAAGAGGGCCGCGGGCGGGTGGAGGCCGCGTCGGAGATTGTGGAGCAGACGAAGTGGCCGCTCTTCGGGGCGACGGCCGTGGCCATCCTGGGCTTTGCGGCCATCGGCACCTCCTCCGACAGCAGCGGGGAGTTTCTGGGGTCGCTGTTCCTCGTGATCCTCTACTCGCTGTCGCTGAGCTGGGTGTTCTCCATCACGCTCGCGCCGCTCCTGGGGGTCGACTTTCTGCAAAAGCCCGACCCGGACGAGGAAGTCGAGAGCGCCCACGACGGGCCGGTCTACACCGTATACCGCCGCCTGCTCCAGGGCGCGATCAACTACCGGTGGGCGACGGTGGCGATCATCACGGTGCTTATGGGCGTGTCGCTGTGGGGCGCCGGGTCCGTCAAGCAGAGCTTCTTCCCCGACTCCACGCGCCCGCAGTTCCTTGTGGACGTGTGGATGCCGCAGGGCACGCACATCCGCACGACCGAGGCCGCGGTGAAGGAAGCGGAGCAGTACGTGCAGGAGCTCGACGCCGTCACCCACGTCAGCTCGGTTGTGGGGCAGGGCGCCCTTCGGTTTGTGCTGCCCTACAGCCCGGAACGGCAAAACGCGTCCTACGGGCAGCTCATCGTGGATGTCGACGACTGGCGGAAGATCGCCGGCCTCAAAGACTCGGTGGACGCCCGTCTCTCGGAGATGCTTCCGCGGGCCAACGTGTACGCCTTTCCGTTCGTCTTTGGCCCAGGGGGCGGCACCGGACGCATTCAGGCGCGCATCAGCGGCCCCAACCCTGACACGCTGCGCGCCATTGCCCAGCGCGTGGAGGGCATCTTCCGGTCGGACGACAACACCAAGGCCGTGCGCAACAACTGGCGAAACCGCGTGGAAGTGATGCAGCCGCAGGTGGCCGAGGACGCGGCGAGCGCTCTTGGAGTGACGCGTCCCGATGTGGCCCGGGCCGTCCAGCGCACCTTTGAGGGCACCCGGATGGGCGTGTACCGCGAAGGAACCGATCTGCTGCCCGTCACGATGCGGGCCCCGTCCGAGGAGCGGGCCCAGGCCAGCAACATAAAGAATACCCAGGTGTGGAGCCCCGTGGCGAGCGAGTACGTCCCGATTCGGCAGGTCGTCTCCACGTTCGAGACCGGCTTTGAGGACGGCATTGTGTGGCGGTACAAGCGGTCCCCGACCGTGAGTGTGTACGCCGACCCGATTTCGGGAACGGCGACCTCGGTCTTCCAGCGAGTGCGGCCGTCGGTGGAGGAGCTCTCTTTGCCCCGAGGGTACGAGATCGAGTGGGGCGGGCAGTACGAGAACTCGAACGAGGCCAATGCCTCGCTCTTTTCGGCCGTCCCGATCTTCTTCGTGCTGATGGTGCTGATTACGGTGGCGCTCTTCAACGCCCTCCGACAGCCGTTCATCATTTGGCTCACCGTGCCCCTGGCCCTAATCGGCGTCGTGGCGGGCCTGCTTGCCACGGGGGCGGCCTTCGGGTTTACCGCGCTGCTGGGCTTTCTGAGTCTGTCGGGCTTGCTCATCAAAAACGCCGTGGTCGTGATCGACGAAATTGAGATCTGGAAGCAAGAGGCCCCGCTTTATCAGGCCATTGTGGGGGCGAGCGTCGTGCGGCTGCGCCCGGTCATGATGGCGTCAATTACGACGGCCCTGGGCATGATTCCGCTCTTCACCGACGCGTTCTTCGTGGCCATGGCCGTGACCATCACGTCCGGGCTTCTCTTTGCCACGGTGCTTACGATGATTGTGGTGCCGGTCCTTTATGCCATTCTCTTCGGCGTCGAGCGCCTGCCGTATTCGGAGGGCTAGCCGGGAACGCATGGGGCGCTGGGCGCGGTCACCTTCTTTGTCCTCACGCGCCCCCTTGGCCTCCTGCTCGGTGGGGTCGTCGCCGGGATATTCGCCACGAGCGGACGAGGGCGTGCGGGAAGCAGGTCCAAACGCTGGCGGAATGCTCCACGGGAGGGGGAGCTCTGCCCATCCGACGCAGCGTCGTTGGACGTGTATTGCTGTTCAGGAGGCGCTCCCGAAAGTGCCGAGTAGTCACCGGGATTTCGGTCTCGTGGTTCTTGCAGGTGAGGGATGAAGAAGTATGAGAATTGGTGTCTCTTCGGTATCGGCGCTATGTTAGGAACCCGTCGATTGGGAGTCTTCGTCAGCGAGGAATCGCATACCCTTCAACTGAATCTGAATGCATGTCCGTGTGCTGAATAGAGATGGATGAATTAGGAGTTGTAAAGCATGTCCATCGTTTCCTCGAAAACACCGATTTCCAGAACCAGCGTGTAGCACAGCTCTACACGGATGCCCACCACACGCTTCTCGGTGAAAAGGAGCTACGTCCGTACCAACGTTTTACGCTAGAACTAGGAGATCGCGTAGCCCATCCTGATCTTGTGGCTCAACTTGATGATGGGGAAACTCTGCTCGCGGTGGAAGCGAAGGGGACCAGTGGAATTACGAGAGGTTTAGCTCAAGCGCAGCAGTATCAAGAGGGCTTCCATCTCAGTTTTTTGGCGACCGACGCGTCAGCCCTGGGCTCCTCAACCGAGCGCTTCGCGCGCCGGGAAAATGTCGGATTGATTACTGTTCAGGAAGACGTTCGGGTAGTGCACTGGCCACTGCCTAAGCAACCCTGGCGCGATCCGGCACGTGCCATCCTCAGACAGATGGAAGCCGCTGGGGAGGTTTCTAGTCAGAACACGTTTCTGTATAATCTCCCCACCCACTATTTGGCTTGGGCTATCGCCTTGGAACCAGATAAATGGTACGATCAGAAGGACCTCCCGGACGAGATTGAAAGGTACCCAATGCCGGCGGAGTGGATGGGTGCACTCAGGGGAGCACGTAAACTCGGATTAATCGAAGAGGGTGGGAACAGGGTTCGACTCACTCCTACTGGAGAGGCTGTTCAGGATATCTTGGGTACGTCGGTAGAAGAGTGGGCTGAGGTGCACGAGAGAGCGAAGCATAAACCTCTTGTTGATTTCAAGCCACAGGCCGCTGCTGCTCTCCGATTGCTGATTATGCAGGACTCCATGACTCGACTGATTATCAAGGGGCTTCGCCAGTTCTCTGACCAGCGTGCTTCGTTTGATGAATTAGCGCGGAAATGTAGCGAAATAGATTACGATCGTAGTTCGGTTCTATTCTTTGTTCCAGAAAAAATAGAGGATATAACAAATAGAAAAGCAGAAATAGAGCGGGAAAAAGTATCGGATAATCATCTCAGGTCAACCACATCGTATCAGTTCAAGAGCGTACTTAAGCACACAGGAGTGATTGAGGATACGGGGCTTGGGAAAGGTAAAAAGCCGGAAGATGACATTTGGGTGCTTCGATAAAATGAAGGTTCTCTGTATCGAGCAGATTAGTAAATGAATTTCTTCCTGTCATCGCCCCTCCCCGACAATCTTCAAGATCGAAAGATTCCCTCCATCTTGTGTGAGCAGTTGAACTGGGATCCATCGTCCCTTCTCTACGGGATGATTCGACGCGCTTCCACCCCGAGGTCTAAGCGTGCCGAGGCAGTGATACTAAGCGTGCCGAGGCAGTGATAAAAGACTCCTCGCTGATGGGCGTGATACAGGACAGCTTATCCTCCTCCACTCTTGGCCGATGGCAATACTCTTGCTAGCAGGAGATAGGGCCATGTTTCTCGAACTACAGGCTGCTACGCCCGAAGCGTTTGTGCTTCGGTTCGTCGTGCTTGGAATGACGGTTGGCTGGATCGTCCGTATTTTGCAAGATAAGGACCAAGTCCTGTGATCTGTTTACTACCAGATGTCGATGGGCGGGGACAGAAGGTTGATCCGCATCAAGGGATTTGCGAAAAAGGGGCAAGTCAGCTCTCAGCGGTAGACGTAGAAAAAGCCCGCCTGAGAGCTGATCTCAAGCGGGCTGTGAATGGTGCCCGAGATGGGATTCGTGCAAAACGCAACCTGCGAGAAGTCCCGGGAATTGTCGAGATATCGGCCTTAATAGCCGTTGAAGGCGAAAATACTGTGTTGCGCGTCGGAGCTGGTTGGGTTATAGAGGAAAACTTATGGGAACTCAAAGCTGACAGTAACCCTGACAGCTGGGCTGTCGTCAATCGGGAGGTTAAAACTCTCGTATGGAGTTCTAAGAGACTGTTTGGTAACTACCGAACTGGCCAAATCAGCATACTGAATGCGGCAATCTGAACCATTGCTCAGCTGACCTCCGGTAGTTGTTTATAGTCTTTGCTGAGACGACGGGAACCCCGAACCACGCGAAGGTTCGCTCGATGATCCAGCGTTTCGAGAGCACAGCAAAGCCGTGAGCAGAAGAATCCCGCCGCACAAACTTGCAGGCCCATCCGAACACTTGGCTCAAGAGTCCAGAGGGTTCGGTTGCCAGAGAAAGACGTGTAGAGGATAGCGAGGCCTGAGAGAAGCTACGCTCTGGATAGATATTCGGTGGGAGAGTCCCCACTTGTCTTGAAAACTATATACCTAGTCGTCTTATTATAGGATATAAGACTTCTTGCTAAGCACTCTCAGGGCTTGGCTTCTTGGATCACTTCAGGCTTGACCCATGACCAAGACCGAAGAAGTTCTCCGGCTTGCCCGCCAGAAAGGTGTGGTCCAGGCAAGCGATCTGAAAGAAAAGGGACTGCCCCCACGCTACCTCTCTCGGCTCGCCAACCGTGGAAAGCTTCAGCGGGAGGGGAGGGGCCTGTATCGCCATCCGGAGGCCCCCCTGACCGAGCACCACAGCCTGGCCCTGGTCGCTGCACGGTATTCGAGCGTCGTTATCTGTCTTCTTTCTGCGCTCCAGTTCCACGAGTTGACCACTCAGATGCCCCGCAGAGTCTGGGTGGCGCGGGAGAAGGGAGACTGGGACCCGGAAGCGAGCCCGACGAACATTGAGGTTGTTCACATGTCGGATCTGAGTTTCACGGAGGGGGCTGAAGCTCACGACGTGGAAGGGATCCCCGTGCGGGTCTTCAGCCCAGCCAAGACCGTAGCCGATTGCTTCAAGTTTCGAGGGAAGGTCGGCCTATCGGTTGCCATCGAGGCCCTTAGGGACTACGTGCGGTCCGGCGCGGGTCCAATCGAGGAGCTGTATCACTTTGCGGAGATCTGTCGGGTGCGGTCGGTGATGCGCCCATACATCGAGGCGACCGTGTAGCATTCCGGTCTCTTTTCCATTCAGACGATTTCCAGTTCTCTCGAATGAGCTCCCCCGTCGCACAATCAGTTCGGGATCGTCTCCTCAACCGCAAGAGGGAAACGGGAGAGGAATATCAGGTGCTTCTTACTCGATTTGCGCTGGAACGGCTACTGTACCGACTTTCTCAACTTCCAGAGGCAGACGACTTTGTGCTCAAGGGGGCATTTGCCTTCCTTGTCTGGGAGGGAACGCTTGGGCGTCAAACTCGAGATATTGATCTCTTAGGAAGCGGGCCTCCTGAGGCCGACCGCCTTAAGGAGATCCTACTCCGGGCTTGTCGTGTAGAGGTGCCAGACGACGGCGTCGAATATGAGAACGAGAGCCTCGAAGTTCAGCGTATTCGCGAGGGAGTTGAATACGAGGGGCTAAGGGCGAACCTGTATGCTCGCATCGGATCTGCGCGTCTTCGGCTCCAGGTAGATGTTGGGTTCGGAGACGCCGTCCAGCCGCCACCTAAGCGAGAAGTGTTTCCGGGACTTCTAGACTTCCCAGAGCCTGAAATAAAGACCTACAGTCCAGAACCCGTGGTTGCGGAGAAGCTGCACGCGATGGTGCGGTATGGCCGGGCCAACACGAGAATGAAGGATTTCTACGACATCTGGCGCATCAGTAAAACAGCTGATCTCGACGGGCCTCTCCTCACTTCTGCAGTGCAGGCCACCTTTCGCCGGCGAGAGACAGCGATTCCTCAAGAGGTGCCGGTTGCCCTCACGGAGAAGTTTGCAGAGGAGCCTGGCAAAGAGCGTCAATGGGAGGCCTTTTCGGGCCAAGTGGGAGGGGAGAGGGGAAGCTTAGAATCTGAGACCTTGCGAACCGTGATTTCGGACCTCCGAAAATTTCTCCTTCCCGTCCTCCGTGCCGCAAAAGGGGAAGCACCTCCACCCGGCATATGGCTCAGAGGAGGTCTCTGGGAATCGAGTTAGTGTAGGGGCGAACTTCTAGGAGACTGTTTTCAAGGGGGCTCATTAGAATACTCCTTCAGAAGACACGCCTCCTGAGTTGCACGTTGCTTCTCGTCGGATGCAGGGAAATGCAGGGATCAGTCGCACGTGGAAGGCTTTCGCTCACTCTCCACAGCAGTGCTCACTGGGTTATTGCAGTAGAATGACGAGAGATGTGTAGTCTACTCCAAGGAAGCCTGGAACGCTCGAAGAGAACGACTTCGAGGAGCTGTCCTCGAACTATACGCTGTACGGGGTCATTTAGAGTATAAACGGTCCCTACAAGGAAAAGCTGTGTTAGGGGCGTTGCGTCAGGAGCCGAGCTCAGCCCGATCCAGTGACAAACTCGCACCCAACGACATGAGCAGGACTGAACCTGGCCCTGCCGGTCCGGACGCGAAGGGCTCTTCTGATTCGAAGGGCTCCCCCGATCCGAAGGGCTCTCCCGACTCAAAAGGCTCTGACAAGGACCCGATGGGCAGAGACGGCTCAGACGAAGAGCGGGGGCTTATTGGCCAGTTTCTGCATCAGTACGAGAATAAAAATACGAGACGCCTCTACAGAATCGACCTTGAGAAATTCGAGCGCTTTCTGGCGGAGAGCCGCGGGACTGGGGTACATGGGGCGGGCGAGTCCGTGGAAGCGAGGAAACCGGTTGAGGCCCGACGCAAGGAAGTTTTCCAGTTTCTCCGCCGAGAGAGCACGTCCGTAGGCCGATCGACGCTTCGGCGCCGAGCGACGGCCCTAAAGCTTTTCTTCGATTGGCTCGAAGCCGAGGGGCACGCGGACAGCCGGCCAATCGGGAGCGACGAAAGCGTTAGCTCTCTAGTCGACACCGTTCTGGAAGAGAACCCCGGCAGGGAGGAGAGCCCCGGCAGGGAGGAGAGCCCCGGCAGGGAGGAGAGCCCCGGCAGGGAGGAGAGCCCCGGCAGGAAGGAGAGCCCCGGCAGGAAGGAGAGCCCCGGCAGGAAGGGGAACGCCAACAAGGAGGAAAGCTCCAACAGGGAAGAAGAACCGGGCGGGGAAGAAGACCCCAAGGAAGAGGACGGTCCAAGCAAGGAGGAGAATCCAAGCAAGGAGGAGAATCCAAGCAAGGAGGAGAATCCAAGCGGAACGGGAGGGCAGAGGGAAGAAAGCGGCAAGAAAAGGGCCCGCGCGTCGTCGGAAGGCCCATTGGACATTCCCCACTGGGTCCGCGCCGCGGCAGAAGAGAACGCCGAGGAAATCATCCTGGGCCTTGATGGCAAGTTCGCGCCTCTCGCCAAGGTGCCCGGCGCTGTCCTCCAGGGTTTATCAGAGCTTACGAAATGGACGGGCAACCCCTACTGGTACAATTACATCCGTTTGACTTCCGGGGACGAAGACCTCACGGTACAGATCGAACAAAGCCAGGACCCTCTCCGAATTGAGGTCCGGATTGAGCACGACGTGATCCAGCGCATCGCCAGGCGCGGGCCTGATTCGCTCCGCTCCTACCACACAGTTCCTAAGCGGGCCCTTTGGTACTTTCGGGGTCGGGGATGGAGCATGCCCCGTGCGCCATACAAGCTGGTGGGGTTTTCCCACGCGGGAGGAGTGTCGGAGACCGATCCGACCTGGACGAGCACATCTTCCGACTTGACCGGTGCTCAATTCCAGGCGGCGATCGAAGTGACGAGCGCCCTCACGAAGGCGTTCGGAATAGAAAAAGAGGAGAAGGTGCTCATCAGCCTCGGCCCGTGAAAGTCGGGCTGAAGCTAGGGACTGAGCGCTGGGATGCCCCTGATGAGCATCTTTGGTTTCCAGATGCCCCTGAGCCCCTCGGGCCGCAGAGCTCCTCAGAAATGCTCAAAACCGTTCAAGTGCAGGGGTGGTAGGGGTAAGTGAGGTCACCCCTGATCACCCGTCGCTGTCAATTTATGGCGATACATGGTGGTGAACATCGGTGTGTCCCGGTATGCGTATATATGAATAGGATTATGCATAATATTGCATACGAGTATGCATACGGAGGGCTGTCCCGGGTGCATACTGGGGTGAGCCATTATGAGTACGGGAGCCCCACTCTGTTATCAGCGTCGTGACTCGGCCTTTTGCCCCGCTTTGTTATCAGTTTTGTTATCAGTTCTTGGGCACAAGGCCCCCCGTCGTAGCCACGAGGCCCCCACCAATCTCCCGTCTATCGCCTCTAGGGGGGGAGCCCCTCCCCCTGAAATGAGAAGGCCCCCTTGGCGACGGGGGATACCAGTGATAACAAAGCCGGGTGATAACAAAGCCGGGTGAGGTGATAACACTTTCCCGTGATGAACTTAGCCTGTGACGAAAGCCAGTGCGTTACGCCTGAGGATTACGGTGGAGGTGGTCGGCTATTACACCGTGGGGCGGTTATTCAAGTTGCTCCTCGCAAAACCAGACCTCTACGGAGCGTTTTGCTTTTCTTCTTAGACATTAAAGGCGGTATAATATGTACTGTATAAGCGTAATATGATGCCGAAACTTTCTCGGCAAGAATAGATGTATTTTGGGCGTATATTGTATGTCGTTCCGTCCACCCCAAAGTTGTTTTGTCGTGTGCCATGAGCGACCCGCCCCCACCCGAAGAGAAGTTTAAGGGGTACCGAGACACCTCCCAACCGGACACCTCGTGGAGAGGCCCCTTTCGCCCAGACCCGCCTAGAGAGAGGCGCGTCGCTGGCGGGAGAGGTCCAGCTCCCGACCTGGTAGGAGCAGACACGGAGGGCACTTGGGAGAAAAGAAGCACTCGTGAGCAGGAACGGGCCCAGGGGCAGGAGGGATCTTCTGAAGAAGGCTCCGCGGAGGAGGGTACTGAAGAAAAAGACACTGAAGAAGAGGATGCTGAAGAGGAGGGGAGTTCCTGGGAGAAGGTCCGCCAACTGTACAACGACGGAGACCGAGGAGAGGCTCGCCTGCTGGCCGCCCGGCGGGCACGATCTGAACGCACGTTTGCGACCCCGCGCCATTCGGAGCAGCTTCACGTGCTTGATCCGAAGACGATGACGTACGGCCCCGGCGGTAAGCAAGCACTCAAGGAGCTACTCGTCTCCAGGCTGGGTCCTCATTACTCCCGACGGGAGGCCCGGGAGATCGTGGCCCGGATTCGGGCCGAGACGTATGTCGAGGGACTCGGTTCGCCCGAGGCCATTCCGCTCCAGAACGGGGATCTGACGCTTCAAGGCGTCCTATCGCTTGGAGATAACCTATCGGCTAGAGATAGTCAGCCGTCCCGGAACGGCCTGCTCTCGGGGCTTCTACACATGGCCAAGCCCAGCGCCGAGCGGCGCTTCCTGGCGCGCTCCGGCGCCCGGTGGGACCCGAAGGCACAGTGCCCTGCTCTTGAGGATTTTCTCTGCGAGGCCGTTCCAGTCGAGGCCGACCGGCGAGTCCTGCAGGAGTACCTTGGCTACTGTCTAATGCACTGGGCTCGGCCTTACCCCAAGGTTCTGCTCCTCGCCGGACCGGAGGGCAGCGGGCGGGCGCTGTTCCTGCGGGCCGTCTCTGCGGTAATCCCATGGGTTTCGTCATTACCGCCCAAGCGTCTCGCCCGGAAGAAGACCCAGTCCGTAGGGGATCCTGCAGCTCCTGGGCCGTGGGTGAATGCCAAAATGGGCGTTTCCGCCGAGGCTCTAACTGAACTACCTGTCCTGAACGGGCGCGCCGGCGGAGTACCGGCCGGGGGAGCCGGGCAGGCGCCTGCGCCTCATCGGGTAACCAACGCCTCGGCTGCTAGGGGTCGGGCCCCTAAGCACATCTACGCTACGTCGGGCCTTTCGCCTCTCGCCGCCGGGGACCGTTTCTTCCGGCGGGTCCTGCTGGTTTCCTTTCCGGAGACGCTTTCGCCAAAAGAGCTTTCTGGAAAGGAGCTTCCGGGAAAGAGCGCCCCAGCACTTGCGGGGCGCTTCGAGGCCGAGCGGGACGGGATCCTCCAGTGGGCCGCCAAGGGCCTGCGGCGCCTGCTCCGCGGCGGAGGGTTTTCTTCCAGCCGATCGGCAGAGGCGACCCGTGAGCGGTGGGAGTCCCTGTCCGGACCCATCGGCCGTTTTAAGGCAGCTCTCCTGGAGGTGACCGGCCAGCCGGACGACGTGGTCGTAAAAGAAGAGCTGTACTCGCGCTACCGGGAGTTCTGCCGGAAGGAGGGCGTCCAGGCCGAGACCAAAGGCGCGCTGACGCGGATCCTCACGGAGGATCCGATGATCACAGATGCGAAGCGCGTTCCCGAGCCGGGCGGAAGCCAGGTCCGCTGCTACGTCGGCGTGGGGCTAAAACACTAAAAGTGCCTGACCCCAAGAAAGCTGAGCATCAGGAAAGCGGATCCACGAGGCCCCCCCCCGAGGGACCGACTCCACGAGGGAGACAAGAGCTTTCTACTTGGACAAGCTGAACGCTGGAAGGTCTCAAGCCAGACTCTAATGCTGTCGCTACGGCCAACTGCCGCTCCTTGCGACTACGCAGACAGCTATCCCAACTATCCGGGGGGCTCCCGGGCGCGCCGCACGTTCACTCCATCCTGAGCGCCTACTGTACGGCCATGAAGGACTAAGTGGAGCCACTACTAAAAACGTTAGACTCCAGGGCAGCGCGTGTCTACGAGACGCACGTCTGCGAGAGACCTTCCCACATCTTTTCTCTCCCGATGTATGTCCCCGACCACGACTTTGTCGATCGTCCCATCCCAATTCCAGAGACTCGCGAAGAGGCCCGTGTGCTGCTCCTCATGATACGCTTTGGGTCGGCGCCGGAGGTGCCGGACAACCCCGCGCCCGTCCGCTTGAAGGCGCCACAGGAGGAGTTCACTACAGGTCCCGGGAAGGCGGTGAAGGACAAGCCTTCTTCAAGCCACAGGGCGACTGTCCCTAACAAGCCCATGCTGAACGACAAAGAGGCTTCTCCAAGAGACGAGGGCCCGGAGGTGTCTCTCCTCCAGGTCGTCGGTGCGGTCCGCAACGAGCTCGAAAAGCGCATCGCCAGTCTGAAGGCTCTTCAGGCTCGTCTCCAGCATCGGGGTCCGCTTGAGGGGAGTACTTCAGCGGGGTCCAATAAAGCAACTGAAGAGCCGATTGAGGAGAGGTCGCTTTCACCAACCGCACATGCCCGAAAGGTCGCCGCTGACCTTGAGACGTACGCCACCGCGCTACGGAACTTGAGCGAACAGGAGGCTCTCGGCTCTTAATATAGATCATTCGAGTGCCCCACCCCTAAACCGTGTAGGAAGCCGCCTGAGGTGATTTTCAAATACCCAACTCACCCTCTCAGCGTAGACCTTATGACTATGACAAACCTGACCGTCAAGGACCTGCCAGACGCCCTCCACGAAAAGCTGAAATCCCGGGCGCACGCCAATCGTCGCTTGTTCGCTTCGGAGGTGACGATTCTTTTGGAGCGGACCCTCGGGGAGCGCGCCACTTCTGAGGAGGATCTGCTCGAACGGGCCAATCGGCTCCGAGAGCAGACCCCGACCCGCCTTACTGAGGGAAAGCGTCAAGAGGCCGTCTGGCGAGGCCCTGCATAACAGGCTACTCGTGGCTTTCTCTGCTCACGGCCTCACGGAAGACTTGGTCAAGGTCGAAGCCATGACGTGGCTCCGATAGATCGCCGGGTCTACCTTACACAGGGCGCCTTTAACGGCGTATAGCTCAGCGGGCTCATGAAGCAGGCCGGACACGCCGATCCCAGGACCACGGCCAGCTACGTCGAGGACGCGAAACGCATGGAGACGAACACGAGCTGGGATCTGGGTCTGTAGCAGAGAAGAACCACCCCATCGCAAACGGACCGTGTAGACATAGAATAAGTCCGGTGGGAAGCCGACCCTTCTAAATCGCTCAGCCGCAAGGACTAGGAGTTCCGTAAAGCCCTAAGTTACGAGCTCTATCCCGTCAACCATCACCGCGCTGAAGGAGGCGATGTAGCCGCAGTTTTCGCATGCGGCCTGAATTAATGGTGCTCCTTTACTATCGAGCGGCCTTCCATTGCGGGAGATCGCTGGCGTGATTGTCAGCGTCTTGTTAACCGTGAAATCAGTACTGCGACATGCGGGGCACCCTTTGTACAAAAAGTCCGTGTTCTCACGAAAGTGGCGTTCCGCCGCAGCCTGCTCGGCATCCGTGAGCTCTTCATTCATACGTCTGAAGATCCAGGTGGGGATGGAATTGCCAGGTGGGGTACAAATACAAAGAGCCCGCCGGCAGCGCTGTGGACCCTGGACGGGCGCTGAGGCGAGCTCAAAACTCCTCTTTGATACTGGACTTACTAATATAGCAAAATTGCCCCCCGGGTTGTCAAGAAGTGGGCGTAAAGAACCTGCGACGAAAGGGTTAGATTGGGACGGCCAGCTGTGTCTGTCCAGCCCACTTCGACCACGGGGCTCCATCTGGACCCATGCACGTCCCTGAGCACGCCGACATTCTCCCCGACGGTGTTGCCCCCACATGCCGGATTCGCGTAAGGAGGCCAGAATCTTGGCGCCACTCTTAGGCGCTGGCATTTATCCAAGGCTGAAGGGGTGAGGGGCAGACCTGGGAGGCCCCTCGGTCCACTCATTGATCCAGCGGTTTCGAATGGGCATCTGATGCTATGCGCCTTCGTGATTGGACCCTTGGTGGGGAGGAGGCACGTCTCCGTGTTTGCGCTCGTCCTTCAACAGCATTCGGACCAGCAGTTCGAATGCCTCAAGGTTGGTTTCAGGCAGAGGGATAGGATCAACGCCCCCGGGAAGAAGCTCCTTGTGATCGGGTCGCCTCACGGCGCAAGCTGAGACAATTCGCCTGGAAATGCACCCGGTGGACAACTGAGAGGAAAAAGTCTAACGTTACGATCGGTCAACGCAACTGTCACGACGTACCGGGCGCGTACTGACTGTCCTTGGCGGAAAGAGCCGACGACCCCCGTTCCAATATCTCACGACGTGTGGAGCTCACCGTGAAGGAGTTCACCCCGGAGAGTGTCAGCAAACGTGTCATATAAAAGACCGCCGAGCGGGATTTGTCCGCTCGGCGGTCTGATTTTTGGAAGCTACTACGGCCGGCGTACCGACCGTTGAGCCCCTTGCTTCTTTCTTCTACGGACGGATTTCTATGGGAAGAGGACACGGTCGATCACGTGAACGACCCCGTTCTCCGCTTCCAGGTCCGTCTGTCGGATCGTGGCATTGCCGATCCGAACCTGATCGCCCTTCGCCCGAATCTGCACCGTCGTGCCGCTCATCGGTCTGATTTTGGTTTTCCTTGCTACCTCCGATGACGTCTCCCGACCCTTTACTACGTGGCGCTTCAGAAGCGCCTGTAGCTTCTCCTTGTTCTCGGGCTTCAGAAGATCCTCAAGGTTGCCTTTCGGCAGTTTCTCAAAGGCATCGTTCGTGGGGGCAAACACTGTGAACGGTCCTTTTCCCTTCAGCGTGTCGACGAGATCGCTAACCTTGAGGGCACGGACGAGCGTCGAGAAGTTCTTGTCGTTTGCGGCGACGTCAACGATGGTCGTCGCTTTTGTGGTTTGGGTAGACATGAGTCTTTTAGGTGCTGCTATGGGAATTGAATGAGACCGGCGATTCGCCAGCAAGGGCGGGTTCTCCCGGTGGGTCCAAGGTACAATCAGGCCCGCCGAGCCCGTGATCTTTAGCGAGGAGTCGCCACAGCACCAGAAGTGAAGTCACTCCCCTTCCAACAGAGCCTCTCCTCGTGCCTGTCCCCGTCTGACGATTTCTTCGAGGAGGAAGAGTAAGAAGCCTCCCTCAGAACGCATAGATTGCGTAAGGGAGGAGGCAGTGATGTTCGTCCGACCCTAATTCCTCCTCATGGTGCGGGTGGTAGCCCCCTGTTAAGCACCAGAGAACAATCTCGGCGTCCTGTCTGGGTGTGGTCATCAGGGGCATAGCGAGGAACATTGTGACATTGACTTTCTTTCGACCTTTCGTATTTTTAGGTGTATTAGTCCTTCAGACATAAGAGTAAACTTCATTTTTTCGGTAGGAGTACGATGTGGGAGCCCATTCTTTCACTTCTGGGCTTCCCCATATTCCCGTCAGATCCGTTAGATTGATGTCTCGACACCCATGACCACATCCAATCGGCCCCGTCTCCTCTCGGTTGAAGACAATCCGGAAACGGTAATTTTACTCAAACACCTCTTGCATGACTCCTACGAGACGCACTTCGCACGTAGCGCAGAGGAAGGCCTCAAAGCAATCGAGGAGAAAAACTTCGACGTGCTCTTACTGGATATAAACCTCAGAGCTAAGAACGGTGGCATTGAGTTGCTTCACCGGATCCGTGAGGGAAGAAAAGCAGGTGGCGCTCCGGCTATTGCGCTCACGGCCTACGCGATGCCAGGCGACCGGAAGAAACTGCTTCAAGCGGGCTTCGATGGATACGTTGGCAAGCCCTTTACTGAAGCCGAACTGAAAGAGGCCCTGCGCCAGGCCCTATCAAACGAGGAGGGGCAGAAGAAGCGCTCCTAGTACAGCTGCCCATCACTGCTCCGGCTTCTCGGGAAAACCCGTCTCACCCGCCTCCCCAGCCGTCTCCCGAAGCGCCGTCGCGCACATCTCCAGGTCGGCGGCAATCTTCCGCACGTGCTGCCGCGGGGACTTCATCTCTGCCTCCGCCACGTCCAGCCCCTCGGGCAGCTCCTGCTGGCGAAGCTGCAGACAGATCGCCTGCAGGTCCGATGTCGTTGTGTCGAGCTCAGAGACGACGGCGGCGATCACGTCGGAGAGGGGAGGAGAGGCCGCGCCGTCACCCTGGCCAGCATTGAGACCCTGGCCGGCACTGAGGTCGTCAGGCATGGGTCTGTGGTCTTTTGCATGCAAAGGTCAGTCTTACAGCCACTGAGGAGGGGCCATCGGAATCCTGTACCCTGTCGTCGAAGTTTTGAAGTGCTGCTTCTCTATTCTTCTGACGAGCGCTTCTCTCGATCGAGCTTGTCATCAATGGCGGACTGCAAACGGGCCTCCATGTCTTCGTCGCGGCCTTTTCCCTCTATGATGATCGTCTCCGCGGCATAAGTACCATCGTTGTAGAGCACAACCCGAATGTGATGGCTTTCAGGGCCAGCTGTTAATAATGCCTCAACCTCGTCGGCGTCGTGCCGGGCCTGTCGGAGCGTTTCGTCGGGTGTGAGGATGATGCCGAAATTGCTGAGCGCGATCTGCATGAGTCTGCGGTGGGTTGGACGAGGAGTCGCTCAGGCTCACCTCGCTCCTCACTCTTCAGATTTATTCAAAACGGCGATTCCTGTACAAACGAATAGCTACTACTCCAGCCACGCCGGGTCGAAGTCCCGGGCCATGAGAATCCGTGCGGCCCCTACGCTTCCGAGGTGGTTCTTTGGCCCGAGGCTTCCTTCATAGGCGTGCACCGTAATGTCGGCGACAGTGCCGGACCGGCGAAGCTCCCGCAGACGATCAACGAGACTGCTGGTGCCGCGGACGTAGTCTTCGTTCTTGAGGGAGATACGGAAGAGGTATTCCACGTCTGAAAGTGATCTGTTTGTTCGCTGAGCTTTCGGTGGGGAAGTCTACTGGGTGGGGAAGTCTACTGGGTGGGAGCCGGCTCCGACCGTGCGATGCTGTCCGGAGGGGCGGCCTCAACGGTAGCCTGACGATCCATTTCCTTGAGGGTTTCCTCCGGAATAAAGATCGACGAAAGGGCAAGAATCACGAGCGCTGCCACAATGAGGGCAGCTACGATTTGAACCCACGATCGTCGATAAATGGGCTCGGCAGCCCCTGCTGTCTTGTCTCTGACCGTATGCCCGCACACCGGGCACTTCTCATCTGAGGGATTTACGGCAATGCTGCAGTTTGGACAATCTGCCATCGGATGGCGGTTTTGCGTGCAAATGAGCTACTGAGAGGCAGTCTCTTCACAGTTGCGATCCGGCCCTCCAGCGTCGGGGGCTCGTACGCATCTATGTTTTTGGCTGGTTCGATGGAGAGGTGCTCAGCGAATGTAGTGGGTCCTAGATGCGAATCGCCATCATCACATCTTCCCGAAATCCGACCCCATGTATAGCGAGTTCGGGAGAGTACGATCGGGGTTTCCTGCTCCCTCTCCTCCACGTGGAAGTCAACGCACGTCGAAGTCAAGGTCGGCGTGACGCTCTTCTACTCTCTTTCGGGCTTCCCGTCTGATGGAAACGATCTTGAGCAATTATGCTTCTTCGTTTCCGCCCCCGTCTGGAATCAAAGCCTGAAAGATCCACATCCCTTGGCGGATCGTTCCCAAACGGTCTTCTAAGTCAAATTGCCCCTTAGGACTACGCCGTGGGCACAAAGGCTCTCTGGCGCAGGGCTCGCTTGATTTGCTTCGCTTCCACCTTTCGGCGCTCCTGGAAGTTCTGGAGGGGCTTGTTGGGGCGCCGCCGGTAGGTTTTGCGGAATAGACTAGTATAAATCTTCTTGTGTGATTTCATTGCAGTAAACATCCCCACGGTGGGGGACTCCCGTGGCGAGAGGAGTGGAAGACGCTTGTCTGTTTTTGGAGCAGCCCTGAGGGCAGCCCGGATCAAGCTAGCCCCCTTCGACCCTCCAGGTGAAGAAAAGATCCTGGCAGACGAGGAGCTAGCTGGGTCTATTTCGGCCAGTCGGCCGGCTGAGCACGGAAAAGTCGTTCCCTCTGGAAAAGTCGTTTTCCTTGTTAGGCCGGGGCTCGACTTGAGTCCTAGCGAGCAGCGAGCACGTCCCGCACAGGAGTCCATTCGATATCCGGGTACCGTTCGTTGTCGAGCGAGTCCAGCTTCGCCTCCCCGCTGAACATATCCCGCAGATACTGCATCCCTTGCCACGGCGGGAAAACCTCGCCCCGACTGGGGACGAGCGTGCGCGTGAGCTTGATGAGCAGATTGAGCCGGCTGATGCCCCCAGCACGGAATGTTTTGAAGGACTTTCCGGTCGCCTCGCTTGCGGCGTCAGCCAGCCTGCGTGACGAGAGCACGTCCCCGGCGACCTGAAGGTCACGTGGGGCGCCCTCGTCGAGCGCGGCGGCGGCCGTGACAGCAGCCGTGTCGTCCTGAGTTGTGAAGTCGAGCGGCTGGTCGGCGTCCCCCCAGCAGACGACGCGCCGGAGGGGGAAGAGGACGACGGGGGCCGGTCCGATCAGGAGGTCGGCAAACATCCCGTTGAACACAGATGTGGCTGCGATTGGGGCTTGGTCGAGCCGTTCTCGGAAGGTGCGGCGAAGATCGAGGTTTCGGTTCGTGCCGGGCGTAAGCCCCCTGTAATCGATGCAGTAGTCGGAGGGGATGAACCGGGGGACGTCGGCCTCGACGGCTGCGTCGAGGAGCGACGTTTGCGCCTCCACGATCACGTCTCGAAGTCCGGAAAGCGCCGAGACGACACAACTTGCCCCTTCGCACGCCTCAGCTAAAGCAGAGGCGTCGTCGTATGCTGCCTCTGCGATCTCGACGCCCTGTCGTCGGAGCGCTTTTACATCGATTGCGTCGCTGGCGGGGCGTGCAATAGCCCGTACCGAAGCGCCTCGGCTCAGAAGCTCCCGGGCAATCCGGCCGCCGAGGTCACCAGTAGCGCCGGCTGATACGATCAGAGGGCTGTCCATGGGAGGCTTGAGGGGTCGTGAGAAGAGCGTCGGTGCAGCCCCCCAGTCCTGAATCGTCCGGGTTGCCGCAGACAGCAACTCGAAATGCAACGAAGATAGCGCCCCAAAAAGGGCGCGAGGGGAGATATGCCCTTGGCAGCGGGGGGTCGACCTGGCCAGTAGGAGCGCCCTGGCCAGAAATAGAAAAAGCCCGCCGACAGCGCCGTATACTCCCGGCGGAGCGCTGGGGCGAGCTCAAAACTCTGTTCTCAAATAGTATTTACCAGTATATTAAAATCGACCCCCGGGGTGTCAAGGGGTGGCGGTGAAGAATCAGCAACGAAGTCGTTAGAATGCCGGCCTGGTCGTGTCTGTCGATTCCAATTCGTCTTAAGAGCCCCCATTTCTGTCCATGCATGTCCCTGAGCACGCCGACGTTCTTCCCGAGCACATCGATCCCATTCCCATGCCCGATTCGGAGCGGGAACGGGTGATTCTGTTACTCCGGTTAGGGGCCGATCTCTCCCTGGAGTTGACCGATGAACCGGACACGCTCCGTCAGTTGCTCCACCCGACGGTTGCGATGTAGGTAACACGGGTGCCACTCTCGCTCCGACGAAAGCCCGTAACAAGCGGCCCCAGGTTGGTTTTTCTTGTCCAGTTGGGACGTAGCTACTTTGTCGGCTTGGGGATCGGCCCCGCCCACTTTGGGTTGTCATAGTCCTTGAAGCTCCGAAGCACCTCTGGCGGGTCTAACGGGTCGACTACCTTGAACTGAGCATCCTCAAACTGAGCATCCTCATCTTCTCCACCTTCTTCACTTTCCTCACCTTCCAAATCTTCAGGTGCCGAGCGGACCTGTACCATTCGTGGCGAAAACGACGGTTCTTCACCATCGTCAATCCAGTACCACCCAGGCTCTGACGGTAGCTCTTCTCGCCACTGCTGCCAGTCGGTTTGTTTATCAGTTTCGGTCATATCTGGTACACTAGCAGTATTGCGTATAATAGGCGATACTCAAGATTACCGACGCGTTGAATCCTGGAATTCAACTTCAGCCTCACTTCCCAGGTTCGCAAGCGTGCCGCAGAGCTCTTGGCGGCGCTATAGCTATTATTCCTGCCAGGGGACCGTAACGCTGACACGAGGGGTCCGTGTGTCAGCCGCGCTCCGTTTTACACAGGGACTCATCGACTGGTTGTCGGGATGACAGCCGGGGTTTACGAAGTTGAGGCATTGGCCATCTCCGTCACCTCGTCGAGCATTTCGTCCGTTCCCGCCAGGATGAGGGTGTCAGTTTGCTGCAGGGGCTCGTCCGGGTCGGGCGGTACAATCATCTGGTCCGCCGCCGTGTCGTGGATGCCGACGACCGACACGCCGTATTTCGACCGCACCGAGAGCTCGCGCAGCGTGTGGCCCCGCCAGGTTTCGGGCACCACGAGTTCTTCGACGCTCAGGTTGCGGGCCATTTTTACGTAGTTGAGCACGCCCTTTTCCGAAATGCGGCTTGCGAGGTTGATGCCAGACTCCCGCTCCGGGAAAATTGTCTCGGTCACCCCCAGCTTTTGCATGATGCGCGCGTGGTTGTCGGAGATCACCTTGACGTAGACCTTCTCGACCCCGAGGTCCGTCAGGGCCATGGTTGCCAGAATACTGGCCGTGATATCGCCGCCGGTGCTTACCACGGCCGCATCCCCCTCACTGGCCCCCACCTCTTTCAGCGTATCCGTATCGCGTCCATCCCCTACGGCGGCCCGTGAGCAGTGGGGAGCGATATCGTCCACCGCCTGCTCATCCACGTCGAGCGCAATGACGTCGTGCCCGCGGCTGTAGAGGGCCTCGGCCACACTGGATCCAAAGTTGCCGAGGCCGACGATGACAAAACGGTTCATAAGATGGTTGCACGAAGGTTGAAAGAGAGTTATCCGATCGAAACGTCCTCGTAGGCGTAGCGGAAGTCGCCGGACAGCCGCTTCGGGCTGCGGGCCATGGCCGCCGCGAACGTGAGCGTGCCTACCCGGCCGATGAACATGAGCACGACGGTGACGAGGCGGCCGGGGTCCGACAGATTACCGGTGGCGCCCATCGAAAGGCCAACGGTGTTGAAGGCGCTTACGGCCTCGAACATGTACGTGAGAAATGCGGGGACACCTCCCGCCGCCGGGACCTCCAACCAGCTGAACACGAAGATGCCGGCCGTAACGATGCCAAACGCGACGATAAAAAGGCCCATGGCCTTCTGAAGGGTCGACTCCGGAATGGTGCGGTTCGAAATGCTGGTGGTCCGCTTTCCCCGAAGGCGCGACCAGGCCAAGAGGCCGAGCAGGGCAAAGGTCGTCGTTTTAAGCCCCCCTGCCGTTGAGCCGGGCGAGCCGCCGATCATCATGTAGATGATGGTCAGAAAGTTGGTGCCGGAGGTCGTTTCCCCGTACGGAATGGTGTTGAAGCCGGCGGTGCGGGGCGTAATGCTGGCGAACAGCCCGTTGACGAGGCGTTCGGTCAGGGACATTCCGGCGAGCGTGTTGTGCCATTCGAACGCCGTGAAGGCCACCCATCCCGCTACGATGAGGAACGCGGTGGTACCGAGCACAATCTGGGAGTGGATGGACAGGCGAAACCGATCCTCTTTTCGGCGCTTTCGCCCCCACAGGTTGATCTCCTCCAGCGTCAGAAAGCCGAGGCCGCCCAGCACGATGAGCAACATCACCACTATCAGCAGCGGCAGATTTCCCTGAAAGGCCTCTAGGGAGGTCGTAAACGTTGAGAAGCCGGCGTTGCAGAAGGCGCTCACGGTGTGGAAAATCGAGTGCCACACGGCCCCCGTCCATCCGAAGCGTGGGACCCAAAAGATGTAGAGCAACACGGCCCCAATGAACTCGGCGGCGAAGGTAAAGCGGAAGATGGCCCAGGTGAGGGATTTGTAGTCAATCTTTCCTACCACCTCGGCTGGCCCGCCGGCCAGCGTCTCGTGTCGGAGAGACAGGCGCTGCCCGAGCGCCACGATGATCACGGAAGTAAACGAAATGAACCCCAGCCCGCCGAGTTGGATGAGAAGGAGGATGTACGCCTGACCCCACGTCGTAAAATACTCGGCAGTGTCCACGACGATGAGGCCGGTCACGCAGACGGCGCTGGTGGCGGTGAAGAGGGCATCCACCCAGTTCAGGGGCGGTCCGGTGTAAAGGCCGGGCAGCACCATGAACCCAACGGTGCCCAATGCAATGAGGAGCAGAAACGACCCGACGAAGAGTTGCGACGGGCTCAACGCCCGCCACCACGAGTGGAGAAATGAACGCGGGGGGGTGAGAAAGTCATCGATCGTGGAAGAGTCCATCAATCGCGAGGCGGCATTGCGGGGCGGTCGTGTGGAAAACCCTCAGGGGACCACGCCTTAGGACCGCCGTGCGGGAAGAGTAGTTCGGGTCCTACGACAGAATATACGTTCTCTTTCAGCTCTCTACTACCACTACAATCACTGGAAAAAGTCGCCACCAAAAGAATGATCCTAGGGAAGGGGAAGGCACCCGATGGCTAGCCGACCGTGCGTAAGAGCCAGCCGCACGCAGATCCTCCCAGCCGGTGCGCTTGGATCTTAGATCAAGCGCTGGACCAGCTTGATGTTGCCCTCCTCCAGGGTCGGTAGTCGCCCACTGGTCTTTTTCTGCTCACAGACCGCCCAGAATCCTGCCTTCTGACCGCGTCTGGGACCCTGCGCCTAGTAAAAACCTCTCGGTCATTTTCGCCTATCGCCTGAAAGAGGTATTTCGCTTCAAAAGCGGTGGTTTCTGGAGCGCTGACCGAAAGCTGCTCCTCCTCTGTAGGCCCTAAAGAAGGAACAGGTGGTTCCAGGAGTTGAACTGACACTGATCGTCAGAACTTGGCCTCAGAGACAGCCCCGCTTTCCAACTGTCCTGAGAATCACTTTCGATCAAGAGAGTACATGCAGAGATAGGAGCCGGTGGAAACGTCGGCTCCAAAAGTCGTTGAAAGGGGTGTCCTATTTGCTTAGCAGCAACCTCCCATGCGTCCCTCTCGCTTCCTTATCGTTTGCCTCGGGGCCTTTGTCCTGGGGGCGATAGTGCGAGGGGGCAGCGTGCAGGAAGCCGCCTCGCCGGCTGCTACGCTCAGTTCTCCAGGTCTAGAGGCGAAGGTGCCCCATAGCACCTTTTCCAATAGAACTTCCTCTCATAATACCTCTTCCGTCTCTGCGGACCTAATTCCTTGGGGACGCCTCCCTGCCGCTGAAAACAGCCGGTCGTTCGGAGATGCCGAAGAAGAGGATTCGACCGATGGCTCGCCGACCCTGATCGCCTCGACCCATCGTTCGGGGCCGATTTTCCCGAAGGTCCAGAGCCCTGGGGAGGTCGTCGTCCCCGTCGCCCGGACGTGCGCCATGCTTTGCGTCTTTCTCTGCTGATCCTCGTCCGGGTGCGCCGCGCGCTCCTGTCGTTTCTTCGAGGGGAGCTTCTTTTCCGTGTCCTTCGGGGGGAGCGTAGACCGCCGGAGGAGAGGTGCACCCGATCCGTCGCTTCCGCCGCCCTTTCTCGGTGGCGGGGTTCCCGCTTCCTTGCGCGACGGGACCGTACCCACACGGCCCGTATCCTGACGGACATTTACGAGGCATCAGCCATGACTACCGACGCTCAATCCTCCCACGACGACGCAAATAGCGAAGACAAGACAACCCGTCTCGCTTTCAATTTCTTCATGGGAGCCCTCCTGCTGGCCGTGCTATCGGCCTTCTGGGTGCTCTTTCAAATGGCGTTTCTGTAGCAACCGGGCAGACTTCGGCCGGGAGCCGTTTGGTCTATCCCGGCCGAAGCTGTTCCCGATAGCAGGCGTTTTGACCTCCTGGTCCTTCCCACACGCTAGAACCCACCTGTACGATGACACGACAAAAGATCACCCGATCACAAAAGACGAAACTGCTCGCTTTTCTCGGGGTCGCGGACCTTACCTGTTTTGCCCTCGGGAGCATGCAGTACGGAGAAATCTGGAGCGGGCTCGGGGTCGCCGGCCTCCTCCTTTTGCTTGGGCTCTTTGAGTTTCTGTAGCAGGGAGTGGCCCTAGTCCGGTCGGAGCCTTCGGGGCTGCATCCGGGATTCCACTCGATGGAAGCGAGCCCGAGAGCGCCCACTACGAGGAGAGCGTGGGCGTATCCGTGCTGCTTCCATCGGAAAGCAGAAACAGAAGCAGGAGCGGGACTCCAACCATCGTTACCACGACGACGAGGACGACCGATGTGAAGGCGCTTTGGGATACAGCTTCGAGGTCCAAGCCCCGCTGCATGATGACGAGCGTGATCTCTGAGCGGGGGAGCAGACTGATCGCCATGAGCCCCGCGTTTTCGGTCGTCATCGTTGCGCGAGCCGGGAGAAAGCTCCCGACTCCTTTTCCGACAACGGCCGCCGCCAGCAGCAGGAGAGCCGGCCCGAGGGTCGGGGCCAGGCGCCACAGGTCCAGTTCGAAGCCGACGCCAACGAAGAAAAACGGGACGAACAGATGATACAACGAGTCGAACGAGTCCCCGATCATCACCGAGTGCTTGTCATCGCTAAACAGCAGTCCCGCGAAGAACCCGCCGATGGCTACTGGAAAGCCCAGGAGGGCCGTCAATCCGGCGACGGACAGGGCAATACCAAGCATGATGAGCATGGTGCTGGGACGGAGCTGCACCGTGCGGAGAAGGCGCATCATGGGGCGCTCCAGATACCGAGTGAAGAGCAGGCCGGCAACCAGGAGCGCGGCGAGCTTGAGGAGCACGAGGCCGAAGGTCCAGAGGGTCGGCCACAGGAGCGACGTGCTGATCCCCTTTTGGAGGTAAGGAAGCAGCGCCGTGAGGAGTGCCAGAAAGACAACCCCGCTCAGGTCGTCAATCTCGGCCACATCCAGCATCATTTCGCCTTCGCGGGAGCTGAGGGAGCGGCGCTGCCCCCAGACGCGAGTCGAGACGCCGATGCTTGTGGTCGTGAGCGCGACCGCGACGAAGAGACTCGGCACAAGCGACCACCCGAGCAGGGCGTAGGTCGCGACGAAGCCGAGCCCGCCCGTGGCGACGATGTTGCTCCCGGCAATCAGGGTGGCCCCCGGAAGCCGGGTGAAAAGGGTCCGGGCGTTGCACTCCAGGCCGATGCGGAAGAGCAGAACGATTATCCCGAACTCCGACAGGAACGACAGTACGTGGAGGCTGGGGGCTGACACGACGCCCCAGAAGTGGTCCAGTCCTCGAAGGGCCACCCCGAGCGCAAGGTAGCCGAGAAGGTCCGGAAAGCCGAGCCGCTCCAGCCCGGCCTCCGACAGGATGGCGAGTACGAGAATGGACCCGACCAGTAGCGCGTATATCGCCGAGGTTTCCATGTCACCCTGAGGGCTCCTCGGGGAAACGATCAGTGGAGGGCGCGTCGCCCCTCATAGGTTGCCTTGGTCTCATGCGCCGGCCTTGCGGCGTGTTCAGCTTCCGCGGGTGACCTCGGCCAGTGGCGTATGCATGTCGTAGAAACCTCAATAGCCGGCCCTGCGGATCGCTGCTGTCTTCCAGAGACGCGTTGGGATCATGGCAAGTCTAAGTGCGAGTTAGATAGATCAAACGGGACGAATTGACCTCTTCAAGGAGTTGACTTCTTAAACCTAAGGACCCTGAAGGGACTTCCCTCGAGGTCCGACCCCGCGTCCTCTGAAGAAATCAATCCCACTCGATGAGCACTTCGATTTGGGCTTGGTACGGGGAGGCGGCGAAAATGGCCGTCGGCTTCTTCTGGAAAAGCGGCTGGGCGTTCGTGCTCGGCTACACCATCAGCGCGATGATTCAATCGTTCGTTCCGAAGGCCCGGCTCACGAAGTACATGGGGGATCCAGACGCAAAGAGCGTGGGTCTGTCTACGATCTTCGGCGCGGCGTCCTCCTCCTGTTCGTTTGCGGCCCTGGCGGCGGCCCGGTCCTTAATGGCAAAAGGGGCGCATTTCATCACGGCGGTCGCCTTCATGTTTGCCTCGACGAACCTCGTGATTGAACTCGGTATTCTCATTCTCATCTTTCTCGGGCCGCAGTACCTCGCCGCCGAGATTGTGGGAGGATTGGTGCTCATCGCCATTTCCAGCCTGCTGATCCGGTGGACCTATCCGTCCGACTGGATCGAGGCTGCCCGGGAGAAAGCCGAGCAGGAAGCCCCGGAGATGGAGGACGACTTCGACTGGAAAGAGCGGATCCGAAGCAGGATGGGCTGGCACATGGTGGGTAAATCGTTTGTCGACGAGTGGAAGATGGTGTGGGAAGAGATCCTGATCGGCTTCACCGTAGCAGGTTTTGTGGCCGTACTGGTGCCGCAGGCGTTCTGGGAAGCCCTCTTCCTTACCAACTTCCAGGGGCAGCTGCCAGCGTGGCTGATTGCGGTTGAGAATGCCCTTGTTGCGCCATTTGTGGCGGCGGCCACCTTTATCGGCTCGATGGGGAATATTCCGCTCGCTACCGTGCTGGCGTCGAACGGCGTTCTCTTCGCCGGCATCATGGGCTTTATCTACTCCGACCTGATGGTGCCCCCGCTCGTCGCGGCCAACGCAAAATACTACGGTTGGCGCGTGGCACTCTACATCGCCGGCATCATGTACGTGAGCATCGTGGCTACGGCCTTAATCTTGGACGGAGCCTTCACCCTGCTCGGGATTGTCCCTGAGGGGGCCCGCCAGATTACTGAGCTCACACAGTTCAAAATTGACTATACGTTCTGGATGAACGTCGTCGCGGTCGCGGTGGTAGGGGGACACATCTACTTGCGGCGTCAGCACCGGCGGATGCATGAGGCCAGCGGCGGTCACGACCACAACCACGGCGACGACGGCGTATCGGTGAAGCGCGTCGTCGTATATCTCTTCATTGCGATTCTCCTTAGTGGACTCGTCGCCTTTGCTGTAACCGGTCCTGCGGCGTAGCTTCGGATATATCCTCCCCTCTCATGGAGATTCTTGCTGGACTGAGTGCGACAATAGCCATCATTGAGCTTGGGGTACGGCACCCGACAGGAACGATCCCTGGCGTTTTACAGCACCGTGCTCATCGTCATTGCGCTCGTATATGTGTTATTTGCATCAATGACGGGCGTCACGCGAACCCGGTCATCGAGTCAGTCGCTTTAGTGGCGAATCGCTCCGGACTGTTTACTGCCTAACATGCTATGGGAGTTTGGTCAGTTTCAAAAACGGTCATAATCGAAACGAAACCTTCCTAAGCACCGCTCAGTGGGCAGTGCTCGGTATGGTCAACCGCATCGGGAAATTCTCTCCTGCGGACAATGTATTAGTACATGATCATGTTTTCACAGAACAGCTCCCGCCCACGAGCGAATAACGCGCTGAGTGCTGTCCTTCTTCTCTGAATTGACCACGACGTGAGACCGACGGTTCAGCACATACGAGATCGGTGGGCACCGATCCTCAGCCTGCTCTTCGGGCTGCTGTTGGTGCTTCCGATGAGCCGGCATGGCACGTCCGGCCTTGTTCTCTGCGTGGAGTCGAGCGGGGTGGTAAACGTGGAGCAGGCCCGCGGGGACGAATGCGGCCCGTCTGAGGTTGAGAAGCGAAAACATTCTACGTCGTGGTCGGCTGTTGCTCAGGAAAGTAATGAGCACTGCGTGGACTGCACCGATGTGCCACTGTCTCTGTCGAGCACCACGGAGCCGTGCGAGTCGGCCGTGCTCCCGGCGCCGCCCTCCGAGGTCCTGGCATCCATCGACATCGCATCCACTACCCGGGATCTGGGGAAGGCCTACCGCCACGCGGCTCGCACACACGATACCTCCCCGGTCCGTCGGGCAAAAACTTCGCCTGCGTCTTTTCGCCGGCAGGAAGCTCATCTCTTTTCGGACACGTCCATTGTCCGTGCCAAAAGCAGTGTCGAGCTGCTGATTTAGGGGTCATCGGGGCCTGCACGACGTCTTTGTGCAGGATCCATCCTCTGTGCAGTCCATCCCCTGTGCAGGACCTTCTGTGACGGGTCGACAGCCTTTCCCCTGGAGCTAAGGAAAAGGCTACGCCGATCCTATCTGTATCTACGCGTTCCCGATGCCGCTATGGGAGTGCCGCGTCTGTGCGTTCCCGTTGCCCCGTGCATGGGGAGCTGACTTCTTTGCTCTACCCCGATGCCTCGACGCCACATGTACGTTCGATTTCGCCTAAGCTCTGTTGCCGCTCTTTTTCTCACCGGCGCCTTGCTCTTTGTTGGATGTAGGTCTACCCGGCCAGGAACCCCGCCTGAGCCGCGCCCCTTAGGCGACACGCTCGCGGCGTATGACGCCCCTCGCGACGGTCCAAAGACGCAACCAACTCGGCCTCGCCACTCCGAGCTTCGCCGCCCTGAGGGCTGGGACACTGCACCCGGTGACACGCTCACGCTTCAGGAAAGTCTTGCTCTGGCCCTTGCCAATAACGCGCACTTGCAGTCTTTTAGCTGGGAGGTGCGCGCCCGAGAGGCGCAGGCGCTGCAAACCGGTCTGTGGCCGAATCCCACGATCACGGGCGAGACCGAAGACTTGTCGACAGAGGGGCCGGTCGACGATTTCGTTGATTCGGAGCAGATGGTGCAGGTGAGCCAGCCGATCGAGCTTTGGGGCCGTCCGGGTAAGCGTCGGGACATGGCGGAGCAGGAGCGCGACCTCGCGGGCTGGGACTACGAAGCCGCCCGGCTTGACGTGGTGACCCAGACGACCGAGGCATTCGTCGGATTGGTAACCGCCGAAGAGCGGGTCCAACTCGCCCGGCAGCTCGTGCGTCTCTCGGAGGAGGTTTTCGAGACGGTGTCCCGTCAGGTCGAGACCGGGGAGGTGAGCCCCGTCGAGAAAGAGCGAGCGCGAGTGCCGCTTTCGCAGGCGCGGATTCGTCTTCGTCGAGCGGAAGAGGCACGTAAGGCGGCCCGGAAGACCTTGTCCGGGCAGTGGGGTCGTTCCGACACCACTGCCTTTACGGAAGTCGATGGCACGTTCGGGGCTGTTGAGCCGGTACCGCCGCTCCGTTCGGTGAAGTCGGCACTTGACCGGAATCCCGCCCTTGCCCGTCAGGAAGATGAGATTGAACGTGCACGGGCCGTCCTTGGACTGGAAAAGAGCGACCGGTTTCCGGTGCCGTCACTGACGGTCGGCTGGCAACGGTTTGGCGGACGCACCGGAAGCGACCGGACTGCTCTGAAGGCTGGCATGGCCCTACCGCTCCCGATCTATGATCGAAACCAGGGCGCCGTACAGCGGGCCCGGTACCGCCTCGAACAGGCACGCCGCCAGCGCGAGGCCGCCCGCGTCCGGCTCGACACGACGCTGTCGAGCGCCTATCGGTCCCTCGTCTCCGCGCAAAATGAGGCACAGACGATTGCCGAAGAGACCCTACCGGCGGCGCGGTCGGCGTTTACGTCGGTTCGAGAAGGCTACCGGCAGGGCAAGTTCGACTACCTGGAGGTACTGGACGCTCAGCGCACCCTCTTCGGCGTTCGCCGCCAGCAGATCCAGGCCCTTAGCCGCTACTACCGCGCCCGGATTCGGGTTGAGCGCCTCATTGCCACGCCCCTCGAATCGCTCCAGTAAGCCCCCGATGAGCCTCTCGTCCATCTTTTTTGGCCCTCCCGGCCCTGCTCCAACGCTCGCGAACTCAAAAGGCCCGATTGATATGTACTATCTGTTTCAACGACGTTCTTCTGCACTTTCGCTTTCTACTCGTCGGCCAGCGGTCCTCCTCGGTGCCGTTCTCGCCGCAGCCGTTTTCACGGCCGGTTGTGGTGGGGGGCAGGCTGAACCGACGACCGAAGCCACCTCTGCCCCGCAGGCACAGTCCGACACCTCGCAGGGCGAACATAGCGGCGAACACGAAGGCCAGCATGACGGCGGACACCGGGCCGTCGCGATCGGACCTGAGAAGGCCGAGGCCGTTGGCATCGAGGTCGATACGCTGGCTGCCGGGAGCGCCACTTCCACGGTAAGCCGCCCTGCCACAGTGAAGTTCGATCCGAATCGAGTGGCGAGAGTCGGTCCCCGGATTGAGGGGAAGATCGTTCGCGTGACGAAAGACCTTGGGGACCAGGTTCGGGAAGGCGAGGCCGTGGCCGTCCTGTCGAGCGTCGAGCTGGGGAGGGCGAAGTCGCAGTACCTCACGGCTCAGGCCCGCCTCAAGACGCACCGGCGCGAGTACGAGCGAGAGCAGGCCCTGCGGGCCGACAGCATTAGCAGTGAGGCAGACCTTTTGGAGGCACAGGCGAAGTTCGAGCAGGCGCAAGCGGAGTTCCAGGCGGCAAAGGAGAAGCTTCGGCTCTACGGGCTTTCGACGGACGACGTGGCCCCGGCCGGGGAGCGGGAGGTGCCCCTTTCGCACTTCCGTATCACCAGTCCCGTCACCGGCACGCTCCAGAGACGGGACGTGGAGGTGGGGCAGACGGTCCAAGCGCAGGAGACGCCCTTCCATGTCGCGAACAGCTCTCAGATGTGGATTATGATCGACGGCTACGAGCGGGACATTGCCGCCGTTGAAGAGGGGCAGCGCGTGCGCTTCACGGTGAGCAGCCTGCCGGACGCGAGCGTTGAGGGCCAAATCGACTTTATTTCCCAGACGCTGGAGGAGGAGACGCGCACGCTCCGTATGCGGGCCGTCATGCCCAATGCGGACAATCTTCTGCGCGACGGCATGTACGGCCGCGCTCACATTTCAACCGAAGCCACGGTTGAGCGGGCGCTCATTTCGACCGATGCCGTGCAGACCATCGACGGCAACTCGATGGTGTTCGTACCGGGCCACGAGGATGGTCACTTCCGGGCCGTCTCCGTCCGCCTCGGGCAGGAGTCGCAGAGTGGGATGGTTGAGCTGATTTCCGGCCTCCAGCCCGGGGACGCAGCCGTCACGCAGGGAGCCTTCGAGCTGAAAGCTACACTGACCTCCGGCTCCCGCAGCGCCGCACACAGCCACTGACGCCCTCCAGCACGTTTCTTGACCGTTTTGCCCCAGCGCATCGGGCGGGGAGCGGACCCGCCAAAAAGATCCGAAATCTATGATTGATCGTCTCGTCAACGCTTCGCTTCGCAACTGGCTTCTCACGCTCGTCGCGGTGATTGGACTGGCCGGAGGTGGGTACTGGGCCGTCACCACATTGGCCGTTGATGCCTATCCGGACGTGAGCCCGCCTCTGGTGCGTGTCTTCACGGAGAGCCCAGGCCTCTCGCCGGTCGATGTGGAGAAGCAGGTCAGCTATCCGATCGAGATTTCGATGTACGGGCTCCCGAACCTGGAGCGCGTGCAGAGCAAATCAATCTTCGGCCTCTCCCGAGTAACCATCTACTTTGAGGAAGGCACCGATATCTACTTTGCCCGGCGCTTGGTAATGGAGCGTCTGCAGAAGGCGCGCGACCGCATTCCCGAGGGCCTTGGCCAGCCGCAACTCGGGCCCATCACGACGGCCCTTGGCAACGTCATGATGTACGAGGTTAAAAACGAGGAGGGAGCCGATCACTCCCTGACCGAGCTTCGGTCGGCGCAGGACTGGCTTGTAAAGCCGCGGCTGCGCACCGTGAAGAACGTGACGGGAGTGCTGTCCCTCGGCGGCTACGTCAAGCAGTATCAAGTCCAGCTCGACATGGACAAGCTGTTGGCGCGGGACCTAACGGTAGGCGACGTACAGTCGGCGGTGGGGGCCAACAATCGCAACGTCGGCGGCTCGTTCGTCGAACGGGGAGGGGAGGAGTACATCGTGCGCGGGTACGGGTGGATTCAGGCTGGGGAGGAGGGCCTTGATGACATTCGCAATATCGAGGTGGGCAGCTACGACGGGACGCCTGTCCACATCGGCGATGTCGGGACCGTCACCTTCGGGCCAGAGATCCGTCGGGGTGCCTTGTTTACAAGCACCGACTCTACGGCGGCTCAAGAGTCGGTCGGCGGCTTCGTGCAGAAGCTTATCAACACGAACACGCAGGCAGTCCTTGAGGACGTGGAGCAACAGGTCGCCTCCATCAACGAGTCGCTACCGGAGGGAATGGTTGTCGAGCCCTTTTACTCCCAGGGCAACATGGTGGACAAGGCCGTCGGGACGGTCACAAATGCTCTGATGTTCGGCGCCGTGCTCGTGCTTCTTGTTCTCTACTTCCTGATGGGCGATGTGCGGTCGACGCTCATCATCATGACGACGATTCCGATCGCCTTCCTCGTCGCATTTATCGGAATGAAGCTGACTGGACTCTCGGCCAACCTCATGACGCTGGGGGCACTGGCGATCTCCATCGGCATGATTGGAGACGGGACGACCGTGGTGGTCGAGAATGTGTACAGGATGCTACAGGAGCGGGACGACTTGGAGAACGTGTCGATGATGCGGCTAGTGGGAGAAGCGACGCGAGAGGTGAGTCGGCCGGTCGTCTTCTCTACGAGCATAATCATCATCGTCTTTCTGCCGCTCTTTTCACTGCAGGGAGTGGAGGGGAAACTTTTCTCGCCGATGGCCTACACGATTACATTCGCGCTCATCGGCGCCGTCGTGCTCGCCGTGACATTTGCCCCTGTCGTGACGTCGCTCCTTCTATCGTCCGACAGCGCGCCGGAAGAGCCCCGGCTCGTCAAGTGGTTGAAGGCGCGGTACCGCCCGATTGTAGAGTGGGCCTACGAGCGCCCGAAGGCCATTCTGGGAGCTGTCCTCGTGCTTCTGGTTGGCGCGGTGGCCCTGTTTCCATTTCTGGGGGCGGAGTTCAAGCCGACGCTGCGGGAAGGCACTTACGCCGTGCGGGCCGTGCTGCCGCCGGGGGCCAATCTGGAGACGACCAACGAATACACCAGGCGAATGCAGGAGAGCTTCCGGCAGTTTCCGGAGGTGAACGGCGTCTACTCGCGGGTCGGGCGGGCGGAGGTCGGTGGCGACCCGGAGCCGGTCAACGTGGTGTTCAACGTGATCAACCTGAAACCCCTGCCCGAGTGGGACGCCGGCCGTGACTACGAGGAGCTGCAGTCGGCCATGGCCGACAGTCTTGCCGAAGACGTGCCCGGTGTTGCTGCCAACTTCACCCAGCCGATTCAGCTTCGGACCGACGAGCTGCTCAGCGGCGTCCGCTCGCAGGTGGTGGCCAGCCTTTACGGGGAGAACCTGGATACTCTCGCGACTAAGGCCCGAGAGATGGCGGAGGTCATCCGCACCGTCGATGGGGCGGTGGATGTGCGGGCCCAGCAGCAGGGGGGGAAGCCGCAGGTGCTCGTGCGCCCGAACCGGGACGAGTTGGCCCGCCTCGGCATCTCCATCGACGATTTTCTGGAGACGGTCGAGACGGGCATCGGGGGCGCCACGGCCGGGAAGGTCTTCGAGGGAATTCGACGCTACGATGCCTTCGTGCGCCTGAAGGAGGCTGAGCGGAACAAAATTGAGCAGATCCGCCAGCTGCCCATCCGCACAGAGAAGGGGGCCGTCGTCCCCCTGGAGCAGGTGGCCACGGTCGACGTCTTTACCGGGCCGAAGCAGATTTCCCGTAACAAGGCCAGCCGCCGTACCTACGTGCAGCTCAACGTGCGAGGGCGGGACATGGGCTCGGTGGTGCAGGAGATCCAGCGCAAGATCGAGGCGCAGGTGGACTTTCCGCCCGGCTATTTCACCGAGTACGGCGGGCAATTTGAAAACCAGCGCCGGGCGATGAACCGGCTCTATGTCGTGGTGCCCATTACGTTGGCGCTGATCTTTCTCATGCTGTTCATCACGTTTGGAAGCGTGCGCTACGCCTCGCTGATTTTCCTGAACGTGCCGTTTGCTGTTATCGGTGGCATCGCCGCACTCTGGCTCGGCGGGCTCTACGTGTCGGTGCCGGCGGCGGTCGGGTTTATCGCTGTCTTCGGGGTCGCGGTGCTTAACGGGGTCGTCCTCGTCAGCTACATCAACGACCTTCGAGCCGAGGGGCAATCGGTGAAAGAGGCGGCGATCGAAGGGGCGGAACTGCGTCTGCGTCCGGTGCTCATGACGGCGCTTACCACGTCGCTTGGACTACTCCCCCTACTTCTGGCCAGCGACGTGGGATCGAACGTCCAGCGGCCCCTCGCGGCGGTCGTTATTGGGGGACTCGTCACGTCGACGCTGCTAACGCTGCTGGTACTTCCAACCATCTACCGGTGGTTTGCAGAGGACACCGACACGGCGTCGATGTAGAGGAGAAGGCATTCCTCGCTCCACATTCGCCCCGTAGACCTTTTCTTCAGGCGGCGTTTCTTCCGTTGCCGTTTGAGAGGCAATGGGAGAACGTCCCGTTATTCCAGTCAACACCGTGATTCCCTATGAAACAGATCAAAGCCTACGTCCGCCCAGCCTTGGCCGACCATGTCGTCGACAAGATTGAGCACCAATCGGTGGATATGCCCGGCATCGCAGCCTCCGAGGTGAGGATCTTTGGGCATCCGGAGGATACCGATCCCTTGGAGCGCACCCACCTTGCTAAGCTGGAGATCGTTGTCCGCGATGAGGACGTTGACGGGGTCGTCGACATTATCCTCGAACATGCCCAGACCGGCCACTCTGGGGATGGTGCAATCTACGTGACTGAGGTGACCAAAGCGATCCGCATCCGGAATGGACAGCGGGACCGAAAGGCCGTCCACTCGGTCTTTGAGGAGCCGGAGGCCGATTGAGTCCAGAGTGCTCCTTAAAATAAAAATTCCAGCATGCCTTCTATTGTGCAAATAGCTCTTCCAGACGTGCTTCCTGACGTGCCAAACACAGAAGACCCTTGCGTTCGTCGTCTCCTGGCAAGTGTCGGGGAGCGGGATGGAGTGCTACGGGCGCACCTGATCGCGGAGGCATTTGGAGAACCCGCGACGCTGTGTGTCCACTTTGATCCGGAAGAGACTGATCAATCCCACCTGCATGAGGTGATCCTGACCACGGGCGCTCGATTGTGCGAGCAATTCGGTCACGAGACATGGACCACCCCCTCGATCCCAGACTCTCACAAAGTAGAAACAACCTCTGATAAACTCCGCCAGGTGAGGGGCGTCATTGCGGCAGAGGTCGAGCCGGATAGTCGGATCCGCGTCGAGTACGACCGGGAGCGGATCGAGGAGAACGAGCTTCGAGGCGTTTTAGCGCTCATGGGCGTTCAGACGGACCAGTAGACCGGACCGGCGCCTACAGTGAAACTGTGGGGATTAGCGGTCTAGAATGAAACTCCAGCGACGCCACTACTTATGAATTTATGCTCATGTAAGCATAAATCATCAAGCTACTCGGCGCAGTGGACTGGACCGAGGTTGTTTTCTGGGCGACGATGGGTGCGACAGCGTGTCTCGACCTGTCGCTCCTCGCGACCCTTATCGCTCCCCCGCTGCGGGCGTGGCCGCCGCCCGGGCGTCACTCGTGGCAGTACCGACTTGTTTGGGCGCTCTTTCTGTTATCTACGATTGGGCTTCTCATCGTGGGCGGCCTGGATGCGGGGAGTCTTGGCCTCCAGCAATGGATTGGGGAGACCGGATCGCTCATCGTGGGTACGGCCCTCTTCGGACTCGGCACAGCGATCGCCAGCTACGCAATGGGATTTCTCGGTCGCCGCGCAGCCCTGGGGCTCGAAGATGAGTTAGTCACGAGCGGTCCGTACACCTGGTCCCGCAACCCGGGCTACGTCGGGGACCTCATACTGCTGCTTGGATTCACCATTTTAACGGATTCCCGGCTGGCCGGAATCCTCGCTCTGACGGTTGGACTCTGGTTCGCGCTCGCCCCTCTCGCTGAGGAGCCCTGGTTGGAAAAGTCTTATGGTAGGGCTTACCTGCGCTACAAGGCGAAACGTCCGCGCTGGCTCCTGTAAGGTGCGCCTATGAGGATTCAGGCTTCAACCGGAAGGCAAATTTATCATGCTTCGCGTTTGCATTGGTCTCACCACCGTTCCCAATGTCTGATCAGGTCCGCCTTGACCTTCCGATCATTCTCCCGGGTGTCCCTGACGCGAAGGACGCATGCGTCGAGCGTCTAACGAGGAGTCTTCGGGGGCAAAAGGGTATCAGCAAAGCACATGTAGTGGCCGCCGTAAACGGCGAGCCGGACCGGCTCTGCATTCACTACGACCCGGACACGATCTCGCTGCCCCGTATTCGGCAGCGGGCGAAAAGCTTAGGTACTGAGCTTACGGACCAGTACAGGCATCTCTCCTGGAGCGTTGAGGGCATTTCGCGCCCCCGTCGCGCCAGAGCAATCGCTCGGCGACTCCGGCAGATCGAGGGCGTCATAGAGGCAGAGGCGAGCGCGGCTGAACGCATTCGAGTCGAATACAACCGTTCTGCGACGGGAGAGGAAGAAATTCAGGATGTTCTTCTGTCGATGGGTGTCCAGCCGCTGAGAGGGGTGCTCGATGCTCGTGATCTATCAAGAGAAGAGGCGGATGAAAGTCCTTCAGATCACGAGGAGGAAGGGCACGACCACGGCGGCATCTTTGGTGAAAAGTCGGAGCTGATCTATTCACTTCTTGCGGGCGTCTGTGTGGCCGCGGGATTTGGGCTTTCCTTCGTCTCTGGGATCTCGTTCTGGATTCCCTGGGGATGCTACGCCGGGGGATACATATTTGGGGGGTACTACACCGTGTTGGAGGCCCTGGACACGCTCCGAGAAGGAGAGTTTGAGGTGGATTTCCTCATGCTGGTGGCTGCAGCCGGGGCGGCCGCCTTGGGGAAGTGGCTAGAAGGGGCGTTTCTGCTTTTTCTCTTCTCACTGGGCCACTCGCTGGAGCACTACGCAATGGAGCGGGCCCGGCAGGCCATCGAGTCGCTCGCGGAGCTGGCACCGGACACCGCGCTCGTCCGCCGCGACGGAGAGGTGCGAGAAGTGTCTGTTGATGAGCTCGCGGCAGGCGACACGGTTCTGGTAAAACCTAACGAGCGCATCCCGGCTGACGGATTCGTCACGGACGGCGAAAGCGCCGTCAATCAGGCCCCGGTCACTGGCGAGAGCGTGCCCGTCGATAAGATGCCGGTAAACGATCCCGACGCGGCCTTGAAGACACCCGACGACCTTGGCGCGGCCCATCGATTGTTCGCGGGGACGATCAACGGCAGCGGCGCCCTGGAGATGCGCGTGACGCGGCGATCCGACGAGACGACGATCTCACGGGTGGTGCAGATGGTGACGGAGGCGGAAGCGGAAAAATCTCCCACAGAACGCTTTACTGACCGCTTCGAGCGCTACTTCGTCCCGGCGGTACTGGGCCTCGTCGTGCTACTGCTGTTTGCATGGATTCCGCTCGATGAACCCTTCGCCGACAGTTTCTACCGGGCCATGGCCGTGCTGGTGGCGGCCAGCCCCTGCGCCCTGGCCATCGCTACGCCGAGTGCCGTGCTGAGTGCCGTCGGGCGGGCCGGGCAGGGCGGCGTGCTCGTGAAGGGGGGCGGTCCCCTCGAACAACTCGGGCGGCTCGGCGCCGTGGCGTTCGACAAAACCGGTACGCTCACGGAGGGCAAGCCGCGCGTGACGGATGTGCTCCCCTGCGATGGGGTCACCGAAGAGGATGTGCTCCGCACTGCCGTTCCTGTCGAGAACCTCAGTGACCATCCTCTCGCAAGGGCGGTCGTGGAATTTGGGAAGGAGAAGCTCGGAAGCAAAGCTTTTGACGACGCCCATGATCTCGAAAGTATCACCGGTCGGGGAGTTAAGGCTTCGATGGGCAGAGAGCCGGTCTACATCGGCAAAGAAGCGCTATTCGGTGAGATCGGCGGCCCGGCCGTCCCGGATGCCCTTCGAGAGACAGTTCAGGAGATGCAGTCCGATGGCCAAACGACGATGATCGTTCGGAGAGGCAAAGAATACCTCGGTGTGATCGGGCTCGCGGATACCCCCCGCAAGGAGGCCGCAGAGGTGGTACAGAAGCTACGAGAGATTGGGATCGAGCATCAGGTTGTGATTTCTGGGGACAACCAGCGGGTCGTCGACGCCGTCGCCAAGAAGCTCGGAATCGACGAGGCCCGAGGAGATCTCCTCCCTGACGACAAAGTCGAGGCGATCCGGCAGCTCAGCGAAGAGGAGCGCGTAGCCATGGTCGGCGACGGTGTGAACGATGCACCTGCAATGGCCAACGCGACCGTGGGCATCGCCATGGGCGCTGCCGGGTCGGACGTGGCGCTGGAGACGGCCGACGTGGCCCTCATGGCCGACGACCTCTCCCACCTTCCCTTCGCGGTGGGCCTTAGTCGGCAGACGAGTCGCATTATCCGCCAAAACCTCTGGGTCGCTCTCGGCATGGTGTTGATCCTAATTCCGGCTACCATCGCCGGACTTAACATCGGGCTTGCCGTCGTGCTCCATGAAGGATCGACGCTGGTCGTGGTGGGAAATGCGCTTCGTCTTCTGGGATACTCGTCGTAATGGGCTCCCTAAAGATGGAGCAACTGAAGGAGGGGTCTTGTATTGAGAAAGGCTTGTAGCCCTTCGAGCAGTGCAACGTCTTCTTATGGATTCCGACCTGGCCGAAGACCCCTCCGACTCACTCGAAACCACCTGTGGTGCCGAGGGGACGCTTTCTCAGACGCTGCCGGCGGAAGCAGTAACCGAGGAGACGGCCCGTCTCCTCAAGGGATTTGCCAATGAGACCCGGCTTCGAATCCTATGTCTTCTCCGGGGCCGAGAGGTCTGCGTGCACGACATCGTGGAAGCTCTCGGCATGAGCCAGTCGGCCATTAGTCACCAACTACGGACGCTCCGCGATGCCCGGCTCGTCTCCCACCGTCGCGAGGGACGACACGTCTACTATCGCCTTTCAGATGACCATGTCCGTGAGATGCTGGAAAATGCCCTAACTCATGGGGCTGAGGAGCAATAGAGAAGTCGACACGAAGTGGGCTGGGGAGGCAATTCGTCCAACGGGTATCTGTGGCTGATCCGGTCTGGCGTTCGTCCCTCTCGAATTTCAACAAGTGGGCGGTCGTTTCAGAAACAGCGGTTTCTGAAGCGGCCCTTTTGGATGACGCCGGGGATGGCTCCACACGACGTTGCAAATCCGAGTTATCGGCAGCCTGGAAAAGAAGTGTCTACACCCACCGTTTCAAAACCCGATAGGCCGACCATGATTTGATACAATCGGTTTTGAAGCAACTTATGAAACGTGGCCGCCGTCCCTGAGAGCCGTTCAGGCGGGGTGGGAGGGAGGCGGTCACGTCGTTTCAAAAACCCTGGTTTTTGAAACATGTGATGCGATGTGGTAGAGAACGCCTGGGAAAAGATCCAGTCGAACGGGAAAACTGTAGCAACGGGGGCCACATACGAGTTTGGGATCGATGGCGATGGGGTCCGCCGATAACCGCCCTTTCCTTTAGGTCAGAGGGTTCTTGTCTGCTTGACTGTGGGCTGATGACTCCTATTGAATCTCACTGATAGGAGCATATAATCCCGCACACCTATGCAAAATTTTCTCTGGGTCGCTTTAGGTGGAGGTCTCGGAGCCGCCCTACGGCATAGCTTCTCCAAAGCTGCGTATTGGCTTCTCGGCGAAGGATTTCCTTGGGGAACCCTCGTTGCGAACTTAGTCGGATGCTTTCTGATCGGCTTCCTTTGGGCAACGGCCAAACGCTTTTCTCTTCCTACGAATGCTCGCCTGTTCATCTTTACCGGCACGGTTGGAGCCTTAACGACCTTCTCGACCTACGGTCTGGAAAGCTTCATGCTACTACACGAGGGAAGATATGCTGCTGGGGCAATCAACATAGCGGTTCATAACCTCCTGGGTATTGGACTGGTCGTGCTCGGTTTTGTCTGTGTAGAACTCCTTCTTGAGGGAAGTATCTCTTAAAGCCTCTTGGGGAAGACTCTCAGGGAGGGCATCTGGTTCTACTCTCCACAGCCGCACTCTCTCTTAACTCGAAAGCTCCTGTCCTTGCTGTTGCCGAAGCTGCTCTACATCGCCGAACCGGGTAAAGAGCACCGGAACGACGACCATATTAAGGAAGGTTGAGGTGAGGAGCCCCCCGATGGTGACGATAGCAAGAGGCGTCTGGATTTCTTTACCTGGCTCTCCGCCACCCAGAGCCAGTGGGACGAGCGCGAGGCCCGCCGTGAGTGCCGTCATGAGGATGGGGTTGAGTCGCTCCATCGAGCCCTGCACCACGGCCTCTCGGAGCGATTTATCCTCTTTTAGCAGGGTGATGTAGTGGCTCACGAGGAGGATGCCGTTCCGTACGGCAATTCCGAAGAGGGTCACGAACCCAACCATCGCTGCAATGTCGAGCGTACCACCCAAGAAGAGAAAGAGGGCGGCCACCCCGCCGGTGAGCGCGAGCGGCAGATTGACGAGAACGAGCGTCGCCGCTCGGGCACTGCCGAACTCCTGGTAGAGGAGGAGAAAAACGACCAACAGCGCGACGAGGGACAGCCACCCGATCCGGCGGGACGCCTGCTGGGCGTTTTCGTACTGCCCGCCCACCTCGTAATAGTAGTTCTCCGGCAGTTCGACCTGATTTCCAATGCGCCGCTTCAGGTCAGCCACGACGCTGCCCACGTCTCGCCCACTGGTGTTGGCGGAGACGACGATCTTCCGCTGCACGTCCTCGCGGCTGATCGTGTTGGGGCCACGTTCGTGCTGCACCTGGGCAAGGCGCGAAACCGGCACCTTTGGGCCCGCGGGCGTGTCAATCAGTACATTTCGGATGGACTTTGCCCCAGCCCGGCGAGCCGAATCAAGCCGCACGGTGAGACCAAAGGTCTGCTGTCCCTCGCGCACCTGCGAGACAGCCTCTCCTCCCACAAGAGCCTCAACGGCGTGGTTGAGCTTTCCGGGCGTGACGCCGTACTTGGCCATCTCTTGACGCTTCGCGTAGAGGCGGAGCTGCGACACGTCGGCCTGCTGCTCGACGGAGAGGTCGACGAGGCCCGGCGTGCCCTCGGCCGCCCCGCGCACCTGCTCCGCCAGGTCCCGAAGCTCGTAGAGATCCGGGCCAAAGATCTTGAGGGCAATGTCAGTCCGCGTGCCCGACAGCATGTGGTCGATGCGGTGCCCGATTGGCTGGCCGATTGTTACGTTCGTGCCCGGAATCGAGGAAAGCGCCGTGCGCACATCGGCGGTGACCTCGCTCATTTCCATTTTCGAAAGATCGACCTGAACATCGATCTCGGAGGCGTTGGCGCCCTGCGCATGAGCGCTCAGCTCGGCGCGACCGGTGCGGCGAGACGTAGCCTCAACTGCCGGGTGCTCCAGGAGCCGGTCCTCAATATCCTGCGCGATGTGGGTTGAGGCCTGCAGGCTCGTCCCCGGTGCCGTTACAGCACTGATGACAAGCGTGCCCTCCTGAAAATCCGGCAGGAAGCCGCGCCCCATAAACGGGAGTGTGGCCAGCGTGGCCGCGAGAAGCAGGGCGGCGGCCCCGAGCACAAACCGAGAGTGCCCGAGCACCCAGTCCAGCGTCGAACGGTAGGTGCTGTGCAGTCGCTTCACTAGCCAGGTCTCCTCGCCCTCACGGACCGTGGACGACTGCGGGAGCAGGTAGTAGCAGAGGACCGGCGTCACCGTCACCGCCACGAAGAGGGAGGCAAGAATGGCCACGATGTAGGCCAGTCCCAGCGGCTGCAATAGGCGTCCCTGCACGCCGGAGAGGAAGAAGAGGGGCACGAATACGACGCTGATGATGAGCGTCGCGTTCAGGATGGGCCCGCGCACCTCCATTGACGCCTCGTAGACGACCCGGAGGATGTTCTTCTGCGTATCGGGGGGCTCCTGAGCGTTTTCCTTGAGCCGTCGGAAGACGTTCTCCACGTCGATGATTGCGTCGTCAACGAGCGCCCCGATCGCGATGGCGAGGCCCCCGAGCGTCATGGTGTTGATCGTGATGCCGAGACCGTACATCACCACCATCGCCACGGACAGCGAGAGCGGAATGGCGAGAATCGAGATCGCCGTCGTCCGCACGTTCCACAAGAAGAGGAAGAGGATGATGAGAACGAGAAATGCCCCATCACGGAGGGCCTCGATCACGTTGTTGACCGCCAGCGAGATGAAATCGGCCTGTCGAAAGATCGAGCGATTGACCTCCATCCCGGGCGGGAGCTGTCCCTCGATCTGGTCGAGTTCGGCGGCGACGCGCTCGGTGAGTTCGAGGGTGTTGGCCCCAGGCTGCTTCTGGATGGAGACGATGACCCCCGACTCGCCGCTCACCGATCCGGTGCCAAGGCGGGGCCGCTGGGTGCCTACTTTGACCTCCGCCACATCGCGGAGCCGGATCGGCGCCCCGTCCCGGCTCGTCACGACTGTCGCCCCGATCTCCTGAATCTCGTTGGTCCGCCCGAGGCCGCGAACGAGCACCTCGCGCCCGTCTTGCTGGTAGACGCCACCCGCCGCGTTTTCATTGGAGCCCTCCGCCGCCTCCATCACCGCCGACAGGGGAATGTCGAGCGCCCGCATCCGCTCTTGATCGGCAATGACCTGATAGGCTTTCACCTCGCCCCCGTGTGGAATGACCTGCGCTACGCCGTCGACGGCCAGAAGCCGACGGCGCACGACGCGGTCTGCGGCCGTGCGCACCTCACGCATCGAATGGTCCTCGCTCGTTAGACCGACCAGCAGGATCTCTCCCATGATGGACGTGATCGGGGCCATCACGGGAGCATCCACTCCGTCCGGAAGCTGGCCGCCCACGAGCTGGAGCTTTTCGTTTACGATCTGGCGGGCCTGGTAGATGTCGGTCCCCCACTCAAACTCGACCCAAACGATGGAGTAGCCCTGCGCGGAGCTGGACCGCACGCGGCGGACGCTCGCGGCTCCGTTGACCGCCGTCTCAATCGGGTAGGTCACCAGCTTCTCCACCTCCTCGGGCGCCATTCCGTGCGACTCGGTAATCACCGTCACGCGCGGGGCCGTCAGGTCCGGAAATACATCCACCGGCATTGTGAGGGCCGCGTACCCGCCCGCCGCGAGCAGAAGCACGGCACCGACGAGCGTCGTCAGTCGATTTGAAAGTGCCCACTGAATCGTGCGGTCAAGCATTCTGGGTCTGCGTGTGTTGGATGGAGGGTGGGGAGAGAAGGGAAGAAGCTCAGGCGCCACCTCCTTTCGTCCGTACCTAAGGGGCGTTCATACCTAGTGAGGGTGGCCATGGCCACCCGTCTGACTGCTACCCAGGGAGGCGAGGTAGACCTGATAGGCCCCGGCGGTGACGACGTGCTCGCCCGCCTGGACGCCCTGCTCTACGAGAGTGTATTGCCCGTCGGTGGGGCCGAGCTGGAGGGACCGCCGCTCGAACGATTCACCGCCGGTCTCGACATAGGCGACGGGCTGCCCATCTTCGGTCTGGATGGCCTCATTCGGGATGGCCGTGCCGGTCTGGGTGTTTTCCAGGAGGAGTTGGGCGTCGGCCATCATGCCGATCTTGAGTTCGCCGTTCGGGTTGGGGGCTTCGAGGCGAACGGGGAGCGTCCGCGTATCCGTGTCAATGGAAGCGCCTGTGGACACCACCCGGCTCGCCTGGTGGGTGACACTACTTCCTTCGGTGGTGAAGACCGCCCCAGTAGCCTGATTTACTGATCCCGCGTGGTCGGCTGGCACCCGGAGACGGACCCACACGCGGCTCGGGTCGACGATCGTGTAGAGGACCGTGCCCACCCCCACGCGGCTCCCCGGCGCCAGGTGACGCTCTTGGATCCGGCCGCTGATTGGAGCCCTTAGCTCGTAGTTGAAGCTACTGCCGCTTGCGGAGGGTCCGCCCGGCGTTGAGGCGGATTGCGGGGCTGATCCGCTACTGGTGCCCATGGATTCGAAGGCGGCCCGGGCCAGCTCCAGATCGTGGCGCGCCTCGACAAGTCTCTTTTGTGGAATCGCCTCGGCTTCCACCAGCCGCTCGGCCCGACGCACCTCTCGCTCCAGCCGCTCGACGCGCCCTTTGAGGTCGGCGTAGGAGCCTTCCCCGCCCGATGGGCTCAGGACTCCCAACGTCTGCCCCTCGCGCACACGGTCACCAGGGGCGGGCATGTCCAGGTTCGCTCGGGCCGGGGTCAGGCCGCTCACCGGCGCCGACACTTTCGCAAACTGCCCTGCCACCGGCTCGATCGTGCCGGATGCTTCGATAGACCGCTGAATCGAACGCTGCTGTGCCTCCGCGACTCCGAATGACGTCTCCCACTGCTGCTCCTTGAGATACGTGATCTCAGCCGTCGTGGACGGCGGCGTCGGGATGGCCTCTGCAGACTCGTACACGTTCACCTCCCCCACCTCAAGAGTGTCTTGAACCCGGGGGCTCTCTACAATCACGAAGAGCTGAAACGTCCCGGCTTCGGGAATGGTGGGTTGCGGCGTGAAGATACCGGGGCGCGACGGCGCGTTCGACGTATGCACGTATGCCGCACCGTCCGGGCGGCGGAAGCGGAGCGTAAGCGAGCCCTCCCTCACCGGCTGAAATTCGTCGAGCTGGGTCACGTGGATGGCCCACGGACCACTCTCGCGGCCGGCTACCAAAAGCGGATACTCGTAGAACAGCTCGGTGTCCGAGGACCAGACGGTTACGGCCTGGCTCGGAAGGGAGGAGTCCTCGCCGGCCGCTGTCTCCTGGGTTGATTGCTCCCCGCACCCGGTCACCAGGAGCGCGAAGATCGAAAGAAGTGCAAGCTGCTTCATCATGGTGTGGCGTACTGGGGTCGGTTCTAGTTCGGGCGCTTGTCACGAGCGACTGTTCGGAATGGCTCTCCGCAGGCCGTGTGCTACGCCGAAGTGTGCCCGCGTGAGTCTACTCGTGGTTGTGCTCATCTCCATCGTGGCTGTGTCCCTCGTCGTCATGCTCGTGAGTGCTGTCTTCGTCCATGCCCGAGGTGTCGAGGCGGGTCGTTGAGGTGTCATCGTGGGCGTGATCGCCATTGTGGGCGTGATCGCCGTTTCCGTGACTGGCAGTCTGCTCGTGTGAATGGCTGTCGCCCCCGTGTGAGGTGCTGCCCTGACTGTCACTTCCACAGGCCGGAAGCGCGGCAGTGAGCGCGAGGACAAGGCAGGCAGTGAAAAGTGAAGAGGTCCAACTGCGGTTCATTGCTGAATAGGTTGTATTAGAAAGAGACGTCGAAACGGAAAACGAAATTATGGAAGGTCGAGCGGCTCTCCCATCGCGCGAAGCAACCGGAAGTACCGGGTCCAGAGGTTGGCGCGGAGACCGACGGACCGTAGTCGGGCGTCGCGGTACGCATCCGCCGCGTCGAGAAGCTCCACAAGAGACATCTCCCCTTCGCCGTAGCTAGCCTGCGCGATGCGCAGCAGGTCGCCCGAGCCCCTGAGCAGGTCGCCGTCGAGGAGCTGAAATTGGCGGCGCGCGCTGCTGTAGGCGGCGTAGGCGCGGCGCACCTCATTGCGGATCTCACGGCGAGCAAGAATCTGCCCCGTCTCTGCGGCCCGGAGCCGGGCGGACTCGGCTTCGGCGGCCCCCCGGTTGCGATCGAAAAAGGGAAGGGGAATGCTGGCGCCGAGGAAGGCGCCCTCAAAACCGTCGGACTGCCGTTTGTACCCTGCCGTGACGGACGGGTCCGGCCAGGCCTCTCTTCGAGCGGCTCGAAGGGCCGCTCTTTGGGCACTGACCTCAGACTGCCGGCGCCGAAGCTCCGGCCGGTCTTGGAGCGCCATGCGGAAGGCCTCCCCCCGAGAAATGGATGAGGGTTTTCCTTTGGGAAGCGACTCGGCCGCGACCGACGATGCGTCGTCGGGTAGAATCAGAAGCGCAAGCTGTCGCCGAGCCCTCTGGGCCTCCAGGCGAGCGGCGGCCAGGCGCTGCTCGTAGCGAGCCCGCTCCAGCCGGATGCGACGGGCGGCGTAGCCGGACGCGTCGCCTTCGCCTCGCCGCTCAGCTATGCTGGAGTCGGCTTGGCGAAAGACCTGGGTCACCTGCTCTAAGCGCCGCCGGCGCGTCTGGGCGGTGGCGGCCTCCACGTAGGCCTCGGTTACCTGGAGGGCCAACTGCACGCTGTCCACCGCGGCGCGGGCTTGGGCGGCCACTGCTCTCTTCTGAGCAGACTGGATACGGGCCGAGCGTCCGCTCCACTCCAGCTGCTGACTGAGATTCAGGTACGTCTCCGACTGTCGCGTATCGCCCCGCGAAATCGGCTCGTAGGTAGCCTGAAAGGTCGGGTTCGGATAGGTCTTCGCCTGCCGGGCTTCTCCCTGAAGCGCCCGTGCCTCTGACCGTGCCCGCCGCAGAGATAAGTTATTCTCCCGGAAGAGACGCAGCGCCTCGCGTAGGCCGACGGTCCGAAGCGAATCTGCCCGAAGCGAATCTGCCGAGTCGCCGAGGGTCCCTTTACGATCGAGCTCGGCTGTTGGGGAGGCCGAGGCTGGTGCAGGGGCCTCCACCTGGGCGAAGACTGGTTGCATAGTAACCGTCATGCTGAGCACACAAAGGACGGCGGCGCGTGCAACGTAACGAAAGGAAAGAGGAGACATGCGTACTGCGAGAACAAGTCGTTATGAACACGTCGTCCGGGCAGTGTTTACTGCATGGATTCCTGCAGCTCCTCACCGGCCATGGACGGATCTCGGGACCCGTCTTTTCTCTGGACCGGAGCGTCGAGGGAGCGCCCGACCTGAACCCACACCCACAGAAGGAGGGCGGTCCAAAGCACCAGTCCGAGAGCGAAAGGCCACACGATGGCAGGGGGGATGACCAAAATGCCGTCGAGTACGTCTAAAGCATAAGCCACAGCGGCTGTTAGGAGGTTGTCGTCAACCTGAAAATTCTTAAAGGTTCTCTTCTCAGGTAGATCATTGTCTCTTAATGCCCTCTACAAGCGCTTCGCTTTCTCCCGAACAGGTCCTCTTCATCGAGGACGAGGCGGACGTGGCCGGGCCCATCAAGCGGGGCCTGGAGGAAGAGGGTTACCGTGTGAGTTGGACGACGGAAGGGGAGGAAGGCCTTGCCGAGGCGCTTTCCGGATCCTACGACATTCTCATCGTCGACTGGCGGCTTCCCGGCATGGACGGGCGCACGCTCATCGAGCGGCTACGGCGTGAGGGGAGCCCCACGCCCGTGCTCATGCTTACGGCCCTACAAGACGTAGATCACCGCGTCGCAGGCCTGGATGCCGGGGCGGACGATTACCTCACAAAGCCCTTCTCCTTCGAAGAGCTCCTGGCCCGCCTCAGAGCTTTGACGCGACGATCAAGCCGCGACTCGTCCTCTCCGGACACTCAGAAAACACACCTGAAGGCGGGGGCTCTCACGATGGATACCGCTCGTCGAGCGGCGCGCTACGGCCCATCGCCCCTCGACCTGCGCCCGAAGGCATTCCGCCTGCTGGAGCTCCTGCTCCGTCAGAAAGGCACGGTTGTGACACGAACGACCATCGCCGAACGCGTGTGGGGCTCGCCCTACGACGTGACGGCCAATGCCATCGACGTGACGGTTTCGAGTCTCCGACAGGTACTCCAAAGCGTAGACCTCGCAGGCGAGTCCCTTACCACCGTAAGCATCGAGACAGAGCGGGGAGTCGGTTACCGGCTGACCGTTTCGCCGCCACCAGGCGATCCGCCTCAGGAGGCGTCGCCTACCACGAGCGATTCCGATTAGCATTCGTCTGCTTCTCATGAACCTTAGCGGCCTTGTCTCCCGGTTGTCGATCTCGACGCGCCTGACGCTTTGGTTTGGAACGAGCCTGCTGGTGCTACTGACTCTTTTCGTCGCGGGGCTCTACGTGAGCGTGCACCTGGGCCTACACGACGACCTTGAAGCGCGGCTGCGTGAAGAGGCCGAAGCGGTCCAGGCTCACCTCAAAGCACACGGCTTCGACCTGGCGGAGGCGTCCTCCCCCCACGAGCTTCGGTCCACCCCTGGCACCTTCGTTCGCCTGGTTGCTCCCCGGTGGGACATTACTCAGGCAAGCCCAGCCTTCCAGACCCGCCCACCTCTTCCTATCGATCTGCCCAGGTCGCGCACAACGACCCTGCAAACGAGAATCTGGGGGGGGATCTCAGCACAATCGTTATACCTTCCGCTTGAGAATGCGCCGGGGGCCGCCTCGTGGCTCGAAGTGACGAAGCTGCAGTCTCCCATTCATCGCCTGCTCCATACTCTTCGCTGGTGGCTCGCGCTGGGTATCTTGCTGGGCGTCGGCCTCGCCATGGTCGTGGGCTACGGGCTGGCCCAGCGGGCCCTGCGTCCGGTGGCCGCCCTTACCGCCGCGGCCAACGACATGCAAGATCGGCCCACCGGCACCTTGCCTACAGACTTCGGCGCCGAGGACGAGTTGACCGACCTGGCCAACACGTTCAACGGTCTGATCGGACGTCTCCGAGACTCCCTCCAGCGGGAGCGGCGCTTCCGCGCCGACGCGGCCCACAACATGTTCACGCCGCTTACGGCGATCCAGAGCGAACTCGACGTGACGCTTCGCAGTCCCCGCTCCGAGGCCGAGTATCGGGACGCGCTCCGTGCGGTACAGCGGCACACCGAAACCCTCTCGTCACTGCTCGACGAGCTGATGACCCTCTCGCGCATAGAGGCCCGCGACGACCGGTCGTCCCACACACGCATCGACGCGGGCCGACAGGTCGAGGACCGGATTCGCCGGGCGCGGCAGGACCACCCTGAGGCGGCTTCGATCGAGTGGGAGGGAAGCTCAGGGATTGAAGCCACCGTCTCTCCAGAAGACCTGAATCTCGTCGTCGATCACCTTCTCAACAACGCCCTGAAGTACACGCCCGAAGAGGGGCACGTGACTGTGCAGGTGGCTGAGGAAGATGGTGAGGTCGTCCTGCGCGTATCGGATTCGGGAATTGGATTCGACGCCGACGCCGCGGGCCGACTCTTCGAGCGGTTTCACCGCACCGGTGCGGCGGAGCAGCATGCCGATGGAGGAGGGCTCGGGCTTTCGATCGTGAAGGCAGTGGCGGAGAGCTATGGAGGAACGGTGACAGCCTGGAGTTCGGGCCAGAAGGAGGGCAGCACCTTTGAGGTGCGGCTCCCCGAGCGTTAGCGGCAGGGGGTAACTCTGGACCGAGTGTATCAGAAAGGTCCTTTTCTGGGCTGTCCTCGGAGAGGGGCCACCAGTCAACCTGAGCGGCATGCTCATCCGCCGTGGACCCTCCTGTGGCACCGTCACCGTGGCCGCCCTTGGTAGAACGGAATAAGCCCGTATCTGCAGTCCTGGGGGAGCCTATTCGGCGGCTACGGCCGGAAAGCCGACCGGTGATCCCGTTTTCGAAAAAAACACTGGCTCACCGTCGGTCGCGAGCAGCGTGAGTCCGCTCCTCTAGCACTGCGGCGCTCTCGTAACCGGGGATATGATTGGGGGTTGTCCTACTGGTGTGGTTGACCGAGTCGACAGGAGAGGGGGGCGTGACCGCTCCTGGCGCTGGTTTTGTGAATAGTCGAGACGCATCGGAACGCTGTACCATACTACAGCCCGTGCCAGGTACTGCCTGTCTGCAAAATCTTTCCCCAAAACGAGGCTCTGTTATGTCTGAATCCCGAACCGTTGAGGTCTTCACCGCCGGCTGCCCGCTCTGCAGCGACGTAGTCGACACGGTGCGAGAGATGGCCTGCCAGTCATGTGAGGTGCGTGTCGTGAGCCTGCAGGACGAGTCCGGCACGCAGCGGGCCCGTGAGGTAGGCGTTCAGTCCGTTTCGGCCGTTGCCATCAACGGAACGCTGGCCTCGTGCTGCCGAGGCCAGGGCGTGTCTCGGGGAACCCTCCGAGAGGCGGGAGTCGGCGTGCCGATTTAGACGTTCTCTACAGCCTGCGCCCCCGTTCCCGAGACAAACGCCTATTAGCAGCTAAGTCCCATGGATGAGATGACCCGGAGTGAGGTCGCCGAGCGTGTCGGCGTCAATCCAGAAACCCTACGCTACTACGAGCGCAAAGCGCTCATCCCGACGCCGCCCCGCTCGGACGGGGGATTTCGGCTCTACGACGAGAGCTACGTCGACCGCCTCCGCTTCATCCAGCGGGCCAAGGATCTCGGGTTCACGCTTTCAGAGATCAAGGGCCTCTTCGACCTGCGCGTCGACGAGGAGGCGACCTGCCGGGACGTGCGAGCCCAGGCCGAGGAGAAGATCGAGGAGGTGGAGGCCAAGATGGAGGATCTGAGACGGATTCGGAACGCCCTGACGACATTGGCCGAGGCCTGCCGAGATCAGGTCGGCCCGACGAGCGAGTGCCCGATCCTCGATTCTCTGGAGGACGAGGCGGGATCAGGCGACGTCTCCACATCCCCACTGCTCTCGGAGGAGTAATCGATCGGGAGACCGGTTCCTGAATCGGTCCGCTTCCTTTCCGAAAGACGAACTGTTCAACTTGACCGCTATGAACTCGCAAAAGCCCTCGAATACGTCGGCGAACTGGAGCCTAGGAGCGGCGATCGGCGCAGCCGTGGCCGCATCGGCCTGCTGCACGATCCCGCTCGGGCTGGTCACCTTAGGCATCGGCGGGGCGTGGATTTCCGGCCTCACGGCACTAGCGCCGTACCGATGGATCTTCGTGACGGTCGCCCTCGGTGCTCTTGGCTACGCGGGGTACAATGAGTGGCAACTCAGCCGGAGGCCCGACTGTGACTGCGAGACCATCTTCTCTTCTTCGGCTCGCAGCTCGCTGCTGGGCGTGGGAGCGTTGGCCATTGTGGCACTTGTCGTGAGCCCATGGCTACTCGGCACCTCGCCCAGTAGCGTGACAGGGCAGGCCCAGGCCTCAATCGCAGGCGCGCAGGACGGGTCGGGAGCGTCGGCTACGCCCGCGTCGTTCCGTCAAATCGTACTGGAGGTGGAGGGGATGACGTGTGCAGCGTGCCCGAAAACCGTAAAGACGGCGCTTGAGGGCGTCGATGGGGTCTACAGCGCCGAGGCGACGTTCAAGCCCCCCGAGGCTGTCGTCCGCTTTGACCCAGATAAGGTTTCGGTGGAGGAGTTGACCAGAGCCACGGAAAACGCCGGCTTCCCCTCGTCAAAAGTCTCCTCATAGCGCTTTAGCCCCTGTGCCCGATACTCCAACGATAGATCGCACCTCAACGGTGACCTGCCCCGAGTGCGGGCAGGAAACAGAAGTACGGATGCCGGTGGAAAGCTGTCAATTCTTCTGGGAATGTCCGGTGTGCGCAACGGTCCTCCGACCGGAAGAGGGAGACTGTTGTGTGTTTTGTTCGTACGGGACGGTCCCCTGCCCACCGGTCCAACGGCAGGATGAGTCCTGCTGCTGAGCCTACAGTCTGATTGGTGGTTATCCACGAGAGGCGTATGACACCACCAGCTGGGTGCCCATGATAGACTGAATATGCTCGCCTGCAGCGGTGGACCTGCGAGAGCCTATCCGGCGGCGGGCTCGGAATGGAGGTGTTCTTCAAATCCTTTCTCGTTCCACACTACGTCGGTACCGCCGCCGATGACCCAGAGTACGGCGAGCGCTTCGGCCACCTCCGCCTTGGTCGCTCCGACCTCTAGGGCCGCCTCCATGTGCGAGCGTGTACAGTGACGGCACCGGTGCTGGCAACTCACCGCCGTGGCGAGAAGCTCCTTCGTTTTTCGGGGCAGGGCGCCGCCGTCAAAGATGTCGCTCTTGAACTCCCAGAAGGCCGCGTCAGGGCCTGGCAGAAAGTCTCGGCGCCAGTTCTCTCCAAGAATGTCGGCGAAGTCCTCCTTCATCCAGAACACCTGCGTGCCGCTGCCCTGAGCCCAAGCCACGGCAAGCGCCTCGGCGATCTCCTGCTCGGAGGCTCCGGTCTCTTTGGCCCCCTCAATGTGCCCCTCGGTGCAGTGGGGACAGCGGCCCACCGACGCTGTCGCGACGGCGATGAGTTCCTTCGTTTTGCGGTCCAGCTCTCCGTTCTCGTAGACCTGCTGGGCAAACTCGACAAACTTGTCTTGGGGGCCGGAAAGGTGCTTGGCAATCCAGCTGTTGGGGTCGGAGACGTTCTGTGCCATTGCGCGTGTCGTTGATCTGAATGCAAGAGGAAGAAGGAGGATGCCTCTGCCTGCGGTGGTTGGGAGGAGGGAAGCGCTCGTATAATCGGTATGGATCCGTCAGGGTTGCGTCGCCCACTCGATGACCTGGCCCGGTTCTAATTGGCGGCCGTCGTGGAGGGAATAGTGGTTCTGCTGCCTGTAGACCTCCCCAGGAACGCTATTCTGGGGATTCATGCTCTGATAAGGAAGAGACCCGTCACGATTGGAAGTGTTCGCATCACCTGATCGCCGGGGCCTCCCTCCGTGCCTGCTCTCCCTTGACGGTCTATTCAAAAGCATTCTCAGAACACATACCGTTCGATTGTTTTATATACATCGAAATGTATTGCGAGCCGCATTCTCACTTCCATGGACACCGACCTGGCGGAAGCCTTCAAAGCCCTCTCCAATCCGAACCGCCTTGCCCTCATGGAGCGGCTCCTGGAGCAGGCTGTCTCCTGTTCGGAGGTAGATCGGCCCGAGGAATGCAGTATGGACCCGACTTGTTGCGGCTTCGCCGAGTTGGCCGACCGTCTCGACATTGGCAAGGCAACCGTCTCCCATCACCTCAAGGAGCTCCGTCAGGCCGGGCTCATCGAACGGATTCGGGAGGGCCGCAGGGTGTATGTTCGTGCTAACACCGACCGGGTCGAAGAACTTCGGCGGTTTCTGGATGCTCGCGCAACACGAGACGCCTAACAGATTCCTTTCTCACCGGCTTTCTCACCGAGGCCCCTTCTACCGATGTCGAACTCCACCGATCAAGCAGCGTCCTCCCAATCAGGTACCTCTCAATCAGCGATTTCTTCTGACAATGTTGGCTCCGGGCCGTCCAGGGTCTGGCGAGGCTTCGGGTGGGGCGTGGCCGCGACGATCGCCATGTCGATCCCGATGGCGGTCGGGATGGCCACCGGCGTGGCGCCGATGCCCGAGCCGATTCCGAAGGCGCTCGTGACGCTTATTTTTGGAGGTGGACTCCCGGCGTCCCTTCTAATGGGGCTCTCCGCTGGCAGCCATCTCGGATACGGTGGGGTCTTCGGCGCCCTGCTCGCGCGTCTATTTCCGGAGGCTGGGCTCCGAGAGGGACTTGGCATGGGCGCCCTTCTCTGGCTCGTGATGCAAGTGGTGATCCTCCCGCTTCTGGGGTGGGGCTTCTTCGGCGCATCGATCACGCCGAAAATCGCAGTCGCGACCCTGGTGCTTCACCTGATCTATGGCGCGACGCTCGGGTGGGGGCTGGCGCGGAAGCGTTAAGCCGCCTCCTCATTGGAGACCCTCCTATTGTACTTGACGCAGGTTGATCTTTCCATCCCGCCTATGCAAACCACTGATCTTTTCGACCCGACCCCAACGGAGGACACAGCCATCGCGTGTGACCTCTCGGTGTTGGAGAACCCGGCCCGCCACAAAGAGCAGTTCGAACGCCTTTTTGAAAAGCGGGAAGAAGTGCGGAAGGTCGAGGGCGGCCTCGCGGTGCGCTTCCCCGGCGGGACGCGCTTCGCGGAGCAGGCCCTTCAGTTCGTGAGCCGTGAGCGGAAGTGTTGCCCGTTTCTGACCTTTCAGATTGCCATCGCCCCGAAGGGGCGTGGCGTCTGGCTTTACATGGGCGGGGACGAAGAAGTCGAAGACTACATCACCAGTGCCTTCGATCACACTTGGATGTGAGGGCCGACGAGCGTGCGCTTTCCACACCATTCTCGTTTCAAAAACGGTCGGATACTGTTGGCGAACCCGATTCAAGGGCAGATGGAAACCGAAAAGAGAAGCACCTCCCACTGATCAGGAAAGGTTTCTGGGCTGGGAAGGGAGACTTCAATCAGTGCTAAAGGCAAAGATGGGTGTTTCATAGAGTTCGCCAACAGTATCCGGTCGTTTCTGAGTGACTGTGAACGGGGATGTGGATCCGAGGGAGGTGGAAACAAAACAAAAGGTACCCCATAGGGGTATGGGGTATGTAAAGGTAAGGGGCATATACTCTGAAAAAGCAACCCCACTCGATGAGCTCCTTGATTTGGGCCTGGTACGGCGAGGCGGCGAAGACGGCCGTCGGCTTCTTCTGGAAGAGCGGCTGGGCGTTTGTGCTCGGCTACACCATCAGCGCCATGATTCAGTCGTTTGTCCCCAAGGCGCGGCTCACGAAGTACATGGGAGAACCGGACACAAAGAGCATTACGCTGTCTACGTTCTTCGGCGCGGCGTCCTCGTCTTGTTCGTTTGCGGCCCTGGCGGCGGCCCGGTCCTTAGTGGCGAAGGGAGCGCATTTCATCACGGCGGTCGCCTTCATGTTTGCCTCGACGAACCTCGTCATCGAGCTGGGCATCCTCATTCTTATCTTTCTCGGGCCGCAGTACCTCGCCGCTGAGATCGTGGGCGGGCTGGTGCTCATCGCGATCTCCAGCCTGCTGATCCGGTGGACCTATCCGAACGATTGGATCGACGCCGCTCGCGAGAAGGTAGAGCGAGAAGCGCCGGAGATGGAGGATGACTTCGACTGGAAAAAGCGCATCCGCAGCCGAATGGGCTGGCACATGGTCGGCAAATCGTTTGTCGACGAGTGGAAGATGGTGTGGGAGGAGATCCTGATCGGATTCACCGTGGCGGGCTTCGTGGCGGTGTTGGTGCCGCAAGCGTTCTGGGAGGCCCTCTTCCTCACCAACTTCCAGGGCCAGTTGCCCGGGTGGCTGATTGCGCTGGAGAACGCTGTTGTCGCGCCGTTCGTGGCGGCGGCCACCTTCATCGGGTCGATGGGCAACATTCCGCTCGCCACTGTGCTGGCCTCGAACGGCGTTCTCTTTGCCGGAATCATGGGGTTTATCTACTCGGATCTCATGGTGCCCCCGCTCGTCGCGGCCAACGCTGAATACTACGGGTGGCGCGTGGCGCTGTACATCGCCGGGATTATGTTCGTGAGCATCGTGGCAACTGCGCTACTGTTGGACGGGGCCTTCGCGCTCGCTGGCTGGACACCGGAGGGGGCCCGGGAGATCGCCGGACTGACCCAATTCAAAATCGACTACACGTTTTGGATGAACGTCGTCTCGGTCGGGGTCGTCGGGGGACAGGTCTATCTCCGGCGCCAGCATCGGCGGATGCACGAAGAAGAGCATGGCGGACATGACCACGACCATGGCGGGACCGGACTATCGGGCAAACGCCTCGTCGTATATCTCTTCATTGCGGTCCTCGTCGTCGGCCTCGTTGCCTTTGCCCTCACGGGCGGCACTGCGTAAGTACCAAACGCAACCCCCCTCATCTCACGGAGGTCATTACTGGGCTGATGGCATGTGGCCATCGTTGGACTGGAATGCGCCACCCGAACCGCGGAGAATCAGGAACAACGGATCTCCACTCGCTGTGTCCGCACCTGCTTTCCAGAAGAATCAATGTCGGATGACGACCCACTCCTCTACATACCGGCTCGCCGCGGCCCTCACCGCCCTTCTGTTTGTGCTGGGCTGGGGCGTGCCCACCGTCCAGGCTGGATGTGTGTCTCCGGGGACGATGGGCGGAGAGCACTGTGGGAGACCCGAAACCGAGCAGCACTGCGACGCGGGAGTGGGCACGTCGGGCGTGTGCCTGACCCACCATGCCAGCCAGGACGCGCGTACGGAAGAGAGCCCGTCGGTCGATTCATTGACGACGGGAGGCGGCGCCCAGCCCGTCCGAGCGCCGGATTCACTTTGGAAGCGCACCACCACCTCTTTTCTCTTTTCTAAAAGGTCCGCGACTCGGCGGGCCCATCGGCTCCATGCCCACGTCGGGGTGTGGCTTGAGTGAGTAGGAGGAGGCCACCGTGCGGATCCGCCGCTTATTTTGGCGATGCTCGGACGGTGTGCCTCCAGCAGTCTTTCTGTAGGATCTCGCCGTCGTGCTGAGATCCTGCTTTGGGGCCGTCGCGCCTCTTCTGCACCCGACTGTCCACCTACTCCAACTCTATCCATGCCTACCCACGAGACTTCTTCTGTATCGACGCCGAATACGCCGGACCCCTCCGATTTGGAATCGGCTATGGTCTCGCGCCGTGACTTCCTGCGTAGTGCCGGGGCCCTCACCGCAGTGGCCGGTATCCAGACGCTCCTTCCGGCCTGGGTCCAGGCGAGTGGGGACGCTCATGCCGGTGGACTGACCGGCCTGCAGCCGACCCGGCGCGACGGAAACCGCGTCGAATATGACATCACCATCGACCGGACGCCCTTCGAGGTGGCGGGCAAGCGCGCGACCGCCATCACCATGAACGGCACCGTGCCGGGGCCGCTGATTCGCCTCCAGGAAGGTGAGGAGGTAGTTCTTCGCTACCACAACAAGCTAGACGAGGAGACCTCCATCCACTGGCACGGCCTTCTGCTGCCCAACCAATTCGACGGGGTGCCAAAGGTGAACTACCCCGCCGTTGCCCCTGGGGAGACCTTTGAGGCCGGGCCCTTCGAAGTGCGCCAGTACGGCACCTACTGGTACCACAGTCACTCCGGCCTCCAGGAGCAACTGGGGCACTATGGGCCTCTGGTCATTGACCCCGCCGGTGAAGAGCCGCAGCCCTACGATCGGGAGCACGTGGTCGTGCTGTCGGACTGGACGTTCGAGGACCCGTATCAGGTCCTGGCCAACCTGAAGAAGGGGGAGCACTACTACAACTTTCAGCAGCAGACCGTCGGCGAGTTCTGGTCGGACGTCTCGGAGGACGGGTTCTGGGACACGCTCAAGAACCGCCTCAGCTGGGACCGGATGAGGATGAGCGCCACCGACCTGTCAGCTGTCCGTGCGCCCACGTACAGCTACCTCATGAACGGACAGGCGCCGGGCGCCAACTGGACCGGCCTCTTCAATCCCGGCGAGCGGGTGCGGCTGCGCGTCATCAACGCCAGCGCGGCCTCCATCTTCGACGTGCGGGTGCCGGGCCTGGAGATGGACGTGGTGCAGGTGAGCGGGCAGAACGTAGAGCCGGTGACCACCGACGAGTTCCGCATCGGGACGGCCGAGCGGTACGACGTGATTGTGGGGCCGACCGACGATCGCGCCTACACCGTCTTCGCCGAGTCGCTGGATCGCAGCAGTTACGCCCGCGGCACGCTCGCCCCGCGGGAGGGCATGGAAGGTCCCGTCCCCGACCAGCGCGAGCGGCCCACCCTCACGATGGCCGCAATGGGCATGAGCGGCATGGGCGATGGTGAAATGGGCGATGGCGACATGGAGGACATGCAGCACGGAGACATGGGCGGGATGGACCACAGCAACATGGACATGGACCATGGCGATATGTCCGAGGGCATGAGTGGGGACATGGGGGAGTCGGACGGTCTGCGTCCGCCGGGCACGCTCCCCGAGCCGGTGATGCACGATCCGGACGAGGGCCACGGGCCTGCGGAGGCCGGCCTGCCGATGATGACGAAGTCGAGGCTGCACGAGCCCGGCATTGGTCTGGGCAACGACGGCTGGCGCGTGCTCACCTACGACCAGCTTAAGGCCTCGGACGAGAAGGACGCATTTCGCGCGCCCGATCGGGAGATCGAACTGCACCTCACCGGCAACATGGAGCGCTTCATGTGGGGCATCAACGGCGTGGAGTTTTCCGACGCCGATCCGATTCGTGTCGGGCACGACGAGCGGGTGCGGCTCACCATGGTGAACGACACCATGATGAACCACCCGATGCACCTGCATGGGCAGTTTATGGAGCTGGAGAACGGGCACGGCAAGCGGGCACCTCTCATCGACACGATCACCGTGAAGCCCGCCGAGCGGGTGTCGCTCCTCATCGACGGCCATGAGAAGGGTCCGTGGTTCTTTCATTGCCACATCCTCTACCACATGGATGCGGGTATGGCACGTGTCTTCTACGTAGAACCCGCGCCCGACAGCGAAGAGGAGTTCTATTACGACCTCCCTGCCTAACACGTCTCGGCATGTCCGCTCCCATTCCACACACACCGAAATTGATGATGCGTATCCTTCAGTATGCTATTGGTCTTTTCATGGCGACTACGTTCCTGGTCGGGCTTCCGGCACAACCTGCCCAGGCACAGACCATGGACGACAAGCCGCGCGCCTTCCTGCTCTTTCACAAACTCGAATACGTCCCCGAGCCCGCCGAGCGGCCGGTCGAGATGGAGGCCACCAGTTGGATTGGCGGAGACGTCAACCGGCTGTGGCTCCGCGGAGAAGGGGAAACTTCCACCGTCCACCGAGAGGGCGAGATAGAAGCCGAGGCACTCTACGGTCGCCTCATCAGCCCTTTCTTTGACGCCGTCGCCGGAGTACGCGTGGATCGGCGCTGGGGAGAAGACCCAGCCACACGGGGACACCTGGCGGTTGGACTCCAGGGGCTGGCTCCGTACAACTTTGAGGTTGAGCCTACCCTGTACGTGAGTGACGAGGGTAACGTGTCCGCCGGGTTTGCAGCATCCTACCACGTCCTCTTCACGCAGCGGCTGAAACTGGAGTCGGAACTGGAGACGACGGCGGCCCTGCAGGAGGTGCCCGAGTGGGGCGTCGGCAACGGCGTCAACGACCTGGGCCTCGGCTTCCGCTTGCGGTATGAGTTCCACCGCAAGTTTGCCCCGTACGTCGGCTACGACCATAGCTGGGCGTTCGGGGAGACGGCCGACTTTGCCGGAGGCGACACCAGCAGCGGCGCTTTCGTTTTTGGGGTGCGAATCTGGCGATGACAAGTACAGGCCCGACCGAGGTGGTTCAGCCACTAACTATCTCCATGGGGGCACCCTGAGGTCTCATGCAAGACCGGTCATTGAGCCCGTTGCTCTGGCGGCACGCCGCCCTGAACAGTTTGCCGATCAACATGCTGTAGGAGTTTAGTCAGTTTCAGAATCGGGTAACATTGAAAGAGGACGCCTGTGGCGGCATCCTAGAGTGAACCGCTTCACTCAACCACCACAGACGTCCCATGACCACAGCATACCTTGGCCTCGACCTGCATCCAAACTCCTGTACCCTGGGCGTGATGAGCGAAGGTGGCACCTACCAGGGGGACCAGCAGTTTCCAACGGCGGAGTCGGAGCTGGTCCCTCGGATCGCCTCTGTGGACGCTTCGGAGAAGAGATTGGCCCTGGAGGCATCTACGCTCTCTCGGTGGGCTGCTCGCCTGCTTGACCCTTACGTCGATGAGGTCTTCGTCTGCGACCCCCGAGAGAACCACCTGCTGAGCCGCAACCCCAGCAAGAGCGACCGGTCGGATGTATACAACCTGTGCCGCTTGCTTCGTCTCGGAGAACTGAAGGAGGTCTATCAGGCACAGGAAGACCACCGGGCCGTCTTCAAGGCAGCCGCCCAGCGCTATATCGACCACCGGAAGCAGCAGGTTGCCCTGAAGCAGAAGATCAAGGCAACCTTCAGGCGCTGGGGAGTCGTTGATGTTGAGGGCCGACGCCCCTTTTCCGAAGAGGGAAGAGAAGAGTACATCGACCGTCTTCCTGGTCCAGAGACCGTCGAGCAAGTCCGCAGCCTTTACCGAATGCTCGATGTCGCCCTCGACACGCAGAGCGAGGCGAAGAGCCAGATGCTCCGTCTGGGCGGGCGGTACTCAGAGATCAAGGATTTTCAGGACGCACCGGGAGTTGGCCCTGTCGGTTCTCACCTGTTTGACGCGTTTATCCAGATTCCCTTCCGGTTTTCCACGAAGCAGAAGCTTTGGAGCTACTGCCAGCTCGGTATTCGGAGTCAGACTTCTGATGGGAAGCCCCTTGGCTACGAAGAATTAGATCCGAACGGACGGAGCGAACTGAAGGCGTTTAGCTACCGGGCCTGGATGGCTGCCCTCCGCCATGGAGACAACGAGGTGGCACGGTTCTTTGACCAGTCTCTGGAGCGGACGGGGGATCGCAGTCATGCCCGCCTGAACACCCAGCGCAAGATCTTGGCGACCCTTCTGTCTCTTTGGAAAAACGACAGCAACTACCGACCTGAGAGATTTCTCGGTTCCGCGTAAGGCAGCTGCCTGACCTGCACGGCCAACAGGCAGGTTCGGCGGTGCCCAGAACGGATCCGAGGGGCCGGGGAAGACTCCTAAAAACCAATAGCCGCCCCCTCTGCGGGGTAGGCTCAAAAGCGGGATAGTCCCCCGGCCTTCAAACCCGATGTGACATTAGACCAGGAAGCCTTCCTGAGTCTCAGATACGGGACTGGTTGAAAGACCCACTCCGGTCACGATCGATCCGGTGAAGGCCTGCCCCGAACCTTCCGTAAACTCAACCGCGCTCGTGCATCATCCCGACGGTTTGCCAGCAGCCACAGGCGTCCCGCGAAGATCACCCGCGCGGGCGGATAGGAGACCTGCGCGCTTGACCTTCTCTTTCATACGGATTGGTTTTTATGCCTTAAGGCTGATCCTCATCGGAAGAGCTCTGCCGAAAAAGCAATCTAGGGGTGGTTACATGTCGTCTGGAATCAACTTCCGAAGCTCCTCATCTATGATCTTTCTTGCGTGCTTAGGGTCTGGTTGAACGGACTCTTCTGTTTCTTCTGACAGCCTCTGAGCTGCCGTGAACGGCCAAAGGAGATATTTCGTGGGTTCGGTGTCTTTGATACTTTCGACTTCGTCGACCGCCCACTTCTGAAGCTGCTGTACAAGCCGCTGGAGGTGATTCGTCCGATCATCCACATCGAGGCTAGAGAGCGTCAGGAATATGTGCACGCCGACCTGGGACATCGGCTCAGGTGTCTCCTCAGAGGTAGACGCATTCTCAGCGAAAATATTCTGCGCTCGTGCGAGCGCAGCGGCGTAATGCTGGCAGCCCTCAAAGTGTCTACGACGACTCTTCCCCAAATAGTAGTCGCCGATTTTCATTTGGATGTCGATATATATTTCGTCGAGCTCGTATTTCTCCGTAAGCTCTTTGGTGTTCTCTTCAAGACTTTCAATCATCCTGTCATCCTCTCGCATGAAGCCGATGTCGAGGTGTGAAGCTAAAACCCGAGCCTTGTCTTGAGGTCCCGATGCATATTGGAGAGCTGTCTGGAATTTATCATCAGCTTCGTTCGTGAATCCTTCGCGCTCATCTAGACGCGCTAGGGAGAAGAGGGACGTTAGAGCCTTTTCTTTGTCCTCAATGCGACGGGCGATATGACGCGCGTGTGACCAGCAACTTCTTGCGTTTGGAAGATCACCGTTCTGCTCGTAAGTCTCTGCGAGAGTCACGAAGTAGCTGTACTGTTGGGGTAGGTCGACCTCGGCCACGATATTTTCGAGCGGCTGGAGGGTCCGAATTGCCTTTTCATCCTCATCAAACTCCAGAAGGAGGGAGCTATAATTGATACCAGCGTCAATTGCAGTTTTGACCTCTCCGAGTTCTTTAGAGCGTTGAACTGCGTTCTTGAAGAGAGAAAGGGTATCCCTGCAAGGATCGTCCTGCCAAGCGAGGATTGCTTTTCCGTGTAGCGCGCGGGCAAGCTCCCTTGTCGATCCAGTCGTCCCTGCTTCTGCTTCAATCTGGCCCATCAGGTCTTTCGCCTCTTTTAGCCGACCGAGGTCGGAGAGCGCGAGTGCACGGTTGTGAGCAATGGAAAGTCGCTCCTCCTGATCATCTCGACTTTGTGCTCGATTTTCTGCCTTCTCATAGGTCTCAACGGCTTGCTTTGGGCGCCCGGTCTTGCGATAGAGCTCGCCGAGATTGTTAAGAGAAGTCTCGGCACCTCGGTCGTCATCGATCTTACGGGACGTGCGAAGCGACTGGATGTGTGCGTCCTCTGCCTCTTCGTACCGACCAAGGCGTTGAAGACAAGCGCCCCGTTCGTCCTCAAAGTCAGCACCTTCTGGGTGATCTTCCGGGATCGCCCCCTGCGCTTCTTCAAGCACATCCAGGGCCTTCTGATACGCCCCCCGGCTTCGACGAAAGTCATAAATCCGCCCATACACTTCGACGACCTTCTCGGTATTACCAGCCTTCTGAAAAGCCATCAGTGCCTCTTGGAGCGGGCAAATCACCGCAGCAGGCTCACCATCGGGATCTGAGTCTTCGGTAACCTCTTGTTGCTTGAGGGCTTCTTCGGAAGCCGAAATCCAAAGGCGCCCGGCAATGTTGAAATTACCTCTCTCCATCTCGCTGTTGGCAGCTTTCTCAAGCTGGGAAACTACCATGGTGGAACCGTTCCCTTTATGCGTTGCCGCCAAAGTAGCTTGATTACGGTAGATCCACTCATCCAATCCGTCTCTTCTAGCTTGGTGGAGGCTCCGACGCAGAGTCTGTTGTCCCTTCTCAGGGTGCCCTGCCTTGTTCAGGCAAACTCCCAGGTCGTGAAGGGCACCGGTTGCAGCGCGGATATTGCCTGCTTTGTGTTCGAGTTGGTGTAGCCTTTCAAATACTGGTATTGCATTCGCGTATGCCCCATTCTGAGTCAGGACTACTCCTTTCCCTCGAAGGGTGAGTCGAAGTGGGTATCGCAGGTCCTGCTCTTCGGAAAGGTCTTGAGCTTCCGAGTAAGAGGAGAGAGCATCATCGGGGCGCCCCTGATCTGCTCTAACGCTCCCAAGGTTCTGGAGGGCAATTGCTTTTAGGTAGCGCCGGTCGAGCCGGTCGGCTTCTTCTACGGCGTGCTTGAAGTGTCTTTCTGCACGTTTGAGATTGCCAGCTTCCACAGCGATGGTTCCCCGATTGAGTTTTGTACCCACGAGCCCTGCATAATCATTATCTGACTGCTTCAATTCCTCGCTTTCCTCCAACAGGTCAATGGCGCGATCGGGATCGCTGTCGGCTTTTAGGGAGGCAAGATTACTTAGGGCTCGGCTCAGCAGTCCTTCGTTTTCCTGGCGCCGGGCGTGCTTGACGGCTTTCTCGTAACTACTTTTGGCTTTTTCCTCGTTCCCGAGATAGAAATTGGCAACTCCGGAGTTGATATAGGCTTGCCCGATCCCCCAGGCGTCGTTTACCGATCGGCTGTGATCATGTAGCTTGTCAAACCAAGAGAGGGCCTCCTCATTTCGACCGTTTCTCGCTAGACACAGCCCGAAAGCATTGTAAGTCCGGGTGATGTCGTGATCAGATAACTCGTCAATATCCTCTAGGTCTGCCTGAGTCAGAATCGGCTCTAAGGCCGAGCACAGTAGGTCGTTCTCACTTCCCGGCTCGACTAAATAGACTGAGTCGACAAGCGACCGAATTGCACTGCCCACGTTGTTCTGCCCTATGTATTTGAGAGCAAGAAAGATAGCAACATCGGGGTGAAGGCGATGGGGCCTGAGCGCGTCGAACCAAGTTTCATCGAGGCGAACCTGCTCTTCTTCGGCTTCCAGAACTCGTTCCTTGACAGACTCTGGAAGGCTTAAATGGTTTTCATCCCAACGGATGAGTTCCCGGGTCGAGAGGGAGCTGATGAGAGAATCCCAGTCACGATTAGGAAAGATCGCTTCGAGCCATTCGGGACGAGGAGAAATTGGAGCAGTAGCGATGAGTCCAAGAGCTTCACGTTCCTTGCTTGGAAGGGGCAGTGAACGGCGCTGAATATCTTCCGATCTTTTACTTCGTCCCCTTTGTGCTTGTAAGTCCTGCAGAATATCTGGCAACTCATAGAGCAGATCAACAAGCTCCTTTTCCTTTAGGAGATGAGCCTCGATCTCGCCCTCTGATTGCCCAGAAGAATCGCCGCCCAGTAGGTGCGTCTCGAGTATGTCGCGGATCTGATCCAGGCGTTGATGTGTTTCCTCAGCCTTGTGCTCGACGCGTCTTCCTAAAAACCGTAGTCCTTCTTCGCCTTCGAGTGCGACATCGCGTAGATTGCGAACGAGAGCACGGACAACTCTTTCGGCCACCTCCAGTTTTTCAGCTTCTTCGATAGGCCCTAACTCTGCGTGTTCGAGGAAGGAGCGGGCTACTGACTCGTCGTTGACATCCTCACCGCGAAAGACCTTGCCTGCGTAGTAGTCCAGCGCACCCTCTTTAAACCAACGGTCGAGTCCGTTTCGGATCCCGGGTTTGGACTTGTATACATGCTTTGTCTCTTCGATAGCGCGGCGGAGCGGAATCCGAAGCTGACTTTTGATTTCCTCCCAAGTAGTTGCTCCAGCGTTCTTCGCTATTGCGAAAATAACAGTATCGAATAGACCCATTGGTTTGAATCACGAGCTACCTGAAAAGGACGACTACTAACGGTGGGTCGATAAATGTCAGCGCTTCACCTGATGTCGGAGTGCCAGGGCGAGAAGTGCTACGATCGGCGGGGAGGTCACTCTTTGGAATACACTAAGTAGCCGAGGTCCCACGTCCTGAAAATCCGCCGACTGAACCGGTAAAAAGGTCGATTCGGCGCTCACGATCAGACCACGAGCCCAGCCTGACAGGCTCCCTGGTAAAAGTGCACTGGCACGGTCTCCTGAAATTGCTCCTTGAAAGACGTATCTTGACGTGCAGACAAGAATGATCCCGACGAGCCAAAGCGATACCGGAAGAGTCCACTCTCCTCACCCGCTTACCAGCGATAGTCTCTCATCAGCACAAACTAAATTCTACTCGATACTCTCGCTTGAGCTATGATCATTGAGGTCTACCACCGGCAACACTCCCCGACCGGCGCCGGACATCAAGTTTTCGAGGAGCGGCCCGATGTGCCCTGGACCGAAAGGCAGTATGAATACGAGCGCTCGGCGACCGTCGAGGTGCAGGCGGCCGGCCGCCGCGAGGCGCTCGGGCGAGCCCTCCGCCTAATGCGGCACAGGCCGTCGACGGCCGATTCTGGGGCCGCCCTCAAGCTTCACCGCGACAGCGTTCGGCGTTCGTCGATTGGAGACGTGCTTGTGGTGGGCGGGGCGGCCTACGAAGTGCAGGACGGAGGATTCGAGCAGATCTGAGAGCCCATTTCGACTTTCGGGGAGGGTCCCTGATGGAGTAGCCCTCCAACGCGTGTAGCAGACATCTACAAGCCCCGCCGTGCCTCTCGCGCGGCGCCCATCGCGTAGGTCTGGATTCAGATCATTCCGAGATTTGGCAGGCGCCCAGGCTCACCCATCGGGCGGATGAGGATCATTTCCATGGCTATCAGAATCTTGAATTGTGCCGTCTGAGCGGTGGATGACGAACTCGGTGTTCTGATTTTGGCTCACCCTACGGCCGTAGTCTTCCCCCTCAGCTTTCGTGTCGAATCGCCGTGAGGCTTCGGGGTCGCCGCTCTTTTTCACTTGCCATCCCCCGTCAGGGTGAGGTGTCAGGTGGTGTGATTCGTCGCTCATATCAGGTCAGGGGATTGATATGGAAAAGCTGCTTCAAACAACTCTTTGATTATTAAGGAACGGCAAATAAACATGTTTCGAACACATATAGCCTGAGTCAAGCATGGAGGGGTCTGTGGATAGGAGGCTGGTCTCAGACCGAGTGATAATCGCTCAACTCTCTTAGTATTATCCAGCCTGGTAAAGGTGTTCTCCACCCTGGGCCACGGACGCCGCCCATTCGGAGAGTCATTTTTCCAGCTGTCAATCTCACGCTGCCTCAGACTTGGCGACAAGAGGCGACGTCGGTCTTCTGAAGTTCAGGACGCTTTTTTCGGGCCGTAGAAAACGCTTTGCCTGCACTGTTCCACTTTGAAATTGGGGCAGCAGTTGTAGGCGTGTGCGTGTCCGTCGGATGAGCATTACCTTTGAAACGCATGGTCTTTTGCCGCGCGACGCCGATCCGATAAGCATGGCTTCTTCTCCCGATTCAGGAGGCGGAAATGGGCTCCCGTCCCTCGATAATCTCCCTCCGGAGATCGCCAGTGCTGTCCAATTCTACTGGGAAACCCGCCTGGGGCAGGCCGAAGACCAGCGCGCCTCCGATAACACGGCCCGCGGCCGACGGGCGGAAGTGCTGGGAGGGGGGCAGATGGACGGATTCGCTGGCCTCGTCGAGGACCTCCTCGTAGCGGAGGGCGTGCCCCGAGCGTCGGTCAAGCACGACTACCAAGCGACCTTGCCCGGCTTTTTTCGCCACGAGAAGGAATGGGACACGGCTGTCGTTTACGACGGAAAGCTTCTCGCGGCGGTTGAGTACAAGTCACAGGCCAGCTCCTTCGGTAACAACCTGAACAACCGGGCCGAAGAGGCGATCGGAAGCAATACCGACCTTTTGGAGGCCTACGAGGAGGGTGTGTTTGCGCCCTCGCCCCAGCCGTTTGTCGGGTACCTTATGCTCATGGCCGACAACGAGCGGTCTCGGGAATCGGTGGGGCTCCGAGAGCCCAACTTTGAGGCCGACGATGAATTTCAGGGAGCAAGCTACGCCCGCCGGGCGGAGCTGCTTTGCCTTCGAATGGTGCGAAAGCGGCTGGTAAGCGGAGCCGCCTTACTTATGAGCGGGCAGGAGGAAGGGCTTGAGGGTGGGTACAGCGAGCCTAATGAGGAGCTCCAGTTCGAGCGATTTGTACGAGAGCTTACCTCACACGTAGGGGCTCACGTGGACTGACGATCAGCCTATCCGACCCCGAGAACGCTAGTTCTGCAGGGCTCCCATACACACGGCATTCCATCTCACAGAGAATCCGGGTCCGCATGAAAGGTCATCACCCTACGCCACCGCCTTTGGCCGAGCACATGGCCCGCCGTCTATTCGACGGCAATCCCCCTTCTGAGGGCGACCGGATCCTCTATCCGGGCTGCGGGGGGAAGGCGCCATTCGCTAAGGCGGTAGAAGCGATCTGCCAGGACGAAGGGTATCCTCTTCCGCAAGGCCTCGCCGTTGAAAACGATCCGGACCTCGCCAAACAGGCGGAGAACCTTAAGATCAAGCACCTCCGCCTACGGAAGGTGGACTTTCTCGGGCCGGAGATCGCCGAGGAGGGATCGTTCGACTATGTGTTGGGTAATCCGCCGTATGTCCCGATCGAGGGCCTCTCAGAGGAAGAGAAGGCGCGCTATCGCTCTGACTTTCGGGTCGCCAAGGGCCGTTTCGACCTGTATCTTTTGTTTTTCGAGCGAGCGTTGTCTCTCCTCGCGCCGGGCGGACGACTCGTGTTCGTGACGCCGGAGAAGTGGGAGTACGTCGAGACCGCCCGGCCGCTCCGCCAACTGGTAACTGGCAGGGGATCCGGGAGCGCAAGCTACCACGTTGAAGAGATCAACCACGTGGATGAAGATGCCTTTCCGCAGCTGACGGCCTACCCGTCGGTGACGACGATTCGGAGGATTGAGGACAACGCTGAATCTGTTAGTAGAACGACTCAAATCCGCACCCGAGACGGAACGAGTTACCAGACACAGCTTCCTTCGGGGGGGGAGAGTTGGGCGGCGGCGGTGCGGGGGAAGGAACTTTCGGGGATGGAGACGGGCCTTACCCTCGGGGACGTGACCGTTCGCGTGTCTCCGGGAATGGCCACCGGGGCCGACGCGGTTTTCGTGTTCGATAAAGATGAGGTGCCCGAGGGCCTCAGTCCAAAGTGGACGCGGCCGACGGTTTCGGGAAAGGAGCTTACCCACGGTGGCGCCTTGGACCCGCAAAGCGTCTTCGCCTGTCCCTACCGAAGCGATGGGACGCTTCCGGAGGAGAGTGACCTCGGGGCCTTCGGGGAGTGGGCCGCGCGGCACCGCGAGCGGTTGGAGGACCGGTCCTGCGTTCAGAAGGCCGGGAAGCGGTGGTACGCATGGCACGAAACGCCGCCAATGGAAGACATCCTTCGCCCGAAGATTGTCTTCAAGGACATTGCGAAGGAGCCGAAGTTCTGGGCCGAGCGCACCGGCGAAATTATCCCACGGCACACAGTGTACTACCTCGTGCCGGAGGAGGGCGTCTCATTCGACCAGCTCCTCAGCTACCTCAACGGCCCGGTTGCGAAGGAATGGATGGAGGCCCATTGCCAGCGGGCAGCAAACGGGTTCCTCCGGCTCCAGAGCCGGGTGTTGCGCAAGCTGCCGGTGCCGGTCGAGGTCGCTCGAGAGCGGCAGGGAGCGCTGTCGTTCTGATCGTCGTCTGACTTTTAAAACAGTAGAAGTCATCGCTGAGCTGGTGCTATACTATGACTTCAAATGACACATTTCAGAGGCTTGAAAGTGAGCTCATTGAGGCAGCTTCACTCAGCGTACGATTCGGACTCAGGGAAATTCTCCGACGACGAGACGAACCCGAAGAACCTGATTATGTCGCTGGGCTAGTGTGCGAATCTAGTCGGCTTTTGGGGGCAGCCTGGAACGAGATTTTAATGTCGCATGGGGTAGCTGTCTCCGTTCTTGGAGTTTTCTGCCACGGCTCTCCGATGGTCGCATTTCAAGGAATAGATGCCACACACCGCGAGATTGGGGATCTGCTGATTGCCCATGTGCATCACGGAGAAGGTCCCAAGAGTCGCCGAGCAATATTACTACAGGCGAAAATGTGTGATGGGGAGCCAACGAATCTCAAAGATGATGGTGATAAAGAGCAGCTTCATCTATACGTTAGATGGCCTGAATTTACCTACACTCAACCGAGTAGGGTGGAGGGGGAAAAGCGAAAGATAGTTTATACCCCACATGCTGGGGCCCGATACCTACTTATAGATGATCTTTCTTCCTCAAGAAACTCCAGACTACGACCCAGGAGAGATCCAGTGAGAGTTGCCCCCCCTGCTGAAGGGCTCAAAAGTAGATGGTCACTAGAAGAGGCGATGTACGGGCTATTCCTTCAACAAGCAGGACGTCCCTTTAGGGGGAAAAATACCCCCCACCAATCTGGTTGGGACAAAGTTGTATGGGACCTGTTACACCTAGCTACGAATAAAGCCTTCAATCGTCGAGGGGCCGGATATCAAGATAGGTCTCGTTACACGGAGTCTGGAGTACCGGTCGACGGTGCCACTGTAAGCGCTGGAAGTGTACACAAAACTACAACTAGCACTGTCAGAGCAATTCACGGGCCTGACGGCCAGTCTCTTTACAACCCGAACAGTGAGCCTCCCGAAGAACCTGTAGATCAGGAGGCTGATGAGCCTGCGGGACCATCGGTGATTCTGATAGAAACCTCCACTGCTTTCGAATAGAAGGTTACGGTAGAACCACCCGCAGTTGGGTGATTTTCGAGGTCTCTCCCCCAATAGGTGGGTCCGGAATCGGCTCATTCAAATCAAGCTGTTCTCTCTCATTGCTGGTCTAGACATCTGGGCTTGTACTGTGTAGAAAAGCTCTATCCCTGTAGTTTAGGGGACTGAGTCCGAATTCGCAGTGTCCAATTCGGGGATGCTAAACGTCACCTGGAAGCAGTCTCACGGTACCAGATTTCGTATTAGCTATGAACAGGACAGAACTGTGTCAGAAAGTTAGAGAGGCCACTAGGCAAGTCATGGTGGTCGGAGAGGATAAACTACTGGCAACTGGAACGGGTGTCACCATTGACAGTCAAGGGACAGTTCTTACTGCCGGACACGTTCTCTGCGACGATGGAGAATTTCGTAGTGAAAGAGTGCTGGTCACGACAGATGAAGGGCTCTTTCCCTACAAGCCGGTGCTATCTGGTGATCTTGCATTTGAAATGGACCTTAAAGGTCTTTCCGGTTCTCTTGAGATTGACCTGAACATTCTTACCCCTCTCGTCCAGCTCTCGGACGCAAGCTACCTTCCTCTGTCCGGATCAGTGAGTGAAGTGGGGGAAGAGATGATCATGGCAGGGTATTCCGATGAGATTGTCTTTCAGGTACATCCAGACCAGTTCGTTGACCTTGATGCTTTTGAGGGGGAGGATCCCCGCACACGTTTAGAGAAAGAGATCTTCAGCGAGCGGTTTAAAGTAGAGATGCTGAAGCGGGGGATGGTTGGTAATGTCCAGAAGCTGTATCTAAGCAATGTAGATCTGGAGCGGGCAGGGATTGACGACAGTATCTCGATTGAGGGAGCCTACTACGGCATAGACACTCATCTGACAGAGGGTGGAAGCGGAGGCCCTGTCGTGAACAAAAATGGTGAGGTGATCGGGGTTGTAATCAGAAGGTCCAAGACCGAGTCAGGAAACCGGTGGGTACCGTTACTTCCAGCCGACACAGGAGTCGTTCTCTCTCATCATCTCGCATCGTGGGCACTCGAGTACATGGGACTTCATCGAGAGCCTGACTGGAAACGCAGCTCAAGGCCTGGCGGCGGTGGAGGGACTATTCGTCCAGAGGACGTTGAATCCATGCCTCTGGGCCAAACTGTCGTTACTAAAAACGACAACAGGGCAAAGGTGGAGGTAACAAAAACAGGCCCCGGAGAGACGACGGTCGTCTACAGAGATCCCACTAGCGGGGAGGTTGTACTGCTTGCGCAGTGGATACCCAGAGACAGTGGTTTAGTGGTCGACCCCAATACCATCAACCCTTCATTCTGGACGCTGATTGTCGACGGGGAGGAGACCCCAGTCTCCAAGTTTGAGGAGGTAGCCAATTCGACCAGCACAGGAGCGGCCATCGATGGAGATGACAGAACCATCAAGCTCTGACCTATCATTTCCGCCGCTCCCCGTCGGGCCCAACGTAGCGGTAGAGCGTCGCCCGTGAAATATCAAACCGCTCGCAGATGTCCGAGGTGGAGGCCTCCTCGTTTTGCATAAGCGACTGCACCTGCGGGATTTCCTCTTCGGTGAGGGCCGGCGGACTCCCTCCTACCCTGTCCCACTCCCGGGCGGCCCGGAGGTCGGCCATCCACCCCACTGTTAGTTCGCGTTCGAACTCGGCGAGGCCCCAAAGGTGCGAGAGGTGAGCCTTCCCTGCGCGGTTGGGTATCGATTCCTTCGGTCAGGAAGTCGACTTATCTCCCGTTCTGCGGCAGGCGCTTTCCCCGCCTCAGTCCCCACGTCCGTGGGGACACCTTGGGGTTGGCGGGCCGCTCTGCTGCATCCCCAGATCTATCCCCGCTGACGCGGGGCTACCCTCACGGGTGCTGCAAGGATTTAATCTCAGGGGCTATCCCCGCGAGTGCGTGACCACCGGCCAAGGTGAATGGTCTGCAGGTCAGTTACATTGCCTTTGGGTTCATTCAACACGGCCCCTACCGCTTCAGAAAGGGCCATTCGGGGTGAATGGTCACCGTCGGATGGACGTGGTGGACCAGATGAACGTGAGCTATTTGTCATGGGCCCGAGGTATTGTTTTGGTAGGGGTTGGCCTGAATCTTTTATAAACACCGTTCATCTGTCACTCACGACGCCCAACAGCAACCCAAGAATACCCCATCACACCGTAGGACCGGTCTACAGGTGTTGTGTTGACCCTGAAGCCATCTTCCCAAATACTCTCAACCCTCACGGCAGTAAACCCATCGAAATAAGATCCAACGCCCCCGAGAGCTTCAATTGGGCTAAGAAATACAGCCGGTCTGTTCTCGAACGTTTGCTGGAACTCCACGCTGTCAGTTCTACCCATTTGTTCGGGGGATACCCTACCGTACTCGATTCGCAAGACCCGGCCGGTCGTGTCAGTCAAAGTAAGCGACTGCCGACCCACTCTGAAGGGGAGAAATCGAACAGCGCTTAGACGAGATTCAAGTGTGTCGGCTGCACCACGTGCAGCCGTAACAATTCGCTGAAGCTCAGGGAGCCGCCGCTCGGTGGTCTCCACGACTCGTCGGGTAAAGTCTTCAGACCGGACAATCTCCCCGATCTTCTGTTCCGTTACCTCACGTGCTGTGCCTTCAACCGTGCTCTGAAATGTCCACCAGAGTCCACTACCCACAAGTAGCGACAGTACACTCGCCACAGCGACAACCCAAGTGACAACTGTACTCCTCAACTGCTCCTTAATCCGGAGCGTGATGTTCTTATACTCCTCTGAAGAAAGTCTTACCTCATCAGAATCGCTTTTCATACCGACTCAGCTCAAGGAAATCACTTATAAAAGAACCAGAAAGCTCAATCTAGGGCGTGCTCGTGTTGGGACGCACAGGCCAACCGGAAGACACTCCGTAGCCTTGCCTCACGAAATGGCAGGTTATTCCGACGATTTCAGGTCTGTAGCGCCTTCTATGCCCCTGTCTTCGTTCGCACGTCCGCAACGCTTCTTGTGCCACGTCTCGTCCACGGTGGTCCGTGAGAAAAGAGTAAGTGGCTCCCATGAAGACAATACACTGATTTAAAGTGGGATCGCATTAAGCAGCTCAGAGGCTTTCCCATTCAGCTTAATTTTCGGGGAGAGTCCTTGAAGCTCCAAATCTCCATTGAAGCTATTTCGCAGGCCAAACTGCACGTTCAGCTTTGGCGAGATAGAGATGGAGCCTCCATATGAGACGAGCGTTTCGACTGGCCGGTCGCCCCAGCGATAACCTGTTTCCACGAAAAAGTTTGCGTCGCCCCCCCCGTAGCGAAGGTTCCCGCCGACGAAATACGTCTCAGCTTCTCCTCGGTCGATCGCCCGAGCTAACCCGCTGAAAAGCCAGTCCTCCGTTCCAAAACCTGTTGCGCCGTTGACCCAGGCGCCCCATCCAGCTGAGTCGAGCGAAAGGCTGTCCAGTTGCTGAACGCTCGCGGAGGTTGTGAAACCGTAAACTCGGCCCCCAGCCAGGTCGACTCGCGTATCGTTCCAGTGCTCCCTCTCGTACTGTTTCTTGATGGAGCGGAGGCGCTGAGCCGTCATCTCGGATACGTCCTTCATTGTCTGGTGAGCCTCTCGAAGCTTTTGGACGCGAGGTTCGAGCTCACGCTTGTTCTCCTTTGAGAGACTCCGATATGCTGAGACAGAGGAGGGATCAAATTCCCCAAACTGAGTCGCCTGATCCGCGAGCCGATCAATGGCTTGGCGCTGCGCCTCCGTGAGGGTGGTGTCCTTAAAGGCTCTGAACACGACGTTATCGATCGTGTCTTGTGCGCGGGTTTGAGCCTCTGAGAATCCCAGAGTCCGAGAGAGTTGGTTCGTGTAACTGGTGTCCGCAACGGGATTGGATTCCTGGTACAGGGTTAGTTTCCCAGCGATCGAAAGAGAGCGGTTCTGGCCTTCTCCCACGGTTGCAGCTGACACGTTAAGCGTGGACAGTGACTGCATAGCCCAGGACTTTTTCCGGTATTCTGAGGCGCTCACGTTGCCGAAGCCGAAAAGCCAGACGGGCGCTGCTTCGATTGCGAGGTTGGAGGCGAGCTGATTTCCCTGAATGAGCCAGTCTACCCGAAAATCACGCGGGAAGTGGGGAGTGTGCACCGCCGAGGGACTAGCATCCAGAAACGCATACGCTGGCGCAGACGGGATCGAGTAGTCCGTTGCGCTCGCGATCGCCGAGCTCGTCTGGACACTTTGCTCCTCGGCTGACTCCTGGGCGACAGCAGGCAGACAGAACACCGATCCCACGCCGAACAGAATAAGGAAAGATACGAGATAGGTGCCTATCTGACGGAGAATGATTTTCGTTATGAGGTGCCACGCCGAGAGGTCCTGAGCCAACTGAGCCGACAAGCTAGCTCTGAAATATAAATCGGTGCGAGAATCTCATGTAGGGCTTATCTTCGGCCCTCTCTTCGATTTGCGTCTTGTGGATTTCTTCTCCGTCTTGGGTAAAGGTGTAGGCTACCTTCACTTGGCTGTGGCCGGGAGCGGGCTTGTAGTTCCCACGAATGACCACCATTCTCCCGTCGATCTCATCTTCAGGAATCGGAATAATGACGGAGTCTGGCACCTCGTCGTCGATCCGGCGCGGGCGATCTTTAGCAAACTGGACGTACTCTCCGTCTTTCAACCGGGCCAGCTGATAGGAACCGATCGATGCATATCCGGAGGTTATGTCCACGGAGATCGGTCCATCGTCTTCATCGAAGGAGATGCGCTTTGTTGGCATCGTTCAGGATATAGGTTGTGAGTGATAAGCTAGCAAGCAGTGGATCTGGCGGTTGCTAAGGGAAGAAGGCTGGGCTTCAGCAAATTTCTGAACCGCCTTGAAGGCAAATGCCGCTACGAAAAACATCGTTGTGAAATATGCTCTGATGATGAGTCCAAGCGCGATGATCTTTGGGGGAGCCGCCGTGCTCATCGCCGAAACTCGGACCAGAGCGGAAAGTGATCGGAGATACGCCACGAAAGCGATCGCGAACTCAAATCCCGCGAGGGGAGGGCCTCGCCGCGAAAGTCGAAGTGTCCGCTCCGTGCATAGTTCATCGATAGCGCTGGATTTCCTGCCTCTCCAGTAAACCAAGCGATCTGGTCGTAAAACTTCTCAGAGGCGGGATCTTCCTCATCGCTGAAAATCGTGCGAGGGACCTCATGCAGACGATCAGGGACGGTAAGGCCCGTGGAGGTGAAAGTCTGGTAGAGGGGACTTCCCTTCCGATCAACGTTAAAATCCCCGAGGGCAATCAGGTCGTGATCCCAGACATCCTCGTCGCGTGCCCAGCGGGAAATCCACTCGGCAATCGCCTTAAGTTCTGGCTTCCGATCTTCTGGAGACTCTCCATACAGCACGTGCAACGTCACGAGAACGAAGGTTTCGTCTCCGCTACGAAAGCTGACCGCGTAGGGTGTTCGGGCAAACTGGCGGGAGAGAGCATCTCCGGCAATCCTTCCTTTCTCTTCCTCAGGCACGACGAGCTCGCCGGCTAGTCCGCTCAAACGGACAGTTCGCCGGTCGAAGATGAAGGCCAAACGCTCACCATTTCCCCGATCTCCACGAGTGATATCAGTCAAGACATGGTCCCAGTTGGGGCCGAGCAGATCAAGAACGGCTCGGAGAGCGCTCACGTCACCCCTCACCTCTTGAACAGCGACGACGTCAAAGCGCCGCAAGATTTCACTGATTGCCAAAAGCGAGTGGCGATCCCGTTTCGGACTATCGTCTTCACCGGACTCCCACTTATCGGTGTAGCCTCCGAACGCTCGGATATTCCACGTCCCAATCAGTAGATTTTGATCGAGAACGCGCGGAGGCAACTGGTTGTCGAGTGCCACGCGGAGCATCTCTACACCCTTCTCCACAGGAACGGGTGCGTCAGAAAAATCAATCACAGTCCGACCGGCTAGGGTAACCAGTGGTATTTGAGAGGATGAAAGGTGGAGAGGGAGAGACGTGAGCCGATGTTAGCGTAAACTGATCGGCTTCAACGCCTCAGTTCTTCAGACAAATCAGTTCCCCGATCTACCAAGTGAAAGAAAGGTCAACGTGAGAAATACCGTCTTCCGACGAAGAACGGTTTCTGTACGATCAGTCAGCAACGTCTAGAGGGAAATCCAAGCCCAACTTTGCCGGGTAACTTCAATCTCACCATGATTACCTCTCTGTTCGCCAGTGTAGTAGCGCCCTACCAACCGGTTATTTCCGTCAAGGCGTAGTTTCGCTGTGCCTTCGTGAGTTGCCATACCTTCCTCAGCGGAGGGGGCAGGGCGATTCCTATACGTGTAGGTCAGCTCAGATCCCGAGCGGTCGCTTTTAAGGAAGGCCGAGGTACTTTCAGATCTTGAACTATCAGTATGTGCCTCCACGAAGATCTGATTCCATTGCTGTTCGATCTCAATTGTGAAGGGCCATTCCTCCTCGAAGTCGTCGCCGAAAGACGATCGGAGAACCCCCTCCCACGTCCCACCAAGGTTGGCAACGTTTAGAAGACCTACCTCCGCCCCCACCCGCCAGAGGAAGTTCTGAAAGAGCCAGTAAGCGGCATAGAAGACTGTCAGCACCGATGGAACAGTGAGGGAGATTCCAGCCATCTGGGAGAGATCCGAAATCGCCCCGCTTAAATAGTAGTGAATAGGCCAGCAAGCGAGAGCAATGAGTCCAATAATCCTCCACCGGCGCGAGGAATCATTCGCGTAGGAGTGCATAGTCAGCTTCGGAGCTTATTCCAGGCTTCAAGCGTGCGATTGGCCTTCTGGGTTGACCACTGGGTTTCTTCGCCCCCGAACATTCGCAGTAGTTCATCCTGAGTACGCATTCCTGGAAGGTTCGACTCCTGATGGTAGTCGATGATGGCCTCGAAGGAGTCTCGGTAGCTTCGTTTGAAGCAACGATCCGGAGCGTTGTAGACCAGACACTCGATGAAATAAGAGGGGGCTATATCTTCCGGAATCTCACCTTTCTCCACGAGGTACGTCCGCGCATTCTTAAAGCAGCGCACCATAGGTTTGAATCGCCGATTTGTATTTTGGTGCTTGTCCGTCCCGTTCTGGTAGTGTCGTTTAGGGAAGTTGATAATCTCATCTCCAGAGCGGGTGTCGAAGCGAATACCCGTGACGTAGTCGAATCCCTCTGGGTCTGAGTCGTCCATCAAGTAGTACAGCCGGAATTTCTGGCAGACGACCACGTCTGCATCGAGATAAGGCGTCTCGACGGCGATGCACTTATCCTTTTCGGAGACATAGTCCTCTGGGAAAATTCCGTCGTCGTTATAGTGGTCCCGAAGTGCCTCTATGACGCGTTCCCGGAAGTCCTCCAGAGAGTTTGAGGAGTAGGAAGCGCGTTCCCTGTATACTTCCTTCTGAGCCTCGGTAAGCGCAGAAAGGTCTTTGCGGTAAACCGAGTCGAGCCGAATGACTGTGTCCACATCGCTATCGCCGTGGATATTCGTGTGGTTCCTGTAGGAGCCCTGCAGGAAGGCATTGTAGCTGACCCAGTCTGGCCAGTCGTACTGGTCCAAGGCGTGTCGAACGGACTTGTGGGTTTTCTTGGCCGTCTCGACGGCTCCGCGGTTTGACCAGTGATTTTCGAGTTGGGACTCCGTTACGTTCATGAGGTCTGAGGTGAAAAGCGTCATGGCCGAACAGTTTGTTGTTGATGGTCAACTCAATTTCACAATCAGGGAAGTTGCTAAGGCCCTCAGTTAGAATAGTGTCTGTTGTCCTTCAGATTCGCCACGTGAGCGGTAGATCCGTCCGCTGTTTTCATCGATGTAGGCGAGGTCAAGGCGCTGTAGCCGGACCTTCATGGCCTCCTTACTCACATTGAAGTCCTCACTGAGCCCAGTGACAGTTGACCAGGTCATTTGGTCGTAGTGTGTCACTGCTCCCCTAAGATGGGGCTCTGGCATCAAGAGTCCTGTCGCAAACCAATCCGCTTGACGTTCGGTCCAGTCGTCGGACCCGTCCCGACAAAAGACGCGCTCTTTCTTGGAGCCTTCGTCAAGGGAGGGAGTAGATCCCCCAAGATTCTTTACATGGAGAACCCAGTGGCCGATTTCATGTCCTTTAGTAAACCGGTCGAACCCGCTAATCTTGTCGAAACGGTCGGCAAAAAGCTCGTTCAGCGTGACAATCTGGCTTTCGGGATAGAGGGCCGCAAGGGTCGACTCGTTCTCGATGAGGTCGTATTCCCACCGCAATCCGCAGAGCATTTCCCCGATAAGATCAACTTCGACTGGAGGCGAGACCTTTTTTGCAGTCTCGCGTCCATACTTACGGAGCATACTGGCAGCCTTCTCCTCAACGTCGTCTCGGCTCAGATAGTCGGGCATTTTTGCTTCCGTCCGTTTGAGTCGCTTTAGTTCGAGTCAGAAGCTTTTCTCTGATTACGCTTCTTACGGATTTCCTTGGCCTTCTGGCGAAGCTCTTCAAGCTCCTGCTCGTCGAGGTCACTAATTTCACGGAGGAAGGCAGGATGTTCTCTCGACTGGGTGACTACCTCCTTCACGTCGTCGGGAACGCGGCCTGCCAAAACCAGGAGTTCGTCGAGGTCGGCATCGAGCACCTCCGCCAGCTTCCGGATTGTATCCTGGGAGGGAGGCGACATCTTACCGGTCTCAATCTTGCTCAGATAGGTAAAGTCGATGCCGACCTTGTTAGATAACTCGCGCTGATTTAAGCCGTGCTCAAGCCGAAGCTCGCGAAGGCGCTTGCCGAATTCCATAGTTTCAGGGGTAATAAGTGTGCGGTGGGGGATTATTGTTGCTTGCCAAATCAATAATCGTGATTCTGTTCGTTTCCATTGCGTTCTGTGGCATCATGGTGCTGATCTCCACTTTGAGCCTCAGTGTATGTGAAGGCGCGCTGTTCGGAGGCTAGATCCACGCTCATTGGCTATAAGCTTTCACAACCACCTGTTCGTGGACGGGCTCAACGGTTAGGCCACCAGATCTCGTATCACTGGCCTCATAGCGCCACTGAAGCCAGAGGCGCTGGCGTTTTTCATCCTCATCGGACCCTTCAAGACCTTTGCTCTCTGGATCGTCAAATCGCCCGCTCAACCAGTTCCGCGTGCGCAGATATTCGTTGTCGGAGGAGACCGGAAGCACCTCGGTCCTGACCTGATCACCGGCATTTTCCGGCTCGTCATCTGATGCCACCAGGATCCCCTGCCATTTCCAGTAATCGGGCGGCGGGTGTCCAATCGCAGAGGAGGTCACTTGGTGAATAATGGCTTGGTCCTTCGAGTGCCCATTCTCAGGTAGATGATTCGGGTTGTCCGAGACGATTCGGCCTCTCGATCCGACATGCACGTCTCCCGAGAGGATAGTCACTCGGGTCCCACTGCGCCCGGCATGCCGAAGGAGCCTCATGATGAGCCGAGCTCGTTCTCCACGGTGGCGGCTATGCTGCCACTGATCGATCAGATCATCCTGCAGATTACCAAAGTTGATCGGGAGGTGGCCGATTCGATATTGCAGGAAAACGACTGGGATTGAAGACACTAATACCAGGTGACGCGTCCGGTCATCGGAGTCTCGTCTGGCGTGTTTTTCCAGAAGCTCCTTGAGGTCGCTCCACTGGCTTTCGGCCATTACTTGATCACGAGTCCGCCCACTCCGGATGTCGATCGCAATCAAGTCCAACTCGTGACCAGGCTCCCTGTAGGTCAGCGACTGGAGGTAATGGTCTCTTTCCCCGTAGCAGTTGTTTTCCTCTCCGCCCAGCTGGAACGCCTCGAAGCAATCGGAAGCAGCCTCGTAGAGGCCCTGGAAGCAGTCCGCGTTCTGCTTCTCTTCAGGATAGGAGCCCCAGCCATCTACGATATCGTGATCGTCCCAAGTGAAGATGCCTGGGACGCGGGCAAGAACCTGCTTAGTTCCTCTTCGGGTCCATCGGTCGGCATACAGGTCGACAAACTGTTCAGTAAGGCGTGGTACAAAGTCATTACCTGTCGGCTTGTCGAGCCGCTTCTCTCCGTCCATTCCCTCAAACTCCTTCAGTGGCGGCTTCTGCCAGAGCTGATCAGCATAAAGCTGGTCCCCGCCACCAATCAGTAGGCTGTAACCGGGCTTCTCTTCTTCCTGTGATTCGCGGTGCTGACGGCGGATATCTTCCCAGAGCCGTTGCGGTTTTTCAAGCTGGTGGTAGAGGCTTTCTTCACCGACGCCGTTGCAGGAGAAGAAGGCAAAGTCTGGGATGCCCCCCTGCTTCGGTACGTAGATCCTGTCGACCGGATCTGCCAGCCAATCAGGAAGGGAAAGCTGGCTCCCTGAAGAGAAAACGCGGTAGGAAATCCAGCGTCCTTCTTCCCGTCGTTCAGCCTCTACTTTCCAACTCCAGTAGTATGCACCTTCTTCTCCATACTCGGGAAAGGAATGGGTGAGGCTTGGATCCCCGACTTGAACACCGTCTGCTTGCGAGTCGATGGTGATTGGTGGCTCTTCTTCTGCCTCAGTGACAAGCATCTGAGCACGAAAGCTCCAAACATCTCCGTTTGGGTCACTTGTAGCACCCGACTCGGCGTAGAGAATGGGACCAAGCTTGAGCTTCATTGCTGAGGGAGGGAGATTTCTGTAATATCTACTTGTGTTGATAATCAACTCAACAAAATGGAAGGTGTTTCACAGCAAGAATGCGTAATCCCGATACGTCTTCGGGGAACTCCCTACGAGGACTGATTCGACCCTGATCTGTCCAGTCATCCTTCAATTCCATCTCTACTACAACAACCGATGAGCGGTTGTTATTCAACACTTGTGGTACACCCTCTTGTTGAACTGATCACCATCTTACAGTACCTTCGTGCAGCGCCATGTTACGCCTCTTGAGGAAGCCCTCGACTCGATCGTGAGCGACCCATCGGTAGACGCAATAACTATAGTATTTCCCCTCGAAAGATAACAAGACTGGGTAAAGACATGTCGTCAGCCAGAGATGCACGAGACTCAGGCGACCCCAAGAGAGGATTCTGGAATTGTCTCTCCGGCGTATTTTCAAAAGGGGGATGGATTGGAAAGCGAGTTGCTAAAACAGTGGGAAAAGCCTCTCCACTCAGAACCTCCGGTGGAGAGGTGACCACCGGCAAGAAAAAGGACTGTCAACGACTCAGTTTCTGGGACTATCTGGAATGGATTGGGCGGAGCTACTTTTATGCTCCCATCGTCGCAGTGTCCGTAGCCTGGGTCGGCGTTATGGCGTCATTATATCCGTCGCAGATTCGAGCCTCCCTCGGGAATGTCGCACTTTTCAGTGGTGACCCTCTCAACAAAACGGCTACTTGGTTCTGGTTTCTGACGATAGTGGCAGGACTTCTCTTTTGGGGACGGCGAGCCGCAGAAGGACGAGCCCTCAAACGGGAAAATAGAGAACGAAAGCGCCTGATCAAAAGTCAAGAGGAGGCAGCTGAGCAGCTTCGTCTCGAGGTACGGACAATGCCTCCCGATAGCTTTCTGAGTCAATTCAGCACCTCTTTTCGAAGTGTCGAGCGAGCTTTCACCAAGGCCCTGGAAGCCTTCGGGGACACTGAGAGTGGATATGGTGCTCAACGCGAGACCCTGGTTCTCAGCATTCAGTCAGGTCTTCTCAGCATGATCGAGTTGGCACGATCATTCGACGAAAATAAGTCGGATCGGTACGCGGCCAACGTAATGCTTTACATACCGTCGGGCGCTCTGAACGATGATGCAGTTCAAGAGGTCGACGATAGACTCTTGCACGCGGCTGATGAGGTGAGTTCGAGAAATCTAAGAGGCGTGCTAGATCTTCGGACGGATCTAACAGTGGTTTCTGAATCTGCAGAAGAGGATTGGAGCACAGACGAAGATCTTCAGACAGTGGCGTTTGCCATTCCGCAAAAGCACCGATCACAGGAAACCTCCTATCGGGATGAGCAAAAGTGGCGGACTGGACCTGGGGCGCCAAAGGCGCTGCTTACCGGTAATGCCGACTTGTTCGGGGACACGAGGGAGATTAGAGAGTGGCTAAACAACTGGTCGACTCTCGAGGAAGATGCTAAATTCAGAATCCTAGGATACATCACCAGCGAAGGACAACCCCAAATAGGGAGCTTCTTCTCTTCGCCCCTAATTCCTAGCTCCGACGACGCGAATATTTTCCTCGATGGTCCGGAAGACGAAACCGAGGAAAATGTAGATTCTCAGACAAACCCTCTCCTCGATCATGCTCTGCCGTACGGGGTTCTCAATATGCACCGCTCCGAATCGGGAATTTTGAAAGGAAGGGCAGAAAGCCAGGAGTACTTCGAACTCGTTACTCTGCCTATCAAAGATCGACTAGCGCGTCTCGTAGGCCTCCTCGCTCACTTAGAGTATGACAAGCACAGCACGTGGCAGCATCTGTGAGCCGTCGTCTCTCTTCAGGAGATTGAACTTAGAATTGATCCTCGCAACATTCTGATATTACGCGCATTGGAGTCTTCCAATTAGCTAAAAAATGCCTCCTGAGGCCCATGAGCAACGCTCAGCGTCGGATCCAAGACATAAGAGACATCATGGAAGAGCTCAATGGCTCCTCGTCTCGTTCCGCTGACGATCAAATCAGCTCCACACATGAGACTACGAGCCATACCTCTATCCACATTCCCTCGGAATCCAGAGAGCTGGAGCGTCGACAACAGGAAAACGTTTCTCCGTCTTCTTCCTGAGTGGTCGTAATCGTATCTGAACTGAGCACGCCCTGCCGTTCGAAGAGTCGGCAGGGCGTTTCTATTTTGCCGAACACCAACATCTCAACGCAAGGCAGTAAACCGACACGGAGGTTATGAACAGCCTCACTGTAAGGAAGAGACGGAGCGTACCACGTCCTTGACCTCCTCGTTGTAGCTTTCGATCTCTCCGCTCCGCATTGCGTAGGCCCAGTGGTATAGCGGGACGAGAGTGTGTACCGGAACGCCGTGGAGACGGGTATGGACCTCTCCAATCTTGGAAGGCATCTCAAGTCCATGCAGCTCAAAAACTGCGTCGATCACGTCCCGGCCGTAGAGAAGAATCGTCTCTGGGGAAACGGTTGCGAGCTCTTGGAGGAAGTACCCTCAGCAGTTTTCGTACCGTGCCCGCCACGTGCTTTCCCCTTCGTTGCACTTCGCGAGGTTCGTGAAGTAGAGATCCGTGATCCCCAGGCTTGCCGCCTCGGCGACGAAGAGGATCTGTCTCCAGAGCGGATTCATTGACTCACGGCGGTTTTCCTCCATGACCTGCCTGGCCCGGTCCCATTTCATCTCTAGGTCGACAGTGTCCCGTTCGACTTTATAGGCGGGCTCCTGGGCGACGAGCACGGGATCCGAGTTTGGGGCGCCCAGACCTCCGAGCGGGTAGGGTGCGTCGCAACCGGGACATCCTTCGCAGAGAGAGGTACAGTCGCACCGATTTTGCCAAACCGCTTCCATATCTCTCGTGGTCCGTGATTCGAGGACCTTCGAGAACTAGAACACTTCCAAACGCACCGCTGCCCCTATCATTTTCGCCTATCACCATCAGGCCCGACATAGCGGTACAAGGTTGCCCGACTGATGCCAAACCGCTCGCAGATGTCCGAGGTAGAGACGTCTTCGTCTTGCATCAAAGCCTGTACCTGGGGAATGTCTTCCTCGCAAAGAGCTGGCGGCCTCCCTCCTACTCTCCCGCGCTCACGTGCCGCCCGGAGGCCCGCCATGGTGCGCTCCCTCGCCAGTTCGCGTTCAAATTCGGCCAGGGCGCCGAAGATGTGGAAGGTGAGTTTGCCCTGCGCGGTGGTCGTGTCAATGCCCTCAGTCAGCGAGACGAAGTCTACGCCCTTTTCCTCCAAAGCCTCCATCTTGGACACTAAGTCTTTCAACGATCGACCAAAGCGGTCGAGGCGCCAGACGACGAGGGTGTCTCCCTCACGGAGCTCTTCGAGACAGCGCTCTAGCTCAGGTCGGGACTCGGCGGCACCGGAGACCTGCTCCTGGTAGACCCGCTCGCAGCCGGCCTCCTCGAGCTCATCGAGCTGGAGGTCCAGTTTCTGTTCGCCGGTGGAGACACGGGCGTACCCAATCCGCATGTGGCAGGTTGATTTAGCTTGTTTCAGAACCCAATTCGCCTATCAAGTTATGAGACAGAAGGTTTTGAAACAACTTCTGGGACGCTCAGGACACACCTGCGCCAGCTCTGGAGAAGGTTTATTGCTCTGGTTCAAAAACCACCGTCTCTGACTCAACTAGCTCTAAAAATCCATCACCAATACTGGATGGACGTTCCTTGACGTGAGTCCCGTCTGTCGGGGAGCATTCAGTAAGGGACATAGAGCCAGGTGCGATTCGGGGAAATGCAGGAGGGGAGAGGTAGTAAATTGAACGACGAGGGCCGGGCTACCTGGGTCAGCAACTGTCCCGGTCGTCACTTTTCCTCTGAATCCGAATCCCCGGGCACCTTCCCATCCAGGGTTGGCACAGGGATCTCGTGGCGGATGCACTGCCGGCGAACGAGTGATTTACCTACGTCTAAGAGGCGGGCCGCGCCGCTGATCGACCCGGCCTCCTCAATTGCTTCTCGGTAGTCGGCTTCCGAATGTCCTTTCCGCCCGCCCCCGAGGCCTCCACGGTCGGGCACGTCGAGAATCTCAGGGCCATCCTCGCCGGGAAGTCGGGGCGGTTCCGACGGGTCAAACCACCATTCAGAAATCTCCAGCTGAGAGTCCTCCTCAGAGTCTGGCTCTGGGAGGTCCGCCTCGAGCTGTTCGGGAAGCTCCAGTCCCATCGCCTCGGCTGCGCCCTGCATGTCCGAGTGACCGTTCGTGTCGTGCCGGGCGTACATGAGGCTCTGCTCCTCTCGGTTGTGGCGAAGCCGGCTCTTTAGGCCTGCGATATTGCCGCCGCCACGAAGGTAGTGCGCTGCGAAGGTGTGGCGGAGGTCCTTAAGACGAACCCCGTCCTCGTATCCGTTTTGCGGCGTGAGCCCAGCCGCTTTCCGGGCCTTCCGCCAACGGTAGTCGAGTTGTCCTTTGCTTAGGCGAAACGCCCGCTCCTCGGTCCTACGGTCCTCAAGAAGCACCTGTAGGGCGTACATGGCCACAGGAGGGAGGTCAATCCGAGCGCTCCGCTCGCGGGTCTTGTTGTCACGAACGAAGAGGGTCCAGTTCTCTTTGTCGATATCCCGACCCCGAATTCGGAGGATGGGGGACTTGTCAATCCCGGTCGAGGCCTTAATCACTAGAAACATCCGGACTTCCCACTCAGCCGCCGAGATTACCCGGTGTAGGGCTTCGGGGGGGAGAACCACGTCCCGCCGGTCGTCCTCGCTCGGCCGATCGGCCTCGCTCAAAATGGCCCGCGCCTCAGGCGTCCCGAGCCGGTCTTGCAGGAACTTGGACAAGAAGCCCCAAAGGCCGTTTTTGACCGTGTTCGGCTTATATCCTTCGGTGTCGACCATGTAATCCACACACTGGTCAATATGACTCGGGTCGCACAGCCAGCTTACACGGGCCTCGGATCCGGCGAGACCGGGCCCTGTCGGGTCCACAGTGAGTCTCAGGAGGTGCCGGGCGCCGAGCCGATGATTGTCATAATCAAGGGTTTCGGCAAAGGCTTTGACGGCGCCCTTTAGGGGCGGATCGTTAATCTGGCGGGAGAGCTCGTCCAACTCCTCGCGGCGCCAGGCGTGGTACAGAGCGGGAAGATCGATCCGGCCGCCCCGTCCGGACCCCTCTGGCTCAAGCGCCTCGACCAGCTCATAATAGCCGTCCTCCCAGATGTGGCGAAGGGCCTGTTCCATCTTTTCGGCGACGGACTTCCGCTTGGATTTCGTGCTGAGCCGCGGGGTCTCGCCATAGCCGGGGAGGACGATCTCAACCTTGTAATATTTGCTGTTGCTGGCCTTGAAGGGCATGGCACCTCCTCGATTCTACAATCGAAAATCAGTCGGTAGAGGCGGACCCATCCGAGAGTTCGGGAAGGTTGGATTGATAAGGACGTCCGTTTTCTGTCTCCTCGTCGGGAGACGACGGCTGCCCATTTGACCGAGTGGAGGTTGGAGGTTGCTCCGCTCGCTTATCCTCCAGTCGGGGGAGAGACTCCTCTATGTGATCCTCCACGTCGACGCCCTCGTAGCGTAGAATGTCGATGCCGCGGTACCGGATCTCTCCGCCCTTCCAGCCGGTGCGAGGGAGCTCGCCCTGAGACTTCTTCCGGACGTTATCCTCCGATACGTCCCAGCGCTCGGCTAGGAAAGACACCGGGTATAGGGCGTGAGGCTCGATCCCCATGATTTCAGGATCGTCGCTGAGACCAAACTCGCCCGAGGGGTCCGGCGTCTTCTCAAGCTCCCGGGCGACCCTGGCAGCCAGCTCTGACAGGAGCTTTTCTTCGTGCTCTCGGAGCGCCTCGGCGATGCGCAAGGCGAGGTCATTAGTATCGACTTGTAGCTCCATTGGAAGGGCGGAGGCCAGCGCGAATCGGGTTTGCGATCGTGCTGGCACTACCCTCTATTGGGCGCCCTGTTCAGGGCGTCCGGGCCGCCTCGTGGACAAATGATTGAGGGTTTCGTCAACGCGTTTTGCCGCGGTGTCCACGCCGTGGATCCTCCGGTGAAGTCACCTCACCTCATCAGGGCTCAGACGGAATCGGGCCAGGATGACGTGGACGAGAGAATCGCCACCTCGTCTACGCGATCTTCGGCCAGTTCTGGACCACTTCGGTCTGGCAAAGCTATTGCTCCCGGCGGCTGAACGCCTGGTTCAAGGCCTTCCGGACGCCTCGCTCGTCGGTTTTTCCGTTGTAGTTTGGGGCGAGTTCGTATTCCTGCCAGGCGAGGTCGACACGTTCGGCCCGCGGTTTCTCTGCGTGCTCAGCCTGCACCGTTTTTGCAATCTCAGACGGGGAGCTAAGTACTGTTTTCGGATCGGCCTCGTAAATGTCGTGGCCCTCTACATAGCGGCCGACCTCGTCTATCACGTCGAGAGCAATCCCGTGGCGGGCCGCCTCCAGCGCCCGCCGCCCGAGCTCCTCGATTTCGCCAGGGGCCAAGGCGTAGACCTCCAGGTCTTCTTCAGATCCGTCTTCCATTTGAAGGAGATCCTGTACCTGCGAGGTAGACGTGTCATGAATTGCTTTGCATAGTATCTCGCGTACGATTGCGTCATCGACGTCTGCGAGCGAGAGTCTGCCCATGGGCTCTCCCTGCGCGAGGGCGAGGGCTTTCTGCCAGAGCTGGCGGAGATGGAGGGAGCGTTCCTTTTCATGGAACGAACGGCGCCGCTCTTCGAGCTCCTTGAACTTCTCGTATGAGGTCCCATCCCAATCCTGACGAAACTCCGCTCGAAACGATTTCGTCTTTTCGGCCAGCTTGGCGTACTGATTTCCAAAGAACCCGGTGCCAGAGGAGTGGCCGATCTCGTGCAGGTAACTCATGTGCCGGACAGCGGCCTGCCAGAAATGGCGTTCCTTCTGAGTTGTAGTGGTTGGCATTGGAATCTGCATCTGGTGTAGGGTATAGCGAGCGCTTAGGAGGTTGCTGTCTGGTCCGGGAAGAACGGCCGGGAGTTATGGGTCAATTCGAAGACTGCAGGCCTCTTCGCAGAAGGCCCCATACCCCTCGGTTTTGAGCTCGTCCCAGCTGGCCCGCGGTTCTGGGTAGGCCGGTCGGCGGGAATCCGCGGAGAGGTCGAGCGCAAAAAGAGCCGCTCGAATCGAGTGGCTAAACGTCGCGTCGCCGCTTTCCCAAACGGTAGGTACGGAGTGGGTTACGCCGAGGAAGCGGGCAAACTCGGTTTGCGTCCAGCCCAGCCGGTCCCGCAGATTGAAAACAATTTTCCAGTCCATCGGCCGGTCGATCCCGCCCTCGCTGAGCCGGGGACTTTCGTGTACGGCAGCAGTCATGGCTCGGACCACGCCAGCCTTCAAAAGGACCTTGCCGACCTGCTTTTCTTGCACAGGGGAGCGATCCAGCGTACGTTCGATAAGGCGAAGGGCAGCCTTTCGGGCTTCGGTCTCACCGGAGCCATGCTTTTCCCATCGGTGCCCCGTGATTTTCGAGACGCCAAAGAAGGTGCCCAATTCTGCCTGCGTCCACCCAAGTCGCCGACGGAGCTCACCTAGCTTTTCCTCAAAGAAGTCCGGCGTCGTGATGGGCTCGCGGTTGGGCTTTATTCCTTCGGCGTCACCAATAGAGGGGTCCCTACTGCCGTCTGGCATATGTCGGACCGCGTTGTTATCATTATCAGGGAATCAGGGTATACAGTTGATATAGCACTACCAGCAGAACATCAAATGACTTCCCCTAACCCGCCCGACTTAGAGCATAAGGGGTCCGGCCCAAGCCGAGACCTGATGGAGGAGTTTCTCTCCCGCTATGACAGTTACCAGACGCGCCGGAACTACCGGGCGGACCTGAAGCAGTTTTTTGGGGAGGACGGAGCGACCCGGACGGAGGCCGCCCAGGTCGAAACCGAAGACATTGTGGAGTTTCTCACCGAGAAGGCTACCTCGCTCGCGCGATCGACATTGAAGCGGAAGGCGGAGACGCTGCGGTCCTTCTTCCAGTGGCTCTCGACCCAAGGCCTAATCGAAAAGAGGCCGATCGGTAGCGATCAGAAAACGACTGATCTAATCGAGCAGGTGGTGTCGAAGACTGGGGATGATACCGAGGAGGAGAAGGATTCAGACGGAGGGGAAGAACCAGTCTCCGACGAGGCACACGCGTCAGATTGCCAGAAGACTCCTGATGGGCACCGGCAGTGAGCTGACCTCGGACAGAGGAGGTTATGTTTGCTTCCTCAACGTGTCTTGGAGAACCGTTGTCTCTGCCCGCGGACGCAGTGGCGGGCTGAAAGGTTGCCGCGAGATTCTTACTGTAGCGCCGAGCGAGAACGGAAATGCTGGCCGACAGCATGATTCCAGCTTCTCGCCTGACTGAGTGGCGGGGCTATCGTTCTTGAAAGCCCAGAAGTGAAATCCTCCCTGTTGAAAGATCGGAATGCAACCCTGACAGTTATCCTGACACCGACATTTTCAGCAGAGAGGTGAATTGGGCTTGTATCGACTTCTAGCGGCCACAGACGTAGAAAAAGCCTGCCTGAGAACGCATCTCAAGCAGGCTGTGAATAGTGCCCGAGAGAGGACTCGAACCTCCACGGCCTATAATGGCCACATGGCCCTCAACCATGCGCGTCTACCAATTCCGCCACTCGGGCAAATCGAATTTGCAGTTGTGGAATTTGGATTGGGGTCTGGTGTTCCTTTCGCAGTGACCCGCAGCACGCCGAACCCGACACTCCACACTGTAGCGGTGACCCCACCAGGACTCGAACCTGGGACTCACGGATTAACTCTTTCTTCTCTCCTACGTCCTTCAATCTCGAAAAATGCGGTGTGCTTCGGAAGGAGGAAGAGGGGGAGCATCTACAAGGCTCTGGAGAATTTTTTCCTGCTAGAACTAAATAGCTTCGAGATGCGACAGAAAGACTTCGACATCTAAGCATCAAATCTAAACTCGGTATGAGCGCCTGTCTCCTTACCTGGAATCCAGAAAAATGGACTTGGCACGAACTTCCGGAACTGGCTGACTCGATTAAACGACACGGACCGCAAGTCAATCGGTGGAGTTCCGGGGTAACCAAATACAAGATTGATGAGGGGGATCGGGCTTTTCTTCTGCGGCAGTCGGAAGACCCAACGGGTATCATCGGTTCGGGAACGGTAGTTGTGCCGCCGTATCAAGCTCCCCATTGGAACGACGAGAAAAGAAAGGAGGGGCAGAAAGCGAATTTCGTTCGGGTGCGATTTGATGCTCTACTTGTTCCCAACGACGATCCGATTTTACCTCGAGATCTTTTGAGAGAAGAATCAGGACTTTCCGGCGTTAATTGGGATACCCAAGCTTCAGGCACGACAATCTCGGACGATGAAGCGGAATTACTCGAAGGGATTTGGCAGAGTCACCTCAACCAGGCAGGATTTAAATTTGAGGAATCAGAAAGTGAGAACTTAGCAGATACAGAAGAGCCTAATCGTGTCCGTCGGGAAACGGTCAGGATTATTCGAGACTCAGCACACTCCCGAGCCGTCAAGGAAGAGAACGACTACGAGTGCCAAATCTGCGGCAGGACGCTCCGATTAGCGAACGGCGACCGCTACGCAGAGGCGCATCACGTTCATCCTTTGGGAGAAGGTGGAGAAGACACCCCAGCCAACATTATGTGCGTCTGTCCCAATCATCACGCCCTGCTCGACTACGGGGCGATTCCACTCGACTCAGAGGAAATTGAAGGTGTGGGAAGCAAATACATCCAGTATCACAACCGGAAGATTTTTGAATCGGAGTAGGAGAATGGCGGTTAGCTTCCGTTCATAGCGAGGCTTCTCGTTGCTTCTCTCCGCCTCGGTAGTTTTACCCAGCTCCCAAATGTGAGGGTCCCCCTATCCGGTGGCGTTTCTCTCAAACTCTAGCAGCAGCGAGCCGAAGCGGGACAGTAAAACTCTCGATATTCTCGAGGTGAAACATCAAACCGCTGCTTCATCTTAGTTTGTAGTAACTTTTTGATCCTTGTAAGTACTCATTTATACAAAATATGACCATAAAAGAAGTTGCAAACAAAATTGACAAAGTGAGGACTAGAAAGGTTAAAGCGTTGGCTAGATTTATAGGCGTTAATGAAAAAAAAAGAGAGAGAAACTTATAGAAGAAATAAAAAGAGACTATAGATACAGGATAATAATAAACAGGTGTGAAAAAGTAAAAACAGAAAAAATTAGGAGGTTTGGAGAAAGTATAGATGCAAGCGTCAAACAGAAGAGTGAAATTCACGTAATAAATAAATTTGGTAAAAGTGAAGATACGAATGAAAGTGGTAAATATAGAAGTAGAACTCAAATAATAAAAGCGGTACAAAAAGAGTGCAGTAAAATAAGCGTAGAAAGAGCCCTAAAAAAGTTGCCAAAAAGTAGCAAGGGAGGCAAAGAAATATCAAGAAAAAGTAGCAAGAAAGGGAAAGGAAATTCAAAAGATGAGGGGTATGTATATGTAATGGTAAGCTCGGAAAAGCCGAACCTAGTAAAAATAGGAATGACCAAAAGAAGCCCTAAAGAAAGAGCAAGGGAATTAAGCTCAAGTACAGGCGTATCTATGCCGTATATAGTCGCATATAAAGCTAAAGTAAAGAACCCCTCACAGGTGGAAAAAACTGTTCACGAAAAGCTTTCTAATAATAGGGTTAATCCAGACAGGGAGTTTTTCGAAGTTGAAACCAGTAAAGCAGTGCGTATAATTGAACAAGTGAAGTAGAAATATTGTTATGTATATTGGGTCTAGTTATGCTAGATCGTCCATACTTCCTCGGTTTCTAGCTGTTTTCCCTTGGAACGTTGGTTGCCTGTCCTTCCGGCACTTCAAAGTGGTATAAGCGCCCCCTTTAGGAACGTCTGTTTGAGCTATGTCCAAGCCAGGGGCGTTGCTTTGTCTCGATGTCGTCGATAAAGCGCCGTTCTAAGCGTTCTTGGGGGGTATCTCTTTTCTTGTCAGCGGTCCAAATCTGACAGTAGCCGCTATGCCTCTATTTTGGAAACGAAATACCTGTCCGATAGAGAATCGGTAGTGCCTTAACTTCTCCGAGAGCAGTTATATGCCTGAATAGAGCACCGAAGGGCGTAGTCCATTTGTCATTCTGAGGGTGATTTCATTCCTCCTCTGCTTCTTGGAAGAGACTTATCTCCTCCACCTTATCATCCAGTTTTTTTATCGCAGCTCTCAATACCTGTATATCACCTTCCAAGTCGGCTATTGAGAGGGAAGTATGCTCCATACAGTCGTTTCTGGTCTCTTCTATACTTCCTGACAGCTCTTCTTTCGTGCTCCGCAACTCGTCCTCGTATTCTTCTATCTTTCCGCTCAGGCTCTCCACTTTTTCGCCTACCTCATTCAACCTGTTTTCGAGTTTCTCCAACTCTTCTTCCATCCGATTCTCCATCTCTGATTTGATCTCCTCCACCTCGCTTACATAGCGCTTGAACACGCCAAACCCTACCAGACCGATGAGCGCAGCAAAAAGACCGACAACCGTTCCGAAAGTCCATCTCTGACTTGCCAGAATGCTCTGGAAATAATCCTCTCTGGCTCGATACGCCAACACCTGTTTCTCCAACTCGGTAATGCGACCTTCCAACTTATCGACCCTCTGAGCAGAAACTGAATCTTGGGCGGGCTGGACAGGCGTTCCGAGCAGTAGAAGGGAGACAAGGAGAGAAATGCTCATAGCTTCGAGTTGTGGAGTGGCATCAGTTATTTCAGCAGTAATCAATTCATCAGTTTCGAAAGTAGGCACCGTCCGAAAGAATGCCCAGCGGAACTCTAATCCGTTGCTCCACCTCCAAAAATCCCCGTCAGACCGCTTGAGATGCCGATTTTCGGAACTGCGGTAGTAAAGAACCCGACTTCCCACCCCGATTTCGGGGCTATATCATCCGTTCAGCGCCGAAAAACGGGCGTTGTGCTCGGCTCCCGAGAGGACGTGTCAGAGCCGCTGTCTTCCGACGAGAGAGGGACGTGAAGTGAAGGTGCTCTGCTACTCGTCGTCGGTTTCTTCCCGACGCTCCTTCGCATACTGGTCCAAGCGGTCGTGTTTGTTCATCAGCTCAATCCACTCTTCCACCGTCAGAGTGGTGCCGCTGGTCTCATTCCGCTTCTCTGATTGCTCCTTGCCGGGCATTGAGGAAGGGGAGGGTTGATTGACCGATTTTCTTTTCGGGGTATGGGGGCTTCACTCAAACAGAACTTCAGGGGTTTTCTGTGTGGCTCGGGTGTGCACACAGGGAGAAAAGGTGCCTCCCTTGATCAACTGGACAGTTTCCCACGACAATAGTTTGAACCGTCATAACGAACGTATGTAGGTTTCAACCGCCGAAGAAAAAATAGCTCTTCCGACCTTGCACCAGAGCGACTTTTCATCTCTCTCCTCAATTCTATGGATTCAGTCGATCTCCAGCCCGACGATGAGAGCGTGAAGCGGTACTACGACAAGCTCAATGAATACCGTAACCTCGATGAAACTCACGAAGGCACGGTCAAGGCTGCCTTTCAGCACGTTCTGGAGGACGTGGGGCAGGAACTCGGATGGACGCTCGTGCAGGAGCACTATATGAAGGAGCGGAGCATCCGAGTTGACGGGGCTCTCAAAAACGAGTACAACCTATACCACGGCTATTGGGAAGCGAAGGACTCCGATGACGACCTGCAGAAGGAGGTCAAGAAGAAGCTTGAGAAGGACTACCCGAAGAAGAATACCGTCTTCCAAGCCCCAAACCGAGCCGTACTCGTTCAGGATGGGGGGATTACCTTTGACGGCTCAATTGAGGATCCTCAGCGGCTCGTCGATCTGCTGAGTCAATTCTTCCAATACCGTGAGCCCGCTCACGACGACTGGGAGAACGCCGTCGAAGATTTCAAGGGTCGAGTACCCGAATTGGGTGAGGCGGTGCGGGAGATCATCGAAACCGAGCTTGAGGAGAATCAGCGGTTTCGGACTGCCTTCCAAGAGTTCTTCGAAACTTGCAAGCAGGCGATCAACCCGAACCTCGCCGAGGAAGCCGTTCAGGAGATGCTCATCCAACACCTCCTTACCGAGCGGATCTTCCGAACGGTGTTCAACAATCCAGACTTCGTTCGGCGGAACGTGATCGCCAGAGAGATCGAAAAGGTAATTGAGGCGCTCACGAGTCGGTCGTTCTCAAGGCAGGAGTTCTTGAAGCAACTCGACCGCTTCTATATTGCAATTGAGGAAGCCGCTGAGGCGGCGGAGGACTTCTCCGAGAAGCAGGAGTTTCTGCACACGCTCTACGAGCAATTCTTTCAGGGCTTTGCCGTGGATAAAGCAGATACCCACGGTATCGTCTACACGCCCCAACCGATCGTCGACTTCATAGTCAATAGCGTGTCGGGGCTCCTTGAAGAAGAGTTCGACGTGGGACTGGGAGATGAGGACGTTCACGTGCTCGATCCATTCGTAGGGACTGGAAACTTTGTCGTGCGTACGATGAGGGAGATTCCGACGAGAAGCCTGCCCAAGAAGTATGGAGCAGAGGGCGATCCGGAACTCCACGCAAATGAGGTAATGCTGCTTCCATACTACATCGCTTCGATGAACATTGAACACGAGTACTACGACCGTGTCGGTCAGTATTCACCGTTTGAAGGAATATGCTTGGTGGACACGTTCGGATCGGAGGACGAGCGGCAACGCCCACAGCTATTTACGGAGGAGAATACCGAACGGGTCAAACGGCAGCAAGACCAGTCCATCAAGGTTGTGCTCGGCAACCCGCCGTACAACGCCTGGCAGGTGAACGCCAACGACAACAACCAGAACCGCACCTACGAGCACGTAGACGACCGCGTGCGCTCGACCTATGCGAAGGACTCCTCAGCCACGCTCAAAAATGCGCTCTACGATCCTTACGTGAAGGCCATCCGCTGGGCCACCGACCGGATTGGAGAGGAGGGCATCGTCGGGTTCGTGACGAACAACAGCTTCGTCGACAACCTCGCTTTCGACGGGATGCGCAAGCACCTCACAGAGGACTTCGACCGCATCTATGTGCTCGACTGCGGCGGCAACGTGCGCAAAAACCCCAAGCTCTCGGGCACCACACACAACGTCTTCGGCATTCAGGTGGGAGTGAGCGTCAATTTCTTCGTCAAGACGCCCGGCGAGAGTGGAGAGTGCCGCCTCTTCTATCATAGAATGGGCGAGTTTCTGCGGAAGGAGGAGCGGTACGAGGTGATGGACGAGTCCGGGGACTGGCGCGGCATCGACTGGGAGGAGCTGGAGCCCGACGATAAACACCGCTGGCTCGTGGAGCCGACCACGCGGGAGTTTGAGTCGTACGTGCCGGTTGGAAAAACGGACAATGAGGTCGAAGGGGAGCAGCTGCGAGCGATTTTCGAGGAATACACGGTTGGCGTAAAGACCTCAAAAGATGCGTACGCCTACGATTTCGACGAGGACGCTCTCACTGAGCGTATGGAGACGATGATCGAACTCTACAACAGCGAGGTGGACCGCTGGGCCAATCGCTCCAACCGTGACGCCAACCTGCGAGAGTTTCTGCTTTCGGACGACGACCGAATCAAGTGGACCCGAGAACTCCGGCGCAGTGCGAAAAACGGTCGCAAGGCCGAGTACAGCGATCAGAAGATCCGAGAGGCAATTTTCCGACCGTTCACCAAGAAGAAGCTGTACTTCGATGAGACTCTACTGAACAGAAGAGGGCGGTTCCCTGCCTTCTATCCTGATGAAGACGAGGAAGCCCGATCCGAAAACAGAGCGCTCTGCATTAGCGACGTTGGATACCGGACGATATTCTCAGCACTAATGACTGCAGAGCCAGCCGATCTTCACCTCTGCGCAAGCAAGGACACTTACCAGTTCTTCCCCTTCTACGTCTACGACGAGGACGGGAGCAACCGCCGCGAGAACATTACCGACTGGGCGCTGGAGCAATTCCAGTCACACTACGGGGATGCGTCGATCGCGAAGTGGGACATTTTCCACTACGTCTACGCCGTTTTGCACCACCCGCGCTATCGCGAGCGCTACCAGGGCAACCTGAAGCGGCAGTTGCCCCGCATCCCCTACGCCCCGTCGCGCGCGGCCTTCCGGCAGTTCGTGGACGCCGGCGAGCGACTGGCCACCCTTCACGTGGGCTACGAAGACGCCGACCCCTACGACCTGAACGAGGTGGAAGACGACACCGCCGAGTACGAGTGGCGCGTCGAGAAGATGAAATTCGTCGACGACGCCCAGACGGTGCTCCGCTACAACGACTTCCTCTCGCTGGAGGGCATCCCCGAGCGGGCGCACGACTACCGCCTGGGCAACCGCAGCGCGCTGGAGTGGCTCGTCAACCAGTACAAGGTGCGCACCTACCACCGCTACGACATCACCCACGACCCCAACGACCCCGATGACAAGTGGCACATCTTGGACCTCGTGAAGCGGGTGACCACCGTGAGCGTGAAGACGGTCGATATCGTCAATAACCTTCCGGACTTGGGGCTTCCTGAGGACTGACTTTCGACATTCGGGGTAGACCGTACGTCAACGGGAGAAGTCATATCTTTAAGCTCCTCCAAGTGAAAAAGCCGTCTTGCCGCTCAAACCTGCCTTATCACCGACGATCTGCAGCAAATCGCCAACGAACTCGACAACTAAAAATCAAAGCCCCATTTGGAAAGTGTCCTCGTAATAAGTGCCGTCGAATATATCTTGGAAACCCTCTGCGCAAGCGTGGAAGAGCCGTTCGTTGTCAACCCTTTCGTTCATATCAACTCTCCACAGCTCGAACAAGGCGCTTTTGCCGAAGTCCTCTGATATGGCACTTGAACATTCGATCTCTTCAAACCCGTCAGCGGAGATCACTTCAACGGGCAGCTCCGGTTCTCCGTCGCCGTAGACGGACGTAACTCCGTTCCCTACACGTCGGGGAAAAACTCGAATCGGATCGCCAATCGCTTCCCGATCTTCGTTCAAGCGGTTGCATATCACTTCAACCTCTTTCTTTTCAAAGAGCCCCGGATAAAACTTCTGCGGGTTGCCACCTTGCGGCGGGGCAACGAATTCGTCTTCAATGTCGTGGAAAAGCCTGCGGTCAATCTTCATAATAGGGGAGAAGTAGTTCGGAAATTTCGCCGATTTCGTGGTTTGGTGTCCGGTCCGGAAACCGCTCTATCTTATCCGGATCAATGCTTACACAATCCCCAATATCGAATACATCCGAAACGTGGCGGTTGGGGATAAGCGTGGTTTCCAGCTCCAACCAATCTTGGATTTCGTCCGGATTGTCAAGCGATTCCGGAAGGGGCGGGGGTTCAACGTGACACCGAAACGTCTCGTAAGAGGCGCTTCCGTCGTTTAGGATTACTTCGGTTGTATGCTCGATTTCCATAAGTCGGGTTCAGGTATAGAAAAAGGCGGCTTGGAGATCGAATCCAAGCCGCCTTTTCGTGTTCAGTTGAGGCACCGTGCAACGTCGGTTGAATACGCCATCGCTGCGTGGTGAAGTGGACCAAGCACCTTTTGAAAGGATTCCGCTTTTTCTCGCTTGCCTTCACCTTGTAGCTTGCGGGAAACTGCATCGTAGTAAACGACTGCCGCCGCAAGTTGAGCGCCCGTTTTGTCCACTTCATAAGTTCGCTCGTTTAGGTCTTTGATTTCGAGATTGTCCCTCTCCAACTTCGGCAACACGCCCTCAACGGGCGAATCGAAGTCAAGCCCACTGTAACTCTCAACCGTTTTGAGAGTGAACCTGTCGTGGATGGCAACCCAATCTTCGGGCGTGGCTGGCGTTATTGACCGATACCCAACAATAACCTCCTTGTAGAACACGTTGGGCGTCATCAAATGATACCTCCGATTGGTTTCGGTGAAGTAGAAAGAGTTTTGAGGTTCTTCCACCGAGAGGTCAAACGTGAAGTGATCCTGTGATATTTCCATTGTCCTAAGTGGTTTGTTATTCGAGTTCTGCGAGAGTTTCGGAAACGAAATACTCCATCATTTCCTGTTTTGCGCTTTTAGTATCAAGGCGTTCATACATCTCCATCGCAAACCGGAAGTGTTCTTTCACTTCCATTCCAACCAAGTCTGGAACTGGAATGGTCATTCCTTTTCCACTCGTTTTCTCGATGACACCGAAGTTGCGAATATCGCAACTGAAGTCCATTGAAAATCCACTCATTACACCGTTGTCGAAGTCACGAATAAACGCCGCTTTGTATTCATCTCCCATTTCCGCAGCGATTGACATAAACACTTTGTATTCATCCTCACCTGTCTCTCCTACGGTTCCACCGTCCAACACTTTGAAGTTTTCGGTTTCGACGTAAGGTTCGTCTTGTGCGTTGAGGTTTTCAGAGACCGTCTCTACTGAATAGTCTTCCATTGTCCTAAGTGGTTTGTGATTGAGTCTGTGTTGATTCGTCTTCCTCGTTATTGCACTGCTTTACACGCGCGTGTATATATTTTGTTTTCGTTTTTGGTGTCATAATTGTGGTATTCATTATTTCTAAACATTTTTATGGAACTGTAGAGGCGAGTCACTTGTCTTCAATAGGCAAGGTATTTTGAATCAGCCAGCAAAGACCAATGGGCGATAAGATTAGCAAAGACGAAGCGATGACAGAGCTAAGTCAGCTCCGAAGCGGTGGGCGAGGTGGGGTTTCGATGTTCGCACCAATGCTCGATGACATCAAAGACTTAGGAGAAGACGAGGTGTTTACGGATACCGTTGACGGATACGGTCGGGTATCAGGACTGAGGAGATATATCGACGACAACGCCAAAGGAGAGTTTGAAGTGAAGTCGGCAAAGACGCCCGGTCAGGAAGACGTTGACCAGTCCGACGCCGAATACAAAGTGTTCGTGTTTCGCTCGGAGGAGTAGAAACGTGGGGCGGGGAGGGGGATTGCGCATTGCTTTCTGGGCACTCTCGACAGCTCTGTTCGGGCTTTATATTGCCGTTGGGGATGCCCTCCGTTTCTCCCCGGCTCCGCTCTCTGCCCACGCTGGTCGGTCTGGGGCAAAGTCTCTGTCGCTTCCAGAGGTGCCAGTGAAGGGCTCGAACTCTCGGCTCACGCCCACTTCGTATCCGTCGTATTCCTCGGCGAACGCCCGCTTCATCGAGTCCCGCAGTTCAACTTCTCGGCTGGCTTCAATCACGAAGCCGTCGTGGATGCCGATGGCGCCCGTTTCGGTCATCACTTGGTGGGCAAGGTCGCTGTCCTTCCGTTGAAGCCGAATGCCAGCGTCGGAATGGAAGTGGTCGGAGATGGGCTCGTGGCGTTCTCGGAGGCTCTCGACAATCGGCTGAAAGATTTCGTCTGGGAGGTTGAGACCGATTTCCTCTTGCCAGCCCACTGAGTTTTTGAGACACCCGTAGAGTGCCTGCGAGGTCGGAGCGTTTATCAGGACGTTCGCTACGATTTTGTTGACGGGGCGCTGGAGTACTTCCAGCATATCGAAGTCGGTTCGGTAAGCATCCCCGTCCAGCGTCTTGTCCTCCTTGGCGTAGAGCATATGGAAGTGGAGATTGTCGTAGTCCAGCTCCACGACTGGCTCCCCACCGATGCGCATATGCTGCCGCCACTCGGAAGGGACGTTTTGGAAGTCCGAATAGAAGCGACCACCGCAATCCCAACTCCCTCGACAGAACTGCCGTTGGTATTTGAGCGCCGACTTGGGAACGGTGTATTCGATGCGGTCGCCGTCCAGTTCGTGTGCCCACGCCCAAGCGGTCGGGCAGTGCTCGTGTGTCACCACCTCGTGTGCCCTCTGTAGCCGCTTAGGGGATGTTCTATCCGTAATGGAGTGGGAGGACGATGAGAGGAGGGAGAGAGGAAGAGAGAGTGACACTCCCACGCCATCGGCGCTCAGCCGCTCCCCGACGGCTTCATTCACCTCCTCGACGGTGCGTTGGAAGCGGCTTGCTTTGGGAGAATCGAACGTCCGAATGAAGTTCCCATCTTCTTTCAACACCACGGCGCTCTCCTCGACGATGATGTCCACGTCGGCGCCGATTGCGGTGTTGCCGTCGAGGTATGCGTTGATTCGCTCTTCGAGTTTTCCGACGGGGTAAATCCGAGTGACCTTTCCTTTCGGGCTCCCCGTCTCGCCGTCGAGGTGCTCAGATACCCACTCGGGTGAGCACTCCCAGAACGGCTTTCCTTTCTCCTCGACAATCAGATTTTCTCTCTTGAAGGCGTCGAGGAGCTTCCGAATGCGGGAATAAGACATATGAGTCGCCCCGTATCGCCCCTTCCCGTTCTGAATCTGAGTGAGAGGGATGGCGACTTTGATTCGCTTTCCGCTCGCACGAGAGAGGCTCTGTGCTTTTGTCAGGTTGAAGAGGAGTTGGCTCAGGTGCTTGCGGTATTCTTCCCGAAACGAGTTCTGGCGAGGCATCACCTCCTCGACCGCTCTGTCGTCAATCATCTGTCGTGCGAGCTGTGCGGAAAATCCTCTGGCTACGTCATAAAGAATCGAGTTCTTGCTCATCATTCTTCTCTGTCAGTCTTTCGGTGAAATAGAAAATCCCAATCGCAGACGAGGAAGACTGAGCAAGCTGAAAACCTCGCCCACGATTGGGACCGTGAGTTGTGGAAAATCTATGGTATGCTTGCCAGTCTTCGGCGGTGAAAATGTCCTTTCCCGCCTCACTGGTAAGTATCAGACCACGACACGAAGGCGGCGACTGAGAGGTGAAGAAATCGTCAAGCATTGGCTCCTGATACAGGCGTGACAGACGCTCTGGAAGGGAGTGTGTCAAGGCAATAGTCGCTCCCGAAGATTGATAGAGTGGCTCTCGGCTGCCACCCGAAGCGTCTGTCAGAAGTGGGCATCTCCCCGCTTTTCCTGACGAAGGTAGATACTTATCTGTGGGCGGGGACACGGAAGAACACCTGAACGAAAAGCAACCAGACGCTATGAACGAAAACTCAAATCAAGACCCTTACCGACAAATCTTTCTCGATCTCAAGGCAGACCTCTCGTATCTCGCCCGAAAGCACGGCGGTCGCCTTCTGGAGCAGGCGGCAAGATCCGCCACCCAGAGTGAAATCATTCAACACCTTGCTGAAGATCTCACCCGACGCACCGAGCGATACGATGGGGAACCTGACGAGACCACCGCCGAGAAGACGCAGGAGAATACCCCGCCCGAAGACCTCGACTACGCAGATGAGGACGTATGGAACGTGCCATCTGCGCCAGATGCGGAGGGGGAAGAGAGCGACGACGAGCACGACCTCTCTGACGCCGCCGAAAAGGTGCTTTCCGACTTGATGGACAGGCTGGGGGATAAAGTAGAGGAGTGAGACGAGCGACCGTCTTCCGCTCTAAGAAGCCGAGAGATTGAGGTTACCGATGCCACTTGGGATTCTCGATCTCCTCAGAGCGACAAAGACGACAACTCGTACGGCAAACGGCCGGCAGGCGCTCTACCCCAGTAGATCCATTGCGTCCTCCAAGTCGTCGGGAATGAAGTGGCTATACCTCTCGGTGATTTTCTCGGAGGAGTGCCCGACGATCTTCCCAACCTTATAGACGGGGACGCCCTCACGAAGCAGGTGCGTCACGACCCCGTGGCGAATGGAGTGGGAGGTGTATGGACGAGAGAGTTCATCAATCTTCTTTATTTCCTCCTTCCACTTGTGGCAGATCGTGGAGACCGTTAAGTGCTTGTCGGTCAGTGGGGAGGAAAAAACATAAGTGTCTGACGGTTCTTTCCGCTCTCTCAGACGCTCGAACACGTCCCATACGTGCCCGACCGGGATTACTCGCAACTTCCGCTTGAACTTGATTGTGAGCGTCCGCTCTTCGGGCGTGAGATAGACGTAGTTCCGGGAGTGCCCCGTGCCGACATCTTTCGGTCCTCGCTTCCACTTTATCTGGACCATCTCACCGATTCGGCATCCCGTATGGCAGGCGAGCTTCATCAGGAGGTGAACCCAGCTTGGCGTGTCGGCTTTCTCGATCCGCTCATCGAGCCACTCCCTCAGTGCCTCGAACTCTCGTTCGGTAGGCACCACGTCACGGCGGCGAGGCTGCGGAATGTCGACCGAGGCAAGCAGGTCCTCGGTGATTTCCCCTTTCTTCCGCAGGCGAGAGAAGAAGGACTGGATGTGACGAAGGTTCGTGCCGACGGTTGTGGGCGACACACCGTCGTTCTGAAGCCTCATTTCTTTGAATCCTGAAAGGTCAATCTCACCTAACTCGTCGGAAAAGACGGTTCCGTATTCCTTCTGCGTCCAGTCCAAAAACATCGGAAGCACATACTCGTCGGTGCTCACGGTTCGGTCTGACAGCTCATCCCGCTCCACCTGTCGACGGCGGTGCTCCAAGTAGTCATCTACCAGCTTCGAAAGAGTCGACGGCGTATCGGTGCTGAACCGCTCGTCCAGCTTCGCTTTCTTCTCTTCCGCCTCAGATTTGTCCCGTGTCCGAAGCGACTGCTGAATGCGGTTCCCGTCCTCGTCCTTGCCCTGATAGTAGTAGATGCCCCGTTTCTTGTATATCGAACTCATAGCGACCCTTTCGTTCGTGAGGAGGAGCGCCAGATTTAGGGCGCCTCGGCTACACGAAATGGGTAGGTCGGTTCGCCAGTGGAAGTCGAAAAACCGCCGATTTACTACCGATTAGCCCGATATTTACTACCATTCCCCGAAAATGAGGGGCGCAGAAGAGACGACACACCACCAACCGTTTTCCCCTCAGCCGCCGAAAAGAGGGAGCATCAAAGAGGGTTGGACTGACCTCTCAGAGCAGGCAAATCCGACCAGTCCCCTCTCAGAAATGATAAGAGGGGAAAGGGCAGAAAAATAAAAAGACGCCCCCGAAATCACCGTTTAACGGCGCTCAGAGGCGTCTACCAATTCCGCCACTCGGGCAAATCGAATTTGCAGTTGTGGAATTTGGATTGGGGGCTGGTGTTCCTTTCGCAGTGACCCGCAGCACGCCGAACCCGACACTCCACACTGTAGCGGTGACCCCACCAGGACTCGAACCTGGGACTCACGGATTAAGGACCTAGGTGGCCTGTTGCTCCCAGAGCGTGGGCATCGGCCGCCGAAGGACGAGCACCCCCTCCAGCAGAGAGCGGTCGAAGTTAATGAAGCCGTGGGCCGTGTACACCTCGGCCGGGGTGCAGTCGTAGAGGAGCTTGCCCTCGCGGTCTCCGCGTCGGTGGTCGGTCGTGAGCAGGAGGCCGACAAGGCCGGTCGTTCCCGAGCCGACGAAGACGTCCACGGGCTCGCCGTCGGTGCCCACCGTGTGGGGAATGAACCCGTAGTCCATTGGGTAGATGACGGATGGGTATTGGGGGTGGGGCGAGTGGGCCGGACGATCGATGGTGATGCCCCGGGCCTCGATGCATCGTGCCCAGGCGTCCCAGGAAAAGTGGGCGCGCACGAGGGGGCGGAGGGCCTGCGGGTTCACAAGGGCGTGGCGCAGAAGAGAAACAGACGGACTCTCCAGTCAACGAGTGGAGGAAACACTTTCGTTCCCATTCTTCTGCATCTAAATCGGCTGGCGTTGCGTTGTATCCCCTCATTTTCTTTTAATCACAGCACCCTTTCCGCAATGGCCGTTACCGAATCGACAATGCTGGAGCTCGGAACGTCTGCTCCTCCGTTTACGCTCCCCGCAGCAAATCCCGACGTAGACGAGCGGGGCGGAGACACCCGCTCCCTGAGTGACTACGACGAGGCGGAGGCGCTCGTCGTGGTGTTCATGTGCAATCATTGCCCGTACGTGAAGCACATCGAAGACGCCCTCGTGGAGGTCGCGACGGAATATCAGGAGCAGGGCGTCCAGTTTATCGGCATCTGCTCGAATGATGCCGAGCGCTACCCAGACGATTCGTTCGAGAGCATGGCGGCGCGTGCCGAGGCAAAGAACTATCCGTTTCCGTATTTGCAGGACGAGACGCAGGAGGTGGCGCGCGCGTACACCGCCGCCTGCACCCCGGACGTCTTTGTGTTTGACGCGGACCGCACGCTGGCCTACCGGGGCCGCTTCGATGAAACCCGCCCCGACGGCGCGGAGGCACACGGGGGCGCCCTCCAACAGGCCCTCGATGAGCTCCTGGACGAGGGGAAGGTGACGATGGAACAGAAGCCGTCCATGGGCTGCAACATCAAATGGAAGCCCGACGTCAATCCGGCCCACGCGTAGAACATCACAGGAGCGGCGCGGGCGGAGCCGTCTCCCGCCCGCGTCCGGCCCTCTCCCATGTTTAACGGACGCGCCTTCCGAACCTGGGCCCATGTGATTCTGGGGGCGTGTATCTTTGCGACTCTCTTCCTGGGTCTCATGGTGATGGCCGAAGGCGTGGTGGGGGATCGCCCCCGGCTGTCCCGGGCCGCCGTCACGATGAGCATCGCAGCGTTTGTCGGCTACGTCGGAACGGCCTGGATCGTCCGGCTCGAAGGGGCCTCGGGGGATGCGTAGGGGACAGGATCAAAAGGCCGGACGCGTTCTTACAACTACACCCCAGGGCCGTCACGGACCCTGTCCAGCTCCCCTTTTCTTGGAAGCGGTTCCGCCGCGCCGTGCCCGTGGCCCCAACTTGTCTTACTCATATGAACTGACTGAGGGTGACACCATGAGCAACGATCCCGTCGATACTGCCCCGGAGGATGAGCGCTCCGCTTTCGAAAAAGCGCAGGAAGAGCAGGACGATGTCGATCCTCGCACCATCCCGCGGAAGCTGGATGGGGAGCCCCCCATCGGGGACGAGATCGAATACCCTGACCACTCGGACGAGGAGCACGAGACGTGGCGGCTCCTGGTAGAACGCCAGATGGACCAGCTCCCCGGCCGGGCGTGCAAGGCCTACATGAACGGGCAGGACGCGCTACAGATTGAAGCGGATCGGATCCCCAGTCTCGCAAACCTGAGCCGCCGCCTCCACGACCAGACCGGCTGGACGGTCGCCAACGTCCCGGGGCTCATCCACGAAAAGGATTTTTTCACCCTGTTGTCGGAGCGGAAATTCCCGTCGACCAACTACGTCCGCGGCCGCGACGAGCTTGACTACACGCCCGCTCCGGACTGCTTCCACGACATGTTCGGCCACATGCCGATGCTCACCCAGCCGGACTTCGCGGATTTCTATCAGATGTTCGGGCAGGCGGCCTTGAATGCGGAGGGGGCGGATCGCCCGCGGCTCGAACGGTTTCACTGGTTTACCGTGGAGTTCGGCCTACTCCGGGAGCAGGGCGAGAAGCGCATCTTTGGGGCCGGCATCGTGTCCTCGAACGAAGAGGTCACCCACGCCCTTTCCGACGAGGTGACGCTCCACCCCTTCGACCCGGAGCACATCGTGGAGAAAGACGACTACGAGGTGTATAACCTTCAGGATGAACTCTTTGTCCTCGAGTCCTTCGAGCAACTCGTGGACGGATTTGAGAGCTGGACGAGCAGCCAGGGCCTCCTGTAGACGCGGGCGCCCGGAATCCTCCCGGAATCGTGGAGGAGACATCAGACAAACGACAACGACCCTGCCTGATTGTCCAGGCGGGGTCGTCGTGTATAACGGGAAACGTTCTGAAGCAGATCGGTTCAAGCGACTCGCTTCGCGCACCGTACTCTTGAATCGATCCGACTCGTGCGATGGACACGGACCCGCACACACGCCTCTCTGCCCGCATCACAGGCCGCGTACAGGGGGTCGGGTTTCGGAACTTCACCCAAACACGGGCCCGCCGGCTCGGGGTCACCGGGTGGGTGCGCAATGAGGACGACGGCTCGGTTCGTCTCGAGGCGGAAGGCCCGGCCGAGGCCCTTGAGGACCTGGCGGAAGCGATCCACCGCGGCCCTCGGATGGCGCGCGTGGACGACGTGACGGTCGAGTGGGGGGACCCCGCCGATGACTTTGAGACCTTTCGCGTCCGGCGGTAGAGCCAACGAGCCGATTCCCGTTTCTCTCAACCCATGGCCACTGAACACGTGTTCGAAAACCGCGACCCGGGGACGTCTCGTTGGGACGGGGGGACAACGCGCCGGGCACTTTTGCAGTGGGCCCGTCAGCAACTGGCCGCCGCAGGCCGACAGGCGCCTGCACAAACGGCCACGTGGCTCTTGGAGGACGTGCTTGGGTGCGACCGCGCGCAGCTGCACACTCGCCCCGATGCGCCCGTGGAGGAAGAGGCGGCGCACCGCGTCGTGGCGATGGTTCAGCGCCGGGTGGAGGGCGAGCCGCTCCAGCACATCCTCGGATATACGTCGTTCCGGGGGCTCCGCATTGAGGTGTCGCCGGATGTCATGATCCCACGGCCCGAGACGGAAGAGGTCGTGGGAACGGCCCTTCAAATGGTGCGGGACACCGAGGCGCCTCGCGTCCTGGACGTCGGGACGGGAAGCGGCTGCATTGCCCTGGCGATGAAGCACGAACGCCCCGACGCCGTGGTTCACGCCTGCGACACAAGCTCGGCGGCGCTGCGGGTGGCAAAGAAAAACGCCGACCGGCTCGAATTAGACATTCGCCTCGTCGACGCTGATCTTTTCGAGGACCGCTTCCTCGATCACATGCCCACAGGCCTTCACGCACTGGTGGCCAACCCTCCGTACATCCCGGAGGCCGAGGCGGATACGCTCCCCGATACGGTTCGTGAATACGACCCAGATCAGGCCCTTTTTACACGCGGAGCCCCGCTCCGCTTCTACCGCGCCCTTGCAGACGCGGCCGCTGTGCTCTGCCGAGCGGGGGCGGCCGTTGTGCTAGAGGCCCACGCCGACTACGCCCACAAGGTTGCACGCCTGCTCCGAAAAAGCGGGCTGGAGAATGTACGCGTAGAAGAAGACTTGTCGGGGCGCCCCCGCATCGTCCGGGGACGCCGCGCATAGCCACAAGCTCTTCCACGACTCTCTTTTCACCCACCATATTGCTTCCGTTCACTGGCAGGGATGTTGCCTGGTATATTCCAGGCGCCCGAAGACTGAAATCCCTCCGGGAGTGGGCAAGTGAGAATCGGCACTCACGCTAGGCCGTGACCACCGTGCCCACGAGAAGAAAGCGGAAGCCGATTAATCTTCCGGGGACACGTTGTGGCCGGCACCTCCGGAGGTGCCTTCACCGTTCGTCACACCGCCGTCACCCTGCGTAATGGTCTCCTCGGTCGGCTGGTCGGGCTGCGGGCCGGCAATGTTTCCGCTGGAGCAACCGCCAATGGCGATCGTGCCCGCGAGAAGAAGAACGCTAAAGAGGGAGGCGATGGTGGAAGAGCGATGGTCCATCATAGCTTACTTTTTGCCTTGTGTATCAATTTATTGCGCCCTTCAAAACATGTGAGAAAGAAAGCTGTTTCAAAAAAATTATCCCATAACAGCATATCTCCGTGTATTCACAAAAACTAAAAATAATAGCTGTTTTGGTAGTCGGAATTGTACTGCCGTATATGGTCTCTACGGGACAGGAACGTGTGGACCGGGAGCAGGGAGCTCCCTTTCCGAGTGAACACTACTCGTCGGAAGAGTACCTTCAGCATCCGCAGAACTGGGATGTTGTGCAGGACGATCGTGGAATCGTGTATGTGGCCAACAATAATGGCGTCCTGGAATACGACGGCGAGCAATGGAGAACGATTTCGACGACCACGGAGGCCTTCGTCCGCTCCCTGGCCGTCGACAGTCTGGTCTACGTAGGAGGAACCGGGGACTTTGGTTACCTAAAGACCGATTCGACCCACACCCGTCGGTACGTGTCGCTTCGGGGCAAACTGAGCGAACGAGAACGCAGTTTTGAGGATGTTTGGAGCACACATGCCCTGAACGAAGGGGTGTATTATCAATCGCAGCAGTGGCTTTTCCGCTGGGATGGTCAGCGCATGCGGAGCTGGAAGAGTGAGGGAGGATTCCACACGTCATTTTCCGTTCGGGGACGATTTTTTGTACGTGACTTCGAGCGGGGGCTTCTCGAAATGAAGGGGGATACACTCCGCCGAGTCTCAAAAGGGGAGGCGTTTGCAGAGACCCCCATTTACATGATGACCCCCTACCCTGATGGCAAGATTCTCATCGGGACTCAGAATCGGGGACTTTTGCTCTATGATGGGGAGAGTCTTGAGTCCTTTGCCCCCTCTATCACACCGTACCTTCAGGAACAAAATTTATACCACGGGACGTCGCTCCCGGACGGTCGGTACGCACTGGCCACCCTTGGAGGAGGCGTCGTAATTGTCGATCAAGAGGGAGAGGTAGACCGAGTGCTCGGCGGGGATGAGCTCCCCGGCACAGTCGTGAACCATCTCTATACGGGAAGCGGCGGAACCCTTTGGATGGCACTGAATAGCAGCGGAGTTTTCCGGGCGAACGTCGGAAATGCTCTGACGGTATATGGGAATCAAAGTGGCTTGGGGGGGCTTATTGCAGACGTTGATCGACATGAAGGGCGTTTACATGTTACTACTGCATCGGGCCTTTATGCACTTAGCTCTAGATCCATTGAGGGAGTGCCTGTAGACGGTTGGAAGTTCGACAGTCGAAGTGGTGTCTCACTTGGAAAAGAGCTGCTCTCGCTAGAAAATGATGCCCTGTTGGCAACTCAGGAAGGCATTTATCAACAGCGTAGCGGAAGCGAATGGGAGCTTGCCGTAGAGAGAAAAACGCTCACGCTAGCTTCTTCAGAAGAAAGCCGGGTCGTGTACGCGGGACGGGGCGATGGCGTCATGCGTCTTCAACCCACAGGTGACGGGTGGAGTGGCGAGTCTATCCAGGGATTTAGCGACGAGGTTCGGTCCATTCGAGAGTCCGAGAAGGGGGAGCTATGGGTCAGCAATACGCAGGGAGAAGTCTTCCTTCTTTCTCTTTCTGAGGATCGACGTCGGGTGCAACGGGCTAAGCAGCTGCGTATTGAAGAAAGTTTGCCAGAAGGGTTCAAGCCCATCGTGCAGATCGGGGGGGAAATCCATGTTATCACTCAGCAGGGGGTGCTTCGGGCAGTAGAGAGAGAAGGAAAAATCCAATTGGAGCGGAGAGAAAATTTCCTGCCAGAAAGGGAGCGGGACAGAAATTCCACTGTGCACCTCTTAAAGAGGGGGCCGAATGGAGATCTGTGGTTGGCCCGTGGGGATCGAGTGTACCGAGGGGTGTCCACAGGACAGGGAGACTACGACTGGACATCCATCGAGCCCCTCCATTTCCCGAAACCTGAGGTCTTACGCTTGCACGTTGAGGAGGACGGAGTTGTCTGGCTTGGAAGTGGCACGCGGCTTTTTCGGTACGACACCGGGGCACAGACGGCCCCGACCAATACCGACGGGTATCGGACCCTTGTGCGTCGGGTTGCGGCGGCGGGCACCCGCCAAACCCTGTACGGCGGGGCGCCGCGGCCGACCGCCGACAGTGCGCTCACGGTTCCGTACAGGGCCAACAACCTGTATTTCGAAGTCGCAGCGCCCTTCTATCAGGCGACCGGGGAGACAAGCTATCAGTTTCGACTGGAGGGGCGGCAGGGCGAATGGTCCGACTGGTCCGAGTCCCCAAACGTGACCTTTACGAACCTCTGGGAGGGCACGTATGAGTTCCAGGCGCGGGCGAAAACAAGTGCGGGCATTGTCAGCCGTCCGACTCAACTCACGCTCACAGTACAGCCGCCGTGGTTTCGCACCCTCTGGGCGTACCTCGTGTACTTGGGCATCGTGGGGATCGTGGGGTTTGTGGGCTACCGCCTCTACCGCCTCCGACAGGCGAAGAAACAGGCCCGCAAGCGGGCCGATCAGCTCCGCCGCGAGCGGGTGGTCAACGAGCGGCTGAAGGAGGCGAACGACCAGCTCCGGGAGGCCAATCGGCTGAAGGAGGAGTTCCTCACCAACATCTCCCACGAGCTCCGCACGCCCCTCACCAACATCCTCGGCTTCGCCGACGTGCTCCGCGAGCAGGCCGACGACGATCAGCGGCAGCACCTCGACATTGTGGAGAACAACAGTCGTCGCCTGCTCGACACCCTCAACGCCCTCCTCGACCTTGCCACGCTCCGTTCCGGGGACGCTGACCTCGCCCTCAAGCCAGTGGACGTCCGCCGCCCGGTCAAAGAAGCCGTAGACGAGGTGCGCCCGCGAGCGGACGACAAGGGCATCGAGGCGTACGCCGAGACGCCGGACATTCCCGCCCACGCCGTCATCGACGAGCGATACCTGAACCAGGTGCTCCGCAACCTCCTGGAGAATGCCGTCAAATTTACGGAGGAGGGGGCCGTGTCGGCCGTCGTCCGGGTGCACGACGAGCAGATCGAGGTGGCGGTGACCGATACGGGCATCGGCATCGACGAGGAGTTTCTGCCCCAGATTTTCGACGACTTTAAGCAGGAGTCGCGGGGCATGTCGCGGACCTACGAGGGGAGTGGCCTCGGCCTGGCGATCTCGCAGCGCCTCGTGGACTTGATGGACGGGACCATCTCGGTCGAGAGCACGAAGGGAGAGGGCAGCACATTCACCGTCCGGCTCCCCCGTGCTGAGGATGCGGAGGACGCGGCCCCGGGGGCCAATGGGCAGTCCCGAACGGACGAGCACCCGGACACCGATGGGGACACCGACCCGTCGACGGGCGCGGAGGGGTCGTCCCGCGAATCGGGCGACTAGCGGCCTCGGGTCAGGCGGCGGGGGACGAGGCGGCCCCGTAGACCCGGGCGGCCTCGCGGTGCGTGATGGCGTGCAGGTCGGCGGTCCGGTCGGGGGTTTCGGCGTAGCCGCCGGAGAGCAGCAGCGCGACGGGCAGGCCCCGCGTCCGGAGTTGCTCCAGCACGTACCGGTCGCGGGCATGGAGGCCATCGCGGGTGAGGGCCATGCGCCCAAACCGATCGTCGGCGGCCACGTCGATGCCGCCCAGGTAAAACACGAGGTCGGGCTGCACGGCGTCGAGGGTCTTCGGAAGGTAGGTGCGGAGCGCCTTCAGGTAGGACGCATCGGTCGTGTCGTCGTCGAGGGGGACGTCGAGCGAGGAGGGGGGCTTCTCGAACGGATAGTTTTTGGCCCCGTGCATCGAGAACGTGAACACGGCGTCGTCGTCCGCGAACACGGCGGCGTTGGCATTGCCCTGGTGCACGTCCAGGTCGACGATGAGGACGCGCCGCACCCAGCAGGCGGTTTGGAGCACCCGGATGGCGACCGCCACGTCGTTGAGCACGCAGAAGCCCTCGCCGTGATCGGGGAACGCGTGGTGCGTCCCGCCCGCGAGGTTGGCGGACAGGCCGTCGGTGAGGGCCATGAAGGCGGCGTTGATGGTGCCCTGCACGGCCAGCCGGGAGCGGTAGACGAGCCGCTTCGACCAGGGGAGCCCCATCCGGCGCTCGGCCCGGTCGGACAGGGTGCCGTGGGCCAGGGCCGACAGGTAGTCGTCCGTATGGACGCGGCGGAGATCGGTCCAGTCGGCCTGGCGGGGCGTCACCACGTCGGCGGGGGCGAGGAGGCCTTCCGCCTGCAGCCGTCGATTCAGGGCCGGAAATTTCGCCATCGGAAACGGGTGGCCGTCCGGGAGCGGCACGTAGTACCCGTCGGAGTAGCTGACGCGCATGTGGAGGGGGGTTAGTCCGAAGAACGATCCCGGAAGGTGGAGAAGCTCTGCTCCCGATACGCCCCTGAGCCCACGTACCGAATCATCTGCAGGAACTGCGGGCGCTTAATCAGCCCGGGCTGGCGGGCGATGGGGCGGCCGTCCGGTTTCAGGAAGACGGTGGTGGGGACGCCGCGGGCGCCGAGCGCCGAGGCCAGTTGCTTGGAGGACAGGGTGCGGTTGGCGAACCGGTGCGTGCCCGCGGTGGTGTCGCTGTTGAGTCGGGCGTAGGTGAAGTGGCGGTCGAGGTACGCTCGCACCGTCGAGTCGGCGTAGACGGTCTCCTGCATGCGCTGGCAGTAGGGGCACCAGGGGGCGTAGATCTCCAGCAGAATGGGGGTGTCCTGGGCCTCGGCCCGCTCCACGACCGCCTCCATCGTGCGCGGGGGCATCTCGAGCTGGGCCCAGGCCTGCGTCGGGGCCCACCTGTGAGGAGGCAGAGGAGAAGGAGGAGGCCAGAGAGTCGGAGCAAATACATCAGGAACCGGCAATTGGACGGACGGGAGACCCCCATTCTGATGCGCCCACCGGCCGATGGTTTCTCGGCTCGCCGGCGGGCCCTGCGGGCGGGGGCGGTGTGGTGTGACAGGATCGTCATGTGTACGAATGCCCGAAACAATTCAGGGGGTTCGGGGTGGTGGATGTGTTCTGCCTCCGCAGTTTCTGGCTCGGTTCCTATGTCGCGTTCATCCCGGCCCGTTCGTCTCCTCGCTGGGATTGGGCTCGTGGTTGCGGGGCTGCTGGCCGGCGTGCTGCTCATGCTGGCGATGGAGGAGGAGTCGCGCCCGTCGGTGGTTCGGGTGGTGACGCACGGAGAACAACAGAACATTCCCGCCTCGCAGAGGACTCCGAGTGTGGACTCGGGCCCCGGAGACACTGTGCCGGCGCCCGCCGCACTAAATCAGCTGTTTCGCCGCGCGGCCGAGGATGTCACCAATGCCGTCGTATCGCTGCGGGTGGAGACGGGGAACGACGAGGCGTCCGACCGCGGGCCCTTTGGCGGCCCGTCACAGAATCTGGGCAGCGGCGTGATGATCAGCCCGGACGGGTACATCGTGACGAACAACCACGTCGTGCAGGAGGCCCGGGCCGTTCAGGTGACGCTGGCCGACAAACGGCAGTTCGAGGGCGAGGTGGTGGGGACGGACCCGTCGACCGACCTGGCAGTCGTGCAGATTGACGGGGACTCAGAATTTTCGGCGCTGCCCCTCGGGGCGTCCGAGCAGGTAGAGGTGGGCGACTGGGTGGTGGCCGTCGGCAACCCGTTCCGGCTCACGTCCACCGTAACGGCGGGGATCGTTAGTGCCCTGGGGCGCCAGATCGGCATCATTGAGGATCAGTTCCGCATTGAGAACTTCATTCAGACCGACGCCGCCATCAATCCGGGCAACTCGGGCGGGGCGCTCGTCAACCTGCAGGGCGAGCTCGTAGGCATTAACACCGCCATTGCCAGCGGCACGGGAGCGTACGAGGGGTACGGCTTCGCCATTCCGTCGGCCCTTGTGGAGCGCGTGACGACCGACCTGATTGCCTACGGCGAGGTGCGGCGGGGGTACCTGGGCGTGGGCATCCGCGACGTGAACGCCGAGATGGCCGAAGACGTAGGGCTCGATGAGATCCGCGGGGTGTACGTCGACGACGTGCGGGCACGCGGCGCGGCGGCGGAGAGCGGCGTGCGGGCCGGCGACGTGATCCTGTCGGTGCAGGGCCAGTCGGTGGAGGGGACCGGCGACCTGCAGAGCATCGTGGCCCTTCAGCGTCCCGGCGACGTGGTGAGCGTGCGGGTATGGCGCAACGAGCAGTCTCGTACGTTCGACGTGCGGCTGATGGGGGAGAACACGCCCGAGTATCAGAACTGGCTCAGCGACCTGCAGTCGGACGGACCGCCCGATCCCGAGGCGGAGCGGCCCGACGGGAATGACGCGCCGGGGGCGTCGGACGTCGAGTCGATTGACGCGTGGGGCGTGGGGCTCCGGCCCGTGGGCGACGCGGAGGCGGATCAGTTTGGCGTAGAGGCGGGGGCGGTCGTGGCCTATGTGGAGCAGGGCGGGGCGGCGGCGCAGGCGGGCCTTCCGCGCAACGTCGTCCTCACGGCGCTCGACGACACCCGCATCACCGGCCCCGAAGACGTGCGGTCGTACCTGGAGGCGGCCGAGGGAGAAGTGGTGCTCGCCCAGGTTCTCCGTCCCGATGGCACTCAGGCCTTTTACGAAATTGACCCGTCGCCGGGATCGTAACGGCGACGGCTGACTTTGCTTTTCATTTTTTTATCCAAACCCGACTCGTTTCCGCATGCTGCGTTACCTCACCGCCGGCGAATCGCACGCCGAGGCCCTCATCGGCATCATCGAAGGCGTGCCGGCGAAGCTTCCCCTCGCCCCCGACGACATCAATCAGCACCTGGCCCGGCGCTGGCTCGGCTACGGGCGCGGGGGGCGGTCGAAGATCGAGAACGACAAGGTGCACATCTACTCGGGCATCCGGTTCGAAGAGACCCTGGGCAGTCCCATCTCGTTTCGGATTGACAACGGGGCCTACGAGAAGGACAAGGCCGGCTGGCCGGAAAAGATGGCCGTGGAGGGGAAGCCCCCGGAGGACCTGGAGCGGGTGACGATGCCGCGCCCGGGCCACGCCGACCTGGCGGGGATGCAGAAGTACGAGTTCGACGACATGCGGCCCGTCATCGACCGGTCCAGCGCCCGCGAGACGGCCATGCGGGTGGCCTGCTGCTCCGTCGCGCGGCGCCTGCTCAACGAGTTCGGCATTGAGGTGGGGAGCCACGTCGTGAGCATCGGCGACGTAGGGTTCGACGAGCCGGAGGAGTGGGCGGACCGTCGCAATGCCCTCATTGAAGACGGGGGCGCCTCGGCCCTCTACGAGGCGGCCGACGAGAGCGCCACGCGCATGCTCGACGACGAGATGACCGAGCGTTGCGTGGAGCACATTGACGAGACCAAGGAGGAGCGCGACTCGCTCGGGGGCGTCTACGAGGTGGTGGTCACGGGCGTGCCGCCGGGCCTCGGGTCGTACGTCCACTGGGACCGGCGCCTCGACGGGCAGCTCGTGCAGGCCATCTGTTCCATCCAGGCCCAGAAGGCCGCCGAGGTCGGCGACGGCTTTTTCAATGCACGCCGCCGCGGCTCGCAGGTGCACGACCCCATTGAGCCGAAGGCGGACGGTGCGCATGCCTATCCCCGGCGCACCAACCACGCCGGCGGCACCGAGGGCGGCACCTCCACGGGCATGCCCCTCGTGGTTCGCGGATACATGAAGCCCATTCCCACCCTCATCAAGCCGCTCGACTCCGTCGACACGGCCACCGGCGAGCCCCAGCCCACCCGGTACGAGCGGAGCGACATCACGAGCGTGCCCGCCGCGTCGACCGTGGCCGAGGCGACGGTGGCCTACACCATAGCGAACGAGTTCCTGCGCCGCTACGGGGGCGACACCGTGCCGGCCATCCGGCGCCACGTCGAGGCCGACCGCGAGGCCCTCGGGACGTAAGCCGCGCCCGCGGTCTTTTCGCAGGCAAACCTATGGGGGCCGTCGCCGTAGAGGGCACCCATCCCGTGTGCACGGTCTCTGCACGAGGCAGGCGACGGGGCGCACGTTCTTGTTGGGTGCAGCCGTTGCTGATATGAGCGACCCGTTCGTACAACCGTCCAGTGGCGTTCCCGCCACGCTCGTCGACACCCCGGCCACCGTGGCGCGGTTCGTATCGGCCATGCCGTCGCTCCTCGCCATGCTCGACGCGGAGGGCGACGTGGTGGCGTGCAGTGAGCCGTGGGCGCGCCGCTTCCTGCCCGACGGAACCGACCGGGGCCCCATCCCGCTGGGCGACGGAGTGCAGGCAGACGACGAGGGCCCGGCGGTTGCGGAGGCCCTGGACGGGTCCCTCTCGTTCTTCGACCTCTTCGAAGACCCCGACGACACGTGGCGGGAACGGCTCACGTCCGCCCTGCAGGAACAGGCGCCCATTCGGGGAGACGTGCAGCCCCTCACCCAGCCCACTGGAACCACCTACTGGGTCGACTGGGCGGTGCGGCCCTGGCGGGCCGAGGACGGGTCGGCCCGAGGGCTTCTGCTCTCGTTTACCGACCAGACCGACCACCATCGGGCCGAGGCGATTCGCCGACAGGTGGAGCAGCGCTTCGACACCCTCGTGGACACCGTCAGCGAGGGCGTGCTGCTCATGGACAACAATGGCATCCTCCGCGACTGCAACACGGCGGCGCAGGAAATCCTGGGACGCCCGGTCGACGAGATTGTGGGCACGCGGTTCGACGACGAGCGCTGGAACGGGCTCCGCAAGGACGGCACGCCCCTGCCCAACGTCGAGTTTCCCTTCTGGCGGGCCTTCATCGAGCGGGAGGCCGTAGAGGGGGCGGTGATGGGCGTGTACCCGCCCGATGCCCCGCCCCGCTGGATCCACGTCAACGCCCAGCCGCTGTTTCAGGAGGATCGCGACGAGCCCTACGCCGTCCTCGCCTGCTTCGAGGACATCACCGACAAGCAGCTCAAGGAAGAAGCCCTGCAGACCTCCCGCGACCTGCTGTCGAGCGTGCTGAGCAGCTCGCTCGACGGCATCATCGTGTTCACGACGGTGCGCGACGAGGCGGACGAGGTCGAGGACTTCGAGTGCCTCCTGGCCAATCCGCAGGCCGAAAAGCTGCTGAAGGAGGCCTGTGACGACCTCGTGGGGTGTCGACTGCGCGAGATGCTGCCCGAGACGGAGGAGACGGATCTGCTGGCCGCGTGCCGGACCGTTGTGGAGACGGGCGAGCCGTTCGAGGCCGAGGTGCGGTACGCCACCGACGCGATCGACGCGTGGTTCCAGGTCATGATCGTGCGGGTTGAGGATGGGGTGGCCCTCACCCTCCGCGACATCAGCGACCGGAAAGAGGCCGCACGGGCCATGGCCGCGGCCAACGCCAAGCTGGAGCGCCGCAACCGGGCCCTGCGCGACTTTGCGTACATCGCGTCGCACGACCTGCAGGAGCCGCTTCGCAAGATCCGCGCGTTCTCGAACCTGGTGCTTGAGGACTACGGCGACGCGGTGGACGAAACCGGCCAGCACTACCTGGAACGCATGCAGGACGCGGCCGAGCGCATGTCGCAGTTGATCAACGACCTGCTCGTCTACTCCCGCATCACGACGCGCGCCCAGCCCTTCGAGTCGGTGGACCTGGCCACGATTGCCGAGAACGTGCGCAACGACCTCGACCTCCAGATCGAAGACGTGAACGGGACGGTCGAGATCGGCGACTTGCCCACCATCGAGGCCGATCCCACCCAGGTGCGTCAGATTCTGCAGAACCTGATCGGCAACGGCCTCAAATTCCATCGGCCGGAGGTGCCGCCCCACGTGCGAATTGAGGCCACCGTGGAACCCGCCCCCGACGACCTGAAGCAGGACGGGCGCCTCGACGCCGCCTGTAGCGAGATGTGCCGGCTCACCGTGACCGACAACGGCATCGGCTTTGAAGAAAGTCACGCGGACCGTATCTTTACTCCCTTCAAGCGTCTTCACGGACGCGGGGAGTACGAGGGGACGGGCATGGGCCTGGCGATCTGTCGTCGCATCGTGGAGCGTCACGGCGGCGATATTTCGGCGGAAAGCACGCCGGGAGAAGGCACGACCTTTACCGTCCTGCTGCCCGTTGCTCGTGAGGCCCCCGCACGCGATTCCTCTTCCGAATCGGCCCCAGACGAGTGATCCGACCCCGCATGAGCGGTGATGGGAGCATCCACATTTTACTGGCGGAAGACGATCCGGACGATCGTCTCCTCACGCGCCGCGCCCTGGCCAAAAGCCGGATCGCCAGCGAGTTTACGGCGGTTGAAAACGGGGAAGAGCTCATGCGGTACCTCCGCCGCGAGGGCGAGTACAGCAACCCGGCGGACGCGCCACGCCCCGGCCTCATCCTGCTCGACCTCAACATGCCCCGCATGGACGGCCGCGAGGCCCTCCGCGAAATCAAGTCGGACCCGGAACTGCGACGCATTCCCGTCGTCGTGCTCACCACCTCCGAGGCCGATCAGGACATTCGGCAGAGCTACGACCTGGGCGTGAACGCCTTCGTGACAAAACCGGTGACGTTTGACGGGCTCGCCGATGCCGTGCAGGCCCTGGGGGAGTTCTGGTTCGACCTCGTCAAGCTACCTCCCGAGCGCGACACAAACGAATGACGGCTGCGACGACTCCTCTTGACGTTCTGCTGGTCGAGGATGACGAGGACGACTACGTCATCACGCGGGCCCTGCTCGACAAGGCCCAGACCATCGAGTGCGATCTGGACTGGGTGACGACCTACGAGGAGGGGCGGGACGCCATCCTCACCGACGCCTACGACGCGTGTCTCGTCGACTACCGACTGGGGAGCGGCAGCGGCCTCGACCTGCTCGAAGAGGTGAACGCGCGCGGCGGGGTGGACGCCCCCATCATCCTGCTCACCGGGCAGGGCGACCTGGAGGTCGACCTGAGCGCCATGGCCGCCGGCGCGGCCGATTACCTCTCGAAGGACGAGATCGACGCGCCCCTCCTGGAGCGCTCCATCCGGTACGCCGTCGAGCGCAAGCACGCCGAACAGCGCATCCGGGAGCAGGCCCAGTTGCTCGACGAGGCCCGCGACGCCATCCTTGCCTACGACCTCGACGGCGAGATCGTCTACTGGAACAAGGGGGCCGAGCGACTGACCGGCTGGTCGGAGGACGAGATCCTTGGGGAGCGGACCCACGCCTGCCTCTACGACCCCGACCAGGAGGACAAGCTCCAGCAGTGCCACGAGACGATGATGGAAGAGGGCGAGTGGGTCGGCGAGCTCCGCATGCGCACCGCCGACGACGAGGAGCGCGTCGTGGAGAGCCGGTGGACGCTGGTGCGCGACACCGCGGGCGGGGCGAAGCAGGGACTTGTCATCAACACGGACATTACCGAGCGCAAGCGACTGGAGTCGCAGTTCCTCCGCTCCCAGCGGATGGAGAGCATTGGGCGGCTGGTGGGGGGCATCGCGCACGACCTGGGCAACCTGCTTATGCCCATCACCCTCGGCGTCAAGGTGCTGCGCCGCCGCCTCGACACCAGCGACGAGAAGACCGAGCGCACCCTCTCGATGATCCAGCAGAGCGCTGCCCGCGGGGCCGACATGGTGGAGCAGGTGCTCGCCTTCGCGCGGGGGGTGGAGGGGGAGCGCGTGGCCCTTGATGTCGGCGCAATCGTTGCGGAGGTCGAAAACATCACCGACGAGACGTTTCCCGACGACGTTGCGGTCGAGGTCCACGTGCCCGACGACCTGCGGCAGGTGGTGGGGGATGCCACGCAGATCCAGCAGGTGCTCATGAACCTGTGCGTGAACGCCCGCGACGCGATGCCGGACGGGGGCACGCTCACCATCGAGGCCCGCACCGTCACCTTCAGCCCCGCCGAGGCCGAGCGCAACATCGACGCGGAGCCCGGCGACTACGTGCAGGTGCGGGTGCAGGACACCGGCACCGGCATGCCCGACGAGGTGGCCGACAAGATCTTTGAGCCGTTCTTCTCGACGAAGGAAGAGGGCGAGGGCACGGGCCTCGGCCTGTCGACGGCCTACAGCATCGTGAAGAGCCACGACGGGTTTATCGACGTGGAGAGCGAGGAGGGCGTTGGGACCGTCTTTCGGGTGCACCTTCCGGTGGCCGAGGAGGACGAGGCCTCGGAGGCCCCCGACCGGCCGACGGACGCGGCCCCGATGGAGACCCGGGGCGGCGAGTGTGTGCTCGTGGTGGACGACGAGGAGTTCATCCGGGAAACCGCCCAGCAGACCCTCGAAACTGAGGGCTACACGGTCGGAACGGCGGCCAGTGCTTCGGAGGCCCTGGAGTGGGTGGAGGCGTGGGAGGGGGCGGTCGACGCGGTGATTACGGATCTTCGGATGCCGGAGATGGACGGCCTTGCCCTCATCCGGGCCCTTCACGCCCAGTACCCGGCCGTCCCGATTGTGGCCGTCAGTGGCCTGGCCGACGGGCGCACCGAGGAGGCCATGAATGCCGGGGCGCACACGTTTCTCGCCAAGCCGATCACGGCCGAAAAGCTGCAGGAAGCCTTGCGGGAGGCGCTCCACTCGGCCGACTCCCCGGCCGCCTAGCTGGAGGGGGCGTCCCCACCGACGCGGGGGAGACGTTTTCGTGACAGGTTCACGCGGGACCTGCAAATGCCCGCCGGGGGCGTTCGTACACCGGTAGGGACAACCCGCTCTGTGCTCGCCTCCGCGGACGGTGGCTCGACCGTCCGGTCTATGGATCGCAGCCCCGCCCGCAATGGAGCTCCTCCAAAAGGCCAAGATTCGGTTCGCACGTCTGCGTGTGCACTGGGACCGGTTTTCCAGTTCGACGCGCGGGCAGTGGGTTCTGTGGACCCTGCGTCAGGCGCTGACGGTGGGCGTCGTGGGCTACCTGATCTACCGCATGTCGCAGATCGGGTGGGCCGACATCTGGGCGTCGATGCCGCGTACCCCGTGGTTCTACGTCATCTTCGCGGGCATCTACCTGACGCTCCCCATCTTTCAGTCGATTATCTTCGGCGTCATCTGGGGGCGATCGCCGGTGACGTTGCTGCCGCCGGCCCTAAAGAAGCGGGTCTACAACAAAGACGTGCTCAGCTACTCGGGCGACGTCTACCTGTATTTCTGGGCGCGGGATCGTGTGGCGGACTGGACCGATCGCGAACTGCTTCACTCGCTGAAAGACAACGCCATCTTATCGTCGGTGGCCTCGACGATCGTCGCGTTTGGTCTGCTGGCGGGCTTTCTGTTTAGCGGATACGTGGCCCTGCCGGACACGATCATCGAGCACGAAGTTCTCTACCTGGTCGGCGGCATTCTCGTGGGGGGGATCATCATCGCGGTCGGGGTCAACTTTCGCTCGGTCGTGTTCGGGCTCGCCGGACGCACCCTCGCGACTGTCTTTGGGCTCCACATCGTGCGGCTCTTCGTGGTCATGACCCTGCAGGTGCTCGAGTGGAATGTGGTGATGCCGGAGGTGGCCCTGGAGATCTGGTTCACGTTCCTCTCGCTGCAGATTATCACGACCCGGATTCCGTTCCTGCCCAGCCGCGACCTGATCTTTCTGGCGGCCGGGATTGAGCTTGCGGGGGCCGTTGAGGTGTCGAAGGCGGCCATTGCGGGGGTGCTGGGGGTGCACAGCGTGCTCGACAAGGGGCTCAACCTGCTGCTCTTTGCGGTCGTGTCGGCCTGGGACCGGGAGACCCCCGCGCCCACGCTGGAGGGGACGGACGAGGCGACGGCGCCGGGGGCTGTGCTCGAGGGTGAGCAGGCCGCGGCGGCGTCGGAGGCCGACAGCGCCGCCTCGGCCCCGCCGGCAGGAGAGGCGGAGCAGGGGCGCTGAGGCAGGGTCAGGCCCCGGGTGGGGCCGACGTGAGCACCGACCAGAGCCGGTCGGCAACGTGGTCCCAGTTGGCCGTGGTTCGGACGCGTTCCAGGCCCTGTTCTCCGAGGCGCTGCGCGAGGTCGGGGGAGGTGAGGAGGCGCGTCAGGGCCTGGGCCGTTGCGGCGGGGTCGTCGGGCGGGACGAGAAGACCGGTGTCCTCGTGCTGGATGGCGTCGGGCACGCCCCCCACCCGCGCCCCGATCACGGGCGTGCCGCAGGCGTTGGCCTCCAGAAACACGAGCCCGAACCCCTCCACGTCGGGCGGATCCTCGCGGGCCGGCATCACAAATACGTCGGCCGCGCTGTAGTAGTCGGGAAGGGCGTCGTGTGGGACCCGGCCGCGGAAGTACACGTGCTCTCGGAGGCCGAGCTCGGCGGTCAGGTGCTCGAGGCGGGGCCGGTCGGGCCCCGTCCCCGCGACGACGTACGCCACGTCCGGACGAGCCTCGACGACGGCGGGGAGGGCCCGCAGCACGGTATCGATGCCCTTTCGGGGAACGAGCCGGCCCACGGTCAGGAGCAGCGGCCGGTCCGAGAGGTCCAGTTCCTGGCGGAGGGCCGACGACTCCCGGGGATAGAATCGGTCTGGGTTTGTGCCATTGGGCACGACGTGCGTTTGCTCCGGAGGCACGCCCTGATCGTGGAGGAGGCGGGCCGTGTAGTGGCTTACCGGCGTGAACGTGTCCACCTGGCGGAGGAGTCCGCGGCGCAGGGTGTCGTACGCCCCGCGGAGCCCCGGGATCGAGGCGGCCGGGTTGAACAGCAGTTCGCGTCCGTGGGCGGCGCACGCGATGCGACGGGGCCATCCCGTGAGGAAGCGGGCCAGCACCGAGGTGCCCACCGTCTGCCACTGCGCATGGAACGCCCAGTCGGCCCGGAGCGCGCGGGCCCGCTGGCACACGGTCCGTAGGCCCGTGAGGGGGAGCAGGTCGGGGCGCCCATCCACGCGGAGGACCGGAAAGGGAGACGCGGGGCCCGAGGCATCGTCGGAGACGGCGGGCGCGACCACCTCGAAGGCCGAGGCCTTCGTGGAGAGCCGATGGGCGAGCTCCCACGAGTAGGTCTGGATGCCTCCAATTTCGGGGGGGAAGTCTTGTGTGACAAAAAGCAGCCGCATGCAACCGTCCGGTTGAGGGGAAGGCGTCGAACAGACCGGGCAAACGCACGCCCCGGCCGGCGGGTTTGGCGGCGGCCGGGCGAGGGCGCGGGGCTGCCGTTAGGCCGGTGCTTTCTGGGACGCGACCCGGTCCTCCCCCGAGGGGTCGGAGGAGAGCAGGGCATCGATCACGCGGTTCCAGGGAAGGCCCAGCAGGATGAGCAAGTAGGTGGAGGCGGCAAAGAAGATGTTCATTGAGAAGTAGATGCCGATGTGCATGCCCACCACCAGCAGGACGATCGGATAGCGGTACGATTTCCACCACATCAGAAAGCTCACGGCTTCGGCGAAGAGGCCGAAGAGAAGAATAGCTGTGCCGAAGCGGTAGTCGGTCAGGACCAGGTCCTGGAGCACATTCGGATCGAAGGCGCCGAACTTTGAGAGGGTATCGACCTTCCGCTCGCCGATCCACATCAGGAGGTGGCGCCCGTCGGGCCAGTAGAGCCCCGTTCCGATGAGCTTGCTGACGGCCGCGGACGTGTATCCGAGGCCGATGAAGAAGTACAGGAAACCGAACGTAAAGCGCCGCCGCATGGACTCGGAGCGAAAGGCGAGAAGGGCGATGCCAAGGCCGAGAACCCCCATCCCGATGAGGTTGGAGCCGTGAGAGATTTCCCCGAGGGAGTAGCGCGCGACGTACTGGAAGTGGAAGCTGATGAGGGCGAGGAGGTAGGCCGGGCGCCAGAGCCGGAAAAAGCCGAGGGCCCCGAGCAGGGTTACGAGGCCTGCGTTGATGAGCGCGACCTGGTGGTCGAAGAAAAGCGAGACGTCGACGTAGTTTGCCAGGCCAAGGGGCAGCAGGACCGAGGAGATGTTTTGCTGAATATAGAAGCCCCAGTCCCAGCAGAACCAGGCGGCGTAGACGAGAATGAACAGCTCAAGGAGTCGGAAGTACACCCGGTCTCCTCGGGTCTCGGGGGCGTCGTCGCCGAAGAGTTCGGGGGCCAAGGAGAGCGGAAACGAACGGGAGGAAGAAGCAGACATCGGAGGGGGCTGGAGATGGCATGCGGAGCGTGCGGAGGGGCGGGCCGGGCTACTTGGCCGCAGACGACTCGGCCACGGTCGAGCCGGGGGTTCGGGCCGCGGGGGACGGGTTGAGGTGCGTTGTGTCTGGGGCAAACAACATCACCGGCGTTGCGCTGACCGATACGGTGTCGTCGGCCAACACGCCGCGCACACGGTAGACAAGAAGGGGCGCCGTTAGTGTCCGGTTTTTGGTAAACAAACTCCGAAGGCCCTGGACGCGACCGGGGGTCCAGTCGTCGGTCTTCGAGACGTAGTTTGCGACATCATTCTGGTTGATGTTTTTGGGGGCGAGGGGATACGGCTCCCCAGCCACGTTCTCGAACGGCACGGCCGACCAGTCAATCGACTCGGCCGTCGTTTCCGGCGGCACCTCGCGGACCACGGCACGAGTCCAGGGGTTGCCGGCCTGCGAGAACATCGGATAGATGCTAAAGGGCCAGAATTCACCCTTGTGGGTGGCCACCAGGAGGGCATACACCGCCAGGACGATTCCGATAATTTGTAACGCTTTCCGTGGGCCCGTGCTACTCATCGTAAACTGATGTTTTTTAGGAAGTGGATGTATGCGGTACGATTACTGCTGTAAAGAGTTACGGGAAATGGCGGGACGTAAAGGCCTACCTCTTGGTTCTCGACCGAGAATCAACGCCGGCTTCACGGTAGGCGCGCGCCGATCCCGAGTCCCCGCTCCTGCGGGGCAGAGCGGGGCGTTGGATGGGGGGCGCCTTTCCGGTCGCGGCCCCCAAGAGAGGTGCGCTGCATTCTGAAAGACGAACGTTCGTTACTCTCCGAGGGGTCCGGGCGGCTCTTCCCACCGGAAAGCAAACTCGCTTTTTCCTTTTGATCTGCACTATGGTCTTGTCTTCTGTCTTCGCCCATTCTGCCCAATGGCTCCGGCTCCTTCTAATCGTTAGCGTCGGGGGACTGGTCGCCGCCCCCGCGGGGGTCGCCCAGACGAGTGGTTCTGGGTCGCCCCGCACCATCGTTGCGGACGACTTCGAGAGCTACACGCCCGGGACGTTTCCGGACCGATGGGTCTTCGTCGACGGCGACAAGGAGGTTTTGTCGTACGAGGAGTCCCGAAATGAGGGGGAGGAGGTCGTCGTGAAAGAGGAGGACGGGAACCAATTCGTTCGGCTCACCACGAGGGGGGAGGCGCTCCGCTACACCCTCCGGAACGGGACCGACTTTGACTGGAATCTCAATAAGCACCCGTTCTTGTCATGGCGGTGGCGGGCCCTGCACCTTCCGGAGGGCGCCAGCGAGCGGGGCAAGAATGACACGGGAGGGGCCATCTACGTGACCTTTGGGGAGGACTGGCTGGGCCGACCCAAGAGCATCAAGTACACGTACAGCTCGTCGTTGTCCGTGGGGTCGGTGGTGTCGTTCGGGCCGCTCAAAGTGATTGTGGTAGACTCGGCGAAAGAGCCCCGGCTCGGCGAGTGGAAGACTAAGCGCCAGAACGTCTACAACGATTACCGCCAGGTTTTTGGCAGCGAGCCGCCCGATCGGCCAGTCTCCATCACAATCTGGAGCGATTCGGACACAACGGAAGACTGGGCGCGGGTCGACATTGACGACATTCGGTTGCAGGCGCCCCGGCGCTCCTCGTCCCGCAACTGACCTCCCAGGGGGACCCGGGAAGGACCGGAGGTGAGTCGCAGCGGGGCTGCTCGGAGGCCCGGAATCATACGGCGAAGGATGTTCGTTGACCGGGTGTCTCTTTTTTCAACCACCGGTTTTTGTCCCCGTCCATGGCGTCCTCGACGGAAGGCTATGTCCTTCACAGCTACGGCCCAGAGCGGTACGTGCAGCATGCGGTCGCGTCGGTCCGTACGCTGCGGCGGTACGACGACGAGCGGCCGGTTGCGCTCTTTTGCTCGGAGGCCCACCGGGCGTTGCTCCGGCGTCAGGGCCTGGCGGGGGAGTTTGAGGTCCTCGATCTCCTGCCCCCAGAGCATCAGTCCATCGTCGGGTTCAAGCACCATCTCGACGAGTTCAAGGCCTTCGATCGCTCGCTGTTTGTCGACGCGGACATCATCTGGTGTCGCGACCCGGATCCATTGTGGCAGCAACTGTCCGCGTTTTCATTTACCGCGACGGGGCTCCAAAATGCCGATCATTTCTTCGGGGGGCCCAAGGGGCTCGGGGTCCTCGTGGACATGCTCCTGGGACGACGACGGCGTACGCTCCGCCAGTTTGGGCTCACGGCCCTGCCGCGCGTGCAGGCGGGGATGATCTACGCGCAAGACGAGGCGTGCACCCGTGAGGTGTGCGCGCGGGCCGCACACTTTCTTCGGCGGGCGGACGAGACCCATTTCCGGAGCCGGCTCAACGAGGGGCGGAGCGAGGAGACGTGTGAGTGGAGCCTGGCGATGGCGATGAGCGACTGCGGCCTCCACGTCTTTCCCTGGCTCCAGGGAAAAAACAGCCCGCAGCTCGACTACATTAGCGGCCTGGTCGACCACGACCCGGAGTTTCGGGACGTCGACTACCGGTTCTACACCTCCCCGTTCACGTACAGCCTGCGGGGCATTCCGTACGACGCCCTCCGCAACTCGCTCTTCCGGCTGGCCGAGTGGATGCCCCGGATGGGGGAGTACATGACCGTCACGCCCTACGCCCTTCACTTTGGGTGGTTGCACCAGAAGTCCCCGTTCCGGACGTTCGCCCAACGGGTGTGGGAGCGGCTCGACACGGACGCCCCCCGGCCGCGCTCTCCCCAGCCGTCCGCGTCGGACGTGTCGGACTAGCGGGCGTCCCCCTCGGCGTCGACAAGGGTGTGGAGCGTCGGGGCGTCCAGGCGGTGGCCGCCGTCGAACGTGTGGACGGTGACGGGAATGTCGTGGCGGGCCAGCTGCGCCTCCACGGCGCGCCGCCGATCGGGGGGGACGTACGGGTCGTCGGTGCCCACCACGAGCGTCAGGTCGAGGGCCCGGAGGGACGCCGCGTGCGCCGAGAGGTCGAGGTCGTGGGCGGGCGCGCCGCCCCACAGGACGAGCCGGTCGATGGGCGCATCGCCGAGCAGGGCCCACCGGCTCGCGGTGGCCGCGCCCTGCGAGAAGCCAAGGAGGCGAAGGGTGGGAGACGCATCGGGTGGGGCGAGGCGCTGCACGGCGGCGTCCAGGTAGCGAACGTAATCCTGGATCTCGGCCTCCCGCATCTCCCGCGTCATCCAGGACGCGCCGACCCGCTCGTGCGTGTCGAGGCCGTCGACGTAGAAGCGCGAGAGCCCCTCCGGCGCCACCACGCAGCGATCCGGGGCCGCCAGGGGACGAGCCGCCTCGGCACTGTCGGCGGCCCGCTGGCCGTAGCCGTGCAGCACGACCCACCAGACGGGGGCCGCCAGGGCGCCGATCGTTACGCACCGGGCCGTGCGCGGGACCTCGACGGTGTGATGGGTGGGCGGGTCGGCCATAGGGCTAGGACGGGGTGCCATCGGTCGGGGCGACGGCGCCGATGCGGTCGAGGGCGGCCTCGGCCGTCGGCACCACGTGCACGAGCTCCGAGAGCGCCTCGCGGGTGAAGCGGCCCTCGCGCAGCTCCTCGAAAAAGGAGGTCAGCGTGTCGAAAAAGCCGTCGGCGTTGAGGAGGGCGATCGGGTGGTCGTGGTAGCCGAGCTGCTTCAGCGTGAGCACCTCCATGAACTCCTCCAGCGTGCCAAAGCCGCCGGGGAGCACAATGAAGGCGTTCGATTTCGAGAACATGATGCGCTTTCGTTCGCGCATTGTCTCGGTGACAATGAGTTCGTCGGCGTCGTAGGCGATTCCTTCTCGGTCTTGAAGCTTGGACGGAATGACGCCAGTCACGTGCCCCCCGGCCTCGTGGGCGGCCCGGGCCAGCACGCCCATGAGGCCAACCGCGCCGCCGCCGTACACGAGGGCGTGGCCGCGGGCCGCCAGCTGGCGCCCCAGGGCCTCGGCGACGGGCGGATATGCGTCGTCGATGGCGTTGCTCGACGAGCAGTAAACGCAAATGGTGGACATAAACAAGGAGGGAGGAGAGGGAAAGACAGTGGGGGGACTCCTGTGCCCGAACGCCGTCTGGGGGTTACGAGACGGGCGACGATCGCGCCAGCACTTCACGAGCATGCTGCAGGTGCCGTTCCTCGTGGGCGAGCGTGGACTCGAACCAGGCCCCCATGCTGATGCGCAGGAGGGGCACGGCGGGAGAGGGAACGCGGATGCGGCGAAGATCGAGCCCCTCCGCGGCCGCGACGCAGTCGGCGAACTGATCCTGCAGGCCGCGGAATTCCTCGATCACTTCCTTGGGCCGGAGCGTGTGGGACGGGCCGGGCTCGAAGACCGAGGGGGCGGTAAAGGTCCAGCCCGAGGACGGCTGCATGGAGCGCACAAACCACCGGCTCACGAAGCCATACTCGAAGGGAGGGTCGCCGTAGGGGCCGTCCTGCCGGCCCTTCTGAATGGCGTCCTCAATGGAGTGCAGGAGCAGCCAGCCGGCCGTATTCATGTGGTCGAATAGCTGCACGACCGACCACGACTCCGCGTCCGGGGCGGCCGTCAGGTCCTCCGCGGGATGGTCGTTCACGAGGGCGGTCGCCTCGTCTTTGCAGTTGCGAAAGCCACGACGATACGATTCGAGCTGCGGGTGCATCGGACGGAGGGAGAAACGAGGGAGGTTACGCCGCGGCGAGCTCCAGAAGCCCGTCGTTCACGAGGCGGGCGAGGAGGGCGCGAACGGACGGGTCGTCGAGGTGGGGGGCGAGGG